>JAJZBU010000022.1 GCA_021851865.1 Pseudomonadota bacterium | reverse complement strand
TTCCAGCGCCACTTTCGCCTTGAACTCGGCGCTGTAGCTCTTGCGCTTTTTGCTCTCGCTCATCTGTCTATCACCCTCTCGTGGACGACAGCTTAAACTCTTGTCTCAAATTCGGGGACCACTATAGCCTTTGTGGAGAAGTTCAAAGGTGTGGGCGGGCAGCTGTCATGATGCCCGCCTTCTTCGGTCATGGGTTGAGCAGGGGTCTGATCAGCGTCGTTGCTGTACGTCGATCTCGCGCAGGGGCGTATCCCAGAAGGCCGGGCGCGGTGGCGGTCCCTGGATGTCCTGACGCGGGCGCATCTGGGTGGCGAGCAGGCGCACCCAGAGCTTGATGAAATGCTCGAAGATGGCGGTGTCGTGCACCAAGTGCAGGTCGAGCGACATGCCGCGCAACAGCCATTGCGTCAGGGTCATCAGCTGCAGCGGCTGGGCGTCCTCCTGCAAGGGCTCGAAGTAGTGCTGGGTGGCCAGCTTCAAGGTGTCATAGCCGACTGTCCACAGGCGACGCATCATCAGGGCGAGCTCTTCGTCGTGGCGGCTGGCCAGCATCAACTCGAGCATGGCGGCGTTTTCCTGCTTGCCGAAGACGCTGCGCCAGCAACCGAGGATGATGTCCTCGAGGTGGTGCGGACTGGCCGGCAGGGAGAGGACGACGCGCCCGAGCTCGGCGTAGATGCGATGGATCATGAACTCGGCGGCGGCTTCGATGAGCGCGGCTTTGCTCGGGTAGTGGTGCACGGGAGCGCCGCGCGAGACCTGGGCGCGCTCGACGATCTTGCTCACCGTGCTGCCGGCATAGCCCTCGCTCGCCAGGCAGCTGAGTGTGGCTTCGAGCAGACGTTTGCGCATCTGCGCCGAACGTTCCGCCTGAGTACGGCGAGGCTGGCTCATGGTTCCCCCCAAAACGCTTATTCTAGCCTTGCCTCATCCTTTCGTACCAGCGGCAGGGGCGGGTGCGCGCTGCTAGAGCATGCGCGCGATCAGTTCTTTCATGATCTCGTTGGTGCCGCCGTAGATGCGGTTGGCGCGCATGTCGATGTAAGCGCGGGCGATCGGGTAGTCGAGCATGTAGCCATAGCCGCCGTGCAACTGCACGCACTCGTCGACGACACGACAGAGCAGATCCGAGCACCAGTATTTGGCGGCGGCGGCAGCGTCGATGGGCAGTTGCTCCTGCAGCACCAGCTCGATGCAGCGATCGACATAGACGCGGCCGATCTGGGTTTCCGACTTGAGCTCGGCGAGCTTGAAGCGGGTGTTCTGATAGGCGGCGACGGGTTTGCCGAAGGCCTGGCGCTGGCGCACATAGTCGAGGGTATGGGCGATGGCCACTTCCGCACCGGCGGTGCACATGATGGCGATCATCATGCGCTCCCAGGCCAGTTCCTTCATCAGCATGATAAAGCCCATGCCTTCGGCGCCGAGCAGGTTCTCGGCCGGCACCACGACCTCGTCGAAGAAGAGCTCGCAGGTGTCCTGCGCCTTCATGCCGACTTTGTTGAGCGGTTTTCCCTTGCTGAAACCGGGGCTGTGCGCATCGACGATGAACAAGGAGATGTTCTCGGCGCCCTTGTCTCCTTCGCCGGTGCGCGCCACGACCACCACCATGTCGCTGAGATAGCCATTGGTGATGAAGATCTTCGAGCCGCTCAGTCGATAGTGATCGCCCTGACGCACGGCGCGCGTCTTGATGCTCTGCAGGTCGGAGCCGGTGCCAGGTTCGGTCATGGCGATGGCGCTGATCACTTCGCCGCTCGCCATGCGTGGCAGCCAGGTCGACTTCTGTGCTTCATTACCGAAGTTGTTCAGATAGTTGGCGACGATGTCCGAGTGCAGGGAGAAGCCGCAGCCGGAGTCGCCGGCGCGCGCCTGCTCTTCCATCAGGATGATGCTGTACAGGCGATCGACACCGGCGCCGCCATAGGCTTCGGGCATGGTCGGGCAGAGCAAGCCAAGGGCTCCAGCCTTGTTCCAGAGGTCGCGATCGACGTGCTGCTGTGCTTCGAAGCGCTCGCGATGCGGTAGCACCTCTTCGGCGAAGAAACGCCGCGCCGTGGCGCGAAAGGCCTCGTGTTCGGCTTGGAACAGGGTGCGCGGCAACATCGGGCGCAAATCGGCGGCGGTATCCATAAGAACTCCACTTACATAACGGTCGTAAGGTATATTATTTGCTGATGCCGGCTTGTCAAGGGCGGGATGAGTTCGTAAACTTAGTCATCCGATCAAGTTGACGAAAGGTGCTCTGTGAACGAACTTCGCCACGACTGGACGCGCGCTGAGGTCGCCGGTCTTTTTGAACTGCCGCTGCTGGAACTGGTCATGCAGGCGCAGCAGGTGCATCGCCGTCATTTTGATCCGACCCGCATCCAGGCTTCGACCTTGCTGTCGATTAAGACTGGCGCCTGTCCGGAAGATTGCAAGTACTGTGCTCAGTCAGGGCGTTACAAGACCGGTCTCGATAAGGAGAAACTCCTTCAGATCGAGGAGGTGATGGCGCAGGCGAAAGAGGCGCGAGAGCAGGGCGCTAGCCGTTTCTGCATGGGCGCGGCGTGGCGCTCGCCGAGCGAGAAGGACATGCCGGTCGTGCTCGAGATGGTGCGGCAAGTGAAGTCCCTCGGTCTTGAGACCTGCATGACCTTAGGCATGCTCGACGCCTCGCAGGCGACGCGTCTGGCCGCCGCCGGACTCGACTACTACAACCATAATCTCGATACCTCCGCCACTTACTATACGCAGGTGATCAGTAGTCATCGCTACGAGGATCGCCTGCAGACGCTCGACCATGTGCGCGACGCGGGCATCAAGGTGTGCGCCGGCGGCATCGTCGGCATGGGCGAAGAGCGCCAGGATCGCGTCGACCTGCTGCGACAGCTGGCGAATCTGCCGCAACATCCGGCCTCGGTGCCGATCAATCGCCTCGTGCCGATTCCGGGAACGCCCCTCGGCGAGGTCGAGGCCATCGATGAGCTCGAGTTCGTGCGCTGCATTGCCGTCGCCCGCATCCTCATGCCGGCCTCTTACGTGCGCTTGTCGGCTGGGCGCGAGAGCATGAGCGCCAGCACCCAGGCGTTGTGCTATATGGCCGGCGCCAACTCGATCTTTCTCGGTTGCAAACTGCTGACCACCGGCAACAACGCACCGGACGCCGATCGGCAGCTGCTTGCTCGCCTCGGTTTGCGCCTGGAGGAGGCGCGCCCGCCCCTGTACCACGACGCCATGGCCCGTCCGCATGCTGCCGCTGTCAGCGCGTCTTGAGCTGCGCCTGCGCCAACAGCAGGAGCGTGGGCTGTATCGCCGGCTGCAAGTGCACGATGCGGCGCAGGGGCCGTGCGTACGTGTCGGTGAAGAGGAGTTGCTCAATTTCTGCAGCAACGACTATCTTGGTCTCGCCGCCGATCGCCGTATCGCCGCCGCCTTGGCCAGCGGCGCGCGTCGCTATGGCTGCGGCGCCGGATCGGCGCATCTGGTCTGCGGCCACAGCCGCGCGCATCAGGAACTCGAGGCGGCTCTCGCCGACTGGCTGGGGCGGCCGCGGGCGTTGTTCTTCGCCAGCGGCTGGCAGGCGAATACCGCGACCCTGGCGGCTCTGCTCGAAGCCGACGATCTGGTCATCGAGGACAAGCTCAATCACGCCTCCCTGCTCGATGGTGCGCGCCTCGCCGGTGCGCGGCTGAAGCGCTATCCGCACGCCGACATGGAGGCGTTGCAACGGCGTCTGTGCGCCGAACCCGCCCCCCTGGTGGTCAGCGACGCGATCTTCAGCATGGACGGTGACCGTGCCGACGTCGCCGCCCTGACGCAGATCTGTCGTCGCCATGGCGCTTGGCTGATGCTCGACGACGCGCATGGCATCGGTGTCGAGGGCGAGGAGGGGCGGGCGGCGGCGCGCTGGTCGGTGCAGGACCTGCCGGTGCTCTGCGTCACCCTCGGCAAAGCCATCGGTACACAGGGCGCCTGCGTCCTCGGTGAAGCGCCGCTGATCGAGGCGCTGCTGCAGTTCGCGCGCCCCTACATCTATTCGACGGCGGCCTCACCGGCGCTGGCGCACGCGACCCTGACCGCCATCGCCCTGGTGCGGCGTGAGGACTGGCGGCGGCAACGTCTGGCCGAGCATATCGCCTATTTCAAGGAGCAGGCGCAGCGCCGTGGCTGGCCGTTGCGCGCCAGTGACTCGCCCATTCAGCCGCTCATGGTCGGGGACGCTGAACGCGCCCTGCGTCTCGCCGAGCGTCTGCGCCAGCAGGGGGTCTGGGTGACAGCGATACGGCCACCGACGGTAGCGCAAGGACAGTCACGCCTGCGCATCACGTTCAGCGCCGCGCACCAGCGCGATCAGATCGATCGGCTTGTTCTTGCGCTCGATCGCGCCTGGGACGAGGTGATGCGATGAGCTGGCGTATCGCTCTGCCCGGCTGGGGCGTGCGTGGCGAGATCTTTCAGCCGCTACAGCAGGCCCTGCCGCGATCCGATTGGCAGGCCTGGGATTGGTCGCAGGTACGGCCCGAGGCACAGGTAGAGGATTGGGCGGAGCGTCTGCCGGCGACAGAGGGCGTGCTCTACGCCTGGTCCTTGTCCGGCGTGCTCGCCCTCGATCTCGCCCGTCAGCCGCAGGTGCGCGCCCTGGTCCTGCTGGCGAGCAGTCCTTACTGGTGCGCCGATGCCGCCTGGCCGGGCATGGCGGCGGCGCACTGGCGCGATTTTCAGGCGCGGCTGCGCGCCTCGCCGCCGGCCGCCGGCCGCGAGTTTCTGGCGTTGCAGGCGCACGGCGACGCCGCCGCGGCGAGTTTGCGGCGACGCTTGCAGCCCTTGCAGTGGCCAGCGCGGCAGGCGCCGGAACTACTCGACGCTCTGCTCTGGGACCGGCGCGCTGCCCTGGCGGCGCTGTCCCTGCCCATCCTCGTCGTGCTCGCTGCCGCTGACGCCCTTCTCCCGGTGGCGCAGGCGGAACCCCTGCGTCGCCTCGGGCTCGAGGTGATCGTCCTGCCGGGTTCGCATGTTCTGCCTTGGTCGCCGCAGCTGGCGCCGGTACTGACCGACTGGGAAGCACGGCATGGACTCGCTTGAAACGCGTCTGGCGCGCAGTTTTGGCGATGCCGCGATGGTGTACGCGGCGCACACCAGTGTCCAGGCGCAGGCGCGCGCACGCCTGTGGCAGATGAGCTTGCGTCACCTGCCGCAGGGCCCCTTGCTCTGGGCTGACCTTGGTTGTGGTGACGGCGCCCTGGCGGCGCATCTGGCAGCGCGCTGGGGGCCCGGTCTCGGTCTCGATATCGCCGCGCCCATGCTGGCGCTGGCGCGGCGCGGCGCCAGCGGTCTGTTCGTCCAGGCCAGTTTCAACGCCCTGCCCCTGCGCCCCGCGAGCATGGCGGCCTTGTTCAGCAATTTCGCTTTGCAATGGGGGACGGCGGCACTCATGCCGGCCCTCGCCGACGTGCTTGAGACGGACGGTTTGTTGGCGCTCGCCTTGCCGGTGGCCGGATCCCTGCAGGAACTGGCAGAGGCCTGGGCAATGGTTGGACGCACTGCGCCGCTGCGCCCTTTGCCGAGCGCCGACGACTGGCAACAGGCAGTGCGCGTGGCGGGTCTGCGTCTGCTCGCTGTCGAAGAAGCAGATCTGGTGAGTGAGCATGCGAGCGCCGTCGTCGCCCTGCGCTCACTCAAGGCCAGCGGTGCTGGCGTCTATGAACGTCCGGCGCGCGCGGGTCTGCTCGGGCGCATCGCTTACCAGCGTATACTGCACGCTCTGGAGGACGCGTCCGGCCGTTGTCGCCTGCGTTATCGGGTGCTCTGGTTGCTGGCGCGCAAGGAGGAAAAATGACCCAGGGCATTTTCATCGCCGGCACCGACACCGACGTCGGCAAGACCTTCGTCAGTGTCGCTCTGTTGCAGGCGATGAGCGCGCGTGGCGCTCGCGTCTTCGGCTTGAAGCCGCTCGCCGCGGGTGCCGAGAAGACGCCGCAGGGCTGGCGCAACGCCGATGCGCTGCGTCTGATGGCGGCGAGTTCGGTGGCCTTGCCCTATGAGCAGGTCAATCCGGTCTGCCTGCCCGAGGCCGTGGCGCCGCATATCGCCGCCCGTCACGCCGGACGTAGCCTGCATGGCGGGCAGTTGGTCGGCTGGGTGCGCGGTGCCCTGGCGACGCCGGCCGATCTTGCCCTGGTCGAAGGCGCCGGTGGTTGGCGCACGCCTCTGTCGGAACGGGAGATGCTCAGCCGGCTGGTGCAGGAGCTCGATCTGCCGGTCATCCTGGTCGTTGCCTTGCGCCTGGGCTGCATCAATCACGCCCTGCTCACCGCCGAGGCCATTCGTCGTGACGGGGTCCGCCTGCTCGGCTGGGTCGGCAATGTCCAGGACCTGGAGATGCCGGCCTGGGAGGAAAATCGGGCGACCCTGCAAGCCTTGCTGGCGGTGCCCTGCCTGGCCTTGCTCGGGCCACAGGGAAGCTTGCTGCAACCCTGGGATCTGACGCCCTTGCATGATTTTTTGCACTTTTAGCGCAAAATGGTCTAGAGCCTTGCATGACAGGTGGCTGAGCTTGGCGTATCCTGAGAATGTGATCGTTGAAAAGCGGCCTTGCCGCGTGGAGGTGACCGATGATCTCCTCAACCATGCCATCCCTGATGGCGACCGGACTGACGGGTCTGCGTAACGGCATGACTCAACTTAACCGCAATGCACAGGCCATCGCGCAAGCGAATGTGTCGTCGTCGCCGCAGCAGAGCCTGACCCAGAGCCTCGTGCAGATGCAGGCCGCCAGCCAGCAGGTGCAGGCCAGCGTCGCCGTCGTACGCACCGCCGATCAGACCTTGGGCTTGCTGGTCAACACGCACGCCTGAGGTCAGACCGGTCGGTCACGAATCGCGGTACACCCGTCCAGTTTTCTGCTCTACAATCTCCCCCAGAGGCTGCTCCCCCCTCAGGATCGGGGTATGCGTGGTTCGCCTCCAAGATCGATATGCCCGCCTGCGCGGCGCCCCTTATATCAGAGGATTCATCCATGACCCAGTACAAAGCACCGCTTCGTGACATGCAGTTCGTCCTGCATGAACTCCTTGAAGTCGAGAAGCAGTACGCTGCCATTCCCGCCTACGTCGAGACCAATCGCGAACTGGTCGACAGCATCATCGAGGCCGGGGCACAGTTCTCCGAGCATGAACTCTCGCCGATCAATCGTAGTGGCGACGAAGAAGGCTGCCAGTTCGACCAGGGTGTCGTCACCACCCCGAAGGGTTTCAAGGAAGCCTACAGCAAGTTCGTCGAACTCGGTTTCGGTGCGCTCAGCGCTGATCCTGAGTATGGTGGACAGGGCTTGCCGCCGTCTGTCGGCATCGCCATGAGCGAGATGAACGGCACCGCCAACTGGTCCTGGTCGATGTATCCCGGCCTGTCGCACGGTGCGGTCAACACCATCGAGCAGCATGGCACGGAAGAGCAGAAGAAGACCTATCTGACGCATCTGATCAGCGGTCGCTGGACCGGCACCATGTGTCTGACCGAGTCGCACGCTGGCTCCGACCTCGGCATCATCCGTTCGCGTGCCGAGCCGCAGGCTGACGGCAGCTTCAAGATCAGCGGCACCAAGATCTTCATCTCCGCCGGTGAACACGACATGGCGGAAAACATCGTCCACATCGTTCTCGCCCGTCTGCCTGACGCGCCCAAGGGCACCAAGGGTATCTCGCTGTTCATCGTGCCGAAATTTCTGCCGACGGCAGACGGTGGTGTCGGTGCGCGCAATGGCGTCAGCTGCGGCTCGATCGAACACAAGATGGGGATCAAGGCCTCGGCCACCTGCGTCATCAACTTTGACCAGGCCACCGGTTTTCTCATCGGCCCGCCCAACCGCGGCCTCAATTGCATGTTCACCTTCATGAACACGGCGCGTATCGGCACCGCCTTGCAGGGCGTCTGTGCGGCTGAAGGCTCTTTCCAGGGCGCGCTCAGCTATGCGCGTGAGCGTCTTGCCATGCGCTCGCTGTCGGGGCCGAAGGCGCCGGAGAAGGAAGCCGATCCGATCATCGTGCATCCGGCCGTGCGGCAGCTGCTGCTGACCCAGAAGGCTTTCGCCGAAGGCGGTCGCGCCATGGTCTACTGGCTGTCGACGCAGACCGACGTCATCACCGGCGCCACCGATGCCGATCAGCGCAAGACGGCGGATGATCTGATGAGTTTCCTCACGCCCATCGCCAAGGCCTTCCTCACCGAAGTCGGCTATGAAGCGGCCAACCATGGCGTTCAGGTCTATGGTGGACACGGCTTCATCCGCGAATGGGGTATGGAGCAGATCGTGCGTGACACCCGCATCGCCCTGCTTTATGAAGGCACCACGCAGATCCAGGCGCTCGATCTCCTCGGCCGCAAGGTTCTGCAGTCGCAAGGCGCCATGCTGCGTCAGTTCACCAAGATCATGCACAAGTTCTGCCAGGCGAATGAAGGCAAGCCGGGCATGGCCGATTTTGTTAAGGAGCTGGCGCGCCTGAACAAGGAATGGGGCGAAGTGACCACTGAGATCGGTATGCGCGCTATGCAAAATGCCGATGAAGTGGGCGCCGCTGCGGTCGACTACCTGATGTACGCCGGCTATGTCACCATGGGCTTCCTGTGGGCCTGGATGGCGCAGGTGGCACAGGATAAAATAGCCGCCGGTGCTGAAGACGCAGACTTCTACAAAGCCAAGGTGCAGACGGCGCAGTTCTACTTCAAGCGCATTCTGCCGCGTACGCAGGCGCACGTCGCCGCCATGCGCGGTGGCTTGGAAGTGCTGATGCAGATGGATGCGGATCATATGGCCTTCTGAGGCCAGTGCGATGTTCGCCACCGCTTAAGGCGGTGGTGTCACCGAAGCCCGCCGCGTGCGGGCTTTTGTACAAACCAAGCAAACTTTTGTGGCCCATTCGGGAGGTGCCCTCATGCCAGTCTATAAAGCTCCTTTGCGTGATATGAAGTTCGTCGCTTTCGAGGTCTTCGACGTCGAGGCCTCCTGGCAGGCGACGCCGGCGCTGCAAGAAGTCAGTCGTGATCTGGTCGAGGCCATCCTCGATGAGAGCGCCAAGTTTGCCGAACAGGTGCTCTTTCCGCTCAATCGCAGCGGCGATGAAGAGGGCTGCCGCATGGAAAACGCCGCCGTGCAGACGCCGCAGGGCTTCCGGCAGGCTTTCCGGCAGTACGCCGAGGGCGGCTGGATTGGTCTTGGCGCCGATCCCGCCTATGGCGGACAAGGTATGCCAAAGACGGTGACGGTGCTCAGCGATGAGATCCTGTTCGCGGTCAATCCCTCCTTCGCCCTCTATCCTCTGCTCGGTATCGGCGCCGCTTTGGCCATCTCGCAGCACGCATCAGCGGCGATCTGTCAGCGCTATCTGCCCAAGATCTACGCCGGCACCTGGGCTGGCACCATGTGCCTGACCGAGCCGCACGCCGGCACCGATCTTGGCATCATCAAGACGCGCGCACAGGCACAGGGCGACGGCAGCTATCAGATCACCGGCACCAAGATCTTCATCACCGGTGGTGAGCATGATCTGACCGAAAACATCATTCACCTGGTGCTCGCCAAGCTGCCCGATGCCCCCGCCGGCTCCAAGGGAATCTCGCTGTTTCTCGTGCCCAAGTTTCTCGTCAATGACGACGGCAGCCTGGGCGCGCGCAATGGCGTCCAGGTCGGCTCGATCGAGCACAAGATGGGGATCAAGGCCTCTGCTACCTGCGTCATGAACTTCGATGACGCGCGCGGCTGGCTGGTCGGCGAGGTCAATGAAGGGCTCGCCGCCATGTTCGTCATGATGAACTACGAGCGTCTGTCCATGGGTATCCAGGGCCTCGGCGCTTCGGAAGTGGCGTATCAGAACGCCGCTGCTTACGCCCGCGATCGCTTGCAGGGGCGTTCGGCGCACGGCGCCAAGGCCAAGGATCTGGCCGCCGATCCGCTACTCGTGCACGCCGATATCCGGCGCATGCTGCTGAGTGTGCGCGCGCACAATGAAGCGGCGCGCTGTTTCACCATGTATGTGGCGCAGGCCCTCGATCAGGCGAAATATGCCGAGGACGCCGAGCAGCGGCAGCTGGCGGCGGATCGTGTCGCCCTGCTGACGCCGGTGGTCAAGGCGTTTCTCACCGATCGCGGCTTCACCGCCTGCGTCGATGCGCAGCAGGTCTTTGGTGGGCATGGCTATATCCGCGAATGGGGCATGGAGCAGTATGTGCGCGATGTGCGCATCGCGCAGATCTATGAAGGCACCAATGGCGTGCAGGCGCAGGATCTCACCGGCCGCAAGGTCGTGCGTAATCGCGGCATCTTCGTGCAGCGCTACGTCGAGGAAGTGCGCGCTCTGCTCGCCAGCATGAAAAATGAGCCCGAGCTCGACGTCTTCACCCGGCCCCTGGCGCGCGCCCTCGAGCGTCTGCAGGAAGGGACCGACGCCCTGCTGCAGCAGGCGGTGCACGATCCCGACGCCAGCGGCGCGGCGGCGGTCGATTATCTGCATCTCTTTGGTTTGACCGTCTATGCTCATATGTGGGCGCTCATGGCCAAGACGGCGCAGCCGCATCGGAGTGAAAACGCATTCTATGCCGACAAGCTTCGTCTCGGTGCTTACTTCATGGAGCGCATGTTGCCTGAGGTCGACCAGCGTCTGGCGGCGGTGCGGGCGGGAGCAGCCTTGATGATGGACTTTAGCGAAGCCTACTTCTGATCGTTGCGGGCCGGCCGGTGGCGCTGGCCCTTGTCACGCCTGATCGGGACTGAGACAATCGGACGAAGTCGCAGCGATGGGGGTGGCATGGCGCGGGCGCCGGTCTGGAAGGCGGGCTGGAAAGGATGGCTGTTGCTGTGCGCGCTCAGGTGTCTAGCCGATACGACGACCCCTGATAACAGCGCCCAGCACGCGAAACTGGTCTATCAGGACGCCAGCAGCTGTGTTATGAGCAACTCAGAGGGCATGCTCGTGGGCTGGAGCGATGCCGCCCACTGCTATTTCTCCTGGCGCGCCAATTCCCTGGCGAGCTGGGTCAACGGCTGGTTCACCGGGCCGGATCTAGGCTCGGATCTTCCCCTCGATAGTTCGGCGAGTTCCCTGGTCACCCTGCGCGAAGGCGTCGGCTGGGACGCCATCCAGGGCATGTATAACACGCACAGCGTCAGCACTCGCCTCGATCTGCCGGCCGCCGAAAAGCGCTTTGCGATTCTGCTCGAAAACAACCAGCAGGATATCAATCCTTCCGAAATCGGTGCTCCCAGCCCCTTGCAGTTGCGCTCACCGGCGACCTCGGCCGGGGCCGTCGCCCTGCGTTGGCGCGGCGTCCTCGAGCGCTATACCGGCGCCACCATGGATCTCGGTCTGCGCGGTGGCTTCGATGCCTTTTTGCGCTTGCGCTATCACCGCACCTTGCCGTTGTCGCGCGACTATGTCTTCAATTTTCATCAGGTCGTCGTCGAAAGCTCAAAGACCGAGATGGAGTCCCTGACCATGCTCGACATTGAACGCAGGCTCGATGAGCACAGCGTGTTGCGCCTGTCGAGCAACTGGGACTGGCAGCAACAGCAGCGCGATCTCGGCGAGCAGTGGGTGCAGGCGCTGACCGTCTCGCACGAGATAGGCAGCCAAGCCTCGATCAGCGGCGGCTTGTCGGTGTCGGGCATCACCCATCCCAGCCCGGTCCTGCTCAACTGGGGGCCGGGTCTGAGCTATCGGCGCAACATCTGGCGACCCTGGCTCTATCTCGATCTGCGACCGGCCTATACCCATCTGCGCTATGCGCCAGCCGGGATCATAGGCATCAATACCGCGCACGTCCTGGCCGATGCCAGCGGTACGCACATCGATCCGGCGCAGATCTTCCTGCCGCGCATCGCGCCGCGCTGGGCGGCGTCCATGGAAGTCGCTTTCGAGGTGCTCTTCGGTCAGTAGGTCGACCAGCGCAGCAGGGCGGCACGCAGCTCCGACAGTTCGACCGGTTTGCTCAGGTGTTCGTTCATGCCGGCCTCGAGCGAGCGCGCCTGATGCTCATCAAGGATGTGGCCGGTGAGGGCCAGGATCGGCGTCGGGCGGCGTTGCGTCAGACGTTCCCACTCGCGGATCGACTGGGTGGCGATGTAGCCGTCCATGCAAGGCATGTCGCAGTCCATGAGGATGACGTCGTAGCTGCGCCGACTGATCTCCTCGACCGCTTCCTTGCCATTGCCGACGACGCTGCATTCGGCGCCGAGCTTGAGCACCATGCCGCGGATCACCTTCTGGCTGAGGGGATTGTCTTCAGCGATGAGGATGCGCATCTGTTTCAGTTGTGAGCTGGCGTCCAGGCGCTGTGGGTTGTCGACCGGCGTCGGCCGTTCGATGTGATTGAGCTCCTCGCTGATCGCCCGTTTCAACTGCCGCACCGTCACCGGTTTCGTCAACACGCGGCGGATGCCGACATTGCTGGCCATGGTATAGGTCGGGGCGGTGCGCATACCGGTGAGCATGAGCATGAGAACGTCGCTGGTGATCAGAGGGTCTTCCTTGATGTGCGCTGCCAGTTGCAGGCCACTCATGCCCGGCATGTTCTGGTCGAGCACGATGACGGCGAAAGGCTCGCCCAAGGTGGCGGCATTGCGCGCCAGGGCGAGGGCCTGCTGACCGTGATCGCAGCAGCGTACTTTCATGCCCCAGCTGCTCGCCTGCTGCTCGATGACGCGCAACATGGTCGGGTTGTCGTCGACCACCAGCAGGCGCAGACCTTCGAGTTGCGCCTCGTTCTCGGGCAAGGGCAGCGTTGGATGGGCGGCGACCTTGAGCGGCAGTTCAAACCAGATGCAACTGCCTTCGCGCTCGGCGCTTTCGGCGCCCATGCTTCCACCCATACGATGGATCAATTGCCGGCAGACGGTGAGGCCGAGGTGGGTGTCGAGAATCTGATCATCGAGTTCGGACAGCGGATCGCTGAAGATCTTGCGCAGTTGCTCCTTGGGAATGCCGATGCCAGTGTCGTGCACCTCACAGCGCAAGGTATGGTCGTCGCCCGGCAACAGGCGCAGTTCGATGTCGCCACGTTGGGTGTGGCGCAGGGCGTTGCGGAGCAGACTGGTCATCACCTGGCGCAGGCGGGTCGGGTCGCCGATGACGTGCGTGGGCAGGCGTGGATCGACGCCGCCGATGAGCTCGAGCTGTTTGTCTTCCGCGAGATTGCGGAAGATCGCCAGACAATCGTCGAGCAGGCTGCTCAACTCGATCGGCTCTTCGACGAGGCTGAAGTTGTCGCTGTCGCGCGTCGCAAAATCGAGCAGGTCGTTGAGGATGCGCAGCAGGGACTGGGTCGAGTCATCGATGGTGTTGGCGTATTCACGCTGCCGCGGTGTCAATGGCGTATCGCGCAGAAGTTCGGTCATGCCGAGAATGCCGCTCATCGGTGTGCGCATCTCATGGCTGATGTGCTTGATGAAGCGCGTGCGCATGTTGAGTGAGGTCTCGCAGCGTTGCAGGGTCTGGCTCATCTGTGCCAGTTGTTGACGCAGATGGCCGGCGCGCATGGCCATGTGCAGGATGATGATCAGGCCTTGCAGGAGCACGGTGACGAGTAGCCAGGGCAGCAGGGCTGGACTGAAGCTGGCGCCACCGAGGGTGAGCAGGCTGCCGAACAGGGCCAGCACCGCGGTCGGCAAGGTCGCCCAAAAATAGACGCGCGCCTGGGGTAGGCGGCGGACGAGAGCCAAGGCGGCGACCAGGAGTGTCGACAGGGCGACGAAGAGGGCGGCCTCGGCGCTCATGCGGGCGAGTGCGCGCATGGGCAGGATCGGCATGCTCAGGACGAGGAGCAGGAGCATGCCGAGCTCGAGGCTGAGGATGCTGTGGACCACCGGCAGATGGCGTTTGATGTCCAGATAGTCCTGCATAAAACGCAAGGAGAGGACGAGCAGAACGAGCAGGCTGGCGAGCTCGATATGATTCTGCCAGCCGGGGTAGGGCAGCACCTCGAGGCCGAGGTAGCCGGCAGCGCTGGCCGAGTACAGCAGCAGGCAGCAGAGAAAGCCGGCGTAATCGATATTGGCGATCTGCTGCGCGCGCAGATAGGCGAAGATATTGACCAGCACCAGGGTCAGCAGGACGCCCCAGGCGAGGCCCAGGACGAGACTCTGCTGTGCCTGCCAGCGGCCGGCGGTGTAGTCGTCGGCGACGAGGATCTGCGGATCGAGCGTCAGCTGCGAGCGCATATAGAGATAGACGACACGCTCGGCGTGCGCCGGTAGCGGCACGCGAAAGATGTAGGCGTGACCGGGCAGCATGCCTGCTACAGGGCTGTGCTCGCTGCCGGCGCTGGCGAGCAGCTGCGGCGGCTGTGAAGGGGCGGCAACATAGCAGCGCAAGATGGCGATGCTGGCCTTGTCGACGATGACGTCGGCGACTTCGTCCATCGCCTGCGGGTTGCGCAAGGGCAGGCGCCACCAGACGCCATAGCGTGGATAGCCGGCGTGCAGGCGGGCATGGTGCAAGGGCTGGAACAGACGCAGGTAAGTGGGACTGGCGATCTCCTGGGCGCTGAGCAGGCCGCTGTCATCGACGAAGCTGCTGCCGGCGGCGGTGGCGTGGAAGAGCGTCGCCGGCTGAAAGTCCAGCGCCTGGCTACGCATGCCGTAGCAGAACAGGAGGCAGGCGAGCAGAGACAGGGACAAG
The DNA here is from genome assembly GCA_021851865.1 of Pseudomonadota bacterium. Lineage (GTDB taxonomy): Bacteria > Pseudomonadota > Gammaproteobacteria > Pseudomonadales > Moraxellaceae > JAJZHK01. Next base: position 30,386 of record JAJZBU010000022.1, on the reverse strand, counting down.
CATCGTGTGGACATGAGACCTCCGTGATGCGGTCATTAAAACCTAGAAGAGAGATGCTGTCATCGGCACGGCGTCATAGTCCGGGAAGTTGGCGCGTAAAGTCAAAAAGTGCATGGTGAAGTCAAGCCGCACCCGAGCGCGTGCGATTAGCATGGGGCGGCTTGGATATCATGCGCTGCGCGGCGATAGCGCTGGCTGCGCTGGCGGCGCTGGGGAGGGAGCTTTAGATGTGGCAGAGACGACCGCCGCCGCCGCGCCTGATCGACGCTGCGGGACGCCCACAATACGGTTGGTGGCAGGACGAGCCGGCCGACTATGCGCTGCAGGATCTGCGGCTGGCGCGGCCGATGGGCGGACACTGGCCGAATTTTTTGCGGCCTTTGCGCTTCAAGCACTGGCATTTTATCAGTCTCGCGCACCGTCAGGCGATCATCGCCATGGCGCTGGTCGACCTCGGCTACGCGCATCATGTCTTCGTCTATGTGCATGATCGGCAGCGTGGCCAGACGCAGGCGCTGACGCGGCGTACCTTGCCCTGGTCGCGGCGTCTGCGTTTGGCGCGGCAGGCGCAAGGTGTTAGCCGGTACGGCGGTCGAGCGGAATTCATCGAACTCGATACGACGATGCCCCCCTGGCAGTTGCATCTCGACTGGCCGCAGTTGCAGTTGCACGCGCAGTTGCAGTTGACGGCGATGGAACCGCTGGTGCTTTGTCTGCCGGCGGGCGTGACGGGCTGGACCTACACGGTGAAACGGGCGGCGATGCAGGTGGCGGGCGAGCTGACCTGGCGCGGGCAGCGTCTCGACAGCGACGGCCTGCTCGCCAGCCATGATCTCAGTCTCGGCGTCATGCGCCGACAAACCCAGTGGCAGTGGTGTTCGCTGGCGACCTGGAGTGGCGGTCATCGCTTCGGGCTCAACCTGGCGCTTGGTGTCAATGAGAGTGGCCAGAACGAGAATGCCGCCTGGATCGACGGTCGACTGCACAAGTTGCCGGCGGTGTGGATCGCAGGGCAAGGAGAAGGTTGTCGTGTCGCGGGCGACGGCATCGATCTGCGTTTCCAGGGGCAGGATCGGCATGAGGAGTTTTTGCACACCGGCGTGATCGATAGCCGTTTTCGTCAATGGCAGGGGGAATACGCGGGTGAGGTGGTGATCGCCGGACAGACGTGGCGCCTGCACAACGATCCTGGCCTGTGGGAGGATCACTATGTCAAGTGGTGATGTGTCATAAAGTTGTCACCAACTGTGGGTATATCATCTGTTTCATCGGGAAACTATCGGGAAGTTAAAGAAGAGTTATGAGAAAATCATCGATGCAGTCGGGCGTGGTTGCCGTCGCGTCCTTGCTGTTGGCGGCTTGTGGCGGGACGACGGTGTCCTTTCCCGTGGCGAGTGGGGTGGTCGCGACAGGACTGCCGGTCGTCGGTGTCCAGGTCACGGCGACCGATGTGCACGGCTTGCAGACCCTGTCGACGCCGACCGACGCGCAGGGGCATTATCAGCTGATCCTGTCGGGCCAGTTTCCCTACGTGCTGACGGCGCCAGCCAGCGATGCCGATGGCACGCCGGTGGTTCTGTCGACGGTGATCAGCGCTGCGGGCGCTGCCAGCACGCCGATCAATCCGCTCACCTCGCTGATCACCCAGCGCCTGCTCGGCACGACCCTGCAGGCGGCGCCGGCGCCAGCGCAGATCGAAGGCGCGCACCTCGACGTGCAGAGCGTGCAGCAGGTGGCGACGCAGGTGACGGCGCTGTGGGCGCCGTTGCTGAACGCTTTTGGCGTGTCGTCGCAGGTGGCCAGTGCGCCGTTGACGACGCCTTATGTGGCGGATCCGACGCAAAACGCTCTCGACAAGCTCTTCGATCAGCTGCGCATCGAACTGCACACCGGCGAAGTCAAGGTCGGTGTCGACGCCGCGGCGGTCACCCTGCATATTCCGGCGCAAGGCAGTATGGATACTCCCGCCCAACTGACCCTGGCGGCGGTGCAGTCGGCTCTGGCGCAGAGTCAATCGGCGACGGCGACGCCGATTCAGCATCTCATCGTCATCGTCGGCGAAAATCACACCTTCGACGCCCTCTTTGCCGGCTATCAGCCGACTTCCGGGCAGAGTGTCCTCAATCTCCTGTCACAAGGCATCATCCAGGCGGACGGTTCGCCGGGGCCGAACTACGCTCTCGCCGAACAGAGCCAGGCGGTGCCGGGCACGAGCTACAGCCTGAATCTGGCGCGCCAGGGCTACTACAACTTTTTGCCGCAACCGATGCAGATCGGCATCGTCAACTACAACACCCTGCAGACGGCGGGGGGCGTCGTCGACAGCAATTTCCCGGCGAATCTGCCGCCTGGCCCCTTCCAGGTGACCCATTACGTCAGCTATGGCGCCGCGACCGGACCTTTGCCGCAGAACGAGACGGGGGATCCGGTGCATCGCTTCTTCCAGATGTGGCAGCAGACCGACGGCGACAACAGCGTGCATGACCTGTTCACCTGGGTCGCCGTCAACGCCGGCCAGGGTGCGATGACGCCCGGGGTGACCGCTGCCGATCCTGGGCAGGGCGGTGAACTCATGGGTTTTTTCAACATGAGTCAGGGTGATGCTCCCTACTTCAAGTATCTCGCCGATCATTTCGCCCTGAGCGACAACGACCACCAGGGCATCATGGGTGGCACGGGGATGAACTTCTTCTATCTGGCGACCGGCGATCTGCCGGTCTACAACTACAAGAACTCGACGGTGCCGGACGCGACGCAGATCGAGAACCCGAATCCTCTGCCGGGGAGCGCCGATCTCTATCGTGGCGATGGCTACAGCGGCGGCTCCTACGTCAATTGTTCGGATGCGCAGCAGCCGGGCGTGGCGGCCATCCTGCAGCGCCTGGTGCAGCTCAACACCGCTAGCAGTCGATGTGCCCAGGGCGCTTACTATCTGGTGAACAACTACAATCCGGCTTACAACATCCATGGTCAGGCGCAGCCGGTGGCACCGGGCGACAGTGGCTACTCGGTCAACAGTCTGGCCTATCCGCCACAGACCCTGCCCAACATCGCCGATCTTCTCGGCGCGCACGGGATCACCTGGTCCTGGTTCACCGGCGGGAGCGAGCTTGCCGACCTGCAACAGGTCGGTCAGGCTTTCGCTCAGTCGCATGGCTTGAGTGCGTCGCAGCTGCAAAGTCTGCTGCCGGTGCTGCAAAATGGCGAGATCAATCTTCTCGGCGACGCCTTGCTCGGCTTTCCCAGCATCGTCAACCAGCCGGCCAATTTCGCTCAACTCAAGGGGCTGACCAGCTTCTACAACGAGGTCAGTCAGGGCACCCTGCCGGCGGTCTCCTTCGTCGTGCCGATGAACACCGCCAGCGGCCATCCCGGCTACTCCGAACCGGCCGAGTATGAAGCTTTCCTGCAACAGCTGATTCCGGCGGTGCAAGCCAATCCGACGCTGTGGGCGCACACCGCGATCATCGTCACCACCGATGAAGGCGGCGGCCATTTTGATTCGGGCAGCATCCAGAACCTCGACTTCTTCGGTGACGGAGCGCGTATTCCGATGCTCGTCATCTCACCTTATGCCCGCGTAGGTCACGTCGACCACGTCTATCAGGACCACGCCTCCATCCTCAAGTTCATCGAGCGCAACTGGCGCCTGCCGCCTTTGTCGGCGCGTAGCCGCGACAATCTGCCCAATCCCGTGGTGACCGCGGCCAACCCCTATCAGCCGGTCAACAAACCGGCCCTCGGCGACCTCATGTCCCTGTTCGATTTCTGAGGACAGGGGCGGGCATGGGAGGGGCGCATCGTCGCCTCTCTCCTCATCCGCGCCTCATCTGCGCTGCGCTTGAGTCGGTCGCACCGAGGATGGCGAAGATGCGCGATGAGCGCCGCCCGGAACAGGCGCGCCACTACCCCATCGTGACACGATCGCGTGACACCGGCAGATTTTTGCATCCGTCATGGCGAATGAGGGCGCATGACACAAAGTTGTCGGCATGGGTTGAGTCATCATGCAGGGCCCCATCCGGCGAGTAGGCGGGGCCGACTCAACTGAGCGCTTTCAGGCATGCCATGGCGTGGCGATCTGATAGACTGAGGCGATCTTCTGACCGGGATGGATGGCATGTTCGAGTCGGCTGAGCTGCATCACAAGATCAGCAAATCGCAGTACAGCAAGGAAGTTCCGCAGCTGCGCGAAAAGTTGCTCGAGCTGCAGTTCGAGTTGCAGCAGCACAAGGAACGCAGCGTTCTCATCGTCATCGCCGGTGTCGATGGCGCCGGCAAGGGCGAGACCATCAATCTGCTCAATGCCTGGATGGACCCGCGCACCATCGAGACCACCGCCTTCACCCAGGCGCAAGGCCACGAGGAAGCGATGCCGGCCTTCTGGCGTTACTGGCAGGCTCTGCCCGAGCGCGGACGCATCGGCATCTTTTTCGATTCCTGGTACTCCGACGCCATCGAGGCGCGGGCGCGACGACGCCTCGACGCGGCGGCTTACGATGCGCGCATCCAGGCGATCATCAACTTCGAGAACATGCTGCATCAGGAGTCGGTGCTCATCCTCAAGTACTGGTTCCATCTCAGCCGCGCCGAGCAAAAGAGCCGCCTCGACAAGCTCGCCGCTTCGCCGCGCAGCAGCTGGCGGGTGGGTGAGCAGGACTGGTATCGGCATCGCCACTACAACGAGTATCGCTCGGCGGCCGAGCACTGCCTGCGCCTGACCAGCACCGGTGACAATCCCTGGGTGATCATCGATGGTAGTCAGGAGTCCTATCGCAACCTCAGCGTCGGTCGCCACCTGAGCGAAGCTTTGAGCCAGGCGCAGAACAACAGCCATCCGCAACGCCGGGTGCAGGCGCCGGCTCTGCTCGAAGCCGTCGACGGCCGCAATCTGCTCAACATGCTCAAGCTGCGGCAGCACATGAGCAAACAGAACTACAAGGCGCAGATCGAAGAGTGGCAGGGGCGACTCAATCAGCTCTTGCGCGAACCCGCTTTTCAAAAAGACCACGCCCTCGTCATCGTCTTCGAGGGCAATGACGCTGCCGGCAAAGGGGGCAGCATACGCCGTATCACCCAGGCTCTCGACGCGCGCCATTTTCGGGTCGTGCCGATCGCCGCTCCCACCCCGGAGGAGGCGGCGCATCCTTATCTCTGGCGGTTCTGGCGGCGTCTGCCGCATCGCGGTCGCGTCACCATTTTTGATCGTTCCTGGTATGGTCGTGTCCTGGTCGAGCGCGTCGAAAAATTCTGTTCGCCGGCCGACTGGATGCGCGCCTACGATGAGATCAATCAGTTCGAGCATCAGCTGGCGGAGAAGCGTATCATCGTCGTCAAGTTCTGGCTGGCCATCTCCAAGGACGAACAGGCGCGACGTTTCGAGGAACGCGAACAGACCGGCTTCAAGCGTTTCAAGATCACCGCCGAAGACTGGCGTAATCGTGAGCGTTGGGATGACTACATCGTCGCCGTCAATGACATGGTCGATCGCACCAGCACGCAGACGGCGGCGTGGACCCTGATCGAGGCCAACAACAAGTACTTTGCCCGGATCAAGATTCTGCGCAGCCTGTGCGAGCAGGTGGAGAGTGTCCTGGCACGCCAGGGCGCCAAGCCCGGGAAATCACGGAGGATGGGATGATGCGCGTCGAACACCTGAGCTGCGCCTGTTTGTGTCCACGCGGCTGGCCCTGGCTGATCGACGCTGGCAGCGATGCGGCGATGGGCGAGATCTGCTGTCACTGTCTGCTCATCCATGGCGAGGAGGGACTCATTCTCGTCGATACCGGTTTTGGTCGCGCCGATCTGCGCGCACCGGCACGACGTCTGGGGCGAGCTTTCACCGCTGTCGCCCGACCGCGCCGCGATGAGAGCCTATGTGCCATCCATCAGATCGAGGCGCGCGGCTTCCGCGCCAGTGACGTGCGCCATATCGTCCTCACCCACCTTGACCTCGATCATGCCGGCGGACTCAGTGATTTTCCGCAGGCGCAGGTGCACGTGCACGCCGCCGAACACGCCGCCGCCATGCATCCGCACTGGCGTGAGCGGGGGCGCTATCGCTCCTGCCAGTGGCAGCATGCGGTGCGCTGGCAGCTGCATGACGGCGGCGGCGAGGATTGGTTCGGCTTGCGCGGTTTGAAGGCCCTGCCGGGGACCGCCGACGACGTCCAGCTCATCCCCATGCCGGGGCACACGCGTGGCCACTGTGCCGTCGCCGTGCGCTCGGCGCAAGGCTGGCTGCTGCACGCCGGTGACGCCTATTTTCATCACGGTGAGATGTGCGACCCGCCGCAGCGACCGGCCGCCATCGAGGCGCTGCAGGGTCTGCTCAACACCGACCGCGCCCAGCGCCTCGCTAACCGTGACCGCTTGCGCGCCCTTGCCACGCAGGCGGCATCGCAGGTGCGCGTTTTTTGTGCCCATGATCCGCAGGAGCTGGCGCGCTTGCAGGGCGCTGCATCCTGGCAAGAGGCTTGATCCATGCAAAAACACTTTCGGACTTGCCCCCTGTGTGAAGCGATGTGTGGCCTCGAGATCGAGCACGTGGACGGCGTCGTGCAGGCCATCCGGGGCGATCACCAAGACGCCTTCTCGCAAGGTCATCTCTGTCCCAAGGCGATCGCCCTGCAGGATGTCCAGGACGATCCGGATCGTCTGCGTCAGCCGATGCGCCGCAGCGCCGACGGCTGGCAGGAGATCAGCTGGGAGGAGGCTCTCACCGAAGCGGCGCAGGGACTGCTCGCGGTGCGCCAGCGGCATGGTGGCGACGCCCTGGCGGTCTACGCCGGCAACCCCACCGTCCATCATACCGGCGCTATGCTGATGTGGCCGCTGTTCGTGCAGGCCCTCGGGGCGCGGCAAAGGTTCTCGGCGACGTCCGTCGACCAGCTGCCGACCATGCTCGCCGCCTTGAAGATGTATGGCCACCAACTGCTGCTGCCGGTGCCCGATCTCGATCGGACCGACTATTTTCTCTGCATCGGCGCCAATCCCGCCGCCTCGCAGGGCAGCTTGATGTCGGCGGGTGACGTCATGGCGCGCCTGCAGCGTCTGCGCCAGCGCGGCGGTCGCGTCGTGGTCATCGATCCGCGTCGCAGCGAGACCGCCGACAAGGCCGATGAGCACCACTTTGTGCGTCCCGGCAGCGACGCCCTGTTGCTCGCGGCCATGATCCATACCATCCTCGTCGAAGGTTGCGCCCAACCCGGGCGTCTGCGTGATCTGACGCAGGGCTGGGAGCAGCTGTTGCCGGCCCTGGAGGGGCTGACGCCGGAGGCGGTGGCGGACAGCGTCGGCATGTCGGCGGCCACCTTGCGTCGTCTCGCGCATGACTTTGCGCAGGCCCCGCGCGCCATCGCCTATGGCCGTGTCGGCACCTGCACCCAGGCCTTTGGCGGGCTCACCGCCTGGCTCTTGCAGGTGCTCAACATCATCACCGGCAATCTCGATCGCCCGGGTGGCATGATGTTCAGTCATCCGGCCATCGATCCGGTCGGTCTCGGCCTGCAGGCGGGCGGTTTTGCGCGCTTTCATTCGCGTGTGCGGCAACTGCCCGAGTTTGGCGGTGAACTGCCGGTGGCGACGCTGGCGGATGAGATCCTCACGCCAGGAGCGGGCCAGATCCGCGCCCTGGTCACGCATGCCGGCAACCCTGTCCTGTCCTCGCCCGACGGCCGTCGTCTCGATCAGGCTCTCGGCGGCCTCGATTTCATGGTCGCCATCGACATCTACCTCAATGAAACGACGCGTCACGCTAACATCATTCTGCCGCCGGCGGGCCCCCTCGAGCAGGGTCACTATGACCTCATCTTCAATATGCTGGCGGTGCGCAATGTGGCGCGCTATTCGCCGCCCCTGACACCGCCACCGGCGACGGTACGACAGGATTTCGACATTCTCTGTGAGTTGAGCCGTCGTCTCGGCAGCGCGCGTGGAGCGCGGCGGCTGTGGTCGCAAGTGCTGTATCGCGGCCTCGCTGCCCAAGGCATGGAAGGCGTCCTCGATCTGCTCTTGCGCACCGGTCCGTACGGACAAGCGCTGCCCGGCTGGCCGACGCTGCTCGCGCGCGGCCAGCGTCTGGCCACCTGGATCCCGCAGGTCCTGCGCCAGCACCGGTTGAGTCGCGGCCTCGCCCATACCCCGCTCGGGCGGCAGACGCAGGGTCCGGGCTTGAGTCTCGCGCAACTGAGCCGGCATCCGCATGGCTTGGATCTCGGGCCGCTGCGCGTCGCTCTGCCACAGCGACTGCTCACCCGTGACCTGCGCATCGATCTCGTGCCCGCGCTCTATCTCGACGATTTGCCGCGTCTACGCCGGCAGTTGCAGCAAAAAGCAGCAGACTGGCTGTTGATCGGGCGTCGCCATCTGCGCAGCAACAATTCCTGGATGCACAACGCCCGGCGCCTGATCAAAGGGCCGGATCGGTGTCAGTTGCTCATGCATCCCGACGACGCGGGTCGGCATGGTTGGCAGGAAGGGCAGCGGCTGCGCGTCAGCAGCCGGGTGGGCGCGGTCGAGGTGAGTGTGTCGCTGAGCGAGCGCATGATGCCCGGGGTGGTCTCCCTGCCGCATGGCTATGGCCACGATCGCCCCGGCACACGCCTGACGGTGGCGCAGCGGCATCCCGGTGTCAGCTTCAACGATCTGTGTGACAGCAGCCTCGTCGATGCGCTCAGCGGCACGGCGGTGCTCAATGGCTTCGCCGTCGACATCGTCGCCGTCGACTAGGTTGGCAGACAGGCGCGTAGGCGCGTTATCGCCGCCTGCAGATCGGCGCGGGTGTCGGCGCTGACCGTGATGTGGCCGAGTTTGCGGCCAGGACGGGCGCTCTTGCCGTACAGGTGCAGATGCGCGCCGGGGATGGCGAGAACCTGCTCACGGTCCGGATGCTGGCCGAGGATGTTGAGCATGGCGGTCGGGCGAGGGCAGGCGGTGCTGCCGAGGGGCAGACCGAGGACGGCGCGCACATGGTTCTCGAACTGCGAACAGTCGGCGCCTTCGATACTCCAGTGGCCGCTGTTGTGCACGCGCGGCGCCATCTCGTTGGCGAGCAAGCCGTGCTCGGTCTCGAAGAGCTCGAGGGTGAGGGCGCCGACGTGCTGCAAGCGCTCGAGCAGACGGCGGATGTAGTCTTCGGCCTGGAGGCGCAGGTCGTCGTCGAGAGCCGGCGCCGGCACCACCGACAGAGCGAGGACGCCCTGCTGATGCTGATTTTCACTGAGGGGATAGAAGACGGTCTGGCCGTCCTGGGCGCGCACGGCGATGATCGACAGCTCGCGGCGAAAGGCGACGAAGCTCTCCGCGATGAGACTGGTCTGCGCTCCCAGGGTCTGCCAGCAGCGGGCGATGTCGGCGTGCGTGCGCACGACGAACTGGCCTTTGCCGTCATAGCCTAAGGTCGTCGTCTTGACCACCAGCGGCAGGCCGAGATCGCATGCGGCGGCCTCGAGATCCGTCAGGGCGTACACCGCCCGCCAGGCCGGCGTCGGAATGGCGAGCTCGGCGAACAGCGACTTCTCCTGCAGGCGATGCTGCGCCTGACGCAAGGAGGCGACGCTTGGATACACCGGTTTGGTGGCGGCGATGCGTTCGACCAGAGCGACGTCGATGTTTTCGAACTCATAAGTGAAGACGTCGGCGCTCGCCAGGAAGGCGGCGAGGGCGGCGTCGCTGTGGCTGGCGTCACCGAAGGTCGGTCCGAGGACCGCCGCCGGCGCGTCCGGCTGTGCTTCATAGAAGCTACAGGCGACTTCAAGCGGCAAGGCCGCCATGGCGAGCATGCGACCGAGCTGGCCGCCGCCGAAGATGCCGAGGCGCGGCAGGGGCTTCACGCCGCATCCTCGGGATGCGGGTGGGCGAGGACGCGTTCGCTCTGGGCGCGCCGGTAAGCTTCCAGGCGCTGGTGCAGGTCGGCGTCGTGCAGCGCCAGGATGGCGACGGCGAGCAGGGCGGCGTTGATCGCTCCCGCCTTGCCGATGGCGAGCGTGCCGACGGGGATGCCGGCCGGCATCTGCACGATCGACAGCAAAGAGTCCTGGCCGCGCAGGATCTGTGACTCGACGGGGACGCCGAGGACGGGCAGGCTGGTCCAGGCGGCGCACATGCCGGGCAGGTGGGCGGCGCCACCGGCACCAGCGATGATCGCCTGCAAGCCGCGCGTGCGCGCCGATTTGGCGTAGTCGGCGAGCTTGTCGGGGGTGCGATGTGCCGACACGATCTCGACCTCGTGCGCGACGCCGAGCTCGCGCAAGGTAGCCGAAGCATGTTGCATGGTGCTCCAGTCGGACTGCGAGCCCATGATGATGCCGATTTTGCAAGCGTTCGAAAGCATGATCGTCGCCACTGCTAGGAAACCGTGTATTTTCAGCAAAAAATCGATGGCGTCAAATACTCTCGTCGTTTTTATGTCCTCAGCACCACCTTATCCCCGGGCAGCGACGGATGTTTGCAGTTGTCGTGCCGCCTCGCCATAATCGCGGCGACGATGGTCGCGCTGCCGGCGGGAGAACTCATGCGCATACATATACTCGGGATTTGCGGCACTTTCATGGGTTCACTGGCCCTGCTCGCACGCGCCCTCGGACACAGCGTCGAAGGCTCGGACAGCGCCGTCTATCCGCCGATGAGCACCCAGCTCGCCGCCGCCGGCATCCGCCTGTGCGAGGGCTATCGCGTCGAACACCTGCAGCCGCACCCCGATCTGGTCATCATCGGCAATGCCATGAGTCGCGGCAATGCCGCCGTCGAGTACGTCCTCGACCAGGGCCTCGACTACATCTCCGGACCGGCTTGGCTGGAACAGGCGGTCTTGCGCGGCCGGCACGTCATCGCCATCGCCGGTACCCACGGCAAGACCACCACCACGAGCATGGTCGCCTGGATCCTGGATCGCGCCGGTCTGGCGCCGGGCTATCTGATCGGTGGCGTTCCTCTTGGTTTCGCCGCCAGCGCCAGTCTCGGGCAGGGGCGACATTTTGTGGTCGAGGCCGACGAATACGACACGGCTTTCTTCGATAAGCGCTCGAAGTTCGTCCACTATCGGCCGCGCACCCTGCTGATCAATAACATCGAATACGACCATGCCGACATCTTTCCCGACCTAGCGGCGATCGAGACGCAGTTTCACCATCTCATGCGTATCGTCCCAAGTTCCGGCCTCGTCCTCCACCCCGGCGCCGATGCCACGGTCGACGCCGTGCTGGCGCGCGGCAGTTGGAGTCGGCGGCAGAGCCTGGGGTCGACGTCGGCGCAGGACTGGTCGATCGGCGCTGTCGCTGCCGATGGCAGTCATTTCGAGGTCTGCCACCAGGGGCGCAGTCTCGGTACCTTGCAAAGTCCGCTGAGTGGCGCGCACAACCGCATGAATGCCCTCGCAGCCCTCGCGGTGGCGGTCGACGCCGGCGTCGCCGTCGACGTCGCGCTGACGGCGCTGGCGAGTTTTCCTGGCGTCAAACGCCGCCTCGAACTGCTCGGCACGCCGCAGGGGATCGCGGTCTACGACGACTTCGCCCACCATCCGACCGCCATCCACGCCACCTTGCAGGGGCTGCGCCAGAAAGTCGGAGCGGACAAGCGCATCATCGCTGTCATCGAGCCGCGCTCGAACACCATGCGTATGGGGGTGCACCAGGACAGCCTGCTCGCGGCGGTGGAACAGGCCGATCACATCTTCTGGTACCAGCCGGAGTCTCTGGCCTGGGATCTTTCCGCGCACCTCGGTCAGGGGCAGCGCAGCGAGGTCGTCACCACGGTCGACGACCTCATCGAGCGGCTACAGGCCATGTTGCACAGCGGCGATCAGGTGCTGATCATGTCCAATGGCGGTTTTGCCGGACTACACCAGCGCCTGTTGCAGCGCCTGTCTCAGGCGAAGTGACAGACGTAGTCGGTGGTTTCAAAGACTTCGACGTCGAAGGCGCTGTTGGCCGGGATGCTGAAGGACTGACCGGCGGTGAGATCCTGCCAGGCACCGTCCTGCAGACGCATGCGGCAGCGGCCGGCGACGATTTCCATGATCTCTGCCGCGCCGGTCTGAAAGGTCAGCTGTGCGGGCAGAAGCACGCCCAGGGTTTTGCGACTGCCGTCGGCGAGGAGAAGGGTGTGGCTGACGCAGCGTCCGTCGAAATAGACGTTGCTCTTCTTTAAAACACTGACGCCGTCGAACTGGCTCATGGGTCGCTCCGCGTGAAGGATGAGGGGCGCATCTTACTGTGAAAAGGCCAGCTGCCACCAGCCGCGTTGCGCTGACGCGGCGCGCTGATGTCGTCAAGCCGTCTCCAATTTGTCACCGCCTGGTCATGCAGCTGGCCTAGCCTGCGTCCATGGAATGCGCGAACTTGTCTTCGACGAGACAGCAACCACGGTCGCTGTCACTGGCTGGCGAGGACCCGATGAGCAGGCAAAGCATCGGGGGTACGGGTGACATTCTTCTATTTTCCGGTGACACCTGGGCGGCGCGAACGGTGAAGTGGTCGACACGCTCGCCCTGGTCGCACGTCGCCTTGCTCATTGATGAACCCGAGTTGGCGCCGGAACCCCTGGTCTGGGAGGCGACGCGCTGCTCGCCGTTGCAGGATATCCGTCATGGCGTGTGCATCGGCGACGGCGTGCAACTGGTGCGTTTGCGCGACAAGCTGGCGCATTATCCTGGACGCATCGTCCTGCGCTGCTGGACGCGCGCCATGCGTCCGCCTCTGGGGCAGGTGCTCAGCGCCATCCACGAGCATCAGCGACGGCCCTATCTCGACTATGTGCGCAGTCATCTCCAGGCCTGGTGGGGCGCCGGTAGCGGGGGGACCTTCTGCAGCGCTTTCGTCGTCGATGTCCTGCGCAGCTGGAAGTTTCTCGCCCCCGGTCGTCCCAGCCGCTTCTACGTTCCCAAGGATCTGGCGCAGTCGGTGCTCGCCGGGTCGCTCTGTGGTGACCTCAGCCAGCCCTTGCTGCTGCTCGCCAGCCCGGCCAGTTCGCAGCATCGGCAGGATGAACAGAATGTTCTATGCTTGAGGGCATGATCGTTTGGGGGGGAGTACAGATGGCGGCATCACGCAAGCAGGCTGTCGATACCTTGCATCAACAGATTTTCATGCAGTCGATGAATGCCTTGGCCCTGCTCGATGAGCGCGCTTGCTGGTGGCAGGTCAACGACAGTCTGCAGCGTCTGCTCGGGTCGGCGGTGCGCATCGGCGAGCCGGTGCGGCAGAGCTTGGAGGATGCGACGAACTTCGATGAGAGTTTCGCCAGCGCCGCCACGGGCGCGCAGCTGCGGCAGCTGCCCTGGGTTTGGCGCGTCGACGACCAGGAATTGATGACCCTGGTGGCGTTGCAGCGGGTCGAAGGCGTGCAGCCTTTGCGCGTTCTGCTGTCTTTACAGATCTTGCCTGAAAACGAAGGTGGCGGTATTCGCGATGCTCTGACCGGTCTCGCCGGCCACGCTCTGTTCATGGATCGTCTGCAGTTGGCGCTGACGCGCAGCCGGCGTAATAAGACGGCGGTGGCGGTGATGATGGTATCGGTGGACGACTACGCGCCCTATCGGACCGAGCGCGGTGAAGCCGAAGCCGACGCCCTGTTGCAGCGCATCGCGGTGCGCTTGAGCGCCAGCGTTCGCCGCTCGGATACCCTGGCGCGCCTGGGCGGAGACGTTTTTGCCCTCGTCCTCGAGGAGGTCGGCAGTTCCCTCGAGGCGATCACCCTGGCGGCGAAGATCTGTGACAGCCTCGATCAGGACGCGACGGTCAGCCTGCGCCAGGGCATCAGCATCGGTGGGGTGATGGCGCACGCCGACGCCACGCCCTGGGACTTGATCCGGCGTGCCGATGAGGCCTTGCGCGAGGCGCAACGACACCCCGGCAACGCTTATGAAATGGCTTTTTGAGGATCTTGCCTTCGCGATCAGTGTGAAGGCGGTAGGTGGAGGCGTTTTCATCATCTTAGTGTGAGGACGAAGCATGGAAGATCACCGAACCGACGCTCTGGCGACACCTCTGTTGAAGAAGTCCTATATTCTCGATACCAATGTTCTCATCCACGATCCCAACGCCGTCCTCAATTTTGAGGAGCATCGCGTCATTTTGCCGATGACCGTGCTCGAGGAGCTCGACAAACTCAAGTCGGGCAAATCGGCGGTGGCCGCCGACTGTCGCGCCGCCATCCGCCTCATCGATCAGGTCCTCGGGACCGCTGAACCCGAACAGGTGCGTCAGGGGGTGCCGATACGGCGTGGCCCGGAAGGCTGTCGCGGCACCTTGTCGGTGCTCATGCAGGCGGCGACGGAGGACAAGCAGGAGTATCTGTCGAACGAGCTCAATGACAACAAGATCATCAACCAGCTCGTCGTTCTGCAGGCGCGTGACATCAGCAGCAAGGTGGTGCTGGTCACCAAGGACATCAACATGCGCCTGAAGGCGCGCGCCTGCGGATTGGCGGCCGAAGACTACCACACCGATCAGCTGGTGTCGGACATCCGCCAGATCAGCAAGGGTTATCTGCACTACGAGGCGTCGTTCTGGCACCAGGTGTCGGCGGTGGAGACGCAGCAGCGCCTCGGCCAGACCCTGCACTTTCTGGCGCGCCAGGACCTGCCGGCGGCGCTCTACGTCAATCAGTTCATCAGCGACGAAGAAGGTTTCGTCGCGCGCGTGCGCGAGGTCGATCAGGAGAAAGTGGTGCTCGAGGACCTGCCGCGCGAGCGCCTGCTGGCGGCGCGCGCCTGGGGGCTGCGGCCGCGCAATCTGCACCAGGCCATGGCCTTGCACCTGCTGCAGGACCCGGACGTCCATCTGGTCAGCCTGACCGGGCCGGCCGGCTCAGGCAAGACCATCCTGGCGCTGGCGGCGGCGATCGAGATGATCGTCGAGACCAAGCGCTACAACAAGATCATCGCCACTCGCTCGACGCCGCCTCTGGCGGAAGAGCTCGGCTTTTTGCCGGGCACCGAGGAGGAGAAGATGGACCCCTGGCTGGGGGCGATCTCCGACAACATCGAGGCCTTGCATCTCAACGACGAGAGTCCATCTGGGTCGATCGACTATGTGCGCAGCAAGGCGAACATCCAGTTCAAGGCGCTCAACTACATCCGCGGGCGCAGTTTTCAGCGCGCTGTCATCCTCATCGATGAGTGTCAGAATCTGACGCCGCATCAGATGAAGGCCATCGTCACCCGCGCCGGCGAGGGTTCCAAGGTCGTCTGCCTCGGCAATCTGGCGCAAATCGACACGCCTTATCTGTCGCCGACGAGCTCGGGACTGACCTATATGACGGAGCGTTTCAAGGGTTTTCGCCACGGCGGACATATGCAACTGGAAGGTGTGCCAAGATCGGTGCTGGCGGAATATGCCGAATCGCATCTTTGAGCGGGTCGCCGACGGAGAAAATTCAGTCGGCGAACTCTTGATTCGGGACGTTTTTGCCATTAAATTCTGCCCGCAGCGAGGCAGCGGGCAATCTCAACCCTCGCCCGAGCTGGTGCCAGGCTTTCTGGCGTGCCCTCAAGTTCTGGCCATCCTGGAGAACGCCAGCCATGTCGACTCGTATCACCGATTATTGCACATCTGAAGAATGGGCCAAGATCAAAGCCTTTGCCGACGGCAAAGAGACACCCTTTCTCGTCGTCGATCTCGATGTGATACGTGAGAAATACAAGGAGTTGCTCAACTGTTTCCCGATGGCCAAGGTGCACTATGCGCTCAAGGCCAACCCTGGGGCGCCGGTGATCGAGCTCTTGCGCGACCTCGGCAGCAATTTCGACATCGCCTCGATCTATGAGCTCAACAAGGTGCTGGCGGCCGGGGTCGATGCCGAGCGCATCTCCTACGGCAACACCATCAAGAAGGCAGCGCACATCCGTTACGCTTACGAACGCGGCGTTCGCCTCTTCGTCACCGACTCCAAGGCCGATCTGCAGAGCATCGCCGAGCAGGCGCCGGGTTCGCGCGTGTTCGTGCGCATCCTGGTGGAAGGCGGCGAGACGGCGGAGTGGCCGCTGTCGCGTAAATTTGGCTGTCACCCCGATATGGCCATCGATCTTCTGATGCAGGCCAAGCATCTCGGCCTCGTCCCCTACGGCATCTCTTTTCACGTCGGTTCGCAGCAGCGCGACATCGCCGTCTGGGATGCGGCCTTGTCGAAAGTGAAGTACATGTTCGACTGGATGCGCCTGGAAGAGAACATCGAGCTGAAGATGATCAATATGGGTGGGGGCTTTCCGGCGAACTACATCTCCGAGGTCAACCCGATCAACGTCTACGCCGAAGAAATCCTGCGCTATCTGCATGACGACTATGGCGATGAGCTGCCGGAGATCATCCTTGAGCCTGGGCGTTCCCTGGTCGGCGAGTCCGGTGTGCTGGTGTCCGAGGTGGTCCTCATCTCGCGCAAGTCGCGCACCGATCTCAAGCGTTGGGTCTATTGTGACGTCGGTCTTTTCCAGGGCCTGATCGAGACCCTGGGCGAGTCGATCAAGTATCCGATCTACTGCGAGAAGATGGACTTCAACCCCCCCGGTGAAGGCTCGGTCGTGCTCGCCGGTCCGACCTGCGACTCCGCCGACATCATGTATGAGCAGGCGAGCTACACCCTGCCGCACAACTTGGCGGTCGGCGACCGTGTCTACTGGTTGACCACGGGCGCCTACACCAACTCTTACTCCTCGGTCGAGTTCAATGGCTTTCCGCCGCTGACCACTTACTATCTCAGCTGAGCCGCGGTCTCGGTCAGGGCACCGATGCGGCTGACCAACTCGGCGTGCATGCTCTCCGGCAGGTCGTGACCCCAGCCGGGGACGAGGCGCCACTGCGCGCCGCGGATATGGCGGGCGATGATCCAGCCGCCCCACCAGGGCAGCAGCGGGTCGTCGCGGCCGTGCATGACCAGGGCCGGTGCGCAGATCTTGTGCAGGCGCGGGCGCAGGTCGCCAGTCGCCAGGATGGCGAGCATCTGCCGCATCACGCCGGCCGGCCGGTAGGCGCGCGCCAGGGCTTGGCGGGCGACACTGACTAGGTGGGCGTGCGCGCTGCGGTGCTGGCGGCCACTCAGTCGCTGCAGAAAGTCAGCGATGTCTTCCGGGCGCGGACGCGCCAGTCCCTTCGGTTTACGTCCACCAAAGCCGCCACTGAGCATGGTCCAGAGCATGCGCGGGCTGGGTGGAAAGAGGCCGGGCATGAGAGGTGAACTCATCATGATGCTGACCGAAGCGACGCGCTCCGGGTGCTCGGCGGCGAGGATCTGGGCGATCATCCCGCCCATTGAAATGCCGGCGATGTGGGCGCGGGCGATCTGCAGGCCATCGAGCAAGGCGATGCAGTCGTCGGCGAGATCGTCGAGGGTGTAAGGCGCCGTCACCGCTAGGCCAAAGCTGGCGCGCAGCATGGCGCGCGGCAGGCGGTAGCGACCCTGGTTGGGCAGGGCGCTGGACAGACCGATGTCGCGATGATCGAAGCGGATGACGCGCAGGCCGCGCTCGACCAGCTGGCGCACAAAAGCTTCCGGCCAGTGGATGAGCTGACCGGAGAGCCCCATGATCAAGAGCAGAGCGGGATCCTCGCGTCGCCCCCAGTCCTCGTAATACAGTTCGATGTCGCCGTGCGCCAGGCGACCTTCCCGCTGTTCCATGCTGTCCTCCCGTCGAAGCAGGTCTTCATTGGACGCGAGGCGGGAGGGTCTTGTCCATAGGCGGCCGGGCCAACTCCTTGCCCTTGCAGGCCAAGGCATCAGGGTCCACACTGGCTGTGCCGCTGACTCGAGTGAGGATATCTTGATGGCTTTGTACGAAAACAACCCCCTGTCGATCGGTCATACGCCCTTGGTGCGCCTGCACCGGGTAGTGCCGCCGGGATCTCGCGTCTACGCCAAGATCGAGGGACGCAATCCGGCCTATTCGGTGAAGTGCCGTATCGGCGCCGCCATGGTCTGGGACGCTGAGCAACGCGGTCTGATCAAGCCGGGCGTCGAACTGATCGAGCCGACGTCGGGCAACACCGGCATCGCCCTGGCCTACGTCTGTGCGGCGCGCGGCTATCCTTTGACCCTGACCATGCCCGCCTCGATGAGTCTCGAACGGCGCAAGCTGCTGCGCGCCCTCGGTGCCCGTCTCATTCTCACCGATCCGGCGCGCGGCATGCGTGGCGCCATCGACAAGGCGCAGGAGATCATGGCGGCGGAGCCGGAGCGTTATGTGATGCTGCAGCAGTTCGAAAACCCGGCCAATCCGCGCATCCATGAGCAGACCACCGGTCCGGAGATCTGGGAGGACACGCAAGGCGGGATCGATGTGCTGGTGGCCGGAGTCGGCACCGGGGGGACCTTGACCGGCGTTTCCCGGTACATCAAAAAGACCTGCGGCAAGGCCATCATGTCGGTGGCGGTGGAGCCGGCGGCGTCTCCCCTGATCAGTCAGGCGCGCGCCGGTCTGCCGCTGCAGGCGGCGCCTCACAAGATCCAGGGTCTGGGCGCCAACTTCATCCCGGCCAACCTCGATCTGTCCATGGTCGACCGCGTCGAGGCGGTCGGCAATGAGGAGGCCATGGTCTACGCCCGCCGCCTCATGCAGACCGAGGGCATCCTCGCTGGCATCTCCTGTGGTGCTGCTGTCTGCGCCGCCGCTCGCATCGCCGCCTTGCCGGAGATGGCCGATCGCATGCTGGTGGTGATTCTGCCCGATAGCGCCGAGCGTTATCTGTCGTCACCGCTGTTCGAGGGCATGTTCGGCGATCAGGAGAACCTGCCCTGAGTCGTATGCGCGTTGAGTGCCCGTCGGGGCGCGGCTATAATGGCCGCTCCCCCGATTGTGAGTAAAGAAGATGAGTTATCAGGCGATTCCCCCGGGCAAGAAGCCGCCGCAGGACATCTACGTGGTCATCGAGATTCCGGCGCAGCACAGTCCGATCAAGTATGAGATCGACAAGAACTCCGAGACCCTCTTTGTCGACCGCTTCCTCGGTACGGCGATGTTCTATCCCGCCAACTACGGCTACATTCCCAACACCTTGTCGGAAGACGGCGATCCTCTCGACGTTCTCGTCGTGGCGCCGCAGCCGGTCGCCCCGGGGGCTGTTCTGCGCGCCCGTCCGGTCGGTGTGTTGTTGATGGAGGATGAGTCCGGACTCGACGCCAAACTCATCGCCGTGCCGCACGAGAAGCTGACGCCGGCTTACGCGCACGTCCAGGACATCGATGATCTGCCGGCGCAGCTGCTCGCCCAGATCAAGCACTTTTTTGAGCACTACAAGGATCTCGAAGCTGGCAAGTGGGTGAAGGTGACGGGTTGGGCCGGACGCGAAGCGGCTGAGGCGGAAGTGCTGAAGGCGATCGCCGCGGCGGGCTGATGCGCAGCTGCGGTAGCGCTTGCGGAATTTGCTGATGATGTGTCAAAGTAGGGCCAGAAGACTCGGGCAGGACGCTGGGGTGTGTCATGGACGCTTCTTTACCGCATCAACCGCAGCATCGCGCGCAGGGCTCGAGCAGACTCGAGCTCTGTCTCGTGCAGGAGATCGGCGAGATCGAAGATCTCTTGCGGCGCTGGCAGGCACAACCGCAGGACGTGCGGTTTCTTAGTGAGGCGCGCTATCTCGAGATGCTCAACGAGAAGCGCCTCATGCTCGACCTTTTGCGTGGTCGCGACGGAGTGTTCCGTCCCTAACTTCCATGAAGGCGTGCCGACGCCCCCGAGTATGAAAATAACATCGCCTGCTGTATCGTCCTTGCATTGGCGGTAAGGTTGAAGTGCAGGCCGCCGGTGGCTGAAGGTCGAATTATCTTTCGATGGTTGCAGCCGCGATTCTTAACTTGACCCGCCACGGCCCACTCGTACCCCAGACTGCCTGATGTTGCGCGAGCAACTTACAGCTCGCGGTCAATAGAGCCACCATGCAGGGCATGGATAGGCCGCCGACCGGTCAATTTACATCAGGCAGTGACACGAGTCGACGTGTGGTGGTCAAACGACCACGCAAGGCGCCGCCGCTGGCGAACCATCCGCCCGCCTGCAGCCGCAGGCTGCAGGCGCTTTGACGTCTACCTGTGCACGGATCCTGAGCCCTCAGGGGAGGGTCAGCAATACCTTCACCGAGGCGTCGACGTGCGCCCGGTCGACGTAGCTGACAGTATTCGGATTTTTGCTGACCACGGCCAGCACCTCGGCATCGGAGTCCAGTGCCTTGGGCGGCTGACCGGCCCCCGACGTCACCTGCTGCACCCAGTAGGTGCGCAGCTGCGCCGCCGTCTTGTGGGTGGTCTGGAGGTAGAAGCGCGCGCGTAGCGAGCTGGCGTTGTCCAGGGGTACGACAGTGGTCCCGTCCGGGAAGGTGGCGCTGTGGCTGAGGAAGATGTCGGCGACCTGTTGCGCATTGAGTTTGTCGTTGCTGTTGTCATTGGCCACCACCACCGCGATATCCGCGCTTGCCCAGGGCGAGGCGCCGGCCAGGGCGACCAGGAGAAGGCAGGTTCTGGAGAGGGATAGCTGGGGCATGGTAGGACTCCTCGGTGGGCGGGTGGCCCGGACGTCTCTTAGGTATAGGTGCAAAGTTGCGACTCGACCAGTTTTCAGGGCAGGGTCCCCCGGTGTCAGGATAGTTGTCGCCCCGGCCGATTTGGCCGACGGGTAGACCGGGGGCGGAACGAGTGGATTCATGACACGGTACTCGCAAGAGCGTAAAGCGGCTGTTTTGAAGAAGTTGTTACCACCGGTGAGTCGCTCGGTGGCCGACGTAGCAAGAGAGGAAGGCATCACGGACGCCACTCTGTATGATTGGCGCAAGCAAGCCCTGAACGGAGGTGGCGTGGTGCCTGTCAATAAACCCTTACCCGATGATTGGCCCGCGGAGGCCCGCTTGATCGTGGTGATTGAAACGGCCGTCTTGTCCGCCATGGAACTGGCCACGTATTGCCAGGCCGGACTCTCAGCATAGCGAGCACAAACGCCCTTGTCGCGAGTCATGCCGTTGCTGCTGGATTCCCCCGGCTGGCTGCGGCTGGCAAGGCAACCGTGTGGCGCATCCTGGATGCTCATGATCTCAAGCCGCATCGTGTACGCTACTATCTGGAACGGCGCGATCCGGAGTTTGAACGCAAGATGATCGAGATTCTCATGGTCTACCGCGACGTGAACCTATATCCCGCGGAGGCAACCCATTCGGGACGCCCCACGCCAGTCTATTCGGTCAGTGTTGACGAAAAACCGGGCGTACAGGCACTGGGTATCACGGCCCCGGATTTACCGCCGGTGCCCGGCAAGCATCCTGGCACAGGGCGCGACCATGAGTATGTTCGCCATGGCACGCTGTCGATTCTGGCGGCACTGGACCTGCATACGGGCGAGATCATTGCCAACGTCGAAGCACGTCACCGCAGCCGGGAATTCATCGGCCTGTTGCAGCGCCTGCATGAGCACTATCCTGCCGATGGGGTCATCCGGATCGTTCTGGACAACCACAGCGCCCATATCTCCAGGGAAATCATGGCGTGGCTGGCGACCCACCCTGGGCGATTCGAGTATGTCCATACGCCCAAGCATGGATCATGGCTCAATCTGGTGGAATGCGCCTTTTCCAAAATGGCACATGGTTTCTTGCGTCAAATACGAGTGAACTCGTTGGACGAACTCAAACAGCGTATCCTGCAGGGCATCGACGAGATGAACGCAGCCCCGGTACGATTCCAGTGGAAGAGCGTCGATACGGACATGCTTTGTTAGTAAATGTTTTGATGAAACCAAGTGCTAGTAATAGTAACAAAGCAAAAAGTATCCAGATTGTCGAACAATTTGACCATCGTTGCGCTGGCGTCTTTGTTAGACTGGTCCGCAGTTGCCACTCGTGCGAGTGGCTTTTACCAAGGAGGATGATCGTGGGCGAATTGAAGAACCTGTCAACGGAAGAAACGACTCTGGTGGCACGTGCGCGTGCTTGGGCGCAGCAGGTCTACCTGGCGCATCTGGGGCTGGTGGCGCGCGTCGAAGAAGAATCGCGCAAGCAATACGACAAAGCTCTGGCGGCTGGCAAAGAAGCGCATGGCGAAGGTTCGGACATCGTTCTGGCCGTGCGTGGCTTGGTCGACACCCTGGTGCAGGAAGCCTCGCAGCTCAAGCTCGAAGAATTGCGTGCTCAGGCTGTGCAGATGCGTGAAAAGCTGAATGCGGAAGAGCTGCGTCAGCAGGCACAGAAGCTGTTCTCGGATCTGGTGCTCGCCGGCGAAAAGCGCAAGGCCGCCTAAAAAGAAGGCCGTCTAAAAAGAAGGCCGTCTAAAAAGATAAGGGGCGGCAGCGTGCCGCCCCTTATCTTGTCCTACTGAACGATGGTGAACGGCAGCGTCGGGTCGCTGTAGCGCGAGCTCTGCGAGATGCGCATCAGCTTCTTCAGGCTGTAATACAACGAAGAGTGCTGGATGATGTTCGCCGTCCAGGCCGGGATCCTTCCTCCCGGATCGATGATACCCACCATTTCGGCGTCGACGCGGCCATCGCTGCGTGGCGTGAACTTCCAGTTCATCTGTAGTTTTGCCATGCGCACCAGGCCCGCCTGCGGCGGCAGATAGCCATCGGCTGATTCCGTGGTCAGGGTGACGACGTGGCTCTTGGGGTCCTGCGAGATGTGCGTGTGGATGACCGCGTCGCGGTCCTCGATCCCATAGGGACTGCTGATGACGAGGTGGATGATCAGGTCATTCGGACTTTCCTGCTTGATCAAAGTGGCGCTGCTCAGATGCCAGATCCAGCGGCGCATATTGTCGACGTCCATGCAGGCGGCGACGATGCTGGCCAGGGGAGCGTCGAAGATGGTGACCATCTTGTTGACCGAGATGCGGTAGTTGGAATCCTTGCGCAGATAAAACTTGATGTGGTGCCAGTGATCGTCGTGGATCAATTTCCACTCACTGTTCAGCGACTTCTGCTCTTCCTGAAAATTCTTCTGGTCGGCGTTATCATCGGCTCGCACCGGCGCGCTGCTCAGTAACCCCAGAAATACCATGTAGACACAAACACCGTATCGAATGAGTGGACGCATGTTCAACCTTTACAGGCAGGGATCTTTTTTAATAGACACATCTTCATTGTAGTCGATGCAGACGTCATTACTATCGCAAATTCACCGCGTTTACGATAGTGCCTGAAGGCTTCTGATCGCCTTTGCCAGGAGCCGGCGTCAAGTCCTCGATTAAATACGCGGCCACCACGCGAGTAGGGAGGCGACGATCATCGTTGTGCTGGTGAACACCCA
The DNA here is from genome assembly GCA_021851865.1 of Pseudomonadota bacterium. Lineage (GTDB taxonomy): Bacteria > Pseudomonadota > Gammaproteobacteria > Pseudomonadales > Moraxellaceae > JAJZHK01. Next base: position 7,176 of record JAJZBU010000022.1, on the reverse strand, counting down.
CGGCAGGCTCGCCGTGGGTGGAGAGAGTGGCCCGACATGGGTCAGGCCGGTGATGTGGGGATCAGAACGGGAAGTAACGCAAGCTGGTGAAGAACATGTTGTCGCTGGTGTGCATGCTCGTTCCCACCTGATTCTCGAACGAGGTCAGCTGCGTGTGCGAGTACTGCATACCGAGCTTGAAGGCACCATAGTTGCCCTTGTAGAAGCTCCACCAGAAACCCGTCGTCGCCTGAGCCACCGACTTCAGGCCATTGGCCGTGCCGGCAGCACCCATGCCATCACCATAGCCGATCAAGCTGCCGCCATTCATGTAGGAGCTGGACTCGAGCTGTTCACGGCCATAGTTGGCGTAGACGTCCATGGTCGGCGCGGCGTGCAGGGTGAGGCCGGTCAGGAACATGGTTTCCTTGGTCGGCATCAGCGCGCCATCGCTGCCAAAGGTGGCGTCGGCGAGGCCGGCGGTGCCGTAACGGCCGATGCCCTTGCCGCTCAGGCCGCTGGCCGAGAAGTCGAGGACCTTGGGCATGATGGGGATGACGGCGCCAGCGCCGACGGCATTGGCCCAGGTGCTCTGGTGCGTCATGTTGCCAACGCCAGCGAGCTGGTAGTTACTGTCGAAGTTGCGCATCAGGTCGTAGACTTCATAGTGGCCGAGGCTGGTTTCTGCCGCGAACTTGGCGATGATGTCGGGGAACTTGTTGATCGACATGCCAGCAGGTCCGGCAGCACCACCTGCGGTGACCGGATTGAACAGCGAACCACCCGGCGGCACCATGGCGAAGTTGTTGGTGAAGCCCTTCGGGCCCGTGCCAGAGACGCCAGCGGTCTGCGAGTTTTCGAAGGAGACGGCGCCCCAGTACTTCTTGTCCCAATCCTTGACCAGACGGAACTGCCACTGCCGGGACCAGGTGAAGCCCGGAACGTATTGCGCGTCGATGGATAGGGGGATGTACTCGTTGCGCGGCGTGATGCCCTGGGTATTCAGGGTGGCCAGCGACCAGGTCTGACCGGCGAGCATGTGCACGCCTTCGTTCAGCCAGTCGATGTTGGCGTAGACGTGACGCGTGCGCGGGCTGAAGGAGTTGCTTTCGTTGGCGTTGGCCGTCGTGCCGGAGGCCAGGAAGTCAAGCTCGTAGTAGGCCGAGAGCACGGTGTCGTTATCGGCCATGCCGGTGGCGAGCATCGAGAAGCGCGACTGACGTTCGGTGCCGCGGAATTCGGAGTTGCCGAAGACCGGGCCGGCGTAGGTGTGGCTGCCAGCGGCCGTCGTGCCGGTCGGCACGTTGAACGGAATCTTGCTGAACGGCGAACCGATGTCGGACTGCAGGTTCTGGGTGCGGTACACGGTTTCAGAAGCGGCGAAGCCCCCGAGCTGGACGTTGACATTGCCATACATCACGCCCTTGCCGGTGGGCTCACCACGGATGGCCTTGCTCGGGTTGGAGACGGCGGAGCTGACCTGATCGAGCTGCTGGCCCAACGCACGGATGGAGTCTTCATGCTTGTCAACAGAAGCCTTCATGGTTTCGATTTGCTGCTGGAGATCCTTGATCTGCCCCTGCATCTGGTCGATCTGGCTCGCATCATCGGCAAAAGCCGGCACGCTGGCGGCCAGGATGGACGCCACGACCAGGCTGATACGGGTGCGCGTGAATAGAGTTTGCTTACGCATAATAGCCTCTTGGTTGATAGATTCGACGGAGCCGGGAAGAAGGACTTCCACGACGCGCTTCATTGCGTTTTCGCAGGCGTATTAAACGAGTGTAATGTTTCAGTTATGTGAAACTTGTAGGGATTTGGTCAGTGCGGCAGGAACGGCGAGAAGGGTGCCTGACGCCGGCGTAGCGGCGTCAAGAGAGAGGAGGAGCGCTTACCAGCAGCTCGAGCTTGGATTGTGGGTATTGATATTGGTCTGGGCGCCGGTGTTGTCGAGCTGATAGGTGCCGCAGGCATCGAGCGCCTGGTTGTTGATCGGCACTGCCTGCAGCAGAAAGGTCGTACCGGTGGCGGGGGCGGCCCCGCTCGGGGTCAGAACACTGATCTGATAGTCGTTGGTGCCGGTACCGGGCACCGACAGCGGGAAGGTGGCACCAGCGCCATAGAGCTGTGTCGGATCGTTGGTATAGGTGTTGTTGGTGGCAAAAAGTCGTTCTTCGCGACTGGCCAGATCGAGCAGGGCAGTCTTGGCGTCGGTACGCCGCGACTGCATCGCCTGCTTCTCGTAAGAAGGGATGGCGATCGCCGCCAGGATACCGATGATGGCGACGGCGATCAGCAGATCGATGAGGGTGAAGCCTTGTTGCGTACGCATGACGACTCCTTTTCAGTTCAGCGCAGTTGCATCCAGTTCAGCCGTTTGAGCTGGCAAGTTGAAGTAGGGGTCTGAGCGGTATTGCTCTCTGCCTGGCCCGAGGTCGTGTTGCTGATGGTTACCTTGAGCGTCGAGCTGCTGCAACCGGAGGGAGGTTTGGGAGGTTTGGGGGGCGTGCCAGGGAGCACTGCAGGCGTGCCAGTGCCACCGCTGCCACCGCTGCCGGTTGATATGGTGACAGCGGCGACGCTCCCCGTGGCATTTTGCATCACCCCGACGATGGGGGAGGTGTTGCTGAACACATAGTTATTGCTGGCACTGAACACCGACTGGCCGTTGTTGGGGCCGCCCGGCACGCCACCATAGATAGGATCGATGGCCATGGTCCAGCCGGTCGGGTAGAGGGACTGACAGTTGTAGATGGTGTTGATCGGTGGAATGGTGGTGTTGACCATGAACAGGGCATTGTAAGCCAGGGTTGGGTTGTAGATGATCTGTTCATAATTGGCGGTTCCGACGCCGCCAGGCAGCAGCACCTTCCAGCCGTATTGATTGTTGGTGGCACTCGAGCAGGCGGTGCTGCCCTGCCAGCAGACAGTATTGCTGCTGATGGTGCGGATGCCGAGGATCTGGCTGCTCGAGATGCTGCCGCTGGCCATGCTGATGGTCTGCGTCTGCAGAGCTGATGTGGTGATGCTCTGCGGCGCCGTCAGGCTGGCGTACTGGCTGCCGCTCATGGCATTCCAGGCGGCCATATTCCAGTCCCAGACACCATAGAGGTACTGTTGCCCGCTGGCATAGGTGGCCTGGCTGTTCCAGGTCGAGCCGATGAGACGGCCGGTGCCGAAGTCGACCATCATGCGTGGCTGTGAGGAATAGGACTTGCCGGTGACCAGGACGGGCTTGGTGGTGATCGGCTGGATGACGCCGCCGAGGTTGGCATTGAACAAGGGCGACGGCGTGCTGCCACCCGTGAAGGAGGACGTACGCCAGCTCGTGGCGGTATTGCTGGTCAGGTCGAAACGCCAGATGTTGCCGAGCAGATCACCGGCATAGATATAGTCGGTGATATGGTCGCCGTCGAGGTCGGCGGGGGCGATATAGGTGATACCGTCCTTGCCTTGCGTGTTGCCGGTGTCGATGTAACGAAAGCTCATGGCGCCACTGCCGCTGTTGACTTCCATGATGAAGATGCCGGCGCTGCCATTGCTGCTGTTCAGTCCGTTACCAAAAACGATGGCCCAGTTGCCATCGTGCAGGCGCAGGATGTGCGGCTGACCGAAGGTCTGGCCGAGGTTCTTGCCGCAGGCGGTGGCGGCTTCGCCGGCGCGGGTGTCGGAGACACAGGTGATATTGAGGTTCGTCCAATCGCCGATGACCAGGCTGTTGGCATTGACTTCGCTGAAATTGTTCGGGTTGGTGACATCGAGGGCAAAGATGTCGGCACCGCCGCCCCCGACCCCCGACACCAGCCAGCTATGCCAGGCGCCCTTGTAGTAGAGGTCGCCGGTATTCGGGGTGGCGTCGACGAAGTAGTTGTGCGCGTAGCTCGGACTGCTGTAGTCGATGACGCCCTTGTTGCTGGTGTTGTTGATGTTGTTGAAGATGGCCTGCGGCATGTAGCCGAGCACCTCCATGCCGTCATTGTAGGTGCTGATATAGCCGCCGGTGCTGTTATAGCTGCCGGAGCGGAAACCATGCATGAAGCCGTCATTGGCGCCGACATAGACGACGTTGAGGCGGGTGGCGTAGGTGGTGGCGAAGGTGGTGTAAGAAACGCTGTTCTCCGCCATGCTGGTACTCGGATAGAGCGCGTCCTTCCAGGTGCCAGTGAAGGGCGCTGACGGGCCACCGGTCCAGGTCGGACTGGAGTTCTGGATGTCGGCGAGGACGCTCGTGCGGTTGCGGTAGATGCCGCCATTGCTCTGTTCCTTGCTGCGCACGCCGCGCAGATAGTTGAGCTCGTTCTGGTTACCGAGGGTGCCCTGTTGCGTGCTGGTCAGGTTCGTCCACTCAAAAGGCTGCGGCGCGCCCTTGAGCGTCGAAGAGCTCGGCAGATAGGCACTGCTCGCCGCCCCCGCCGGATTCCAGGTGAGCAGGACGCGACCGGTGAGGGGGTTTTGTGCGCCGACAGTGGTCGGGCAGGTGCCGACCGGCAGCAAGGCGGAACCGGTGAGCTGGCAGGTGGCGTCCCAGTTGGGGGTGCTGGCAACCGTGACCGTCGCCGCCGTGCCGCTGCCGCTGACGACGAGATAATCGGACACCAGGCTGCCCCACCAGTTCACCGGGTGATAGGAGGCCAGGTAAACCTGGGTATTGGTCTGCACCTGACCGCTCTGCTGGCTGTTCAGGCTGGCCGAGGTCGAGGAGATGTCGGAAGGCACCGCCTTGAAGCAGGAGATCTCATGGATGTTGCGGCTGCCACCGGTAGAGCCGGCGAAGCCGAAGTACAGGGTCGGTGGCAGATTGCCGTTGTTGCTGGTGATGTCCTGGTTGTAGAGCACGGTCACCGGCGCACCGCCATTGATCGAATAGGTCAGGGTCAGCTTGCCGAGCGAGGTGATCTGCAGCTGATAGGTGATCGGCGTCGCCTTCTGGCGGTTCGCTGCCGACTCGTTGGCGATCTGGATGGGCAACTGGGCGAAGCCACCGGGGATCATGGTGTAGTCGTTGACGGGGATGGGGTTGCCGTTGCTGTCCTGGGCCTGATAGAGACCATTTTGATTGTCGCTATAGCCATAGAGGGTGCCGGTGGCACAGGTATTCTGCACGACTTGCGCCTGATTACCCCACACGCTCGAGTCGTAGATCTGCAGGCTGCTGTTCGGACTGTTCGGGCCGTAGTTGGCCCAGATCCAGTCCCAGGACACGTTGCCCTTGCCGCGCAGGCCGATCTCGCTCGGTGTCTGGCCATCAGCGCCGAGACCGCTGGCGGTGTTGTCATTCCAGCCATTCTGGGTGGCGCCGTTGAGGTAGTTGCCGTATTCGTCGATGCCGAGGCCCATATAGCCACCGACGATGCCGGTATAGGGGTTGTTGTCGTTCGAGCAGGTGTAGCCGAGCGAGCCGCCGAAGGAGCCGAGATGGGCGACCACCTCATTGCCCTTGACGGTGGCGATATTGGTGGCGGTGGGATTGTAGCTGAGCAGGTTGTAGCTGGTGCCATACTTGGCGTTGTAGGTATTGGCGGAGGTCAGGTCGTAGTTCGAGGCGTCGAGCAGAAAGAAGCTCATGCCGTCGGCGCCATCGCCACCGGGGCCGCCGGAGTCGCCCTGATAAGTCTCGGAGATGAAGGTGATGTTGACGCCGTTGCTGGCGTCGAAGGGCGTCGTCGAGATGATGGCGCCGGCCTCATTGTTGGCATTGTTGGTCAGGCGCAGGGCGCCCTTGCCATTCGGATCCGGAAAGCTGGCGCTCGAGGTCGAGCCCTGATAGCCGCCGGTCTCGGTATGGCCGAAAGGATCCTTGGTACTGCAGCCAGGGATGCTCGACGCCAGCACCGGTTGCGTTCCCGGCGAGCTCGAGCTGCCGGCGGTCAAACAGGCGTTGTAGCTCTCCCAGGCGTTCTGGGTGGTCGTGCCGGTGAAGTTCTCGGTGATGTTCTGGGTGCTGGCCTGGACCAGACCGCTCATCAGCAGACCGAAGGCGAAGCCGAGACGGGGCATCATGTTCATCACTCCTCCTGTCGCCCGGTGATGGGCGTTCGGGTGTTATTGCTGGCTACTTTCCGGAGATCCATACCCCGTCGTGACGCTGACGGTACTTTGCACTACGGCGACCGAGTCCTGCGCTCCGCCATAGCCATAGGCATTGATCTGGTAGTCCGTGGTGTTGCTGGTGCCGCCTGGCAGCGGCACGATGTAAAAGCCGGGGCTGGCGTAGACCTGATTGGCACCTCCTGCGGCATTGACCGACAGCACATTGGTCGGCGGCGCGTAGCTGATGCCGACGCCATGGGACGTGCCGTTGCCATCGAGGGCGACCCAGGGCAGAGCATTCGGATTGACCAGAGCATTGCTGCAGACGCTGGCGGTCACCATCGTCTGCACTGAGGTGCAAACGATGGGGCTCGGGGAGCTTTGTGTCAGCCACCATTCGGCATAGCGCTCGGCGGCGACGGCACTGGTCAGGGCCACCTGCTTGTCGCGCAGCACCCCGGTGATGCGGTGGTGCAGATTGACGCTGCGCAGCATGGCGCCAGCGACGATGACCAGGATGGCGAGCAGGATGAGGCTGGTGAGCAGGACAAAGCCGGTCTCGCGGCGTAGGGAAGAAGGTCTCATGAGCGGCTCATCAGGGCTATGGTTTTACTGAAGGACAAAGTAGCTGGCTGCCCCGCCTGGTTGGCGAGCGGGTTTTTGAAGATCAACGTCGCCTGCACCGAGATGACATTGCTCCAGTTGCCGGCGGCGTCGACCTGGGCGGCGTTGTAGTAGCCGTCCACCGAGCCGTCACCATTGGTATCGACGCCATAGAGGAAGGTGATCTGCGACAAGCTGACCGTGCTCGTATCACCGATCAGGGGGAAGGCCGTCGTCGGCTCCTGGATCAAGGTGGTGCTGCTGCTCGGCGTATAGCTGCTGCCGGTATAGCTGCAGCTTAAGCGTTGCGAGGTGTCCAGACTCAAGGTCTGGTCGAAGATGTAATAATCGGTGGGATTGGTCGCCAGAATGGGAATGCCGCGGCCGATGCAGTTGAGCTGGGTGTCCTGAATGGGCAGGCCGATGACTTGCGGCACCAACCCCGTGACGTAACGCACCGACAGCGTATCGCTGGCCGTGCCGCCGCCACCATAGGTGCCGAAGAGCGACTGTCCGGCGGTCAGATAGGTGGTGGTGGCGGGCATCTCATTGCTGGCCGAGCCA
>JAJZBU010000047.1 GCA_021851865.1 Pseudomonadota bacterium | reverse complement strand
GAGGACAACCGTTACCTCAACATGGAGCTTCTGAAAGAACAGCGTCGCGAACGCCTCAGGCAGGCCGCCTGATGAAATCCTCCCTCATACCAGGAAGGAATTTGCACAACTTGACATACACAACCTAGTTGCATGAGGCTCGTCCCAGAAGGGGTCTGTATCTCATAGTAGATGTTTTTCAGCCTGACGGGCTTTGATCTTGCTCAGTTGCGGTCGAGGCGCGATATTCTATTCTGAGCGTTGGTGAACCTGGAGGAAGAGGCGTGATGGTGATGGAAGCGAAGCCCTTGAAGCAACTCAAGGTGCGCTGTCTGGGGATCAGCACGCATTGGCATCCGGTGGCTTTCCTGCGTCTCGATTCAGGCATCGCCCGGTCGGAGGGACTGGTGACCCAGTCCAGAATCGAATTGGTCGCCGGCGAACGGGTGCTGACGGCGACCTTGAACATGGTCACCGATCATTTTGTCGATGATGGTGAGATCGGTCTGTCCGATGCGGCGGTGACCGCTTTGCAGGTCGTCGAAGGCGACCTGATCACGGTGCGGCACGCTCCAGCTATCGAGTCTTTGCATCATGTCCGCAGCAAGCTCTATGGCCATCAATTGGGACGTCAGGCGATGCAGGACATCGTCAGCGACATCGTCGCCGGTCATTATTCCGATATCATGCTGGCGGCCTTTGTCACCGCCTGCGCCGGGAGCCGCCTTGATACGCATGAGATCACGTATCTGACCGACGCCATGGTCAAGTCAGGCGAACGCATGCGTTGGCCGCAGGCGCTGATCGTCGATAAGCATTGCCTCGGCGGACTCCCGGGTAATCGCACCACGCCCATCATCGTCGCCATCGCCGCCGCCGCAGGCTTGATCATGCCGAAGAGTTCCTCGCGTGCGATCACCTCACCCGCCGGCAGTGCTGATACCCTGGAAACGATGATGCCGGTGCAGCTCGACGTCGCGACCATGCGCCAGGTGGTTGAACGCTGTGGCGCCTGTATGGTCTGGGGTGGGGCGATGGCGCTGTCGCCAGCGGATGATCTGCTGATTCGCGTCGAACGTGCCCTTGACCTCGATTCAGAAGGACAGATGATTGCATCCGTCCTGTCCAAAAAAATAGCCGCCGGTTCGACGCACGTTCTCATCGATCTTCCCGTCGGACCGACCGCCAAGGTGCGCTCAGAATTGCAGGCCAAGCGCCTCTCCGGGATACTCGTGCAAGTGGGTGAAGAGCTTGGGCTGACGGTGCGAACGCACATCAGCGATGGCTCGCAGCCCGTCGGCCGGGGCATAGGCCCGGCGCTGGAGGCGCGTGATGTGCTCGCTGTCCTGCGCCGGCAGGAGGACGCCCCCCAGGACTTGCGTGAGCGCGCCCTGACCCTCGCCGGTGTGCTGCTGGAGATGGGCGGCGTGGCGAGTCCTGGACAAGGGTTGGAGCGGGCGACGCAGATTCTTGACCGTGGTGAGGCACTGGCGCGTTTCATGTTGATCGCCGAAGCGCAGGGTGGCTTTCGCGAACCGGGCGTCGCGCCCTATCAGCATGCGGTATTCGCTGACCGCGATGGCGTCGTCACGTTGATCAACAACCGCTTTCTCTCACGCCTCGCCAAGCTCTCGGGGGCGCCCGCCGACAGCACCGCCGGCATCGATTTTCATGTTCGCCTGGGCGAGCGTCTATCGCGTGGTGATCGTCTTTATACTGTGCACGCCACTTCACCCGGAGCTCTCGCCTACGCTCTGGATTTTCTTGCGCTGCATCCGCATGAAGTGCGGGTCGATGGCGAGTTTGTTTGAGATCAGGCTGTGCCTGCAGCGACGACTTGGAGTGTGATGGATGAGTGAGTTCGAGATGCCCATGGTGATCGTCGATATTTCGGCGCGGCGTGATCTGGCTGCGGCCCTGAGTGCCGCTCTGAGCGTACCGCAGATCGCTCTTGAGTCACGTCAGTTTCCCGATGGCGAGCACTATGTGCGTCTGCTCGCGCAGGTGTCTGGATGTCAAGTCATTCTGCTTGCCGATCTGAGGAAGCCGGACGAAGCCATTTTGCCGATCATCTTCATCGCTGATCTGCTGCATGAGATGGGGGCGACCAAGGTGCTGCTGGTGGTGCCCTATCTCGCCTATATGCGGCAGGACATCCGTTTCAAACCTGGAGAGGCCATCAGCTCACGTAGCTTCGCCCGCTTGTTGTCGCAGCATGTCGATGCCCTGCTGACCATCGACCCACATCTGCATCGCTATCATGCACTCTCCGAGATTTACAGCATTCCGGCTTTGGCGATGAGCTCGGTCGAACTGATCGCCGCCTGGATCCGGGAGCACGTCGACAAGCCGATACTCATCGGCCCCGACGCCGAGTCCTCGCAGTGGGTTGAAGCCGTGGCGCGTCTGGCCGGTGCCCCTGCGACGGTTCTGCACAAAACGCGACACGGCGATCGTGCGGTCGAAGTCAGCGCTCCGCCCCTGGATGATGGGGTCGACCATACGCCCATCCTGGTTGATGACATCGTGTCGTCCGGCCATACCCTGCTTGAAACACTGCACCATCTACAGCGCGGATCGTGGTCACCGGCGGTTTGTATCGCCGTTCATGGCCTTTTTGCAGAAGACTCCTATGCTCAACTAAAGGCTGCTGGAACCCGTGCCATCGTGACCTGCAATACCGTGCAGCACGCGAGCAATGGCATCGACATCACGTCGGTCCTGGTTCAGGGTATTCGTCAGTTGAGCGCCCCCAAGGAGTACCATGATGGCGAGCTTGCAGCAAAGCTTTGAACAGGCGCAAGGTTTGACGGCACACTCGCCGCAAGTCTGCGCCGATGCCAGCATCCTGGCGGATCGACTGGTGGCGTCGGGCGTACAGCCTTCACGCGAGGCGGTCTATGCCATCTTGTTGGCAGCCGATAGCCTTTGTCGCGCCGCTTGCTGGTTGGTCATGCACATGGTCTATGCGCGACACGTTTTTCTCGATGGCAGAGCGCTCAGCGAGCAGGATTTCAAGGTCGATCCGCAAGGCCATGCCGGGGGCTCCTTGAACATGGTGCCGGCCTATGTCGCTTATATCGCACTCAATGCTCTCACCGGCACGACGCGCTCCTGGATGATGGGGCAGGGACACTGTGTCGCTGCCATCGACGCCTGCAACGTCATCCTCGGCAACATGCATCCGGCGCATGCACAGCGTTATGAGCTGTCCGACGCGGGGCTGAGCACGCTGGTGAAGGATTTTTATCGCTACACCGTGCGTCCAGATGGCCATCCAGAGTCGCCTCTCGGCTCGCACGTCAACGCTCATACCGCCGGCGGCATGTTGGAGGGCGGCTATCTTGGATTCGCCGATCTCCACTATGTGCACGCGCCCTTGCCCGGTGAAACTCTGGTGGCTTTTCTCAGCGATGGCGCTTTTGAGGAGCAACGCGGCGCTGACTGGGCGGCGCGCTGGTGGCGCGGTGACGATTGTGGCGTGGCGCTGCCGGTGATGATCGCCAATGGCCGGCGCATCGACCAGCGCAGTGGCATCATGCAGGCAGGCGGGGTGAGCTGGTTGCAGCAGCATCTCGTCCTCAATGGCTTCAGCCCGCGCTGCATCGATGGGCGCGACCCTGCCGCGTTCATCATGGCCTTGTTCGAGGCGGAAGCTGCGGTTCACGCGGGTGCCACAGCCTTGCCCTACATCATCGCGGAAGCACCGAAAGGCTATGGTTTTCTCAATTCCGGCACCAACTTGGCGCATGGCACACCGCTGACCGTCTCGCCTTATCGCGATGCGCTCGCACGCGCTTCCTTCAATCGCGCCATGGCGGAATTGTGGACGCCCTTGCCACAGCTGCAGAGTGTGCAGGCACAACTCAACAATCACGCACGCAACGGGCGTGTGCGCGAACGCGATCATGCTCTGGCGCAACGAGCGCCGGCGGATCTGATCCTGCCAGCACGGGAGAGTGCCGCACCATGGCCGGCCTCGGCGATGGCCGCGATCGATGTCTGGATGCAGGAACTCTGTCGCCTCAACCCGGAGCGTCGCTGGCGTGTCGGCAACCCCGACGAACTGCGCTCCAATCGTATGGCGGGTCTTTTGCAGCGACTCAAACATCGGGTCCGCGATCCCGAGCCCGGAAATGATGAGGATCCGCACGGCGCCGTGATCACGGCGCTCAATGAAGAAGCGGTCGTGTGCGCCTGTCTGGCCAATAAAGCCGGCGTCAATCTGGTCGTGAGTTACGAAGCTTTTGCCGTCAAGATGCTCGGCGCTTTGCGCCAGGAGATCATCTTCTCCCGCCATCTCAAAGAGGCGGGACGACCACCGGCATGGTTGGCTTGGCCGCTGATCGTCACTTCGCATACCTGGGAAAATGGCAAGAACGAACAATCGCATCAGGATCCTGCCTTGGTCGAGACCCTGGCCGGAGAGATGAGCGACATGGTCCGGATTCTCTATCCGGCCGATGCTCTGTCAGCCCTGCAAGCACTGGCACAGGTTTACCAGGAACGCGGCCGTATCGCCGTGATGGTGGTCGCCAAACAGGATCTGCCGATGCAGTTGTCCTGGGCGCAGGCTGAGGAACTGGCCGCTACCGGCGCCTTGCTCTTGCACACGGGCGCGGCGGATGCCGTGGAGCTGGTGGCCTGTGGCAGTTATCAGCTCATCGAGATGCGCAAGGCGAGTGAGCGACTGCAACAGCAGGGAGTGGCGGTACGCCTGATCTACTTGCAGGAGCCCTTGCGTTTTCGTCAGGCGCGCGATGCCCATGAAGCTGCCGTGGTGCATGATGACGAGCATCTGCAAGGCTATTTTTCGCCGCAGGCGAGGGCCCGCATCTTTTTAGTGCATGGACACCCGGAGCCGCTTCTTGGATACTTGCGTCGCCTTGATCTCGGTGGTCGCCGATGCCGTGCTCTCGGTTATCGCAATCACGGTGGCACACTCGACGTCGGTGGTATGCTCTTCGCGAATGCCTGTACCTATGCCCACGTCCTCATGACGCTGGCGGAAGCGCTCGGTGAGCCGGCTGAGCGCTATCTGCAGGCCGAAGAATATGCCGCCGTGCAGGGGCGGGGATCGCCCTATGCCGTGATCACCAAACCGCATCGAAGCGAAGCTTAAGACTTGGAGCTGGCATGATCAAGGATCAGACATTGTTGCTCGGGTTCGTCCTGGGCGCGCTCCTGACCTTGCTCCTGCGCTTGGCACATTCCCTGTTTCGTCGGCAGAAAACACCAGCACGCCAGTTGCAGCGTCACTTGCGCGAGGCGAGAGCACGCGCTGCTGCCCAGGGGCTGCAGACTTACCTCGTGCGAATTCAGGTGACGGCGGGCGATCAGCAAATCATGGTTATGAATGCCGTCTGTCATTATCTGCAGCACTGCACGCGCCGTGAGGAGGCGCCGCTGCGTCAGGATGATAGCAACGTCTTTCTCATTCTCGTGACACTGCCTGCCTCCGCTCAGGCGGCGCAAGCGCGTCTACGCGAACGCATGCAGGGCCTGCGCGTCCTCGATGCGGATGGTCAGCCGCTGTCTTTTGAGTGGCGTTTGGAATGTGTGGAGGCAACACCGTGAAGACTGGCTGGTCGGCTTCGCTGTTCTTGAGTATTATCGCCAGCGAGACGGTGGAGATATCCTTCCCTTCATGAACATCGAAAAAATTCTTTTGATTCGACGTGACAATATTGGTGATCTGGTTTGCACGACGCCGATGTTTGAAGCCCTGCGTCGGCATTATCCGCAAGCGCGTATCGACGTTCTGGTGAACAGCTACAACGGTCCGGTGATTGCAGCTAATCCCTATATCGATCACATTTATAGCTATACCAAAGCTAAACATCGCACTTCCGGTGAGTCGGTCCTGCGCGTCCATCTGCGCCGCCTGCTCTTGCTCTGGCAGATGCGGCGTCGGCGCTATGACGTCGTTGTGGCGGTCGGCGCGGGATACCTTCCAAAAGTGATCCGCATGGCGAGGCTGTTACGTCCGCGCCAGATCATCGCCTTCGCTCCGCCGCAGAGCCGCTGCTGTGCGATGCGTCTGCTCGCCATCGATTCCGCCACGACACGTCCCCTGCACGAAGTCGAGGATGTCTATCGACTCCTGCTGCCCCTGGATGTCACGCAGCCCCCCCCAGCCAGCTTGGTGGTGCCCGATGCTAGCCTGGTTGCTGCCATCCAGGCTCGGCTGCCGCCAGGAGAGGGTCCCTGGATCGGCGTCCATATCAGTTCGCGTCGCCCCAATCAGCGTTGGCCGGTCGAGTCTTTCGTCGCCTTGATGCGCACCTTGCATCAACGACATGGAGTGCGGTTTATCCTGCTCTGGTCGCCAGGCGCGCAGGACAATCCTTTCCATCCTGGCGATGATGAGAAGGCGGTGGCGATCATCGCGGCCCTGCCGGACATGGCGACGGCCGTCTATCCTTGTCCGACGCAGGAACTCGCTGAACTGATCGCGGCCCTGGCGCTTTGTCAGTGTGTCATTTGCAGTGATGGCGGGGCCATGCATGTCGCGGCTGGCCTCGGCAAACCCATCGTCTGCTTTTTTGGCGGGACCGATACACAGCGCTGGCACCCCTGGCAGGTAGCGCATGTACTTCTGCAAAAAACCTCGCAGGTCGTCGCCGACATTACCCCCGAAGAAGCCGTGCAAGCCTATGAGTCGCTTGCCTTGCACAGCGAGGATGAGCGCTAAAAAATATGAAATCTGCTGTTGACACTGGGGGGGCTGAAACATAAAATGCGCGCCTCAGCTGACGTGACAACCAGTGGTCAGCTGGATGTGTGGGGCTATAGCTCAGCTGGTAGAGCGCTACAATGGCATTGTAGAGGTCAGCGGTTCGACCCCGCTTAGCTCCACCAAATCTAGGTCCCCATCGTCTAGAGGCCTAGGACATCGCCCTTTCACGGCGGTAACCGGGGTTCGAATCCCCGTGGGGACGCCATCTCTTTGGGCTGGCAAGAGGTTTCTTCAGAGTCAAGCATCCTGCCTAGCCTGAGCTCGATCAGAGCTCGTCATCCGTCTTTGGCGATGCCTTCGCATTGTCTGTGCGTTATCTACTGCAATACCTTATTGTCTTCGTCCTTAGCCGGTCTTTAACATTCAATCAGCATTTTGAGCGATTTTCGTTGGCCAAAAACATCTAACCAATTGATTTTCCTATGTTCGTGTTTTGAAAGTCGTTTTGTTGTGCCATAATATTTCCATCGACCCGGTTTTTCCCCTTGCTTTTTCGTTAGAATTGGGAATATGTATATCCGTCAAACCCGAACCAACAACAAAGTCACCGGCGAAGGCTACTTCACCTATCGCCTGGTGCGCGGTGAGCGCATCGGCGGCAAGGTGCGCCAGATCACCCTTCTCAATCTCGGCCGCAATTTTGCGGTCTGAGCGCGCTGCGAAAGGCAATGCACAACGTCGCGACAAACTCAATGCCCTGGCTCTGCACCTTTCCATCAGGTGCTCGCCTTGCTTTGCCTAGGACTCACGCAGGCGGTTGGCTTTCTAGGTCTTTGTTCGTTCCAACTGCATTCGCCTTCTGCTGAATAGCTTGGCATTGCTGGAGTAGGGCATCGAACGATTCGACCTCATCGAGGAACAGCCCGTCGTCGACCATGTGCTGGTAGTCGGCGGCCAACTTGGCCAAGGCCTCGTCGTTGGGCACCAGGCACAGCCCGCCCGAGACCGCGGCGTGGTAGTCGATCGATGCGTTGTCTGGGCTTTTTTCTGCGAAGAAGATGCTCTTGTGATCGGCCACGGCCTTCGCGAGCGCCCTGTCGGCGATCGCCGCGTCAGCGAAGCCGGCGCCGTCCAAACGCGTTACGTCGTGCCAGTGACGTGCAAAGCGCTCACCACCGCGAAAGACACCTTGCGCGCAAAACACGTGGATCGCGGTGGCCTTCTCCCAGAAGGTCCGCTCGGCACGCATCACCTGCGGCGTCGCTTCGGGGAATTCCACGCCTTCGAGGTGCGCGGCGGCGTCGCAACGGATCGCGCGCGGTTCGCAAGGCTCCCCGGTGGAGCGCGCGCCGAATTCGAGCATGACCGCCGACGGCACATAGCCCGTTCCTGAAGCCAGCGACGTGTAGTCGATGAACACCTTGTCGCCTTCGGCGCGGGCCTGGGCCGGCAGACCCTGCTGCTGCAGGTCCTGCTGAAGCAGCGGGATGACCTCGTCCGTCACCCATTCAGCCAGCCGGGCGCGAATCTCTTTGCTCCATTTCTTTTCCTGGCTCTTGCTGGCGGGAAGGGGTGTGCCTGCCTCGCCGATCAGATCGCCGGCGATGGCGCGGATGTCATAGGTGAGATCCACGTCCTCGGAAAAACGCTGGATGACGCCGTAGGCCTTCGACAGCGAGGTGCCGCCCTTGAAGATGAGATGCGACGCATAGGGTGCAGCGAAGAGATGGCGCAGAGCCCATACCACCCAGACATCTTTCTCCAGCAGGTGGGGAGGGCGGCCGGAAGCGTCGGCCGCCTGGGCCAGCGCTTCCAGACGCTCATCGACAGACAGATCGAAGAACTTAGCCATGCGATACCAGCGCGCTCACTTCCTTTGCCATCCATGTCGGCAGGCGCGCACGTGCCGATGCGACTTCCTTCATCTCGGCCGCCGGCAGCTTGGCGCGCAGCGTTCGCAGCGCTTCACCGGCGCGCTCGGGCCCCAGCCAGGCCAATGCTCGCACGACATCGCCGGCAGCGCGGTCAGGAAAGATCAACTGCCACACCGGCGCGTGCCGGAATTCAACGGTCTGGGCCCCCAGCTTCAAACGGCGGCTGGGGCCGGAGGTCAGGTAGACGGATCGCACAGGCACTTGGGTGGTGAGGCCCAGCGCGTTGGCCGCCGCTGCACCATGCGACACGATGGTTTCGCCGCGCTGGTGGGCCAGCCCCTCGACCATTTTGGAGGCCGAGGGGGCGCGGGAACCGAAACGGCTCTCCACCGGCAGAACATAGATGCCGCGACCGGCGCGCAGCAGGGCGCCGCGCTGCACGAGTCGAGACAGCACCTGGTCCACCGCCGCCCGGTTTCCCAAATGGAGCAGCTCCTTGGCGACCAAGGGTGTGCCCTCCGGCAGTCCGGCGGCGTGCTCTAGAACCTGTTTGGCGAGGGTTTGCATGGTGGGAATCTCCTAACTGGCAGAAGTATGTATGAATTTCTGACACTTTTCAAGAGATGAGAGCTTCCGTATTTGCCATGGAAGCAAGCATTCCCGTAGCTTTACGTTCTAAACGAAACTTTTCCGTGGTAAAACGCCGAAAAGCGAAATCAGACCTTTGGAGGACGAATGGCCCAGCCACCCGTAGACACAATTCCCGACCTGTTGCAGCGCAGCCTGCCGCGCGAGCTGGTGATGGCCGTCGAGGAAGCCTTGACCGTCGGCGCCCAGCGCGCGCACGCCGCATCCAAAGGCATGGACGAAGGCCACTTGTCCCATGTCGTGGGTCAACTGCGGCATTTCCACATGAACGAGGCGTTTCATCGGGCACTGGAAATGGGAGAGGCTTCGCCAACCGCTATTCGCGGTAACGGCATCGTCAGCGGCCGGGCCGGGGTGTTCACCCTGGCCAGGTTCAACATCCCGGACGGCTTCTGGATCAACGGCCGATGTAGCCACACGCGCCGCCAGATGTCCTATGCGAACAAGGCCATCGATCCGTTACCGTGAAAACACCACGGACCTCAGAGCAATACCGCCCGTAGACTCCTGATCAGTCCATAGGCCTGCGCGCCAGATAGCCGTACTTGCCCAGCATCTTGAGCCAGCGTGGGGCATTGCGTTCGACCATGAGCTCTTCGTCATTGACGCTGGCATCGCGGTAGGGCTGG
>JAJZBU010000021.1 GCA_021851865.1 Pseudomonadota bacterium | reverse complement strand
AGGCTCTTTCGTCCCACGGTCCGCCAGGGCGTTCGCCCGTACCCTCGGTGAGATCATCGTGGGACAAAATAGCAATAAAAAGGCCGGTATCCGTCTGTTAGTGTGAAGGTTCCAACGCCACACACACCAGCAAGCGAGTACCAGCCTATGCATCGCATGGTAGCCGATGCAGTTATTGCTGTCCATCAAGTACTTGCCGTGGCGAGCGCGGCGGTCATCTGGTCGGCATGATCGCGCTGCGGGATCTGTCGCCAGATGTCGACGCTGAGCATCAGATAGATGAGAAGAAAAAGACGGCACCACCGAGAAAAATGTTGCGTGCCATCGCTTTGCTGAAAACTTCCTGCATGATGCACTCCTAGACGAGATCCGCTGGTTCATGGAGCAGGCCCTTGAACAGGACGTTGTTTTCGAGGTGGATGTGCTGCATCAGGTCGCGGCGGAAAGCCTCGAGGCCGGTGTACAGGGCTGTCCAGGTGTTGCAGGCGTCTTCGGGCAACTGGATATCGTGGGTGAGACGGATCACTTCGGCCAGCGACTCGCCATGCTGATCGTGCTCGAAGCGCATCATGGCGATGGGGCCTTCCGGCCAGGGGGCCTGCTCGCGCAGCAGCCAGGGGAAGAGGACCTGTTCCTCTTTCAGCATGTGGCTCTCCAGCTCTTGCAACATGTTATCGAGTTGCTGCGCCAGACCGCTCGGGCAGGACGGATGGCGGGTGTGGACGCGTTCGACGCGCTGCGCCAGGCGGATGAGTTCGGGCAACTGCAGGCGATGCTGGGCGTGGTATCGCTGTAGAAGGTGTTCGATCATGCTCGCAGCGTCGGGCAGGGACTGCGCGGGTGCTTCGTCGTGCTTCAAGGTGCTGAGTTCCTGGGCGAGATGTTCGGCGTCGATGCCCTTGCGGGTAGCCGCCTCGCGCAGACTGATGTCACCGCCACAACAGAAATCGAGTTTGTGGGTGTGGAAAATGCCGGTGGCGCCGGGCAGGGTGCGGGCGATTTCGCCGAGAGACTGGTCGAGTAAGGTCATGAGAGACTCCTGTGGATGAAAGACGAAGTTCTATAAGCAATGTTTGTGCCATAAAAAATTCATTATTCATCATGGGCATAAGAAATAGATGGTTTTTTAAACCCTAAGCGGTTAAGGTTGTTTTGACCAGGAAAGGGTTTTATTGACCATGATCGATGCCAGTCTGCTCGCCGATCTCGTGACGTCTCTGCCTTCGGCGATACGCTTGCAGCGCCTGGTGCACGTCCTGCGCATGTATTTTCAGTGTGACGCGGTGGCTTTGCTGCGCCTGCAGGAGGATGCCCTGGTGCCGGTGGCGGTCGATGGTCTTGTGCATGAGGCGTTCGGCCGCCGCTTTCGCGTCGCATTGCATCCGCGCTTCGCGCGCATCTTGCAGCAGCGCGAGCCGGTGCGTTTCATGCCGGGCAGCGAACTGCCGGATCCCTATGATGGCTTGCTCGCCGACCAGGCGGGGGAACCTCTGCCGGTGCACGATTGCATGGGCGTCAGCCTCTTCGTCGAAGGACGGCCCTGGGGTGTGCTGACCCTCGACGCTCTCGCCGGCGCCCGTTTCGACGCTGACATGCAGCGCATACTCGGCGAGCATCTCTTGTTGGTGGAGGCGGCCCTGCGCATGACGCGCCTTGAGGAAGAGGTGCGCAGCCTGAGCCTGCATCGATGGACGCAGGAGCCCGGCACCGAGACGATCGATGGCGAGGACGATATTCTCGGACAAAGTCCAGAGATCACCCAACTGATCGAAGAGCTCAAGGTGGTGGCAGATTCTGATCTGCCGGTGCTGCTGCTCGGCGAGACCGGCGTCGGCAAGGAGTTGTTTGCGCGACATCTGCATCGCCATTCAGCGCGCTCGCGGCCTCTGGTGCACGTCAACTGCGCGGCGCTACCGGAGTCGCTGGCGGAGAGCGAGCTGTTCGGTCATGTCAAAGGCGCCTTCTCCGGTGCCAGCCAGGATCGCGCCGGTCGCTTCGAGGCCGCCGATGGCGGTACCCTGTTTCTTGATGAGGTCGGGGAATTGCCTTTGAGCATTCAGGCCAAGCTCCTTCGTACCTTGCAAAATGGTGAGATCCAGCGCCTGGGGGAAGATCATCCGCGCAAGGTCGACGTGCGTATCGTTGCCGCCACCAATCGCCATCTACAGCAGTGCGTGCGCGAAGGCAGTTTTCGCGCTGATCTCTACCATCGCCTGTCCGTCTATCCCGTGCCGATTCCACCCTTGCGCCAGCGTGGTCATGACATCCTTCTGCTCGCCGGGCGTTTTCTCGAGCTCAACCGCGCTCGTCTCGGCCTGCGCAGCCTGCGCCTGTCGCCGGAGGCCGAAGCCTTGCTCCTCGACTATCACTGGCCGGGCAATGTGCGCGAGCTCGAGCACGTGATCAGTCGCGCCGCGATCAAGGCGCTCAGTCGTGGCGCCGTGCGCACGGACATCGTCACCCTGGCCGCCGATCTGCTCGATCTCGACACCGCCGCGCGTGTCCAAAGCCCGCCTGAGCCCGCGCTTTCGACGTCACAAGTGTTGCCGCCACTCGACGTCGCCGTCGCCAATTTTCAGCGTCAATATCTGCAGACGGCCTGGCAGCAAAGCGGCGGCAACTGGGCGGCGGCGGCGCGTCGTCTCGGTGTCGACGCGAGCAATCTGCATAAACTGGCGCGTCGACTCGGGCTGAAGGCATGAGGCCTAAGGGGTGAGGAGCTCGGCGTAGGTAGCCAGGGGTAGGCGAGGGCCGTAGCGGCTGACCACCTGGGCGGCGACGCGAGCCGCCAGGTGCGCGGCGTGTTCGGCGTCGAGGTCATGGGTGATGCCGTAAAGGAAAGTACCGGCGAAAGCGTCGCCGGCGCCATTGCTGTCGATCGCCTGAACCACCGGGGCGGGGATGCTGAGGCATCGTTCGGCGTCGACGATCAGGGCGCCTTGTGCGCCGCGAGTGATGACGAGGCGACGGGCGAGGGTGAGCAGGAAAGGCAGCGCCCGCTCCAGGCTGGCTTCGCCACTGAACAGCCGCGCTTCTTCCTCGTTGCAGAACAGCAGGTCGACTCCGGTGTCGATCATGTCACGCAGAGCCTGACGGAAGTGCAGGGTCATGGACGGGTCGGAGAAAGTCAGCGCGATCGGGATGTCATGCGCGCGTGCCAGATGGCGCGCACGCGCCACGGCGGCGCGAGCCGAGTCCGAACTGGCGAGATAGCCTTCGATGTAGAGCCAGCGGCTGCTGATCAGGTGGGTTTCGTCGAGATCTCTGGCGGCGAAGTCGGCGGTGGCGCCGAGATGGGTCGCCATGGTGCGTTCAGCGTCATCGCTGACCAGAACCAGGCAGGTGCCGGTATGGCCGGGAACGCCTGGTTCGAGGCGGCGACAGGCGACACCGGCAGCGCGCAAATCGCGGTGATAAAATTCGCCGAGCGCATCGTCGGCGACACGGCAGGCGTAGAAAGCACGGCCACCGAGGGCGGCGACGGCGACGACGCTGTTCGCCGCTGAACCGCCGCAGGCCTGCTGCAAACAGGGGTAACGGGCATCGAGCAGAGCGAGCAGCTGGTGGCGACGATCGGCATCGATCAGGGTCATCATGCCCTTATCTAGTCCAACCTCGGCGAGCAGGGAGTCATCGACGTGATATTCGCGATCGACCAAGGCGTTGCCGAGGGCATAGACATCAAACTCATACATGCTGGGATACCGTTCGCAGACTGATGCGGTGGAGCTTACCACGAGCTTCGCCGCATGCGACAATCGCCACTGAGTTCTCGGGGATCAGGGCATGGCGCGGCGCAGGAAAGCGGAGCAGGAGACGGGGCGCAAGGAACGGCGACGTGGTGGTCGTGGCCGCGGCTTTCTCGGCGCACTCCTTGTGCTGGCTCTGCTCTTCGCTCTGGCCTTCGCCGCGCTGGCGCTGGTGCGGCTGGATCGCAGTCTGCGTACTGCCTTTGAGAGCCATCGCTGGACCCTGCCGGCAAAAGTCTATGCGCGGCCACTGGATCTCTACGCCGGGGCACCCTGGCAGGAGAGCGATGTCGTCGCGGAGTTGCAGCGGCTACACTACCGCATCGGCGATCTACGCCAGCCGGGTTCCTATCAGATCGCGGCCAGCGATCTTCTTGTGCACACGCGCGGGTTTCATTTTGCCGACGCGGTCACGCCTGAGCAGGTCTTGCGCCTGCATTTTACCGCCGCCGGGTTGAACCGGCTCAGTGCCAGCCAGGGTGACGCCACCCTGGTGCGCCTCGATCCGATGATCATCGGTAGCATCTATCCGGGGTCGCAGGAGGATCGGGTGCTGATGCGGCTGCAGGATGCCCCGCCTTCGC
This sequence comes from Pseudomonadota bacterium, assembly GCA_021851865.1. Lineage (GTDB taxonomy): Bacteria > Pseudomonadota > Gammaproteobacteria > Pseudomonadales > Moraxellaceae > JAJZHK01. The sequence goes on along the minus strand of JAJZBU010000021.1, from coordinate 42,184 downwards.
TCATTGCGGCGCTGCTGGCGACCGAAGATCGCTCTTTTTATCACCACCACGGCATTTCCCTGCGCGGATCGCTGCGCGCCCTGTGGACGGACGCACGCCATGGCAACTGGCACCAGGGTGGGAGCACCTTGACCCAGCAGTTGGTCAAAAATCTCTTTCTCAGCGACGAGCGCACCTGGCATCGCAAGCTGCGCGAGGTCGTCATGGCCTTGCTGCTCGAGCTGCACTACAGCAAAAATGAGATACTCGAGGCCTATCTCAACGAGGTCTATCTCGGCCAGGTGGGACAACACGCCGTACACGGCTTCGCTCTCGCAGCGCAAGACGACTTTGGTCAGCCGGTGCGCGATCTCGACGTCGCCGAGGTGGCGACCCTGGTCGGCATGGTGCGTGGTCCCAGCCTCTATGATCCGCATCAGCATCCACGCCTAGCCTTGCGTCGGCGCAACGTGGTGCTCGCCAACATGCTGGCCACGCACGCCATCTCGCGTCAGGACTATCAGCGCTACGTCGCCACCCCCCTGCGCCTGATTCGGCACCCCAATGCCAGCGGCACGAGCTATCCGGCGTACATGGAAGTGGTGCGGGCGCAGTTGCATAGTGACTATCGCGACGCTGATCTTGGCAGTCAGGGCTTGCGCATCTTCACCAATCTCGATCCGCGCGTCGAGGAAGTGGCGCAGCGATCGCTGCAGAGCGAGCGCGATCGGCTGCGCCGTCAGGCGCCACGCCAGCGGCGTCATTTGCAAGGCGCGGTCCTGGTCTGCGATCCACAGAACGGCGATCTGCTGGCGGTCGTCGGTAGCGCCGACGGCGCAGCCTTCACCGGCTACAACCGTGCCCTGGACATACGCCGGCCGGTGGGCTCTTTGCTCAAGCCGGCGCTCTATCTGAGCGCTTTGAGCACGCGCCGGGTGACTTTGGCGACGCCGCTCGACAACGGTCCGCTGCAGCTCGATCTCGGCAATGGCCAGACCTGGGCGCCGCACAATGATGAGGCGGGGGCGCCGGCGTCGGTTCCGCTTTATGCCGCCTTGGCGCACTCTTATAACCTGGCCAGCATCCGTCTTGGTCTGCAGGTCGGTCTGCCGACCTTCATCCAGACCTTGCAGAGCCTCGGTCTACCGGGCCAGTTGCCGGCCTTGCCGTCCCTGTTTCTGGGGGCGATCGCGGCGTCGCCGATGGATGTGCTGCACCTCTATCAGAGTATCGCCGCCAGCGGGTTCAGCTCGCCCATTCACGCCATTCGTGTCGTCGTCGACGCGCATGGGCAAGCGATGCAACGCTATGAGTTGGAGATGCGGCAGGTGGCCGATGCCAGCGATGTCTATCTTTTGCGCTATGCTCTGCATCAGGTGATGTTGCAAGGTACGGCAGCGCAGGCGGGGCGGGTCCTGCCGGGTCAGGTCGACATGGCGGGCAAGACGGGGACGAGCAATGACCTTAGGGACAGCTGGTTCGCTGGCTTCACCGGCGATCTGCTGAGCGTGGTCTGGCTCGGCAATGACGATGACAGCAGTACCGGACTCAGCGGTGCGCAGGCAGCTCTGCCGGTGTGGATCGCGATGATGCGGACTCTGCATCCAACGCCGCTCGACCTGCCGCAGCCTGACGACATCGTCTGGCAGTGGATGGATCCCGCCAGCGGACTGCTCACCGACGCCGGCTGTCCTGATGCGGTCAATCTGCCGCTGCGGCGCTCGACCGTGCCGACGCAGCATGCGGCTTGTGCGGCGCCGGCCTTGCCGGTGGTCGATCAATTCGTCAAGGGTGTGCGGAGCTGGTTTGGTCATGGTCCATGATGTGGCAACAAAAATAGCGTGGGGTGTCGGTCTTTGTATCCTGCTGGCTGCCTGTCACAGTCTGCCGCCATCGCCGCCCTCGGCGCCTGCGTCGGCGACGGGCGCCACGACGAGCGCAGCGACAGCCGTCGTGGTGACCCCGCCGGCACCGAGCGTTCATCGTGGCCCTCTGCCGCTACGGCATTTGCCGCCCGCTGCGCCGCCGAGTGCGCCGGCGGCGCCAGCGACGATCGGCCATCTCGCCGATGGTCAGCATTTGCCGGCGGTACAGAGTCTTTTGCGGCGCGCCGAGCGTTATCGGCGGCAGGGGCGACTCGATCTCGCCAGTCATGACCTCGAGCAGGCTTTGCGCCTAGCACCGCAGTCGTCGCTGATTTTTTTGCGCCTCGCCGAGCTGCGTCTACAGCAGCATCATCCGGCCGCCGCCGAGCATCTGGCGCGCCGTGGCCTGCTCTATTCACGCAGTATTCCGGAGCGCGAGCGCCTCAAGGCGATCATCCGTATGCATCATTCGTCAACGTCGTCTTCGGGACGATCATGAGCCGCAGGCTGAGGAGAGCGCCGTGTATGAAACCATCGCCAGCAACGCGGGCCTGACGCCGCATCTGGCCGCCAGTCTGGCCGGCGAGGACATGCGCCAGCGCGCCGACCAGGCTTTGCGCCGCCTCGAGGATGCCGGCGCCGACGCCGGACACTGGCGTGATGCGGCCTTCGCCCTGGCCTGTATCGGGCAAGCCGAGATGGCGATGCGCCTGCTACAGGAGGCCTTGCGCCAGGCGCGTTGCTATGCCTTGCCTTGCGCGCAGACGCCGCGCCTGCGTCTGCTCATGCTCTTGGCGGTCGGTGATCTGGCGGCCAATGCGCCGCTCGAGTGTTTGCTCGCGGGAAGCGCCGTCGCCATTACCCAGGTCTATGTCGACCTGTCGCCGCTGCATGCCGCCGAGATGCCGGAGCACGACTTGCTCTTCATCGCCGTCGCCCATGCGCCCGCGCACCGTGAACTTCTCCAGCATCTGCAGCAGCAGTTGGTGGCCTGGCCGCGCCCGGTGCTCGATCAGGCCGAGGCGCTGCTCGCCCTCGATCGTGTCGAGGTGGCGCAGCGCTTACAAGGCATCGCCGGGCTGTGGGCGCCGGTGACGCGCCTGCTGACACGTCAGCAGGTCATCGAGGAAGCGCTCGCCTTGCCCGCCATCATCCGCCCGGAGGGTTCACAGGCGGGGCTCGGTCTCGATTGCCTGAGCGAGGCGGCGCAGCTGCCGGCGTATCTCGAGCAGCATGTGGCGCCGAACTATACCCTGGCGCCTTTTGTCGACTATCGGCGGCCCGATGGCTTGTATGCCAAGATGCGTTTGGCGCTCATCGATGGACGCGCCTGGCCTTGTCACTATGCCCTGTCCGCGCACTGGATGGTGCACTACGTCAATGCCGGCATGTATGAGGACGCTGACAAACGCGCGGCGGAAGAGGCATTTATGGCGGATTTTGAGGCTTGGTCGCGCCCGCACGCGGCGACCTTCGCCATGATCAGCGAGCGGCTGCAGCTCGCCTATGTGTTGATCGACGCCGCTGAATTGACAGATGGTCGCATTCTCTTGTTCGAGGCCGATCACGCCATGGTCGTGCACGCCCTCGATGACGCACAAAGATTCCCCTACAAGCAGGTGCAGATGGGGCGTGTGCGCGAGGCGATGCTCGCCTGCCTTCTGCGCCACGCCGGAGGTGGGCATGGGCTTTCGTGACGAGCACAATTTTTCCGGTGGACCGGGGGCTTTGCCGGCCACGGTTCTCACGCAGGTGCGGCAGGCGATCGAAGAGGTGCCGGACACTGGTCTCTCTTTGCTCGGTCTCAGCCATCGCAGCGACTGGTTCGCGGCCCTGCTCGCCACCGCTGAGGCGCGTTTGCGTCAGTTGCTCGGCCTCGATGACGCCTGGGCGGTGCTCTTTCTACAAGGCGGTGCGACGCAGCAGTTCAGCATGGTGCCGATGAGCTTCTTGCGGCGTACAGGACCGGCGGCGGATTACATCGAAACCGGCTACTGGAGCGCCAAATCCTTGCCGCACGCGTCGCGCTGCGGCCCCGTGCGCATCGCCTACAGTGGTCGTGCCGAGGGCTTTCGCGCCTTGCCCGAGGCTGCTACCCACGGCTACAACAGTGATGCCGCTTATTTGCACTACGTTTCCAATGAAACCGTCGAAGGTCTGCAGTTCCATCACATCCCCGGGCACGCGACGGTGCGGCGTTTCTGTGACATGTCCTCTGATTTTCTCAGTCGGCCCATCGATCTTTCCCGTTTCGATCTCATCTATGCCCACGCCCAGAAAAACATCGGGCCGGCGGGAGTGACCGTGGTCCTGCTACGGCGGGATCTGTTGGCGCAAATTCCCGATGATCTTCCGGATTTTCTCGACTATCGCCAGCATCTGGCGGCGGCTTCGCGCCTCAACACGCCGCCCGTCTTCGCCATTTTCGTCGTCGAACGGGTGCTGCACTGGCTGCAGCGCGAGGTCGGCGGGCTGACGGCTATGCAGGACATCAATGCGCGCAAAGCCGCCACGCTCTACGCCGTGATCGACGAGTTCCCGCACTTCTACCGGCCGCATGCGTGCACCGTTGACCGTTCACAGATGAATGTGGTGCTGCATTTGCCGTGTGCCGAAGATGACGAGGCTTTTTTGCAGGCCTGTGCGCAGGAAGGTTTCGTCGGTCTGGCTGGACATCGCAGCCTAGGTGGGGTGCGCGCTTCTCTTTACAACGCTATGGGGCTGGCGGCGACCGAGGATCTCGCCGACTTCATGCGTCACTACGCCCGGCGTCGGGCTTGATGCTGAGTGGGTTGGGGCGCAGGTCATCGCGCGGCGCTGGCCGTCGGCCCTGTAGCACATAGACGAAGGCGATGATCTCGGCGATGACGCGATAGAGTTCCTCGGGAATGCGTTCGCCCAGGCGTTGTTGCGCCAGCAGTTCGACCAGAGGTGCGTTCTCGTAGATCGGCACCTGATGTTCGCGTGCCAGCGCCAGGATACGCTCGGCGACGGCGTGTTCGCCGACAGCGGTGAGCTCCGGGGCTTGTTGTCCGTCATAGAACAGCGCGATGGCCTTGCGTTCCTTGTCCATATCACACCGACAGATCGACCAGATGCGACGTCGTCACCGCCGCCGGGTCAGCGCTACCGGGCGGCATGCCGGCGAGGGTCTGTAAACGCGCCACCTCGAGACCCAGATCTTGCAGACGGGCGCTCAACTGCGGCAGTTCATGTTCGATCAGCAGGCGCGTCGTGTCGCGCTCGCTCCAGAAAGTGGCTTCGAGCTGACGGCCGACGAGCTCGCTGCGCGCGACGACGCGACCGAGAGCTTCGAGGTTGAAGCCGAGACTGATCACCCAGGTCATACGCGCATCGTGTTCGCCTTTCGCGCGCCCCCCCTGCCGTTGCCCGATCTGCAGGTCGACCTGATGAAACTGCTGGCCGTACTGCAGTGGCAGGCTGGTGAACAGTAGAACCTGTTGTCCGTCCTGGGGTAGGCTTTGCAGATGGCTGGGTAGAACGACGTCGCTGCTGCGCGCGGCCAGATGGACAATGGCCTGGCGCAGATGCTGATCGGCGAGGATGGCGCTGATCTGCTGGCGCAGCGCCGCTATCGGTTCGCCCAGAGGCAGGGCGGCCTGCCCCAGATTGGCGGGAGCGGGGTCGCTCGGCGGCGGTGTGGCGAGGGGGATGGGTGGCACGGTGCTGTCTGGCGCTGGTGGCGTCGGCAGGGGTGTCGTCAGAATGATGAACGGTGCTGTGGCTGACGGCGAAGCGGGCGAGGGTGTTGGTGTGGCCGCCCCAGGCAGGAAGGCTGTGCTCAGCTCGAGAAGAGTGGCCGCCACGCCGGCGGGGTTCGCCGTCGCTGCGCTGGTGCTGTCTGCCGGATTCGCTGCCGGATTCGCTGCCGGGTTCGCTGCTGCCGCCGTGTTTGACTCAGTCGTTGCGCTGGCTATGGGCAGGCGCTCATAGATCAAGGGCGAGGTTTCCGGGGGCGAAGACGATGCCGGTGTACCGGGATTCTCCGCCGGCAGAGCCTGCAGCAGGTTGGCGAGGCGTTGTTGTGGATGACCGCGCGCGGGAGCCTGGCCCTGGGCCAGCAAGGACGCAATGCTTTGCATCTGCGGATCGATCCAGGCCTGCAGGGCATCGGCGGTGGTCGTCGTCGCTACTTTCGGAATAGCCTCGAGCAGGGCGCGCGCTTGCAGCAAAGCCGGGTCGGGCAGAGCCGGCTCCGGACTTTGCTGGATGACGCGCAGGCTTTCTAGGAGCTGGCCGAAGGCGCCGCTACGGGTCAAGGGCAGCAAGTCGCGTAAAGCCTGCGCCAGGGCCGAACTGGCCACCTGGGTGGGTGCGGGGGGCGTCGTGATCGGTGTCGCCTGAAAGCTGCCGTCGTTGTTGGCCTGTAGACGGATGCTCTGGCCGGGCGGGAGCGCCGAGGCCGAGACATAGCTGAGCAGTTCCGTGGTCAGAGCGAGCTGCAGCTCACCTTGGTAAAGGGCAGCGGCGCCGGGGACGGGGCGGCTGCTGACGACGGTGGCGCTGACCGGTGCCGGCAGGGAGAGCTGGGGCGTGGTGTTGTTGAGCTGACGCAGGCCCCCGCTCGACAGCAGGGCCGGACTCGGACTTCCTGGGTTGACTTGCATGTCCCCTCCTGGCCTGCCGCCACACGCCTGTGCAAGGATAGCGGCCGCCGACCGCCATCCTTGAGTCTGCCCTTACAGATTGCCGCTGAACAGCTGACGAATCAAGCGTTGCTTGAGCGTGCGCGGATGGTCGAGCTGCATGCGTTCGAGATAACGTTCCGGCACCGGTTCGCTGCGAAAGGTCGATTGCACCAAGGTCTTGATCAGGTCGAGGGGATGGCTGACGCTGTTTTTGAGCTGGGTCAGGGCGTGGATGATGTGCAGCTCATCGGCGGTGAAGTCGCAGCCGAAGGGGAAGTCGGGCAGATCGCCGCGTTGATGCCAGGGTTGCAGGCGGGCATACAGGGTTTCGGGCAGATTGTTCTGCGCCCAACTCGGCAGTGTCCAGTCGGCGCGTAATTTGCCGGCGGATTTGGCCTGCTCGATGAGATCGAACTGAAAGCGCGAGTCACTGATGCAGATGAGTCGTTCGATGACGTGGTGATCCGGGCGTCCGCGCAGATCGGCGATGCCGTATTCGGTGATGACGATGTCGCGCAGATGGCGCGGAATGGTCGTATGGCCGTAGTTCCAGACGATGTTGGAGGCAGGGCCGTGCTCGGTCTCGCGGGTGGCGCGCACGAGCAGGATGGAGCGCGCGTCGGCCAACTCGTGCGCCATGGCGACGAAGTTGTATTGGCCGCCGACGCCGCTGACCAGACGGCCATCGTCGAGGCCGTCGGAAACAGCAGCCCCGAGCAGGGTGACCATCATCGTGGTGTTGATGAAACGGGCCTGTCGGCGCTGCGCGCGCGCCAGGGCCTCCTGGCCATAGAGCTGGTTGATGAAGCTGATGCGCCCCATGCAGATACCAGCGCGCTCCTCCTCGGACAGGGCGCGCAGGGTCTTGTAAAAATCACGCGGCCCGATGAAAAAGCCGCCGTGCATGAAGAAGCCGCCGCGCAGGCAGCGACCGGTGACATGTTCGCCCAAGCCTTGACGGGTACGCTCCTGGTCGAGGTCGTTGTCGAGGCTTTGCGTGGGATGCTGCAGACGATCACGATCGAGACGCCAAGCTTCATCGAGGATGCCGAAACGCTGCAACCAGGCCAGGTGCTCGTCCTGCAGGCGTCGCGGCAACAGGCCATGCTCGCGCAGCAGGGGCCATAGCGCCGGGGTCAGCGTCTCGGTGAGCAAGCCGGCATTGAGCAACTGCTGCAGCCCCAGGTCGGGGTAGACGCGACGGCGCAGGATGCCCGCCTGATGCAGACGGATGAAGCCATTGACGAACATCTCGCTGCAACCGTAGAGGCCGTGTTGAAAGACGTCGAGTTCGGCGTGCAGCGGCAGGCTGGCGGCGGGGAGGTCGCTCACCATCGCTTTGTAGCTGAGGTTGTGACGTTCACGCAGGATGAGGGCGTGGGCGATGGCGTCGCCGAGAGAGCCGATGCCGATCTGCAAGGTGCCGCCGTCATGCACCAGGGTGCTGGCGTACAGGCCGATGCTGTAGTCGGCCAGGGAAACTTTCATGTTGGGAGGGGCAAAGAGAGCGTGGCTGGCTTCGGCGGCGTCGACGATCATGTCGAAATGCTCGGCTTCGACTTCGGCGTCGTTGAGCATGAAAGGCATTTGCTGGTTGATGACGCCGACCATGATGACGCGATGACGCAGGCCATGTTCGATCAGCATGTCGCGCAGGTCGAGCGAGACGTCGGGATTGCAGGACAGGCTGTAACGGCGGCGCCCCTCCTCCTCACGCACGGCGATCTCCTGGGCGAGGACGTTGACGCCGAAATTCATCATGTCGCGGGCGACGTGCGTGTAGTTGCTGCAGATATAGTTCTGCTGGGCGCAGTCATTGTGCAGATAGTCGGCGGTCTTGAAGAAAAATTCACAGATCTCGACGTTTTTCGGCAACTGACCGGCCTGCAGGTCACGCACATAGTCGAGGTCGGGGTAGTCCTCGAAGACGCGCTCGGCGAAAGGCTTGAGAAAGCGTTGCTCGAGATCGGAGTGCGCCTGCGGTCTTTGCAGCGACAAGGCGGTGATGATGCGCAGACTGTGGTCCGGGCGATCGGCGATGTAGCGGTAGAGGGCATTGACCCAGACATTGGGTTTGCCGATACCAAGAGGAATGCCGAGGACGACGTGCGGGCCGACTTGTTCGAGCAGACGCTGTAAGGAGACATCGATGGAGTTGAGCGTGGGCATCCTGCATCCTGGTGACGGTGGGTCGATCGGGTCGCTCAAGCCTAGCGCATTCCGGCCTTTCGATAAATTGTCTGAGGTCAAGGCCGAATATGCCCAATTTGATAGGCTGACGGTATACTGCGCGCACAGGGGGGCGCATGCTGACTTTTGAAGACGTGGCGGTACGCCGTGGTGAAGATTGCCTGTTCGCCGGCCTGTGTCAGAGTCTCGGGTCGGGGCAGATGCTGCAGGTGAGCGGAGCCAACGGTGCCGGCAAGACGACGCTGCTGGCGGCTGTGGCGGGGCTTTTGCCCTGCGAGCAGGGGCGTATTCTCTGGCAGGGCGAGGACATCCGGCGCTGTCGCGCGGATTATGCCGCAAACATGAGCTATATCGGTCACGCCGCTGGCCTCAAGGTGGCTCTCAGTGCGTTTGAAAATCTCGAATTTCTGCTCGCCTTGCGCGGTTTGCGGCGCAGTCGCGCACAGATGCGCGCAGCGCTGGCCGAGGTCGGTCTGGTGGGTGAGGAGTACACGCCGCTGACGCGTCTGTCGGCAGGGCAGAAACGCCGGGTGGCGCTAGCGCGTCTACGCCTCGAAGAAAGCAGCCTCTGGGTGCTGGACGAGCCTTTCACCGCCATCGATCGCCACGGCGTCGCCGTGCTCGAGGAAAGGCTGGTGCAGCACGCCGCAGACGGCGGCATGGTACTGTTCACGACGCATCATGTGATGCCGGCGCGTCCCGGCTTGCAGCAACTCGACCTGGCGGCTTACCGTCTTCAGGTGGCGGCATGAGGGCGTGGCTGGCGGTGTTGCAACGCGACCTTCGTCTGACCTTGCGTTCGGGGGGCGACTGGCTCAATCCTCTCGTCTTCTTTCTCATGGTCATCGTGCTGTTTCCTCTTGGCGTCGGTCCCGAGCCGACTCTCCTGCGCGAGATCGCGCCCGGCGTCGTCTGCGTCGCGGCGGTGTTGGCCGTGCTCTTGTCGATGGACAGCCTGTTTCGGCAGGATTTCGAAGACGGCACGCTCGAGCAGATGTTGCTGACGCCGGCCTCACCCTGGTTGCTGGTGATGGGCAAAGTGCTGGCACACTGGCTGACCGGCGGTTTCGTCCTCGCCTTGCTCAGCCCGCTGGCGGCGGTGATGCTCGATCTGCAGGGGCGCGCGACCCTGGTGCTGTGTCTGGCGCTCCTGCTGGCGACGCCGACCCTGGGATTGCTGGCGGCGTTGGCGGCGGCCCTGACCGTGGCTTTGCGGCGCAGTGGCGTGCTCCTGCCGCTGATCAGTCTGCCCTTGATGATCCCGGTGTTGATTTTTGCGACGGCGGCGGTGCAGGCGGCGGCTGCCGGTCTGCCGGTCGCTGGATTTTTGGCCTTGCTCGCCGCCATGCTGGTGGCGGCGCTCACTTTACTGCCCTGGGCGATCATCGGCGCATTGCGCCTGGCCCTGGCGCATTGACGAGGTGTTTATGGTGCTGTGGCAAAGACTCTGGCAAGGGTTTCTGAAAACGGTCAGTCCCAAGCATTTCTACCGTATCAGCGGCCTGTGTTTGCCCTGGTTGGTGATCCTGGCGGCGCTGGCGCTCACGGGTGGGCTGGTCTGGGGGCTCGCTTTTGCGCCGCCGGATTACCAGCAGGGCGATAGCTATCGCATCATCTTTATCCATGTGCCGGCGGCGGCTCTGGCCATGGGCGGCTATCTCATCCTGGCGATCGCCGGCCTCATCGTCCTGGTCTGGCGGGTCAAGACCGCCGAATGGGTGGCGGAGGCTCTCGCGCCTATCGGTGCCTGGTTCACCTTGCTCAGCCTGGTCACTGGCTCCTTGTGGGGTAAACCGACCTGGGGCACCTATTGGGTCTGGGATGCGCGACTGACGTCGATGCTGATCCTGCTTTTTCTCTACTGGGGCGTGATCGCTCTGCAACAGGCTTACGCCGAAGGCAGCGACGCCGGCCGCGCCGCCGCCCTGCTCAGCGTCGTCGGCGTCGTCAATCTGCCGATCATCCACTACTCGGTGCAGTGGTGGAACACCCTGCATCAGGCGTCGACCTTCAGTTTCGGCGCGCGCCCACAGATGCCGCCGGCGATGTATCTGCCGCTTTTGCTCAGCTTGCTCGGCTTTTATGCCTTGTTTGCGGTGTTGTTGATCCTGCGGACCCGGCAACGCATCCTGGTGCATGAGGCGCGTACGGCATGGGTGCGCGAGATCGTTCAGGCGGAGGTGCAGGCACGTGGCATTTAAAAGCTGGCAGGATTTTTGGTCCATGGGACACCATGGCGTGTATGTCTGGACATCGTACGGCGTGTTCGCCGTCATCGTGCTCTGGAATGTGCTCACCCCTTTACGACAGCATCGGCGCTGGTTGCAGGAACAAGCGCAGCGTTCCCGTCGTTCGCAGAAGGAGATTTCATGAAACCGCAACGTCGCAAGCGTCTCGTCATCCTGGTCGCCATCGTCCTCGCCGTCGGCTTGGCCGTCGGTCTGACCACCTATGCGCTACGCCAGAACATCAACCTGTTCTACACGCCGAGTCAGTTGGCGGCGGGTGATGCGCCATCGGGCGTACGCCTGCGCGCCGGGGGCATGGTGGTCAAAGGCTCGGTGCAGCATAGCGCCAGCTCGCTGAAGGTGCGCTTCATGATCACCGATTTTCAGCACCAAGTGCCGGTGGTTTACACCGGCATTCTGCCGGATCTTTTTCGTGAGGGGCAGGGGATCATCGCCAGCGGTCGCTTCGAGCATGGCGAGGTCGAGGCCGATCAGGTGCTGGCCAAGCATGACGAGAAGTATCAACCGCCGGAACTGCGCGGCATGAGCGCGACGGCGACGCGCGGCTGATCAGTCGAGCTTGAGCCAGCGTAAGCGGCTGGCATTGAGAACCACGGTCAGGGAAGAAGCGGCCATGGCGGCGGCGCCGATCATGGGGTTGAGCTGCCAGTGCGTCCAGGGGTAGAGCGCACCGGCGGCGATAGGGATGGCGATCAGGTTGTAGATGAAGGCCGCCCACAGGTTCTGGTGGATGTTGCGCAAGGTGGCGCGCGACAGGCGGATGGCGATGAAGATTTTCTTCAGGTCGCTGCCGGTGAGGGTGATGCCGCTCGCCGCCATGGCGACGTCGGTGCCTTGTCCGATAGCAAAACCGACGTCGGCAGCGGCCAGGGCAGGAGCGTCGTTGATGCCATCACCGACCATGCCGACGATCTCTCCGCGCACCTGTTCTTGATGCAAGATGGCGAGTTTATCGGCTGGGGACTGGCCGCCCCAGAACGTCTCAATGCCGAGAGTCTGCGCCAACGCGGCGGTGTTCTCGTGACTGTCACCACTCAGCAGGCAGGTGCGCAGGCCGATCTGACGCAGTCGACCGAGCGCGGTACGCGCCTCTGGGCGCACGGTGTCGCTGATGCCGAATAGACCCACCAGACGGGCATCGACACTCATCAGGATGGGGCTGATGCCCTCGCGCGCCCAGGCATGCAGACGCTCACCTAGGTCGGGCAGGGTGACGCCCTGGGCGCTCAGCAAGGTGGCATTGCCGAGCAGGATGTCATGACCTTCGACGCGCGCGCGGATGCCGCCGCCGGCGATGGACTGGAAATTCTCGGTGCTCGGACGCAGCAGGTCGGTGCTCGCGAAGTGGGCGAGGATGGCGCGGGCGAAGACGTGTTCCGAGGCGAACTCGGTCGCTGCTGCCCAGCGCAGCAGGGTCTCGTCGTCATAGTCTGCGGTGATGGACTCGATGTGGGTCAGTGAGCCACGGCCTTGCGTCAGCGTTCCCGTCTTGTCGAAGATGATGCAGGTCATGCGGCTCGCCATCTGCAGGGCGGCGCCATCGCGGATCAGGATGCCATGGCGTGCGGCGAGGCCGGAGGCCATCATGATCGACATCGGTACGGCGAGACCGAGAGCGCAAGGACAGGCGATGATGAGGACCGAGACCATGGCGATGAGGGCGTGCGCGACGCGTGGCGACGGGCCCAGGAGCAGCCAGAAGATGAGGGTGAGCGTGGCGATGAAGATGACCGTCGGCACGAAGACAGCGGCGACGCGATCGACGCGATTGGCGATCGGTGGCCGCGCGTTCTGCGCTTCACGGACGCGTCGGATGATTTCGGCCAAGGTGGTCTCGGCGCCGATGTGGGTGACGAGGATCTCGGCGCTGCCGCTCAGCGTCAGGCTGCCGGCGTGCAGCTTGTCGGCGACTTGCTTGATGACCGGTTGATATTCACCGGTGAGCATGGACTCATCGACCCGCACCTCGCCTGTGGCGATCTCGGCGTCGACCGGGATGCGTTCGCCGGCGCGCAAAATCAGGCGGTCGCCGGGACGCAGCTGTGCGATGCTGACATTCTTCTCGCCATCGCCATCGCGCATGACAGCGGTCTCCGGCTGTAGCGCGACCAGCTCGCGGATGGCGCCTTGCGCCTTGCGTCTTGCGCTGCTCTCGAGCAGGCTGCCGAGGTTGACCAGGGCGATGATCATCACCGCCGCCTCAAAATAGACGTGGCGGGCCTCCGCCGGCAGGCTGCGCGGCCAGATGACGACCACCGCTGAGTATCCCCAGGCGGCGAGGGTGCCGAGGCTGATCAGGGTGTCCATGCTGGCGCTACGCTGGCGTAGCGCAGCCCAGGCGCCGACAAAGAAGTGCCAGCCGCTGGCGAGCATGACGATGGCGGTGAGCAAGGTCAGCGTCAGCAGTTCATGGCGCGCCTTCGGGATGAGGGCGGAGAGCTTGGCCAGATGATGCATGTGCAGCATCAGCCAGGAGCCATAGCTCAGGCCGAGCACTGTACGCCAGAGCTTGCCGCGGTACTCGCTCTGGTTGGCGCGTTCCTGCAGGAGCAGAGCGTCGCGCGCATCGTCGACGATCCACGCCTGAAAGCCTGTCGCTCGTACCGCTTGCAACAGCTTTTCCGCGTTGGCGTCACCGCGCACCTCGGCGCTGCGGTCGGCAAGATTGACCGTCGCCGAGCGCACGCCGGGCACCGCCTCAAGGGCGGTTTTGACGCGCTGGACGCAACTGGCACAATGCAGACCGGCCAAGGCAAGTTGGGTGGATGCGGGCATGACTCACTCCTCTCGCTCATCTTCCACAGTGTAACCCTTTCGTGCCGGTGGCTATAGCATTTGCACCTGAAGGCGGGCCAACGTTAAGATGTCGACTTTGATGGGTGGAGAGCTTCTGATGATAGCGGGTAGTCTGGTGGCCATGGTAACACCCATGCATCCTGATGGTGCCGTCGACGATGCGGCGCTCGCCGCCCTGGTCGAGTGGCATGTCCAGGAAGGCACGCACGGCATCGTCGCGGTGGGGACCACGGGAGAATCGGCGACCCTGGATGTGGATGAGCATCTGCAGGTCATCGCACGGGTGATGCAGGTGGCCGCCGGTCGAATCAAGGTGATCGCCGGTACCGGCGCCAATTCGACGCGCGAGGCGATCGAACTCACTGCCGCTGCGGCCAAGCTCGGTGTCGATGCCTGCCTGCTGGTGACGCCTTATTACAACCGGCCGACACAGGAAGGACTCTATCGTCATCATCGCGCCATCGCCGAACAGGTCGACGTCGCCCAGATCCTCTACAACGTGCCGGGGCGTACCGGTGTCGACCTAGGCAATGAGACGGTGCTGCGCCTCGCCGAGGTGCCGGGCATCATCGGCATCAAGGACGCCACCGGTCAGGTCGCGCGTGGTGTCGCGCTCATGCACGCGCTCAAGGGCCGCATCGCGGTCTATTCTGGTGACGATGCCAGCGCCGGTGAGCTCATGTTGCGCGGTGCCCGCGGCAATATCTCGGTGACCGCCAACGTCGCGCCAGCCGCCATGGCGCAGCTATGTCAGGCGGCTCTGGCCGGTGATGAAGCGGGGGTTCTGCGCCTCGACGCGCCCTTGCGCGCTCTGCATCGTGATCTTTTCGTCGAGTCGAGCCCGATTCCGGTGAAGTGGGCTCTGCATGCCATGGGGCGCATCGATACCGGCATACGTCTGCCGCTGACCTGGTTGACCGACGCCGCGCAAGGCGTGGTGCGCGCCGCACTGCAGCAGGCGGGCCTACTGTGAAGGTGAAGCGCCTTGTTGGACTCTTGTTGTTGTCGATGGTGCTCAGCGCCTGTCATCTGCTGCAAAGGAAGCCGGTCTTCATGCAGGCGAGCTCGATCAAACCGCCGGTGGCGCCACCGGGGCTGAGCATGCGCCCGGCGCAGGAGTTGTTTCCGGTACCGGAATTGTCGCCAAAGGCGCAAAAAAAAGTGCATTATGGCGAGGATGAGTTGCCGCCGCCGCAACCTTTGCATCTTTCTCAGAAAGATGCCAGGGACATGACCCAGCAGGCGGGTGCTGTCATCCACTGGCAGCTCAGCCTCGGGCGTGATGGCAACGGCTTTCCTGTTCTTTATGTCGGCGGTAGTGGCTTCGATCTGACCTGGGATCAGCTCAACCAGGTGCTCGCGCGCGCGCAGACTCCGGTCAAGGACAGAAACCGTTCGCTGGCGCTGATCTACGTGACCCTGCCGCATCAGACGAGCAGCGTGCAGGTACGCCTGTCGCGCAGCGTCGACAACTGGCAGATCGCGTTGCAGAATGACGATGAAACGCCGGCCGATGCTGCCGCCAGCCGCCTCTTGTTGCAGCGGCTGCAGAAGCTTTGGCCGGCGACGACCCCCTGAGAGAGATGACCATGCAAAAAGGGCAATTGCTGTACAAGGGCAAGGCGAAGTCGGTGTATGCCAGCGAAGATCCCGACCTCCTGGTGATGGAGTACCGCGATGACACCTCGGCCTTCAATGGCCAGAAGCTCGAACAGCTCGAACGGAAGGGGCGGGTCAACAACACCTTCAATACCTTCATCATGACGCGTCTGGCCGCCGCCGGCATCGCCAGCCACTTCGTGCGTCAGCTCAGCGAGCGTGAATCGCTGGTCAAACGACTGGAGATGATCCCGGTCGAGTGCGTGGTGCGCAACTTCGCCGCCGGTTCTTTGTGCAAGCGTCTCGGCATCGCCGAAGGGCAGGAACTGCTGCCGCCGACGTATGAATTGTTTTTGAAGAACGACGCGCTTGGCGATCCGATGATCAATGAGTCGCACGCCATGTCCTTCGGTTGGGCGACGCCGGTGCAGTTGGCGCGCATGCGTGAGCTCTCCTTGCGCGTCAATGACGTGCTCAAGGAATTTTTTGCTGCCGGTGATATGCTTTTGGTGGACTTCAAGCTCGAGTTCGGCCTGCATCACGGCGAGATCCTGCTCGGTGACGAGTTCTCACCCGATGGTTGTCGCCTCTGGGATCGGCAGACGCGCAAGAAGCTCGATAAGGACAGATTTCGCCAAGGATTGGGAGGGGTGGTCGAGGCCTATGAAGAAGTCGGCCAGCGCCTCGGTATCCAGTTCGACTGACGTCAGGTTTTCAACAGGGAGTAAAGAGATGCAAGTCATGAGTGCAAAACAAGGTCAAGTGGTGCGGTGGATGACGCGTACCGCCGTCCTCGGTCTGCTGATGAGCAGCCTGAGCGGCTGTGTGCTGACCAAGCTGGTGACGGTGCCGATGCGCCTGGTGGGCGCGGTGGTTTCCATTATCCCGGTGGCGGGAAATACGGCGAACAAAGCAGTTCAGACCGCCGCCGATACGGTGGATGACATTCCTCTTTGAAAAAACTTGTCAGCGGGGGCCGAAGCGGGTATCTTTGGCGCCCTTGCGGAGAGGTGCCGGAGCGGCTGAACGGGTCGGACTCGAAATCCGAAGTAGGGGTTTCCCCTACCGTGGGTTCAAATCCCACCCTCTCCGCCATCTCTTTCCTCCGTCACCTCTGGCCTCTGCGACAAGAGCCTCTCTCCCGCATCCGTATCGATCCTGCTTAAGTCTGACTTCCTCTCCGTCAGGGTGTTTGCCTGCCTTTCGGTTGCGGCGACTACGCCGGGGCACGTCCTGATCAGCGCTCGAGATGATCCTTCAGGGTTTCTGTGAGCCAGTCACAAAAAGCCCGCACGCACGGCGACAGATGTTTTCGATGTGGATAGACGATCTGTACGGGCAGCGCCGGAGCCGGCCAGTCAGCGAGCACTTCCACCAGGGTGCCTGCCGCCAAGTGCTCTTGTACGTCGAAGGCGGGCACCTGAATCAGCCCCAGGCCGGCGCAACTGCAGGCGATGTAGGTCTCGGCGTGGTTGACGGAGACCCGCGACGCCAAGGTCCGAAGCTGGAGCACGCCGTCCTC
Organism: Pseudomonadota bacterium; assembly: GCA_021851865.1. Lineage (GTDB taxonomy): Bacteria > Pseudomonadota > Gammaproteobacteria > Pseudomonadales > Moraxellaceae > JAJZHK01. Next base: position 25,335 of record JAJZBU010000021.1, on the reverse strand, counting down.
CAGCCACGACCAGGGTGTGGCCTGGCCGGTGCTTGGGGATATGTAGTTCACCACCCAGTGCTGAGAGAGTTCCGTCGGTGCGCGCGGGCAGCCATGTTGGGCGAGATAATCAGGGCTCGCACAGTTGGCGAGCCGGAACGACCCGAGGGGCCGCGCGATCAGGCTGCTGGCTTCGAGCGTGCCGATGCGCAGGGCACAGTCGATACCCTCACGCACGAGATCGACGTGGCGATCGCTGCAGCCGAGCTCCAGCTGAATTCCTGGGTGCCGTGCGAAAAAACCTGGTAATGCGGGCGCCACTTGGCGTCGCGTGATGCGACTTGGCAGGTCGACACGCAGACGTCCCTGCACGGCCTGAACGGCGGGGAGAAAGAGCCGTTCCAGTTCCTCACTATCGGCGATCAGGGCGGTGGCCCGCTCGCGCAGCGCCGTGCCGTCTTCGGTCATGCTGACGCGCCGCGTGGTGCGATTGAGTAAGCGTGTTCCGAGTCGTGTTTCGAGCTGTTGGATGGCCAGCGATACGGTCGGCCGCGGCAGCCCCATCTGCTCGGCGGCGGCGGTGAAACCACCGCTGTCGCTGACGCGCATGAAGATGCGCAGCTGTTCGATCAAGTCCATGATTGGTCGTGATTCATGTACAGTCTATCCATAGGTGACCTATTTATCGGTGTAGTATCGCTCAATAAAATGGTCGATGTCAGGTTCCCTGGCGAGGGCTCCACCTCGTCGGTCATCACCACGACATCCTGCAAGGAGATCGCGTTATGAAAACTTCGGGACAAACCATGCTCATCACCGGCGGCGGCTCGGGTATCGGCCAGGCGCTGGCGCAGCGTTTCCATGATCTTGGCAACACCGTCATCATCGCTGGGCGCCGCCAGGATGCGCTCGAACGGGCGTGTGCCGGCCGCCCGCATATGCACGCATGGACCTTCGACGTCGATACCGTCGCTGGCGTCGCTGATTTTGCGCGGCGGGTGATCGCGGCGCATCCGACGCTCAATATCCTGATCAACAACGCCGGTATCATGCGTTTCGAGACGCTCGATCAGTCGCGCGATCTGTCGGTCGCGGAAGCGACGATCACGACCAATCTTCTCGGCCCCATACGCATGATCGACGCCTTGATCGATCATCTCGTCAGCCAGCCTGACGCAGCCATCGTCAATGTCACCTCGGGTCTGGCTTTCGTGCCGTTGACGACGAGCCCGACTTACAGCGCCACCAAGGCGGCGATTCACTCTTACACGATCTCGCTGCGCGCGGCACTGCAAGGAAGGGTCGAGGTGATCGAGCTGGCGCCGCCGGCGGTACAGACCGATTTGACGCCAGGACAGGCGACACGGCCGGGTTATCTGCCGCTGCAGGACTTCGCCGATGAGGTGATCGCGCTCTTCCAGCAACAGCCGACGCCAGCGGAGATTCTCGTCGAACGCGTTGGTTTTTTGCGCTTTGCCGAGGCGCAGGGACGTTTTGATGAGACGCTCGGCGCACTCAATGCGTTCGTCGCCAAGGCGCGCGCGGCGGCAGAGGCATGAACGCCATCGCTACCGTTAGGCGTTGTAAAGTGTGGGTGCTGACGGTGCCGGAAATAGTGACCGGCAGGGCATCCCCGTGCGATACGACGCCGACTTGTGTCTGACGTGGAAAGCATGGGGGGAGAGTGGTGGCTACGGCGGGACTTGAACCTGCGACCTCAGCATTATGAATGCCGCGCTCTAACCAACTGAGCTACGTAGCCATGCGAGGGTGCGAATTTTCACGGTGGCGCCATTTTTTGTCAAGCATATTTTGATCATCGAGAGCGCCTGGGCGGGCCACACCCGCCCAGGCGCAGAGGAGGCCGTTCAGTGGCCGATCTGCTGGCTGACGGCGTTTTCCTGTTGATTGAGCTGCTCTTGTTGCTGCGGTGAGATGGCGCCGTGCTGGTGCCGCGCCATCTGGCGTTCCTCATGGCGAATCTGGTGGTCTTCGCGGTGCAATTGCTGCGCCTGCGCGGGATTGATGGCGCCTTCACGGCGTTCCTGGTGGATGCGTTGATTCTGACGCTGCAGGCGGTGATTGACCTGCGCCCGTCGCGGGTGGTGTTGGTCCCAGTTGTCGTCGGCATGGACGAGCAAGGGCGTCGCGATCATCAGGGTTGCGGCGAAAACGGTGCTGAATCGGACATTACGCATGGTACATCTCCTGTGGTGTGTCCATCGCATAACGGCAGTGCCGTCATGACGTTGACCATCACGTCGGCAAGCGGTGGTCAAGTTGTGATGGTGTGCACAACAATAGAACAGGATTTTTCAGTAGGCCAATAAAAACTCGAGCAGGGCCTTCTGGGCGTGCAACCGATTCTCGGCTTCTTCCCAGACCACGGCGCGGGCATCGTCGAGCATGTCGTCGGAGACCTCTTCGCCGCGATGCGCCGGCAGGCAATGCATGAACAAGGCGTCGCTGGCGGCCAGATCCATCAGGCGTGGCGTGATCTGATAGGCGGAGAAGCGACGCTTGCGCACGCTGCTCTCGTTCTCCTGTCCCATCGAAGTCCACACGTCGGTAGCGACGAGATGGGCGCCACGGGCCGCTTCTTCGGCGGTTTTGACCAGTTCGACGTGGGCCTGAAAGCGGTTGACCAGGACGGGATCGGGCTCAAAGCCATAAGGACAGGCGATTTTGAGCTGAAAATCGAAGCGATGCGCGGCGTGGATGTACGAGTTGCACATGTTGTTGCCGTCACCGATCCAGGCGAAGGTCTTGCCGCGCAGGTCGCCGCGCAGTTCCTTGAAGGTCTGCAGGTCGGCGAGCAACTGACAGGGGTGATGGGCATCGGTGAGTCCATTGATCACCGGCACCTGCGAGACCGCGGCAAAACGCTCGACGATGCTATGCTCGAAGGTGCGAATCATGACGGCGTCGCACATGCGCGAGATGACGCGTGCTGAGTCCTCGATCGGTTCGCCGCGACCGAGTTGGGTGTCGCGCGGCGACAAGAAGATGGCGTGACCGCCGAACTGCGCCATGCCCGCCTCGAAAGAGACGCGCGTGCGAGTCGACGACTTCTCGAAGATCATCGCCAGGACGCGACCGCGCAAAGGCTCATAGACGACGCAATCGCGATGCATGCGCTTGAGTTCCATGGCGCGCTGCAGAACGTACTCCAGCTCTTCCGGACGCAGATCGAGCAGAGTGAGAAAATGACGGACTTTCATGCCACCCCTCCGGGCGTCAGGAAGTCGCGGATCAGGCGACTCAGGCGTTCGCTCAGTTCCTCGGCTTCGCTATCGTTCATGATCAAAGGGGGGAGCAGGCGTATGCGCCGTTCGGCCGAGACGGCGAACAACAGCCCGGCTTCGCGCCCACGTTCGATCAGGGGCGTGGCGTCACCGGGCAGGATGATGCCGATCATCATGCCGAGGCCGGTGACCTCGATGTCGAGCCCCTGCAGGCGCGCCGTCAGGCTCTGCTGCAAGGCCGCGCCGACACGAGCGGCGTTGTCCATGGCGCCGTCGCGCAAGAGTTCGATGGTGCAAAGAGCGACGCGACAGGCGAGGGGGCTACCGCCAAAGGTGGTGCCGTGCATGCCGGGGCCGAAAAGATCGCTCGCCTTGCCGGCGACGAGGACGGCGGCGATGGGAAAGCCGTTGCCCAGTCCTTTCGCGGTGCTGACGACGTCGGGCAGGATCGGGCTGTGCTGAAAAGCGAAATAGCGGCCGGTGCGGCCATTGCCGGTCTGCACCTCATCGAGCATGAGCAGCCAGTCATGCCGATCGCAGAGCTGGCGCAGGGCGCTCAGATAGGTGGTGAGTCCCTGCGCGGGCAGGCGTACCCCGCTCTCGCCTTGAATGGGTTCGACGAGAATAGCGACGATCTCGGGGTGCTCCTGCGCAGCCTTCTCGATGGCGGCGATGTCGTCGAAGGGGACGCGGATGAAGCCGTCCACCAAAGGCTCGAAGCCTTTTTGCACCTTGACGTTGCCCGTTGCCGACAAGGTGGCGAGGGTACGACCATGAAAAGAGTTCTCCATCACCAGCACGGCGGGGCGGGCGATGCCGCGCCGATGTCCGTGCAGGCGGGCGAGTTTGAGGGCGCCTTCGTTGGCCTCGGCGCCGGAGTTGGCAAAGAAGCAGCGCGTCATGCCACTGACCGTACACAGTTCGGCGGCCAGCTTCTCTTGCAGGGGGATGCGATAGAGATTGGAGGTATGGATCAGCGTCTGCGCCTGTTCGGCGATGGCGGCGGCGATGCGCGGGTGAGCATGACCGAGGCCACAGACGGCGATGCCAGAAAGGGCGTCGAGGTAGCGGCGTCCGTGCTCATCTTCCAGCCAGATGCCTTCGCCACGAACAAAAGCCACAGGCTGCCGCGCATAGGTCGGCATCAGGGACGTGCTCACAGAATCCTCCGCTGGCGCTTAAGGCTGTGCGCAGCCTTGCGCATAATGGATCAAGCCGTCGATGATAGCCTCTCGTTTGGTCGCGCGTCTAGGCACCAGCGTCGTGCGTGTGGCGTGAAGGGGCTTGGCCAAAGACCTAGTAATATAGTAGTATATGGTCGTGCGCACAGGTCGCCGCCCAGTCTCAGTCGTGCAGGTAAATGTTATGGATATTGAAAGTGTGATTCGTCAGCAGATCGCTGAAAACCCGGTCATCCTCTACATGAAGGGAACGCCAGATTTTCCTTCATGCGGCTTCTCGGCGCGCGCTTCCGAGCTGGTGATGGCCGTCGGCGTGCCCTTCGCCTTCGTCAATATTCTCGACAACCCGGAGATCCGGGCCACCTTGCCGCGCATCGGCAATTGGCCGACTTTCCCGCAGCTGTGGGTCAAGGGCGAGCTCATCGGCGGCTGCGACATCCTCGTTGAGATGGCGCAAAAAGGCGAGCTTAAGCCTTTGATCGAAGCGGCCGCACCGGCGGCTTGAATCACTGTTGGGCCGCCGCTTGCGAGCGGCGGAACTCCGTTAACCCCCACCGTCCAAGGAGAATATCATGGCAGTATTGGTAGGCAAGCAAGCCCCTGACTTTACGTGCGCCGCTGTCCTCGGTAATGGCGAGATCGTCGATCAGTTCAATCTCGCGTCCGCCCTCAAGGGGAAGTACGGTCTCATCTTCTTCTATCCGCTCGATTTTACCTTCGTCTGCCCCTCCGAGCTCATCGCGCTCGACCATCGCCATGATGAGTTCAAAAAGCGCAATGTCGAGGTCGTGGCGGTGTCGATCGACTCGCAGTTCACCCACAATGCCTGGCGTAATACGCCGGTGAACCAAGGTGGCATCGGGCCGGTGCGCTACACCATGGCTGCCGATGTGACGCATCAGATCGCCAAAGACTACGACGTCGAGACCGCCGGTGGTGTCGCCTTGCGTGGCGCCTTCCTGATCGACCGCGCCGGTGTCGTGCGCTCGCAGATCATCAATGACCTGCCGCTCGGCCGCAACATGGAAGAGCTGCTGCGTCTCGTCGATGCCCTGCAGTTCACCGAAGAGCACGGTGAGGTCTGTCCGGCCAACTGGAAAAAGGGTGATCAGGGCATGGATGCGTCGCCAGCCGGCGTCGCCAGCTATCTGTCGGGGCACGCCGACAAGCTCTGAGATGCTGTATGGCGTCAGAACTGCCGGGCTCGTCCCGGCAGTTTCGTTGGCGGGGGAGGCCTTATGTCGACGATGCGTCTCGACAAGTATCTGGCGCAGGCCTTGCGGCTCAGTCGCAGTGCCGCCAGGGCGCTGATACGGTCTAGCCAGATAGAAGTGGATGGTCAGCCCTGCCGGTATGCCGATGCATCGGTCGATGCCGCTTCTCTCATCCGCTATCAAGGGCAGCGCCTGTCGGCGCCGGATGCGGCGCATGGCTACTGGATGCTGCACAAGCCAACGGGTTATCTTTCGGCGACGCGCGATGATCATCAGGCGACAGTCCTCGATCTGTTGCCGGTGAGCCTGCATGCGCGTCTGCAGGTCGCCGGCCGTCTCGACAAGGAGAGCACCGGGCTGCTCCTGCTCACCACCGATGGCGCCTGGTCGCATCGTTTGCGGCGACCGGGGCGGCACAGCAAGGTCTATCTGTTGCAGTTGGCCGAAGAGGTCAGCGCGGCCATGGTGCAGGCTTGGCTGCAAGGCGTCGAGTTGCATGCTGATGGCCATGCGCGCGCCCTCGGTGTCGAATGTCTCGATCAGCGGTGTGTGCGGATGACCATCGATGAGGGGCGCTATCATCAGGTGCGGCGCATGTGTGTGGCGGTCGGTAATCATGTGCTGAGCCTGCATCGCGAGCAGGTGGCGGGTATTTGTCTCGATCCTGGACTGGCGCCGGGACAGTGGCGGGCCTTGCGTGCCGAGGAGGTGGCCAGTGTGGACGCGTGAACAGAGAATACGTATTTATGTCGCATGGATACGCGGCATGATGCTGGCGGGATTCGCCGCCATCGCTTGGCTCTTCCTGGCGTCCTTGTGGCGGCATCATCGGGAGCCGACCTTGCTGCATCTGCAGGCGCCGCCTTACGGTGACGCGTCGCTGCAGACCTCTCCTGGGGTGACGGGCGGACACTCCTCGCGTGTTCTGCTCTTCTGGCAGGGCGAGCGGCTGCGCGTCTATATCTTTCCTTATGTCGATGGCGTCTATGCCCTGCCGCAGGGAGCGTGGTGGCAGGTCGGCGCCATGTGTGCACGCCTGCGGCTGCAACGGCAGCAGGACTGGATCGGCTGCGATGACGATGCGCCGGCGCATCGCTGGCATCTCGACGGGCGCTCCTGGACGGGGACGGAGCCCTCCCTCATCGCCCTTCATGCCAGTCCCGATGGGCGCGGTGGCTGGTGGGTCGAGATACCAGCGGCGATGAATTAGCGATGCACCTCGTAGAAGAGCAGACCGGCGGCAACGACCAGCGCCAGCACCGGCCAGCCTTGTCCTAGGCCGACGCGCCAGTCCTGGCGACTGGGCGGAGCGGCGATGGCGAGATAGCACAACAGCGCCGCCTGTGCCGCCAGCCAGGCGGTGTGCACCTGTGGGTCGATATGCCGTTGGTAGACCAGCCACATCAGGGGTGGACAGATCAGGATCGGCGCCAGCGCCACCGGTAAGGCGTTGTAGAAACGCAAGTGCCGAAATCGCACCTCGCCCAAGCGCCAGGATTTTCCCTGCGCGCTCGGCCACAGGCTCAAGCTATGCGGCTGCGCCATGAGCAGCCAGCCGACACCGGCGTGCAGCAGCTCATGCGTGAGCGTGGCGGGCAGGGTGCAGAGCGCGTACAGGCGCGGCCAGGAACGCAGGATGCGCAGCACCGCCATGCCGGCGAGTATCGCCAGCCAGAGATCGGCGCGCGCGAGCAAGGCATGGACGAGCCACACCAACAGATGGTCGAAGCGGGCCAGCAGAGGGAGGATCATCGCGGGGTGGGCTCCTGTTGTTGTCGCCAAGCCAGCGGGCTGAGCTTTTTCCAGCGCCGGAAGGCGCGGTTGAAGGCGCTCTGCTCGGAGTAGCCGAGGAGCAGGGCGATGTCGACCAGGCTGAGGACGGGGTCACACAGGTACTGCTCGGCGAGGGCGTTGCGCGTGCGATCGAGCAGATCCTGAAAGCTCAGGGAGCGCGTTTTGAGCTGGCGCTGCAGGCTGCGCGGCGACATCGATAGATGGTTGGCGCAGAATTCGAGGTTGGCGCGCCCCTCGGGCAGGGCGGCGACCAGAATCTGCTGCAGATGCGTCTCGAAATCGTCGGCGCTCGGCAGGGCCTGCAACAGGGCTTGCGCCTGCCGGGCCAGCAGGTCACGGAGGCCGGGGTCGTGTTGCGGCATCGGCAGATTGAGCAGCCAGATGGGGAAACGCACGCGCGTATGGCTATCGGCGAAATGCACCGGGCAGCCGAAGAAGTCGGCGTGGATCTGGGCGGCGAGCGCTCCCGGATACGGATGCACGAAGCTGATCAGGGTTGGTGGCGGCGGGTTCTCGATCTGGCGGCGCAGAAAGCTGACCAGGGCGGCGATGGCCAGCGAATCGGTCAAGGCGTTGAAGCTGCGCGCATCGCGCGGCCAGCACAGTTCCACCTGATCGCCCTCATAGGCCAGCTCGACGAGATCGACGCCGTAAAAGAGGCGCTCATAGCGCTGGTACACCAGCATCGCCTCGGCCAGGTTGGAGGAGGTGAGGGCGAGATAGCCGAGGACACCGACATGGCGTGGTTCAACCAGGGCGCCGATGGCCAGTCCCGGCGCGATCAGCTGCGGGCACAAAGCGGCGGTCTGCTCGAGCAGGCGATGCCAGACGCTGATCGCCACCACTTCCTGATGCGCGAGCTCTTGCAGCTCACGGCGCAGATCCGCCGCCGCGAGTTGCTGGGTGTCGAGAAAGGCGAGGAGAAGCTGCGTCCATGCGCCGGTGATACGAACGATGCTCATGTCCAGGGCCCCTGTTGCGAGCTGACATAAATGCCATCAGAGTGCTTGACAAGTCAAATGCCAGGCATGAAAATGTGCGGCCTTGCTCTGGAGGGGTTCCCGAGCGGTCAAAGGGATCAGACTGTAAATCTGACGGCTCAGCCTTCGAAGGTTCGAATCCTTCCCCCTCCACCACTTCTCCGTCAAACGATGCGAGTGGCCGTGAGATAAAGCGGGTGTAGTTTAGTGGTAGAACTTCAGCCTTCCAAGCTGATAGTGCGGGTTCGATTCCCGCCACCCGCTCCATGAGCGGACAAAACAAGGAAGGCTCATATAGCTCAGCAGGTAGAGCACTTCCTTGGTAAGGAAGAGGTCACCGGTTCGAATCCGGTTATGAGCTCCAGTATTCAAAAAGGGTCGGCGTCAGGCCGGGATGGAGATGTCAAAATGGCAAAGGCAAAGTTTGAACGTACCAAGCCGCACGTGAACGTGGGCACCATCGGTCACGTGGACCATGGCAAGACGACGCTGACCGCTGCGATCACCACCGTCTGCGCCAAGCAGTTCGGCGGTGAAGCGCGCGGCTATGATCAGATCGACTCCGCTCCGGAAGAAAAGGCGCGCGGCATCACCATCAACACCGCACACGTGGAATATGAGTCGCCGCAGCGCCACTATGCGCACGTCGACTGCCCGGGCCACGCTGACTATGTGAAGAACATGATCACCGGCGCGGCGCAGATGGACGGCGCCATTTTGGTGGTGTCGGCGGCGGACGGCCCCATGCCGCAGACGCGAGAACACATTCTGCTGTCGCGCCAGGTCGGCGTGCCGCGTATCGTGGTCTTCCTGAACAAGTGCGACATGGTCGACGACGCCGAACTTCTTGACCTGGTTGAGATGGAAGTGCGCGAGCTGCTCAGTCAGTACCAGTTCCCCGGTGACGACACGCCGATCGTGCGTGGTTCGGCGCTGCAGGCGTTGAATGGCGAGCAGGGCGAGTATGGGGAGCCGGCCATCCACAAGCTGGTGGCGATTCTCGACAGCTATATTCCGGAGCCGGTGCGCGCTGTTGACCAGCCCTTCCTGCTGCCGATCGAAGACGTGTTCTCGATCTCCGGCCGTGGCACGGTGGTGACCGGTCGTGTCGAACGCGGCATCGTGCGCGTCGGCGAAGAAGTCGAGATCGTCGGGATCAAGGACACGACGAAGACGACGTGTACCGGCGTGGAAATGTTCCGCAAGCTGCTCGACGAAGGTCGTGCCGGTGAGAACGTTGGCGTTCTGCTGCGTGGCACCAAGCGTGAAGACGTGCAGCGTGGCCAGGTGCTGGCGAAGCCGGGCTCGATCAAGCCGCACACCGATTTCGAATCGGAAGTGTACGTGCTGTCGAAGGAAGAAGGCGGTCGTCATACGCCGTTCTTCAAGGGCTATCGTCCGCAGTTCTACTTCCGCACGACGGACGTGACCGGAACCATCGAGCTGCCGGAAGGCGTCGAGATGGTGATGCCGGGCGACAACATCAAGATGGTCGTGTCGCTGATCGCGCCGATCGCCATGGATGAAGGCTTGCGCTTCGCCATCCGCGAAGGCGGTCGCACCGTCGGCGCTGGCGTCGTCGCCAAGATCGTCAAGTAAGGTGCTCGATCAGGGCCCGGTGCGTCCGGGCCCTTTGTCTTGTGCGAAGTTTATTGGGCCAGTAGTTCAATTGGTAGAGCACCGGTCTCCAAAACCGGGTGTTGGGGGTTCGAGTCCCTCCTGGCCCGCCATCTTGAAAGTGGGGTTGTCATGAGTGCCCAGACGGGACAGGTCGATCGTAAAGCGGATCTGCTCAAGTGGCTGATCGTCATCGTCCTGGCGGTCGTCGCTGTGGTGGCCAATACCCACTGGACCGGACAGTTTCTCCTCGCGCGTGTCGTCGGCATAGTCGTCTTGGCGGGTGTCGCCGGTGGCATCGCCGTACAGACGCGTCAGGGTGGCGTTTTCCTCGATATGCTGCGTGAGGCGCGCGCCGAAGCTCTGCGAGTCGTCTGGCCGCAGCGCGAGGAGACTTGGCAGACGGCCCTGCTCGTACTCGCTGTCGTCGCGGCCATGTCCCTGATCTTGTGGGGGGCTGACGCTCTCTTCGGCTGGATCATTCGTAGCATTATCGGTTGAGGGACGGTTCATGGCTATGCGCTGGTATGTCGTACACGCTTATTCCGGCTTTGAGAAGCAGGTGATGCGCGCTCTGCGCGACCGTGCCCGCGAGGCGGGTATGGAAGACCGTTTCGGTGAGATCCTCGTGCCGACGGAAGACGTCGTCGAGATGAAGAACGGCGTGCGGCGCAAGAGTGAGCGCAAGTTTTTTCCCGGCTACGTGCTGGTGCAGATGGAGATGGGTGAAGAGGCCTGGCATCTGGTCAAGGATTGCCCGAAGGTGATGGGTTTCATCGGTGGCAAGGCGGACAAGCCGGCCCCCATCTCCGACCGTGAAGCCGACGCCATCCTCAATCGGGTGAATCAGAATGCCGATTCGCCGCGACCCAAGACGCTGTATGAGCCGGGCGAGGTGGTGCGCGTCATCGACGGGCCTTTCGCCGATTTCAATGGCACGGTCGAAGAAGTCAATTACGAGAAGAGCCGTCTGCAGGTGGCGGTGATGATCTTCGGGCGTTCGACGCCTGTAGAGCTTGAATTCAATCAGGTCGAGAAGACCTGAGTACCCTGGCCCTGATGGGCTGAATTGATCGGGGAGCCGCGAGGCGTTCGTACCCACGGAGTAAGACATGGCCAAGAAAATCGAAGCCTACATCAAGCTGCAGATCCCTGCAGGCAAGGCGAATCCCTCTCCTCCCGTCGGCCCCGCCCTCGGTCAGAAGGGCGTCAACATCATGGAATTTTGCAAGGCCTTCAATGCCGCCACGCAAAAGATGGAAGTGGGTCTGCCGACGCCGGTGATCATCACCGTCTACTCCGATCGTTCCTTCACCTTTGTCCTGAAGACGCCGCCGGCTTCGGTGCTGCTGAAGAAGGCCCTGGCGCTGAAGAGCGGGTCGCCGCGCCCGAACTCGCAGAAGGTCGGCAAGGTGACGCGCGCCCAGCTGGAAGAGATCGCCGCGCTGAAGAAGCCCGATCTGACCGCCGCTGACGTCGACGCGGCCGTGCGCACCATCGCCGGTTCCGCACGTTCCATGGGCATTGATGTGGAGGGAGTCTGACATGGCACAATTGAGCAAGCGGCAAAAGGCTATCGCAGCCCTGGTGCAGGCAGGCAAGCAGTACAGCGTCGAAGAAGCCATCGCTGTCATCAACGCCATGCCGGCCGCCAAATTCAAAGAATCGATCGATATCGCGGTCAACCTCGGCGTCGATCCGCGTAAGTCCGATCAGGTCGTGCGTGGCGCTTCGGTGCTGCCGGCAGGTACCGGTAAGACGGTGCGTGTCGCTGTTTTTGCCCAGGGTGCTAACGCTGATGCCGCGCGTGAAGCCGGTGCCGATATCGTCGGTTTTGACGACCTCGCCGCCAGCATTCAAGGCGGTGATCTCAACTTCGACGTCGTCATCGCCACGCCCGATGCCATGCGTGTGGTCGGTAAGCTCGGTACCATTCTCGGTCCGCGTGGTCTGATGCCCAACCCCAAGGTGGGAACGGTGACCGCCGACGTGGCGACGGCCGTGCGCAACGCCAAGGGGGGCCAGGTGCGCTATCGTGTTGACAAGGCCGGTATCATCCATACGCCGGTGGGACAGGTCGGTTTCACGCCGGAAGCCATCCGGCAGAACGTCGAGGCCCTCCTCGCTGACCTGAAAAAGGCCAAGCCGGCGACCTCGAAAGGCATTTATATCAAGAAACTCACCTTGTCCACGACCATGGGTCCGGGCTTGGTGATCGATCAGGCGGCGCTCAGCGTCGCTTGAACGTGAGGAACTTTGAAGGCCACGGTTCGCCGTGGTGCGTCAAAGACCACAGGGGCGGGGTGACCTGCTTAATGGCCTGTGTAGACGCGGTGTTTCATTCTCGACTGAGCTGAAACCCGCGATGGCCCCGTCAGGGGTGTGTCGAAAGACACGAGGTGATCGCATCTGCGATCTTCCGTCAATGGGAGGTAATTGTGACTCTGAAGCTAGACGATAAAGTACAAATCGTCGCCGAAGTTAGTCAGGCAGCCTCCGCTGCGTTGTCTGCGGTGCTCGCGGACTACCGTGGCCTGACTGTGGGGCAGATGACCAAGCTCCGCGCTCAGGCTCGCGAACAGGGCGTTTACGTGCGTGTCGTGCGTAATACCCTGGCGCGTCGTGCGACCGCAGGTACTGAGTTTGAGTGCCTGCACGCCGATATGGTGGGACCGACCATCTTTGCATTGTCCATGTCGGATCCGGGTGCTGCTGCCCGTCTGCTCAAGGCCTTTGCCAAAGACAACCAGCGTCTGGAAGTCAAAGCTCTCGCCGTGGGAGGCCGTCGTTATGACGCCAAGGACATCGATGTCCTGGCGACATTGCCGACCCGCGATCAGGCTCTGTCCATGCTGCTCGGACTCATGCAGGCGCCGGTCAGCAAGCTCGCGCGCACCCTCAACGAGGTGCCGTCGAAGTTTGCCCGCGCCGTGGCGGCCGTCAAGGATCAAAAGGCAGCCTGAAGGCAGCCTGAAACTATACCTATTCAGTGGAGTTGATGAAAATGGCACTGTCCAAAGATGAAATTCTGAACGCTATCGCCGAAATGTCGGTGATGGACCTGGTCGACCTGATCAAGGCGATGGAAGACAAGTTCGGCGTCAGCGCCGCCGCTCCGGTGGCCGTCGCCGCCGGTCCGGCTGCCGCTGCGGCTCCCGTGGCTGAAGAGCAGACCGAATTCAACGTCATCCTGGCCAGCTTCGGCGAAAACAAGGTGAACGTGATCAAGGTCGTGCGCGAGCTGACCGGACTTGGCCTCAAGGAAGCCAAGGATCTGGTCGAAGCCGCTCCCAAGGCGGTCAAGGAAGGCGTGAGCAAGGACGACGCGGCTGCCATGAAGAAGAAGCTGGAAGACGCTGGCGCCAAGGTGGAAGTGAAGTAAGGCATTGGGATGGGCTGGCCGCGTGATGTGGTGAGCCTAGACCGCGCCCGGCTGATGACCTGTAAAGGTCATCGGCCTTTTGTTGTTGTCGCAGCCTATGCCTTGCGCGTCAGTGCATAGGCTGCCACGAAGCAGAGCACCGTTGCACAGTCTCGCCCCCCGCCGGGGCGGGTGACCAGGGTTCGAGATTCAGAGCTGAGGACCACGATGGGATATTCATACACCGAGAAAAAGCGTATTCGCAAGCACTTTGGCAAGCTGTCCACGCTCATGGACGTGCCCTATCTGCTAGCGATCCAGGTGGACTCCTACCGCAGTTTCCTGCAAGAGGGGTTGTCGGCCAGCAAGCGCCATGATGTCGGCTTGCAGGCGGCCTTCCGTTCGGTTTTCCCGATCGAAAGCCACTCCGGCAATGCCGCCCTGGAGTTTGTCGAGTACGCCCTGGGCAAGCCCCTGTTCGATGTCCGCGAGTGCATCATGCGCGGCATGACCTATGCGGCTCCTCTGCGCGTCAAGATTCGTTTGATGATCTATGATCGTGAAACGACGCCGAAGTCGATCAAGTCGATTCGCGAGCAGGAAGTCTACATGGGTGAACTGCCCCTGATGACCGACAACGGCACCTTCATCATCAATGGTACCGAGCGCGTCATCGTGTCGCAGTTGCATCGCTCGCCCGGCGTGTTCTTCGATCACGACAAGGGCAAGACGCACTCGTCCGGCAAGCTGCTCTACAATGCGCGCATCATCCCCTACCGTGGTTCCTGGCTCGACTTCGAGTTCGATCCCAAGGATCTCGTCTATGCGCGTATCGACCGTCGCCGCAAGCTGCCGGCCACGGTTCTGTTGCGCGCGCTCGGCTACAACGCCGACGAGATCATCGGCATGTTCTTCGACGTCAGCCATGTGCGCTTGCGCGACGACGGCTATCATCTCGATCTGGTCGCCGACCGTCTCAAGGGCGAGACGCTGTCCTTTGAAGTCAAGAACGCCGACAAGGTCATCGTCGAGGCCAACAAGCGCATCACGCCGCGTCATATTCGCGAAATCGACAAGGCCGGCATCAAGGAACTGGCGGTGCCGTCGGAGTATCTCATCGGCAAGGTGCTGGCCAAGACCCTGTGGCACCCGGTGAACAAGGAAGTGCTGGTCGAGTGCAACACCATCCTCCAGGAAGACGTGCTGCAGCGCATCGGCCAGGCCGGCATCACCAGCTTCGACATCCTCTACACCAACGATCTCGATCGCGGGGCTTTCCTCTCCGACACCTTGCGCATCGACACGACGCGTTCCGAACTCGAAGCGCTCGTCGAGATTTACCGCATGATGCGCCCCGGCGAGCCGCCCACCAAGGACGCCGCCGAGAACCTGTTCAAGAACCTGTTCTTCTCCGCTGAGCGCTATGATCTGTCAGCGGTCGGACGCATGAAGTTCAACCGTCGTCTCGGTCGCAAGGAGATCGAAGGCCAGGGCGTGCTCAGCCGCGAAGACATCGTCGACGTCCTGCGCATGCTGATCCAGATCCGCAACGGCAAGGGCGAGGTCGATGACATCGATCATCTCGGCAACCGGCGCATCCGCTCGGTCGGTGAAATGACCGAGAACCAGTTCCGTGTCGGCTTGGTGCGTGTCGAACGCGCCGTCAAGGAGCGTCTGTCGCTGGCGGAAGCCGAGAATCTGATGCCGCAGGATCTGGTCAATGCCAAACCGGTGTCGGCGGCGATCAAGGAATTCTTCGGCTCCTCGCAGCTGTCGCAGTTCATGGACCAGAACAACCCGCTCTCCGAGGTCACCCACAAGCGTCGCGTTTCGGCGCTCGGCCCGGGTGGTCTGACGCGTGAGCGCGCCGGTTTCGAAGTGCGCGACGTGCACGCCACCCACTATGGCCGCGTCTGCCCGATCGAGACGCCGGAAGGTCCGAACATCGGCCTGATCAACTCGCTGGCAGCCTACGCCCGTACCAACAACTACGGTTTCCTCGAAAGCCCCTACCGGCGCATCGTCGACGGTCGTGTCACCGATGAGGTCGACTACCTGTCGGCGATCGAGGAAGGCGAGGCGGTCATCGCGCAGGCGGATTCGCCCCTGCGTGACGACGGCACTTTCGCCGAAGACTTGGTGACGGTGCGGCATCGCAACGAGTTCACCGTCGTCGCGCCGGATCGTGTCAGCCATATGGACATCTCGCCGCAGCAGGTGGTGTCGGTGGCGGCCTCGCTCATCCCCTTCCTCGAGCATGACGACGCCAACCGCGCCCTCATGGGCGCCAACATGCAGCGCCAAGCGGTGCCGACCCTGCGCTCGGAAAAGCCTCTGGTCGGGACCGGCATGGAGCGTTATGTGGCGCGTGACTCCGGCGTCTGTGTCGTCGCCCGCCGTGGCGGCGTGATCGACTCGGTCGACGCGGCGCGTATCGTCATCCGTGTCGCCGACGCTGAAATCGTCGCAGGCGAAGCCGGTGCCGATATCTACAACCTGACCAAGTACACGCGCTCGAACCAGAACACCTGCGTCAATCAGCGCGCCATCGTCAAGGTCGGCGATGTCGTTGAGCGCGGTGATATCCTGGCGGATGGACCTTCGGTCGATCTCGGCGAGCTCGCTCTCGGGCAGAACATGCGCGTCGCCTTCATGCCCTGGAATGGCTACAATTTCGAAGACTCGATCCTGCTGTCGGAGCGCGTCGTCCAGGAAGACCGCTTCACCTCCATCCATATTCAGGAACTGCAGTGTATCGCCCGCGACACCAAGCTCGGGCCAGAGGACATCACCGCCGACATCCCCAATGTCGGTGATGCGGCCTTGGCCAAGCTGGATGAAGCCGGTATCGTTCATCTCGGCGCCGAAGTCGGCCCGGGCGACATCCTGGTCGGCAAAGTGACGCCCAAGGGCGAGAGCCAGCTGAGTCCGGAAGAGAAGCTCCTGCGCGCCATTTTCGGTGAAAAGGCCTCTGACGTGAAGGATTCCTCCCTGCGCGTGCCGTCCGGCACCAAGGGCACGGTCATCGATGTGCAGGTCTTTACTCGTGATGGCCTGGAGAAGGACAGTCGTGCCCAGGAGATCGAGAAAACCCATCTTGACGCTTATCGTAAGGACCTCAAGGAAGAGTACCGCATCTTTGAAGAAGCGGCCTGCTCGCGTCTGCGCCCCGTCCTCCTCAATCAGAAGGTGCTCGGTGGCCCCGGCCTGAAGAAAGGAGCGGTGATCACCGCCGAGATTCTCGATGGTCTGCGCTTTGCGGAGTGGTTCGACATACGCGTCGCCGATGAGTCGGTGGCAGCGCAGCTGGAGAAGACGCAGGCGTATCTGAGCGAACGGCAAAGCGACATGGAAGAGCGCTACGCCGAGAAGAAGCGCAAGCTCGGAACCGGTGACGAGCTGCAGCACGGTGTGCTGAAAGTCGTCAAGGTCTATCTGGCGGTCAAGCGCCGTATCCAGCCGGGCGACAAGATGGCCGGCCGACACGGTAACAAGGGGGTGGTGTCGGTGATCATGCCGGTCGAAGACATGCCGCATGATCTCAACGGTGAGCCGGTCGACATCGTGCTCAATCCGCTCGGCGTGCCCTCGCGTATGAACGTCGGACAGATCCTCGAGACGCATCTCGGCTGGGCGGCGAAAGGCCTCGGTATCCGCCTCGGCGCCATGCTCGACGAGCAGCGCAAGGTTGTCGAGCTGCGCCAGTTCCTGGAGCAGATCTACAACGGCGTGGCCGGACCGAAGGAAGACATCGGCAGCCTCGGTGACGAGGAAGTCTTCGCCCTGGCGCGCAATCTGCGGCAAGGCGTGCCGATGGCGACGCCGGTCTTCGACGGCGCGCATGAAACCGAGATCAAGTCCCTGCTCAAGCTCGCTGGCCTCAGCGAGACCGGCCAGCAGGTGCTGATCGATGGTCGTACCGGTGAGCGTTTCGATCGTCCGGTCACGGTCGGCTATATGTACATGCTCAAACTCAACCATCTCGTCGATGACAAGATGCACGCCCGCTCGACCGGTTCCTATTCGCTGGTGACGCAGCAGCCGCTCGGCGGCAAGGCGCAATTCGGTGGTCAGCGCTTTGGGGAGATGGAAGTGTGGGCTCTGGAAGCCTATGGCGCTGCGTACACGCTGCAGGAAATGTTGACGGTGAAGTCGGACGATGTGAATGGGCGCACGCGCATTTACAAGAATATCGTCGACGGCGATCACCGCATGGCCCCGGGCATGCCCGAGTCCTTCAATGTGCTGATCAAGGAAATCCGCAGTCTAGGTATCGATATCGAACTCGAATCCGACTGAGCGTGGCGTAGACGAACCGATACCGGCGGACTCATGTTGAGTTCCGCCGGTCAAGAACAACTCCTCATGGAGATAGGCCTGTGAAAGAGCTGCAGAATCTTTTGAGACAACGGATGCAGGGCGAAGAGTTCGATCGTATCCGCATTGGACTGGCGAGCCCGGAGAAGATCCGGTCCTGGTCGCACGGCGAAGTGAAAAAGCCGGAAACGATCAACTATCGCACCTTCAAGCCGGAACGCGATGGCTTGTTCTGCGCCAAGATCTTCGGTCCGGTCAAGGACTATGAGTGCCTCTGTGGCAAGTACAAGCGCCTCAAGCATCGTGGCGTCGTCTGCGAAAAGTGCGGCGTCGAAGTGACGCTGGCGACGGAGCGGCGCGAGCGCATGGGCCACATCGAACTGGCTTCGCCGGTGGCGCACATCTGGTTCCTCAAGTCCCTGCCTTCGCGCATCGGCCTGATGCTCGACATGACCCTGCGCGACATCGAGCGTGTGCTCTATTTCGAGAGCTTCGTCGTCGTCGATCCCGGCCTGACGACGCTGGAACAAGGGCAGTTGCTCAATGACGAGGAGTACTACACCGCGCTCGAGGAGTTCGGTGACGACTTCGACGCACGTATGGGCGCCGAGGCCATCCATGCTCTGCTGAAAAACATCGATCTTGAAGCCGAGATCGCGCAGCTGCGTGAAGAGATCCCGGCGACGACGTCGGAGACCAAACTCAAGAAGCTGACCAAACGCGTCAAGCTGATGGAGTCTTTCAAGTCCTCGCTCAATCGTCCGGAGTGGATGATTCTGACCGTGCTGCCGGTGCTGCCGCCGGATCTGCGGCCGCTGGTGCCGCTCGACGGTGGTCGTTTCGCGACCTCGGATCTCAACGATCTCTATCGTCGCGTGATCAACCGCAACAACCGCCTCAAGCGCCTGCTCGACCTGTCGGCGCCGGACATCATCGTGCGTAATGAGAAGCGCATGCTGCAGGAGGCGGTCGACGCACTGCTCGACAACGGTCGCCGTGGTCGCGCCATCACCGGCACCAACAAGCGCCCGCTCAAGTCCCTGGCCGACATGATCAAGGGCAAGCAGGGCCGCTTCCGTCAGAACCTGCTCGGCAAGCGCGTCGACTACTCCGGTCGTTCGGTGATCGTCGTCGGACCTACTCTGCGTCTGCATCAGTGTGGCCTGCCCAAGAAGATGGCGCTCGAGCTGTTCAAGCCCTTCATCTTCGGCAAGCTCGAGGCACAAGGCCTGGCGACGACGATCAAAGCCGCCAAGAAGATGGTCGAACGTGAAGAGCCGGTGGTCTGGGACATTCTCGCTGACGTCATTCGCGAACATCCCGTCCTTCTCAACCGCGCGCCGACCCTGCACCGTCTCGGTCTGCAGGCCTTCGAGCCGGTGCTCATCGAGGGCAAAGCCATCCAACTGCACCCTCTCGTCTGTACGGCGTTCAACGCCGACTTCGACGGCGACCAGATGGCGGTGCACGTACCTCTGACGCTGGAAGCCCAGCTCGAGGCGCGCGCCCTCATGATGTCGACCAACAATGTCTTGTCGCCGGCCAATGGTGATCCCATCATCGGCCCGACCCAGGACGTCGTGCTCGGCCTCTACTACATCACGCGTGACCGCATCAATGCGCTCGGGGAGGGCATGGTCTTCGCCGATATTCCGGAAGCCCTGCGCGCCCTGGCGACGAAGAAAGTCGATATCCATGCGCGTGTCAAGGTGCGTCTGCGCGAGGTCACCATCGATGAGGCCGGTGCGCGCCATCAGCGTATCTTCCTCGCCGACACCACGCCGGGCCGCTGCCTGCTCTGGGACATCGTGCCGGAAGGCATCGCTTTCGATCTCGTCAATCAGCCGATGAGCAAGAAGGCGATCTCGCGCCTGCTCAATGCCGCCTATCGCAGTCTGGGTCTGAAGCCGACGGTGATCTTCGCCGACCAGCTGATGTATCTCGGCTTCCAGCAGGCGACCTATTCCGGCGTCTCGGTTGGGATGGAAGACATGCTCATTCCGAGTGAGAAGCAGACCATCATCGAACGCGCCGAAGATCAGGTGCGTGAGATCGAGAGTCAGTTCCTCGCCGGTCTGGTGACAGTCAATGAGCGCTACAACAAGGCCGTCGACATCTGGTCGGCGACCAATGACCAGGTCGCGAAAGTGATGATGGACAACCTGGCGACCGAGGAAGTGATCGATCGCCATGGCGTCAAGGTGCGCCAGCCGTCCTTCAACTCGATCTTCATCATGGCCGACTCCGGCGCGCGCGGTAGCGCGGCGCAGATCCGTCAGCTCGCCGGTATGCGTGGCCTGATGGCCAAGCCCGACGGCTCGATCATCGAAACGCCGATCAAGGCCAACTTCCGTGAAGGCCTGACTGTGCTGCAGTACTTCATCTCGACGCACGGCGCCCGCAAGGGTCTCGCCGACACCGCCTTGAAGACGGCTAACTCGGGGTATCTGACGCGTCGTCTCGTCGACGTCGCTCAGGATCTCGTCGTCACCGAGCACGACTGCGGCACCGCCAAGGGCCTGAGCATGACGCCGCTCATCGATGGTGGCGAAGTGACGGAAGCTCTGCGTGATCGCGTCCTCGGTCGCGTCGTCGCCGAAGATGTGTTGATCCCGGGTCAGCAGGAGGTGCTGGCGTCGGTCGGTACCTTGCTCGATGAGAAATGGGTGGAGAAGCTCGAACTGGCCGGCGTCGACGAAGTCGTCGTGCGCTCGGTGACCACCTGCGAGACGCGTTATGGCGTCTGCTCGATGTGCTACGGTCGCGATCTGGCGCGTGGGCATCTGGTCAATATCGGGGAGGCCATCGGGGTGATGGCGGCGCAGTCGATCGGCGAGCCGGGTACGCAGCTGACCATGCGTACCTTCCACGTCGGTGGAGCCGCGAGTCGGCAATCGAATGCCAGCAGCATCCAGGTGCGCAACGAAGGCATCGTGCGCTTCCACAACGTCAAGACGGTGCAGCATGCGCAGGGCTATCTGGTCTCGGCCAGCCGTTCTGGCGAGCTCGGCATCGCCGACAGTCGCGGTCGCGAGCGTGAACGTTATCGTCTGCCCTATGGCGCCCAGATCACGGTGCGCGATGGTGAAGCGGTCAAGGGTGGGCAGGTCGTCGCCAACTGGGATCCGCACAACCATCCCATCGTCATCGAAGTCGGTGGTTTCGCCAAGTTCATCGACATCGAGGAAGGGGTCACCGTTCGCCATCAGGTGGATGAAGTCACCGGCCTCAGCAGCATCGCCATTCTCGATCCCAAGGATCGTCCGGCGACGGGCAAGGACATGCGTCCGGCCATCCGCCTCGTCGACGCCAAGGGTCTGGCGATCAGCGTCGAAGGCAGCGATCAGCCGGTGCAGTACTTCCTGCCCGCCGGTGCTCTGACCAATCTGCGCGATGGCGCTGAAGTCGGTGTCGGTGAGATCGTCGGCCGTATTCCGCAGGAATCGTCGAAGACGCGCGACATCACCGGCGGTCTGCCGCGTGTCGCCGACCTGTTCGAGGCGCGCAAGCCGAAGGAATCGGTCATCCTCGCCGAGATCTCTGGCTTGGTCAGCTATGGTCGCGAGACCAAGGGCAAGAATCGCCTCATCATCACCCCGGACGACGGTACGTCGGCGCATGAGGAGATGATTCCGAAGTGGCGGCAGATCAACGTCTTCGAAGGCGAACGTGTGCAGAAGGGCGAAGTGATCTCCGATGGCTCGCCCAATCCGCATGACATCCTGCGTCTGAAAGGCGAGACCGAACTGGCGCGCTACATCGTGCGCGAAGTTCAGGACGTCTATCGCATGCAGGGCGTGAAGATCAACGACAAGCACATCGAAGTCATCATCCGGCAGATGCTGCGCAAGGTCGAGATCACCGACTCGGGCGATTCCTCGTTCATCAAGGGCGAGCAGGTCGAGTACTCGCGCGTCCTCGAAGAGAATCAGAAGCTGGAAGCGGACAACCACTTCTCGGCCAAGTACGATCGTGTCCTGATGGGCATCACCAAGGCCTCGCTGGCCACCGAGTCCTTCATCTCGGCGGCGTCCTTCCAGGAAACGACGCGTGTTCTGACCGAGGCGGCGGTGAGTGGCAAGGAAGACGATCTGCGCGGTCTGAAGGAAAACGTCGTGGTCGGACGTTTGATCCCGGCGGGTACCGGTTTTGCCTATCACATGGAGCGGCGTCGTCTGCGCCAGATGGGCGACGTGGTAGAGCCGACGATTACCGCCGAGGAAGCTTCTTCGGCCCTGGCCAAGGAACTGAATTCGGTCGATCCATAACCTGCGGCGAGCTGAGAACGCACCGGCATTGACGCCGGTGCGACATGGCTATAGAATGTGCAGCCTTTTAATGGGGCAGGTCCATATTTGTGGGCCTGTCGGTGTCACAACGGGAGAGAAGGCCATATGGCAACTGTGAATCAATTGGTGCGCAAAGGGCGCAAGGACGTCGCCAGCAAGAGCGACGTGCCGGCCCTGAAGGGCAGCCCGCAACGGCGCGGCGTTTGTACGCGCGTCTATACCACGACCCCGAAAAAGCCGAACTCGGCCATGCGCAAGGTGTGCAAGGTGCGTTTGACCAGCGGCTTCGAGGTCATTTCCTACATCGGCGGTGAAGGCCACAATCTTCAGGAACACAGTGTTGTCCTGATCCGTGGTGGTCGCGTCAAGGATCTGCCGGGTGTGCGCTATCACACCGTGCGTGGATCGCTCGACTGTGCCGGTGTCAAAGATCGTAAGCAGAGCCGTTCCAAGTACGGCGCCAAGCGTCCCAAGAAGTAATTCTGGGCCGAGTAAGGCCGGGCACGCAGCGCGGAGTCCCGGAATCACCTGAAGAAAAGAGAGTGTAGAGTCATGCCAAGAAGACGCGTCGTCGCAGCCCGTGAAGTGCTGCCGGATCCCAAGTTTGGAAGCCAGATCATCGCCAAGTTCATGAACCAGGTGATGGAGCGCGGCAAAAAGTCGGTCTCTGAGAAGATCGTCTACGGTGCCCTGGAGCGTATCCAGGAAAAGCAGAAAGGGGATCCCGTGCGTTTCTTCGAGGATACGCTGGAGAAGCTGCGTCCTGTGGTCGAAGTCAAGGCGCGCCGTGTCGGCGGTGCCACCTACCAGGTTCCCGTGGAAGTGCGTCCCTCCCGTCGCACGGCCCTGGCGATGCGCTGGTTGGTCGACGCTGCCAAGAAGCGCAGTGAGAAGACCATGGCCCTGCGTCTGGCGGGTGAGTTGATCGATGCCGCCGAAGGCAAAGGCGCAGCGGTCAAGAAGCGAGAAGACGTACATCGTATGGCCGAAGCCAACAAGGCCTTCGCTCATTATCGATTCTGACCTGGCCTGACGAGGATTCTACCGTGGCAAGAACCACCCCGCTGGACCGCTATCGCAATATCGGCATCAGTGCCCATATCGACGCTGGCAAGACGACGACGACCGAACGCATCCTGTTCTACACGGGTGTCAATCATAAGATCGGTGAAGTTCATGATGGCGCCGCCACCATGGACTGGATGGAGCAGGAACAGGAACGCGGGATCACCATCACCTCGGCGGCCACCACCTGCTTCTGGCGTGGTATGGGGCTGCAGTTCGATGAGCATCGCGTCAACATCATCGACACCCCGGGCCACGTCGACTTCACCATCGAAGTCGAGCGCTCGATGCGCGTCCTCGACGGTGCCTGCATGGTCTACTGTGCCGTCGGCGGTGTGCAGCCGCAGTCGGAGACCGTCTGGCGTCAGGCGAACAAATATCGCGTGCCGCGTATCGCCTTCGTCAACAAGATGGATCGCACCGGCGCCAACTTCTTCCGTGCCGTCGAGCAGATGCGCACCCGTCTCGGTGCCAATCCGGTGGTGATGGTCATTCCGATCGGCGCCGAAGACAAGTTCGAAGGCGTCATCGATCTCGTCACCATGAAGGCCATCTACTGGGATGAAGCCTCGCAGGGTATGGAGTTCGAAGCGCGCGAGATTCCCGCGAGTCTCCTCGCCGAGGCGACGGAGTGGCGCGGCAAGATGGTCGAGAGCGCGGCGGAATCGTCCGAAGAGCTGATGAACAAATACCTCGAAGAAGGCGATCTGAACGAAGAAGACCTGAATCGCGGTATCCGCGCGCGTACCCTGGCCGGTGAAATCCAGCCGGTGCTGTGCGGCTCGGCCTTCAAGAACAAGGGCGTGCAGAAGATGCTTGACGCCGTCATCCTCTATCTGCCGGCGCCCAATGACATCCCCGCGATCAAGGGTCATCTCGACGACAAAGATGAGAGCGAAGCGGAGCGTCATGCTTCCGATGAAGAGCCTTTTTCGGCGCTCGCTTTCAAGATCATGAACGACAAGTTTGTCGGCTCCTTGACCTTCATTCGCGTCTATTCCGGCGTCATCAAGTCCGGCGATTCCGTGTGGAATCCGGTGAAGATGAAGAAAGAGCGCATCGGTCGTATCTTGCAGATGCACGCCAACCAGCGTGAAGAGCTGAGCGAAATCCGTGCCGGCGATATCGCCGCCTGCGTCGGCCTCAAGGACGTCACCACCGGTGACACCCTGTCCGACGAAGACAAGGTCATCACTCTTGAACGTATGGAATTTCCTGAGCCGGTCATCTCGGTGGCGGTTGAGCCGAAGACCAAGGCCGACCAGGAAAAGATGTCCAATGCTCTCGGTCGTCTGGCTAAGGAAGATCCGTCTTTCCGCGTCAAGACCGATGAAGAGTCGGGACAGACCATCATTTCCGGCATGGGCGAACTGCATCTCGAAATCATCGTCGACCGTATGCGTCGCGAGTTCGGCGTCGAAGCCAACATCGGCAAGCCGCAGGTGGCCTACCGTGAGACCATTCGCAAGAAGGTCGAGGCGGAAGGCAAGTTCGTGCGTCAGTCCGGTGGTCGTGGTCAGTATGGCCATGTCTATGTCCGTCTTGAGCCGATCTACGGCCAGGAAGAGGGCAAGGACTACGAGTATGCCGTCGAAGTGGTCGGTGGTGTCGTGCCGAAGGAATACTTCAACGCTGTCGACAAGGGCATCCAGGAGCAGATGAATAACGGCGTTCTCGCCGGTTATCCCATCGTCGGCATCAAGGCGGTGCTCTATGATGGCTCCTACCATGACGTCGACTCCTCGGAAATGGCCTTCAAGATCGCCGGTTCGATGGCCTTCAAGAAGGGTTTCGCCATGGCCGATCCGGTCCTGCTCGAGCCGATCATGAAGGTCGAAGTGGAGACGCCGGAAGACTATATGGGTGACATCATGGGCGACCTCAATCGTCGTCGTGGCGTCGTCCAGGGCATGGATGAGATCCCAGGTGGTGGCAAGGCGATTCGCGCCGAAGTGCCCCTGTCCGAGATGTTCGGCTATGCCACCGACATGCGCTCCATGTCGCAGGGTCGTGCCACGTTCTCGATGGAGTTCTCCAAGTACGCTGAAACTCCGCGTAATATCGCCGAGGCGATGATCGCCAAGTATTCGGCGGTGCGTCGTGGTGAAGAGGAATAACTGATAACCGCCCCCGTCACCGGGGGCTTCTGCTTGAGGATAGCAATCGTGGCAAAGGCAAAGTTTGAACGTACCAAGCCGCACGTGAACGT
Source organism: Pseudomonadota bacterium (assembly GCA_021851865.1). Taxonomy (GTDB): domain Bacteria; phylum Pseudomonadota; class Gammaproteobacteria; order Pseudomonadales; family Moraxellaceae; genus JAJZHK01. The sequence goes on along the minus strand of JAJZBU010000021.1, from coordinate 84 downwards.
GGGCACCATCGGTCACGTGGACCATGGCAAGACGACGCTGACCGCTGCGATCACCACCGTCTGCGCCAAGCAGTTCGGCGGTGA
>JAJZBU010000020.1 GCA_021851865.1 Pseudomonadota bacterium | reverse complement strand
GAACTCAGTAGTGAAACCGCGTCGCGCCGATGGTAGTGTGGCCTTCAGCCATGCGAGAGTAGGTCATCGCCAAGTTTTATCCCAGAACGCCTCGAGATCATCTCTCGGGGCGTTCTTCTTTGCGTGCCCTATGCAGTTGCTGTTCAGTAAGTCTGAAGGGGGCGACATGGCCGTGCTTCCGCCGTTCGAAGTTTGTTGGCGCAATTGTGGCGCGCAGTGCTGCGCTTGAGCAGTGGGCAGCGTTTGGTGACCTGCGGCTGAGCCATCCTGAATGCGCTTGGCCTGTATCAGTCTTGATGGCGACCGCTGCAGACGCGCGCGCCATCGACGCCATCGACGCGGACCTGCAAACTGGGGGCGCGCAGGGTCTGTGTGCTATAGACGATGTTGTCGTGTCGCTGTGGTTCATCGGAGAGGATATCGACCCAGTGACCGGGACGCAGGTTGACCTCTGTGATGAGTGTGCGCTCGCGTTGCGTCTCGCTGGATGGCGAGGGCGTCATCATCCGCAAGCGCAGATGGACGCGCTGGCCGTGGCAGTGTGCTTCGATCTGCCAGCGCTGAACGCGCGGATCAGGGCTCATCTGCACCCCTTGTCCTAAGCTGCCGGAGAAGGCCGCACTGGTGACCCAGTGATCTTGCTCCCAGTCGATCTCGGCGCTCGTTCCCGGCTGTAGACGCAGAACGCTGGTGCCGGAGTCGAGGCTGCGTGTGCTATAGACGTCGTTGTGGTCACCCTGCGGACGCAAGCTGACGAGAAAATCCTCGGCATGCGCCGAAGGCCAACTCAGGCTGATGAGCAGGAGGACGGGCCAGCCGCGCCCCCGCTTCATGCCGCGGTCCAGCGTTGTATCAGCGTCTCCTCGAGCTGACGCGTGTCATGAGCGAAGAGACGTATCCCCTCGGCCAGTTTCTCCTCGGCCATGGCGTCTTCGTTCATGAGCCAGCGAAAGCGCGCTTCACTGAGGGCGGGAGGCCGCTCTTGCGCGGCGATCTCGGCGGGTAGCGCACGCAGCAAGGGGGATGAGTCCTGGCTCAGTTGCTCGAGCCAGGAAGGCGCGATGGTCAGCTTGTCGCAGCCGGCCAGAGCGCGGATCTCATCGAGATGCCGGAAGCTCGCCGCCATGATCAAGGTGGTATAGCCCTGTGATTTATACATCTGATAGATGGCACGGACCGACATCACGCCAGGGTCCATTTCGCCGTGATAGTTCGGCATGCTCGAGCGTGCGCGATGCCAGTCGAGGATACGCCCGACAAAAGGCGAGATGAGGGTGACGCCGGCTTCTGCCGCCGCCTGTGCCTGCGCTAGATGAAAAAGAAGGGTCAAGTTGCAGGCGATGCCTTCTTGCTCGAGCAGACGCGCCGCCTGCAGTCCTTCCCAGGTGGCGGCGATCTTGATCAGAACACGTTCACGTCCGACGCCGCGCTCCTGATAAAGGCGGATCAGGCGGCGTGCCCGCTGTACGCTGGCGGCGGTATCGAAGGAGAGGCGGGCATCGATCTCGGTCGAAACGCGCCCCGGAATATGGGTGAGGATGTCGCAGCCGAGCCTGACGCTGAGGCGGTCGAGGGCCTCATCCATCAACGCGCGGTCACCATGGCGGTTGCGCATATCGAGCTCGCTGCCAAGATCGCGGATGAGTGCGTCATAGCGCGAGCCTTGCAGTGCTTTGAGGACGAGTGAGGGGTTGGTGGTGGCATCTTCGGGATGCCATTGAGCGACACTGTCGATGTCGCCCGTGTCGATGACGACACTGCTGTATTGGCGTAACTGTTCGAGTTGATTCATGTGTTCCCTGCGTGTGACGGTCCTGTCACTGGGCCCGCTGGCGGGCCCAGGTCTGCATCGGGGAGGCCCCCCGCAGCAGGCGGAAATGAGGCTAAAAACTCAGTGCGCCGCCAGGTGATAGGCGTCCTGCAAGCGGCTGGTGATCTTGTCATTGAAGATGGAGATCACGTAGGGCACGCTGTTGGTATTGAAATCGAGCATACGGCCGCGAATGAAGTTCCAGAAGCGGTCGGCGGCGACGAGATCGGCGTAGATGGCTTTTTGGCCCGAGAAGTCCTTGAGCAGTTTGTTCATATTGCTGGTGAACTGCAGCGCCATCTGCTGCGGGTCATCTTGATTGCTGCCGGTGTTCGCGACCACCACCCCGCCCATGGGGTCAGAGGCTCGACGCAAGTACTCCGAGGTGAGCCGCTCCATCAGCAAGGATTGTTCGAAGAGCAGGCCGGCGTCGACATTGCCGAGGTGCTGTGTGCCGATGTCGGCGTGCAGGATGTTGACGAGTTTGCGGCGTTTGTCGAGAACGTCGAGCAACTTGTCTTCGATCACCATGTCCTGTTGATCATAGGGATCCATCTGCAAGGCAGCGCGATAGTCCGTCCAGGCGGCGGTGAGGGTCGGATTGTTGTCGGAACTGACCAGTCCTTGCATCGAGTCGATCAGCTTGTTCAATTTGTCCAGCTGATCAGGGCTGCGTTCTGTCACCGTATACATGAAGTAGTGTGTCGTCAGCATGTAGGCTTGTTCTTCCATGGCCTGGTCATCTTTGATGCTGGCGGCAGAAGCTGCGAGACTGGTGAGCAGGGAACCCAAGGCAAAAAGACCGAGCCAACCCATGCGGCGCAAAATCGTCATGATGAGACCTTTCCAAGTTCTAATAATGGTAGGGCGCAGGCGCTCCAGACGCCAGCATAGTACAAAACTGGCGTCCGTGCAGCTTCTCCTCAGAGCAGCTCTATGGCCAGGGCTGTCGCTTCACCGCCGCCGATGCAAAGCGAGGCCACACCGCGCCGACCACCGTGGGTGAGCAGGGCGTGCAGCAGGGTGACGACGATGCGGCTGCCCGAGGAGCCGAGGGGGTGGCCAAGGGCGCAGGCGCCGCCATGGACATTGAGCTTGTCATGAGCGATACCGAGGTCGCGCATCGGCATCATGGCGACCATGGCGAAAGCCTCATTGATTTCAAACAAATCGACGTCGGCGACGCTCCAGCCGGCGCGTTGCAGGACTTTTTCGATGGCGCCGATGGGGGCCAGGGTGAACTCACCCGGATGACGCGCGTGGCTGGCCTGGGCGACGATGCGCGCCAGCGGGCGCAGGCCGGCGCAAGCTTCCGCGCGCGCCAGAACGAGGGCTGAGGCGCCATCGGAGATAGAGCTCGAATTGGCGGCGGTGAGGGTGCCATTTTTGCTGAAGGCGGGGCGCAAGGTCGGGATCTTGTCGATGCGCGCCGACCGCGGCTGCTCGTCTTCGCTCACCAGGACTTCGCCCTGGCGTGAGCTGACGCGCACCGGGACGATCTCGCGGGTGAACCAGCCCTCCTGCTGGGCTTTCTGAGCGCGGAGCAGCGAGGTGCTGGCGAAGTCATCCATCTCGGCACGGGTCAGACCGCGCGCATCGGCGGTCTCCTGGGCAAAACTACCCATGGCGCGAGCCGTTCCAGCATCCTCGAGGCCGTCGAGGAACATGCTGTCTTTGATTTCGCCGTGCCCCATGCGCAGGCCCTGACGGCCCTTGGGCAGCAGATAAGGCGAGAGGCTCATGTTTTCCATGCCGCCAGCGACGATGATGTCCGCCGCCTTGGCCAGGAGTTGGTGGTGCGCCAGCATCAAGGCTTTCATGCCGGAGCCACAGACTTTGTTCACCGTCGTCGCTGCCGTCGATAGGGGGAGACCGGCGGCGATGCCCGCTTGCCGGGCAGGGGCCTGGCCGACGCCCGCGGGCAGTACGCAGCCCATGAGCAGTTCATCGACGCGCTCAGCGTCGATCTCGGCCTGGGTCAGGGCGCCTTGAATAGCGGCGGCGGCGAGTTGTGGTGCCGGCAGCGTGGAAAGGCTGCCGAGGAAGCCACCCATGGGCGTCCGTGCGGCGGCGAGAATGTAGATGTCGGACATGGAGTTCTCCTATCAGTCGGCCCGTCGGCCATCTCGGCGATCAGTCAGCGGCGTGGGCACCGCAACATTTTTTATATTTTCGCCCACTGCCACAAGTGCAGGGGTCATTACGGCCGATCTTTTGTCCGCGCACGAAAGGTTGCGGTTTTTCCGCTGGGCCTGAGTAGATGTCCTGGCCGTCGACGAACCACCAGCGCCCCTGGTCAAAACGAAATTGGCTGCGTTCATGGTGGACCTGCGGCACCCCCTGAACGAGGAAGTGCGCTTTGAATTCGATTTCATCCTGGGTGCGGGGCTCATCGGGATGTCCGGGGTCGATGATCTCAAGTCCAGTCCACTGCGCCATGTGGGACCACTGTTCCATGGCTTCGCGATCGATGTCGGCGCGCGCCTCCGGATGCGTGCTGTCGTAGACGAAGTCCATGCGCTGCAGCGCATAAGCTGTATAGCGAGCGCGCATCAAGGCCAGGGCCGAAGCCGCCTGATGGGGAGTATCGAGGATGATCTGACAGCAGGAGGTCAGTTCAAAACCGCTTTGACAAGGACAAAGAGACATACGGACTTTCGCTCATTCTCGGCCGATGGCACAGGATACATGGTATTTCAGACTCAAGAAAAAGGGCGCCGAAGCGCCCTTGTTTCTTGCCCTGACGGGCCCCTAGCAATTCCGGAGAATTACTTGGAAGCCGGAGCAGCAGCGTCAGCAGCCGGAGCAGCCGGAGCAGCAGCGGCCGGGGCGGCAGCCGACGCGTCAGCAGCCGGAGCGGCCGGAGCAGCAGCAGGAGCAGCAGCGGCAGCCGGAGCGGCCGGAGCGGCAGCGGCATCAGCAGCCGGGGCGGCGGGAGCAGCAGCGGCGTCAGCGGCCGGAGCGGCAGCATCGTCCTTCTTCGCACAGCCGGCCATGGCCAGGGTAGCAACAATAGCGGCGGAGATCGCAATCTTCTTGATCTGCATGATAAGTCTCTTCTCTGGTAACCAGTTAACGTTGACCATGCCGGGTCCCTTAGCCGGCGCCCCCGAAGGGTCGCCCAGGTAACCTTCAGGTTCCCGATACATCGGCGAGCTGGATGTTATCATTAGATTTATGGCAAATCTATAAGTAAGGCCATCGAAATTTGATGTAGCACAAGCTCCTGTGGAATGGCGGCGAGTTTTTTCATTTTTAACGATGTTCAGGGTCGGCGAAAACTGCCCCACTGACGCCTTTACGAGATTGTTGGGCGCGCGAGAGAGCAGCGTTGATGTTGAGCAGAATCTGATCAAGAGCGACAGGGCGTGGTGGTACGGGGGCGATGCCAAAATGGGCAAAGGCCGGGTAGGACGTTTGCTTCGCCCAGAGGTTGAACTCTTGCTGCACTTCGAAAGCGATTTTCTCCGCCTCGGCCGAGCTGGTATCGGCGAGCAGCAGGGCAAAGCTCAAGCGGTCATAGCGCGTCGCGACGTCGCTAGCGCGCAGACGCTGTTCCAGCAGAGTGGCGAATTTTTTGGCCACGATATCGAGGACGGCGCGACTGTGCTGGCTGCGCTGTTGCGCCAGAACCTCGATCTCGGCGTACATCACGATCATCGGAGTCAGGTTGCGCTGGTGGTAGGGCAGCAAATAGCGGGCGGATTCATAAAAAGTCCAGCGGTTGCCGAGGCCAGTCAAGGCGTCTTCACCGGTGATGCGGGCGCTACGCTCACGCAACTGCTGCTGGTGGCGAGCCAGAATGAGGAGAGGAAGCAGGCTGTAGCAGGCGATGCCGAGACTGCTGATTTCGCTGAAGTCAGGGTGCAGGCCGAGGGCAAGGGCACGCACGGCGGCACAACCGAGCAGGACTGCACTGCTCAGCGCGTAGAAGACGTAGCGCCAGCGTCCCTGCAAGAGCAAGGTCTGCAGAATGATGAGGAGAGGGTAGAGTCCCAGGCTCGGCCAGGCGCGGGCAGGGTCGTTGAGCCAGAGGGCACCGACGCCGAAGAGATCGAGCAGCAGGAGGCTGAGGACGGCGGGTTGGGCGTAGCCGCGCATGCCCAACCACATGCCGAGGAGGGATTGCACGGCCACCAGCAGGATGGTGCCGGTCAGAAAGACCTGCCAGGTGCCGAAATTGAGTGCGCCGGGCACGAAGTAGGTGTAGGTCAGGATGAGTCCGGCAGCGAGCAGGCGCAGAGCGATCTGCCGGGTTGGCATAGGGACATGATGGAGCAGATAAGCCGGGATGGGTTGGATGACGTCTTGCTCAGGGCGCGGCATGGAGGACTCGTGGGTAGCAGAGATCGGGGTGACATCCGCCCATGCTAGCAACAGTATCTGGACTTGCAAAGCCGATCGATCTCCTGTTCCGCATGTATACTGACAGTCTGAGTAAGACGACCGAGGAGACGCCATGCCCGGCGCGGACCTTAGACACGGACATCGCTGGTTGCGCTGGATAGCATGGGGACTGCTCCTGGCGATCTTTGTCGGTAGCGGGCTCATGGTCAAAGACGCCTTCCCTGGGCCGCATGAGCGAGCGCAGGCACTGCCTCTGTGGGCCGATTCTGCGCGCCTCGAGACACCGGGAAGGTGTCCGTTGCCGCTACATCTACAACGCCTGGAACAGGATAATTTCGGTTTTCGCCCCCACCCAATCTGGCTGGCGTTGCGCTTGCCCAATCCCGGCCTACGTGCGCTCGATCGGGTGTTGTTCATCGACTATCCCCTGCTCTCGCAGGTGACGCTCTATCGCTGTGTCGGTGCGCACTTGCAAGTATGGGGGCGGGCGGGGGGCGATGTGCCGGCTATGCCTGGGGCGTCGGCGCGGCGCGGGCTCGCGTTTGTCCTGTCGCTGCCGGCGCAGACCGAGACGCAGTTCTGGCTGCGGGTGCAAAGCGACAGCAATATCATCGTGCCGGTGCGCTTGCTGCGGCGCAATGAGGACATCGCCCAGACGCGCATCGACGCTTGGCACAAGGGCTTGCTCTATGGTGGTTTGGCCATCTTGATCATGGTCAATCTGCTGCTCTTCTTCTTTAGCGCCGAGCGTATGTTTCTCTGGCATGCGATCAACCAGCTACCGATGCTCGGCTATTTGCTGGCGGCAGATGGTGTCTGGCATCAGATATGGCCTTGGCCGGGCATTCAGGTCCTGCTCGGCCTGCTCTGTCTGGCGATCTCGAATGTCCTGGCGCCTTTGTATGCGTCGGCCTATCTGCGCTTGCCGCCCTCGTCCTGGCTGTATCGACTGGCGCGCGCCTTGTCGATGGGGGCGGTGCTGGCCTGTTTGCCCTGGGTATGGGGCAACCTCGTTCTGGGGGCGCAGGCGCTGCTCGCCGTCGCCGCCTTGAATATGGCGGTGCTACCGGTTTTGGCGATGCGGCGCTGGACCGCCGGTGACCGTATCGCCGCTTTCTACATGTTCGGCTGGCTGGCCTATTTCCTCACCGGGCTGTGGGCGGCGGTGGTGCTCGAGGGGTATCTGCCCTATGTCGGCGGTCTCTTTGATCTGCTCAAGCTTTCAGCCTTGCTGGCGGGCGTGGCCAACAGCCTCGGTCTTGGCGTGTATCTGAGCGATCTGCGTGAGCAGGGGCGCCACAGTGAATTGCGTGTCCTGGAGGCACAGGCGCAGAGTCAGGCGAAGAGCGAGTTTCTGGCGACCATGAGCCATGAAATCAGAACGCCGATGAATGGCGTGCTCGGCATGATCGAGCTGTTGCGCGCCACCGGGCTGTCGGCGGAACAGCAGCGTATTGTCGCCACCATCGAATCCTCCGGTGCGGGTCTGCTCGCGGTGATCAACGATATTCTCGATTATTCGCAGGTCGAGTCCGGACGTTTGCGTCTGGATTTGCAGGAATTTGATCTCTTCCACCTCCTCATCGAAGTGATGAGCCTGTTCAAAGCGCGCGCCAGCCGGCAGGGCCTGGGGCTGTTGTGCTCGGTGTCGCAACGCACGCCGCAGCAAGTCCTGGCGGACGCTCAGAGGTTGCGCCAGATCCTGGTCAATCTCTTGGCCAACGCGATGAAGTTTACTGAGCGTGGTCGTGTCGACGTCATGGTCGATGGCGTGCGCAGCGAACAAGGTCTGCGTCTCGAAATCGTCGTCAAGGACAGTGGCTGCGGGATCGCCGCCGAGCGTATCCCGCATCTGTTCGAGAGCTTTCAACATCGCGATACGCGCACCACCGAGCCGGGCAGTGGCCTCGGTCTGGCGATCAGCCGAAAATTATGTTGGCTCATGGGCGGGGATATCCATGTCGAGAGCCACCTGCATTTGGGGAGTACGTTCAGCATCAGTGTGCCGGTCGGCTTACCCACGCTGGTTGATGCCAGTCACGTCTGGTCTGAGCGGATGCCACACCGGATGCTGCTGGTCGATCCGGATCTTGAGTATCTCGAGCTCATGGCGCGCGAGGCGGCGACGTCCGAGTTGGCCATCGATACCGCCATCGATGCCCGCGAAGCCATGGCGATGAGCGAGCAGGCGCGGGCGCGCGGCCAAGCGTATGACCTCGTCCTCTGCGCCTTGCAGTTGCCCGATATGAATGGTTTGAGTCTGCGGCAGCAGATGGAAGCTTGCCATACGGATGAGAAATGTGCTTTTGTGTTGATGACGCAGCCGTACTGGCAACCCAATCCGGGCGTTTTACAGCAGGCCGGTGTCTTCGGCGCCATCGAGCGACCGGTCATGGCTTATGAGCTGCGTGAGGCGCTGGTCGCGCTCTACAGCCCGGTGCGCCGTCTGCAGGAGCCGGCTTGTGCGCCGGTGACGGCCAGGATCATGCGCGTGCTGGTGGCGGAAGACAATCCGACCAACCAGATGGTGGTGGTGGGTATGTTGCGTCGTCTCGGCATCGAGCCGGTGCTGGCGGAGGATGGCGAACTGGCGGTACAGCGCTGGAGTGCGCAGGAGGATGAGCAGGCTTTCGATCTCATCCTGATGGACTGTGAGATGCCGGTCTGCGATGGTTATGAAGCGACGCGCCGGATTCGCAGTGAAGAGGCGCGTACGTCACGGCGACGGACGCCGATCATCGCGGTGTCGGCGCATGTGACGCCGCCGCATATCGCCGCCTGCTATGAGGCGGGCATGGATGACTATCTACCCAAGCCGCTGCGTGCGGCTGATCTGCGTGCCCGTATCGCGCACTGGTCGGTGCCGCAAGCTGTGGCCAATGAGGTGCCGCATGAATGAAGATCCGCATCATGCCCTGCGTGAGGACGTGCGTCTGCTCGGCAGCCTGCTGGGACGAGCCATACGCAGTAGCGAAGGGGAGAGGATGTTCGAGCGCGTCGAGTCCTTGCGCCTGCTGTCGCGCTCGGCATTCGACGACGAGGATGAGGCGATCGAACGCATCGCCGGAGTTCTCGAGACCTCTTCGGATGGCGAGCTCCTGGTCATGGCGCGCGCCTATGCCGCTTTTCTCAATCTCGCCAATATCGCCGAGCAGCATCATCGTGTACGGCGACGACGCGTGCACGAGCGTGATCCGGTGCACAGCCCACAGCGAGGTTCTCTGGCCGAAATTCTCGCGCGCCTGCAAGAGCAGGGACATACCGCCGAGGATATCCTGGCGGCGATCGGCCAGCTCGATGTTGAACTCGTCCTGACCGCGCATCCCACTGAGATCAGCCGGCGCACCCTGATTCGTAAGTACGATGACATCCATCGTAGCCTGGATCGCCTCGATCGCTATCGATTGACGCCGGTTGAACTCGGCGAAGAGCTCGAGCTGCTGCGCCGCCAAATCCTGTCGATCTGGCGCACCGAAGAGATCCGGCGTGAGCGCCCGAGTCCTGAGGACGAGGCGCGCTGGGGATTTACCGTCATCGAGCAGACCCTGTGGCGGGTGGTGCCGATGTTCCTGCGCGATCTTGATCGCAAGATGCAAGGACTGGGGGCGCCTGGTCTCGACCTCAAGGCATCGCCGGTGCGCTTCGCTTCATGGATGGGCGGGGATCGCGATGGCAATCCGCACGTCAGCGCCGCGGTGACGCAAAGGGTCATCCTGTTGGCGCGCTGGATGGCGGTCGATCTTTTCTTGCGCGACGTCGACGAGCTGCGCGCCGATTTGTCGATGCAGGATAGTTCGCCGGCCTTGCGGGCGCGTGTCGGCGAGCACTGCCGTGAGCCTTATCGCGATCTGTTCAAGGAAGTACGTCGCGGTCTGCTCGGTAATCTCGAGCGCATCAATGCCGAACTGGAAGGGCGCGAGATTCCCGAGGTCTTCCATTATCGCGACAGTGAGGATCTGCGACAGACCCTGATGCTGGCCTACGACTCTCTGCGCGCCTGCGGCATGGAGGCCATCGCCGAGGGCACGCTCAGTGACGTTCTCCGCCGTCTCGCCTGTTTTGGTCTGGCCCTCATACGCCTTGATATTCGCCAGGAGTCCGGACGGCACACACAGACGCTCGACGCCATCACCCGGCTCCTCGGCGGCGTCCCCTATGCGGCGATGCCGGAAGCACAGCGCTGTCAGTTTCTCTGGCAGGAACTGCAACAGGTCCGGCCTTTGCTGCCAGCGCATCCGCAGTGGTCCTCTTTGCCGGAAGTGAACGTGGCCGAAGTGGAGGAGACGCTCGCCTGCTTTGCCATGTTGGCGCGCAATCCGCCGGAATCCCTCGGCGCCTATGTGATCTCGATGGCGCACGCCGCCAGTGACATTCTGGCGGTGTATCTGTTGCAAAAAGAGGCGGGGGTTTCGCCCGCTCTGCGCGTCGTCCCCCTGTTCGAGACCCTGGACGATCTGCAGCGGGCGCCTCAGATCATGGAGTCGCTGTGGTCGCAGCCGGTCTATCGGGCCCTGACCGGAGACCGTCAGGAGGTGATGATCGGGTACTCAGACTCGGCTAAGGACGCCGGTTATCTGTGTGCCAGCTGGGCGCAGTACAAGGCGCAGGAAGCCTTGAGTCAGCTGGCGCAGCGACTGGGGGTCGATCTGTGCCTGTTTCATGGTCGCGGCGGTTCCGTCAGTCGTGGCGGCGCACCGGCGCATCAGGCCTTGTTGTCGCAACCGCCCGGATCCGTGCAGGGGCGCGTGCGCATCACCGAGCAGGGCGAGATGATCCGCTTCAAGTTTGGCGTCGAGGGTGTCGCCTTGCGCAATCTCGAGCTCTATGTGTCGGCGATGCTTGAGGCGCGCCTGTCGCCGCCGCCACAACCGCCGGCGCCGTGGCGGCATCTGATGGAAACGATGAGCGCCGTGGCCCTGCAGACCTATCGCCATCAGGTCTTCGAGGATGAGCGCCTGGCCGACTATCTTGAGCAGGTCACGCCGGAGCAGGATCTGCAGCGCCTGCCTTTGGGCAGTCGCCCGGCGCGGCGCGGTGGGCGCAGCGACATCCGTGCCCTGCGCGCCATTCCCTGGGTCTTCGCCTGGACGCAGATACGCTCCATGTTGCCGGCTTGGCTCGGCACCGGGCAGGCCTTGCAGGCGAGCATGCAGGCGGGCCATGAAGATCGCCTGCAGGAGATGGCGCAGCAGTGGCCGTATTTTCAGGCGGTGATCGATATGCTGGAAATGGTCATCGCCAAGACGGATGCGCGTCTGACGGCGCACTATGAGCGGCGCTTGGCGCGTGATGCAGAACTGTCGGCGCTCGGCGACGATCTGCGGCGCGAAATGCAGCGGACGCGAACGTCGCTGCAGCAGCTCATCGGCGTGCGCGAACTGCTCGCCAACAATCCGGTGCTGGCGCGTTCCATCGCCTTGCGAACCCCCTATATTCTGCCTTTGCATCTGCTGCAGGTGGAAATCATGCAGCGACTGCGGGCACAGGAGCTGCGTTCACCGACCCTGGACTATGCCGCCATGGTGACGATCGCCGGGATCGCGGCGGGTTTGCGCAACACCGGCTGATCAAAAAAGCTTCACTGGACTGTCACGAGTCAGACATGCACGGCCTCTAGATTGGCTCGCATGAGCAAGACGACCGACAAGGTGAGATCATGCAGGCCGATAGCCTGAATCGTGCGGGTGAAGCGAGGCGATTGCGTGAACCCGAAGGATCTTCGGGAGCAACGGGAGGCCGGCGTTCACGCCTGGTGGCGGGGCTGGTGGATAATGCGGAACTTCTCCGTCAGGCCCAGGCCCTGCGGCATGACATTTTCCAGGCAGAATACGGTGTGGTCTTCGATTCTGCCGATGGACTCGATCAGGATGCTTTCGACGCGCACTGCCGTCACTTGGTGGTGCGTGAGGCTGAGAGCGGTCGTGTCGTCGCGACGACGCGGCTGCTCAGCGGTGAACAGGCTGTGGTAGCCGGTGGTTATTATTCCGAAGCCGAGTTCGATATGCAGTCGCTGAAGTCGGTCTTGCCGGGAGCTGTGCTCGAAATCGGACGTACCTGTGTCCATCCGGACTATCGTCAGGGCAGCGCCATCACCTTGTTGTGGTCGGCATTGGCTGAACTCCTGGTGCATGAGGGGTATGCCTATCTGATCGGCTGTGCCAGCATCGGACTGTCGGATGGTGGTGCCTTGTACGCGAGCCTGATGCCGCGCCTGCTGCAGGAAAACCTGGTGGAACCGGCGTATCGCGTGCAGCCGCGTTTGCCCGTGCCGACGCAGGCGGCGGGGGCGGTCTCCATGCCGACGCCTCCCCTGCTCAAGGCGTATATGCGGATGGGCGCCCAGATCTGCGGTCCGGCGTGTTGGGATCCTGCTTTTGACTGCGCCGATGTCTTTGTTCTGCTCGATGTCAGCAAATTGGCGGGCAAATACGCCAGTCGTTTCATCGACAGGGTGGCTTGTTGAGCGGAGATGGTCTTGTCAGAGTCCTCAGGACGCGCTAAGAAGTGAGTTGATACGTCCATCAGCGAGGCTGACCGTGACTTTGATCGAATCATCATCCCGGGGGGAGCGTCTGCGCATAGCCTGGCGGGCTTGGCGCGTCTTTCAGCATGTACTCCTCGGTTTGTTCCTCGCCATCTTCAGCGGACTTCTCTTCTTTCCGGATCGCCGCTATCACCAGGGTCTGGTGCGCTGGTGGCATAGGGGCTTTTGCCGCATCCTGCAGGTGCGCGTTCATTGCGACGGTGTGCAGGAGCAGGCGGCGGCGGCCTTGTGGATATCCAACCACGTCTCCTGGCTCGATATCCCTGTCCTCGGGTCGCTTTTTCCTGTTCGTTTTGTCGCCAAGGCGGAGATCTCGCGTTGGCCTTTGATCGGACACCTGGCGCGGGCAGCGGGGACGATTTTCATCCAACGCGGTTCCGGCGACGCAGGCTCAGTCAGCGATCGATTGGTCGAGCATCTGCGCCAGGGGCGTTCCTGTCTGTTTTTTCCCGAAGGCACGACCACCGATGGCTTGGCGGTGAAACGCTTCTATCACAAGCTCTTCGTCGCGGCGGCGCCGGCGCAGTGCCCGCTACAACCGGTGCTGATCTGTTACCGCCTAGGCGATGGATTGCATCCACTGGTGCCGTTCATTGGCGATGACACCTTCTTTCCGCATGTTCTGGCGCTGATGCGCAGCGATCATATCGACGTGCATGTGCGCGTCTTGCCGGCGGTGGCGGTGCAGGATCGCGATCCGCGCACCCTGGCGCGTGATATGGAGATGATGATGGCGCAGCAGTTGCGGCGTCTGATCGTTGACGAGGCGTGGGCGCCGTTGCCGGAGACGATCACCGATCTGCTCCCTTCACGCGCTGAATAAGGTGCACAAAAAACCCCGCAGGAGCGGGGTTCTTTGGCGCGTTGACGACGCGATCAGGCAGCTGCTTGCACCATCTGCTTGATGTGGTCGTTCAGGCGGCTCTTGTGGCGCGCAGCCTTGTTCTTGTGGATGATGCCCTTGTCGGCCATGCGGTCGACAACCGGCACGCAGGCGGCGAAAGCGGCTTGCGCGGCGGCGGCATCACCACTGGCGATAGCGGCATAGGTTTTCTTGATATAGGTGCGCACCATCGAACGCAAGCTGGCGTTGTGCTGCCGCTGCTTGTCGTTCTGACGAGCACGCTTCTTTGCTTGCTTCGTATTGGCCAAGATTCGGCTCCTTCCATCAGAGGATCGTCGGATCAAGACGGCTGGCATGGGCTGGGTGGCGCATGAAGCCATCAAACAGGGGCGTTATTCTCCGATCGATAGGGTCGTTTGTCAAGCGCTTTTGAGGATAGAGGTTGCCAGGGCATCGGGTGATGCGTACCATGACGGGCTTGATCGAATCAAGGGTGTCCTTTTGTCCTCGCCAACTGCATCTTCGGGTTCTGGGCACCGACTCTGGCGCTCGACGCTCATCCTCAGCGCCATGACCATGCTGTCGCGGATCGCCGGCATGATCCGCGACATGGTCTATCTCGACCTGTTCGGCGCGCACGCCGCCATGGATGCTTTTCTGGTCGCCTTCCGTATCCCCAATTTTTTGCGCCGCCTGTTCGCCGAGGGCGCTTTCGCTCAGGCTTTCGTGCCAGTGCTCACCGAGTATCAACTGAAAAAAGGCGAGGCGGCGGTTCAGGATCTGATCAATAAAGTCGCCAGTGCGCTGAGTTTGGTCATCGGTGGCGTCGCTCTGCTGGCGATCGTCGCGGCGCCTTGGGTGATCGATCTGTTCGCGCCTGGGTATGATCGCGATCCCATGCGCCATACCTTGGCGACACAGATGCTGCGGCTGACCGCGCCCTATCTGCCGTTGATCTCGCTGACCGCCTTCGCCGGCGCCATCCTCAACAGCTATCAGCGCTTCTGGGTGGCCGGATTTACTCCGGTCCTGCTCAATCTGTGCATGATCGCCAGTGCATTGTTCCTGGCGCCGCTTCTGCATGTTCCGGTCATGGCCCTGGCTTGGGGGGTGCTGATCGCCGGTGCCCTGCAGCTCGCTTTTCAGATCCCTTTTCTTTGGCGCCTCGGCAAGTTGCCGCGCTGGCATCTCGACTGGTCGGACGCCGGCGTGCGCCGGGTGCTGGGTTTGATGGTGCCGGCTTTGTTCGGGGTCTCCGTCAGCCAGATCAACCTCCTGCTGGACACGGTTCTGGCGACCTTTTTGCCGGCCGGTTCGGTGTCCTGGCTGTACACTGCCGAGCGGCTCACCGAACTGCCGCTCGGGCTGATCGGTATCGCCATCGCCACCGTCATCCTGCCGACCCTGTCGACCAAACACGCCAGTGCCCACCATGAAGGCTTTGCCAAGACCCTGGACTGGGCCTTGACGGTGGTGGTCATGGTCGGGGCACCGGCCTCGCTGGCCATGTTCATGTTGGCCGAGCCGATGATCGCGACGCTCTTTCTGCATGGTCATTTTGGCGTCCAGGCGGTGCTGATGTCGGCGGCTGCGTTGCGTGCGCTCGCCGGCGGTATCCTTGCTTTCATGCTGATCAAGGTGCTGGCGCCTGGCTACTATGCGCGTCAGGATACGCGCACGCCGGTGCGCATCGGCATCATCGCCATGGTCGCCAACATGCTGTTCAATCTGCTGCTCGTCTGGCATTGGCGCCACGTCGGTCTGGCGATGGCCAGCACCTTGGCCGCTTTCCTCAATGCCGGCCTGCTCTACCATGGCCTGGTGCGCCGCGGCGTCTATCGCCTCGGCGCGCATTGGCGGCGCCAGGGCGCACGCTTTATTCTCGCCAATGCCGGCATGGTTTTCTTGTTGCAGCGCTGCAATCCCGGCTGGAGTTATTGGCTGCAGCCAGGCTGGGGGCACAAACTGTTCACCTTGCTCGGTCTGATCCTGCTCGGTGGTGCCGGCTATTTTGCGTTGCTCCTGGCGCTCGGTCTGCGCCCACGCCACCTGCGTCATCATGCCGGCTGAGCGCAGCCTCTTCGTGCTGGCGCGAGCTTTCTTATATACTGCCGCTTCGATGGTCTCAGGTATGCCCGCATGCGACTGATTCGCGGTCTCTACAATCTGCCCGCCGCCGCTGGCCGTGTCGTCAGCATCGGCAATTTCGACGGTGTTCATCGTGGCCATCAGGCCCTACTGACGCGTCTGGTGGCCTGCGCGCGTGAGCAGAACCTGTCTTCGACGGTGCTGCTGTTCGAGCCGCAGCCGCTTGAGTTTTTTCTCGCGGATCAGGCGCCGGCGCGTCTGATGCGTTGGCACGACAAGTTCGAGGCCATACGCGATCTCGGCGTCGATGAGATCCTGGTTCTGCGTTTCGATGCGCGCCTGCGCGCCCTCAGCGCCGAGGCTTTCGTCACCCAGGTGTTGCAGCGCATCGCCTGTCGCTGGTTGATCGTCGGCGATGATTTCCGCTTTGGCTGCGATCGTCAGGGCGATTTTGCCTATCTGCAGCGTGCCGGGGGCAGCGCCGGCTTTGTCGTCCAAGACTCGGCCTCGATACAGGTACAAGGGCAGCGCGTCAGCTCGACCCTGCTGCGGGAAGCCTTGGCGATGGCCGATTTTGCGCGTGTGCGCGCCTATCTCGGACATGATTTTTGTATCAGTGGCCGGGTGATGCGCGGTGACCAACTCGGGCGCCAGCTGGGTTTCCCCACCGCCAATCTCCAGTTGCGTCGCCAGGTATGGCCGCTCGCTGGCGTCTATGTCGTGCGCGTCGACGGCGCTGATGCCAAAGCGCGTGACGGTGTCGCCAACATCGGCGTACGTCCGACGATCGCCGGTGTGAGTCCGCGCCTCGAAGTGCATCTGCTCGATTATGCGGCAGATCTTTATGGGCGTCGTCTGCGCGTCAGCTTTCTCGGCAAACTGCGCGATGAACGCCAATTTGCCGGGCTGCCCCAGTTGGTGGCGGCCATCGGCCGGGACGTCGAACAGGCCCGGGAATTTTTGTCCAACCGCGCCATGCTGGCGCCTGATGAGAATGTATGAGCCAGGACTACAAGGCGAGCTTGAACCTGCCGCACACCGACTTTCCGATGAAGGCCTCCCTGCCCGAGCGTGAGCCGCAGCGTCTGGCACAGTGGCAGGCGATGGATCTCTATGGCCAACTGCGTCAGGCGCGTCAAGGAGCGGAGCGTTTCGTTCTGCATGACGGCCCCCCGTATGCCAATGGCGACATCCATATCGGCCACGCCGTCAACAAAATCCTCAAGGACATCATCGTACGGGCGCGTTCGATGGCGGGCTTCGATGCCCCCTACGTCCCGGGATGGGACTGTCATGGCCTGCCGATCGAACTCAATGTCGAGAAGAAGGTGGGCAAACCGGGTCACAAGGTCAGCGCCGCTGAATTCCGCCAGCATTGCCGCGACTATGCTGCTTCCCAGGTGGCACGGCAGAGCGCTGATTTTCAGCGCCTCGGTGTGCTCGGTGACTGGCAGCAGCCCTACCTGACCATGCATCCGGCGCAGGAAGCCGACATCGTGCGCGCCGTCGGGGTGTTGGCCGAGCGTGGTCATCTCCTCAAGGGCCTGAAGCCGGTGCATTGGTGCCTGGATTGCGCCTCGGCCCTGGCCGAGGCCGAGGTCGAATACCAAAATCGCATCTCTCCGGCAGTCGATGTCCTGTTCCCGGTGGTGCAGCAAGAGGAACTGGCTCGACGCGCTGGCGTGGCGCTCGACGCCGCGGTTGGTGTCGTCATCTGGACGACGACGCCGTGGACCTTACCGGCCAACCGTGCCGTCTGCGTCCATCCGGAGATCCTCTATGTTCTGGTGCGGATCGAACGGGAGCTTGGCGCCGATATTCTCCTGTTGGCACGCGACCTCGAAGCGACGGCGCTCGAGCGCTATGGGGTGACGACGAGCCAGGTGCTCGCCGAGTTGCCGGGGCGGGAGCTCGAGGGACTGATGCTCGAGCATCCCTTCGACACCCAGCGTCAGGTTCCCATCATTCTCGGCGAACACGTCACCGCCGATGCCGGCACGGGGTGTGTGCACACGGCGCCAGCGCACGGCCAGGACGATCACGCCGTCGGTCTGCGTTATGGCTTGCCGGTGGATGACCTGGTCGACGCGCAGGGCTATTTTCGTGCCGAGGTCGAGCCCTGGGCGGGGCTGCAGGTCTTCGCCGCCAATACGGCGATCCTCGATCTTTTGCGGCAACGCCACCACCTTCTCGCCGAGCATCGTCTCGAGCACAGCTATCCGCACTGTTGGCGCCACAAGACGCCGGTGATCTTCCGGGCCACGGCGCAGTGGTTCATCAGCATGACGCAGGCGGGTTTGCGGCCGGCGGCGCTGTCCGCCATCGCCGCAGTCGACTGGCTGCCCGAATGGGGGCAGGAGCGCATTCGTATGATGGTCGCGGCTCGCCCGGACTGGTGCATCTCGCGGCAGCGTACCTGGGGTGTGCCCTTGCCACTTTTTGTGCATAAACAGCGCGGCAGTCTGCATCCGCGCACCCCTGAACTGGTCGAGCGTATCGCCACGGCCATCGCGGCGCAGGGGCTCGAGGCGTGGTTTGGTTCGCAGCCGGAGGACTGGCTGGGGGCCGAAGCGGCCGACTATGACATGGTGCGTGATACGCTCGACGTCTGGTTCGACTCGGGCGTGACGCACGCCAGTGTGCTCGCCCGGCGGCCGGAACTGGCGCGTCCGGCGGACGTCTATCTCGAAGGCTCGGATCAGCATCGCGGCTGGTTTCAGTCGTCTTTGTTGACCGCGGTGGGCATGACCGGTGCGGCGCCGTATCGCTGCGTGCTGACGCATGGCTTCACCGTCGATGGGCAGGGGCGCAAGATGTCGAAGTCGCTCGGCAACGTCGTGCAGCCGCAGAAAGTCATCGACAAACTCGGCGCCGATGTCCTGCGCCTGTGGGTGGCGAGCACCGACTATCGCGCCGAAATGTCGGTGAGCGACGAGATCCTCAGTCGCACCGCCGACGCTTATCGCCGCATCCGCAATACCCTGCGCTATCTGCTCGCCAATCTGCACGATTTCGATCCGCACAGCGACGCCCTGGCGGTCACCGACATGCTCGCCCTCGATCGCTGGATCCTCGATCAGGCGGCACAGGCGCAAGCGGCGATCATCACCGCTTTCGATGAGTTCCAGTTTCATCAGATCTATCATCGCCTGCACAATTTCTGTGTCGTCGAGCTCAGCGGGTTTTATCTCGACATCATCAAGGATCGGCAATACACCCTGCCGACGCGCTCGCGCGCCCGGCGTTCGGCGCAGACGGCGCAGTGGCATATCGCGACGGCGATGGTGCGGTGGATGGCGCCCATCCTCTGCTTTACCGCCGACGAGGTGTGGTCCTATCTGCCGGGTGAGAGCGCCGCCTCGGTGCATCTACAGACCTGGTCGACCCATCTGCAGCGTCTGCCGGAAGCCGATGACGGCCTCCTGAGTGCTGCTTTCTGGTCGCAGATGCAAGCGCTGCGCACGGTCGTCAATCGGGAAATCGAGGCGGCGCGGCAACGCGGCGAGATCGGCTCTAGCCTGACCGCGGACATCGAACTGCACGTCGATGCGACTTGGCGGCAGCGATTGGAACTGCTCGGCGATGAGCTGCGCTTCGTGCTCATCTGCTCACGCGTGCGCCTGTTCAGCGATGAAGAGGGTGTCGCCAGCGAGTTGCCGGGGGTGCGGGTGAAGGTGGCGGCGCACGCTGGTGGCAAGTGTGTGCGTTGCTGGCACTGGTCCGAGCATCTCGGCGTTGATGCACAGCATCCGGAGTTGTGTCCGCGCTGTCGCGACAATCTACAGCTACCCGGTGAAACAAGGAGGTGGGTATGAAAGCGGGCAAGGCGCTCTGGCTGACGATCGCGTTTCTGGTCATCGTTCTCGACGCTTGGAGCAAGGCGTGGATCGTCGCGCATATGAGTCTTTATCAGAACATCGATCTCATCCCGCACGTTCTCACCCTGACCTTGTTGCACAACACCGGAGCGGCCTTCAGCTTGCTCTATAGCGCTGGCGGCTGGCAACGCTGGTTGCTGGCGACGATCGCGCTGGCGGTCAGCGGCGGCCTGCTCACTTGGATCTGGCGTCTGCGCTCGGGTATGGAAGTGCTGGGCTGGGCGATCAGCCTCGTGCTCGGTGGCGCCATCGGCAATCTGGTCGATCGCCTGCGCCTCGGCTATGTCGTCGATTTCATTCATGTCCATTACGGCAGCTGGCATTTCCCCGCCTTCAACGTCGCCGATTCGGCGATCACCGTCGGCGCCGTGCTCATGTTGATCGATATGCTCTTTCTGGAAGGACGTCGTCATGTCTGAATGCATCACCGCCGGCAGCGAGGTGACGCTGCACTTCAGTCTCAGTCTGGCGGATGGCCAGGTCATCGACAGTACGCGCTCGCGCCCCGAGGCTCCCGTTCTCGTCGTCGGCGACGGGCAACTCCTGCCTGGCTTCGAGGAGGTGTTGCTGGGCTTGTGTGCGGGCGACCGGCGCTCCATCATTCTGCCGCCGGAGAGCGCCTTTGGCGCGTGGAATGCCGACAATCTGCAACGCTTCGATCTGGCGCGTTTCGTCGATCTACCGACGACCGCAGGCACGGTGGTGTCTTTCACCGATCAGAGCCGCAGCGAGCTGCCCGGCGTCGTGCGCGCGGTGATCGGCGATGAGGTCGAGGTCGACTTCAATCATCCTCTGGCGGGCCGTGAGGTGGTATTCGAGGTCGACATCCTGCGCGTGCGGGCGCCCGATTCCCAGGCGGTGCAGTGGCAGGAGAAGGCGTGATGCGCATTCTTCTTGCCAATCCGCGCGGATTTTGTGCCGGCGTCGATCGCGCCATCGAGATCGTCAACCGCGCTCTCGAGGTCTTCGGTCCCCCCATCCACGTTCGCCATGAAGTCGTGCACAATCGTTTCGTTGTCGAAGACCTGCGCCAGCGTGGCGCCATCTTTGTCGATGAGCTGGCGGAAGTTCCCGACGATGGCATCGTCATCTTCAGTGCCCACGGCGTCTCGCGGGCGGTGCAGGAGGAGGCGGCGGCGCGTCGTCTGCGCGTCTTCGACGCCACTTGCCCACTGGTCACCAAAGTGCATCTCGAGGTGGCACGCTATGCCCGCGCCGGCATGGAGAGCCTGCTCATCGGTCATGCGGGTCATCCCGAGGTTGAAGGAACCATGGGTCAGTACGACCATCGGCATGGTGGTGACATCTATTTGGTCGAGGACGCCGAGGACGTTGCGCGGCTGCAGGTGCGTGACCCCGAGCGTCTCGCTTTTGTCACCCAGACCACGCTTTCGGTCGACGACGCTGCTCGCGTCATCGAGGCGCTGCGGCAGCGCTTTCCGGCGATTTCCGGACCACGCAAGGATGACATCTGCTACGCCACTCAGAATCGCCAGGATGCGGTGCGGACCTTGGCGCAGCGCTGCGAGCTCCTGCTCGTGGTCGGTTCGGTGACGTCCTCGAACAGCAATCGTCTGCGCGAGCTGTCCGAACGCATGGGGACGCGCGCGCATCTCATCGACGGCGCCGAGGATATTCAGGCGGCGTGGCTGCAAGGCGTGCGTCAGATCGGCGTCACCGCCGGCGCTTCCGCGCCGGAGATTCTGGTGCAGGCGGTGGTGCAGCGCTTGCGCGAACTCGGCGGCGATGAGGTGGAAGAGGTCGCCGGGCGCGCCGAATCCATCGTCTTCAGCATGCCGCGCGAGCTGCGCGGCGCCACCGAGCGTTCCTGATCAGGCTTTCGGACGCCGTTGATCGCCGAAGATGACTTCCTCGACATAGCCACACAGAATGTGCCCGAGCAGGATGTGGCTCTCCTGGATGCGCGGGGTGTGGGTGGCGGGTACGCAGAGGGCGTGATCGACCATCTTCGGCAGAGCGCCGCCGGCGCCGCACAGGGCGACCGTGGTGATCTGCATCTGTCGGGCTTCTTCGACGGCGGTGATGATGTTGCGCGAATTGCCCGAGGTCGAGATGCCGATGAAGACGTCGCCGGCGCGCCCTTGCGCCTGCACCTGGCGGCGAAAGACGTGCTCATAGCCGTAGTCGTTGCCGATGGCGGTGAGCATCGAGGTGTCGGTGTTGAGAGCGATCGAAGGCAGGCCGGGGCGGTCGAAGTCGAAGCGACTGACGAATTCAGCGGCGATGTGCTGGGCGTCAGCGGCCGATCCGCCATTGCCGGCGATGAGGATCTTGTTGCCGGCGCGCAAGGCAGCGATGCAGCACTTGGCGACGCGCTCGAGGCCTTCGAGCAGGGCGCGGTCGGCGAGCACGGACTGCTTGACGGCCAGGGAATCTTCGATACAACGGGTGATGTAACTCATGTTGCTCATGCGTCTCTCCTTGTCACGAGGCGCTAGTTTAACGCAGCGCCGGGCAAGCTCCTAGCGTTGAGGGGGGGCGAAGGGGAGCGAAGGGTATCGAAAGGGGGCGAAGGGGATCGAAAGATGAGTGTCTGCGCGCCGGCCACGGAGAAAGATTGGGGGGTTTATGTTTTGCTCTGCGCCGCCGATACCCTGTATACCGGCATCACCTGCGATCTGCCCGGGCGTTACACCCAGCATTGCCGTGGGCGCGGGGCACGCTATACGCGCATGTATCCGCCGCAGGCCATACTGGCGTGGCGGCCTTGTGCCGATCGTTCTGCCGCAAGCCGTCTCGAGGCGATGGTCAAACGCATGACACGAAAGGAAAAATGGCATTGGATCGAAGAGCATCGCTACATCTCCGTCACCTCGGCCTCGCGCTGAGCCTGTTCCTGAGCGCCTGTGGCGGCGGGACGGTTATGTCGTCGCCGGCGGCGGTCAGCAATCCGCTGACCTTGAGCATCTTGGCGGGGGCGGCAGCGACCCCCGTCGGTCACCTCGACGGCAGTGCCGCCAGCGCCCAGTTCAACGGCGCCCAGGGTCTGGTCAGTGACAGCGGTGGCAATGTCTGGGTCCTCGATGACGCCACCGTGGTGCGCCGCATCAGCGCGCAAGGACAGGTGACGACGCCGCTCGGCAGCGCCGGTGTCTATGGCAGCAGCGATGGTCAGGGTAACGCGGCCAGTTTCACTGCGCCGCGCGCCATTACCATCGATCAGGCGGGCAACCTCTATGTCAGTGACACCGGCAATCAAACCGTGCGCAAGATCAGCCCGGCCTTGCAGGTGACGACGCTCGCCGGCACCGCCGGCAGCCTCGGCAGCAGCGATGGCACCGGTAGCGCCGCCTCTTTCGATGGCCCCTGGGGCATCGCGGTCGACAGCGGCGGCAACGTCTATGTCAGCGACAGCCTCAATCACACCCTGCGCAAGATCACTCCGCTCGGCGTCGTCAGCACCTTGGCCGGTAGCGCCGGCGTCGCCGGATACAGTGACGGCAGTGGTGCGACGGCGCGTTTCAATGGTCCGCAAGGCCTGTGCATCGATGCCGCAGGGAATCTCTACGTCGCCGACACCTTCAATCAGGTGGTGCGCAAGGTCAGCGCCAGCGGCGTGGTGACGACCCTGGCTGGAACGGCGGGGGTGGCAGGCAGCAGCGATGGGGCGGCAGCGACGGCCCTGTTCGATCAACCGACGCAGGTCGCGGTCGACGCCAGTGGCAGCGTCTGGGTTTATGACGCCGGCGATGAGCATCTGCGCCGTATCACCGCCGGACAGGTGACGACCTTGCTCGCACCGGGTAGCTCGACGCAGGGGGTGGCCTGGACGCAGCTCGCCGCCGTGCAGGGGCTGGCCACGCTCGGGCCCGGGCAGATGCTGTTGAGCGAAGACGCCGGAGTGGCGGTCTTTACCGGCTGGACGCCGTGAGGCGCCAGCCCGACGCGCTTTCCTCGGCCAGCCCTTCTTCCTGCAGTTGCAGCAGATGTGCCTGCAAGGAGAGAGCGGCGAGTGCGTGCAGATGGGTGGGGGCGTCGTCGTAGACGCGGGTGAGCAGGCTGGCCAGGGCCTCGCTCTCAGGGCGCAGTTGCGCCAGGACCTTGGCGGCGCGGGCGCGGCGGTGCGCCAAGGTGGCGGCGATCACCGCCTGGGCATCGCGCATCGGCGCACCATGACCGGGTAAAAGGCGTCGGATCGGCCAGTGCGACAGGCGCTCGAGCGAGTCCATGTAGCGACCCATATGGCCATAAGGGGGAATGATGACCACGGTCGAGCCGGTGATCAGATGATCGCCGGTGAGCAGGTCGCCGCCAGACTCCCACCAGAAGCAGCAGTGATTGTCGACATGACCTGGGGTGTGCACAGTGCGCAGATCGCCGCCGTCGGTCGCCAGCAGTTGCCCATCGTGCAGCGCCTGCAAGGGCAGGTCCTGGAGTTGCAGGCTGTCGGCGGGCGTGGCGGGCATGGCGTAGATGGGCGCGCCGGTGCTGGCGTGCAGGGCGCGCGCCGCCGGCGCATGGTCGCGGTGCAGATGGGTGAGGACGATGCCGCAGAGGCGGCCATCGAGCGCGGCGATGGCCTGCAGCAGTCGTGCACACTGATCGGGTAGATCGGGACCGGGATCGACGAGCAGGAGTTCATGCTGACCGATGAAATAGGACTGCGTCCCGGTGCCGGTCATCGGGCTGGGATTGTGCGCGCACAGGGTGTGCAGATGCGGCCCCAGGCATTGCAGGTCGGAGTCATGTGGCATGCAGGGTCGCTCGTGGCGAGGGGCGCGGACGCAGGTCGATGGCGCGGGCGCGCAGCTGGCCGCAACCGCCGTCGACATCCTGGCCGGCGCTCTGCCGTACCTTGGTGAGAATGCCGTGGTGCTGCAACTGCGCGACCATGCGGGCGATGTGCGCGTCATCCGGACGCCGGTAATCCTCGTGGCTTGGGCCGTCACGGCTCAGGCTGTTGTAAGGAATCAGGTTGAGGACGGCGTATTTGCCGCGCAGCAGGGTCGCCAGGGCGGCGATCTCGTCGTCGCCATCGTTGATGCCGGCGAGCAGGGTCCATTGCAGCTGGATCGGATAAGCGACCCGGCGGGCGTAATCTTCCGCCGCGGCGATGAGATCGGCGGGCGGGATCTGCGGCGCCCGCGGCAGGAGCTCAGCGCGCAGATCAGCGCGCGTGGTGTGCAAGGAGAGCGCGAGCGCTGGTTTGACGCGCATCTGCGGCAGGCGGGAGAAGACGCGCTCATCGCCGACCGTCGACAACACCAGGTTCTTGTGCGCGATGTCGCCGTATGTGCCGAGCAGTTCGATGGTCTCGATGACCTGGTCGAGGTTGTGGGCGGGTTCGCCCATGCCCATGAAGACGACCTTGCGGATCGTCGTTTTCTGGCGCGCCAGCACCACCTGCGCGACCATCTCGAGACTGCTCAGTTGCCGCAGCAGGCCGCTGCGGCCGGTCATGCAGAAACGGCAGCCGACGGCACAGCCGACCTGGCTGGAGATGCACAAGCCAGCGCGCGGCAGGAGGACGCTTTCGATCAGCAGCTCATCCGCAAGCGCCAGCAGCCAGCGACGTGAGCCATCTTGCGCCGGATGTTCGGAACGCCGCCGCAGGACCTGGGCGAGTTCGTCGGCGAGAGCCGGCAGACCTTGCCGCAGGCGGAGGGGAAAGGAATGCTCTCCCGGTTGTCGGCGCGTGCCGCGATCGAGCGGCTGGGCCTGTAGCCAAGCGCGCAAGATGGCGTCGTGATGCACCGGACGCGCCCCGAGGTCGAGCAGTCTTTGCTTCAAGGTGGCGATGGTCAGCGTCATGAGGTCTCCAGGCCATGTCGCCGCCGTTGCCACAGCGCCCGCGTTTCGGCGCGCAGTCCGTGCTTGATCTCGCTGTAGGTGGCGCGGTGGCGCTGCGCCATCTGTTCGGCGAATTCGAGGCAGTGATGAAAGAGCCGATCGGCGGGATGAATGCGATCGACCAACTGCAAGCGCAAGGCCTCAGCGCCGAGGCAGGCGTGCGCGGTCAGGGCCATTCCCCAGATAGCTTGCGCTGGCGCCGCCTGGTGCAGGACGGCGAGCATGGCCGGCGTGTAGGGCATCTTCAGCTTGACCTGGGAGAGACAGAGGCGGGCACGATCTTCGCGCATGAGACGAAAGTCACAGGCGAAGGCGAGCAGGGCGCCGGCGGCGTAGCAGTCGCCATGCAGACAGGCGATGGTCGGCAGATTGCACAGCGACAGACGCAGCAGCAGTTCCTCGAGATGGCTGATGAAGCGGCGATGCGCGACTTCATCCTGGGTCATCAGCCAGGGCAGGTCGATGCCATTGCACCAAGTGTGCGGGTTCTCGCCGTGGACGATGAGGGCGGCGTTGTCGCTGCCCGCCTCGACCGTATCGAGGGCGGCGTCGAGAGCGACGAGATCATCGTCATCGAGCCCGCCCGCACTCTCATTCGTGCTGAGACGAAGTATCCATACAGGGCCTTGTCGGCTGAGGCTGATTTGCTTCATAGTCGTCTGTCGATGCGATGCTTTATACCCCTCAGTTTAGGGGGTGAATGCGCGCCTGTGAATGCCGATCTGGAGTTCTCTCATGCTGGTTCTGCTGTCTCCTGCGAAAAGCCTCGATATGCAGGCATTGCCGAGCGATCCACCGGTGAGCCAGGCGCGGGCTCTGCCGGCGAGTGCGCGTCTGATCGAGGTCTTGCGCACGCAAAGTACCGCGCAGTTGCGCGCACTCATGGCGCTCAGCGACGCGCTCGCCAGGCTCAATCACGAACGCTATGCCGCCTGGCGGATGCAGCCGGATCACGGCGCGGTGCGTGTCGCCGCTCTGGCCTTCGCCGGTGACGTCTACGAAGGGTTGCGAGCGCAGGATTGGGATGCGACGCTTTGGGCGCGGGCGCAGGTGCATCTACGTCTGCTCTCCGGCCTCTATGGCGTGCTACGGCCGCAGGATGCCCTACAGGCCTATCGTCTCGAGATGGGGACGGCCCTGGCTGTCGATGCAAGCCGCGACCTCTATGCGTTTTGGCGGCCTACCATCGGCGCGCTACTGCAGGAGGATCTGGCCCAGGCGGGTGGGCCGCTGGTCAATCTGGCGTCGCAGGAATACTTCAAGGCGGTCGATGTCGCCGCCTTGGCCACCCCGGTGATCGCGCCGCGGTTTCTTGACGCGCGCGGCGATGGACCTTACCGCATCGTCAGTTTTTATGCCAAGCGCGCACGCGGCAGCATGGCCGACTGGATTTTGCGCCAGGCGCCGCGTCAGGCGCAGGATCTGCAGGACTTTGCCGTCGCCGGCTATCGCTATGACGCTGCTTTGTCGCAGCCCCAGGCGCCCTGCTTTGTGCGGCGTCTGGCGGCCGATACGAGCGCTTGATACCGTCGTCCCGGCCATTTTGTGTGTCGCCGACGGCAGCGACTAAAAATCTGTTAAAATAACGGCCTTTCATTGAGCAGATAGCAGAGGTCAGCTTATGAGCGACGCCGCCACCTTGAAGGCCCTCTCAGAGGATCATTTTGGACGTTGGAAGCATCGGGAGGCCTTGGCGGAATCGATGATTCCGGTGATTGGCAAACTCTATCGCGAACGCAATGTCGTCGTCGTCGTCTATGGGCGCAGCCTGGTCAATCAGTCGGTGATCCAGATTCTCAAGCATCATCGCCGCGTGCGCATGATCGCGGGCGACCTGTCGGCGGTCGACACCTACCCGCTGCTGATGGCGATGCAGGAGCTCGATCTTGGTCCCTGCCGTATCGACATCGGCAAGCTCGCCGTGCAATACCGTGAGGCCAGCGATCTGAGTCCGGTCGACTTTTTGCGGCGTGAACTCGCGTCCAGCCTGGGCGGCTCGCGCATCGTTCATCCCACCGACGTCGTCCTCTATGGTTTCGGACGCATCGGCCGCATGCTGGCGCGTCTCATCATCGAGAAGGCCGGTGGCGGTGAAGGCTTGCGGATACGCGCCGTGGTGGTGCGCAAGAGCTCGGAGGGCGATCTGCAAAAGCGCGCCTCTTTGCTGCGTCGTGACTCGGTGCATGGGGCTTTTGACGGCACCATCGCGGTGGATGAAGAAAACGAGGCGATCATCGCCAACGGTAACTACATCAAGGTCATCTACGCCAATCAGCCGGAAGACATCGACTACACCAGCTACGGCATCCATGACGCCATCCTCATCGACAACACCGGCAAGCTCAAGGACCGCGATGGCCTCGGGCGGCATCTGAACTGTCCGGGCATCGCCCGTGTCCTGCTCACTGCGCCGGCGAAAGGCGACATCAAGAACGTCGTCTTCGGCGTCAACGACAAGGAAGTTGATGCAAGCGACAAGATCCTGTCGGCGGCTTCCTGCACCACCAATGCCATCACGCCGGTGCTCAAGGTGATCCATGACCACTTTGGCATCGTCAGCGGCCACGTCGAAACCGTGCACAGCTTCACCAACGACCAGAATCTGATCGACAACTATCACAAGTCGGATCGTCGTGGTCGTTCGGCGGTGCTCAATATGGTGATCACCGAGACCGGTGCCGCCAAGGCGGTGGCCAAGGCACTGCCGGAGCTGGCCGGCAAACTGACCGGCAACTCCATTCGGGTGCCGACGCCGAACGTCTCCCTGGCTATCCTCAACCTGGCCTTGCCGCAGCCGGTCAGCCGTGACGAGATCAACGAGTTCATGCGCGACGTCGCGCTGACCTCGCGTTTCCAGCGTCAGATCGACTACACCAACTCGACCGAGGTGGTCTCCACCGACTTCATCGGTTCGCGTGCTGCCGGCGTCTTCGACGCACAGGCGACCATCGTCAATGGCAACCACGTCACCATGTACATCTGGTATGACAATGAAGTCGGCTACAGCTGCCAGGTCGTGCGCATCATCGAGGACCTCGCCGGCATCAGCTATCCGATCTATCCAGCCTGAGCCACCGCGGCGAGGGCAGGCGATGAGAGCGGGCGGCGACGTGCGTCGCCGCACGGGTCTCTAACTAGAAAGCGATCAGCGGACCGATATAAGTCTGCCCAGCCTGGGTCAAAGGGCTACCGCTGATGACGCTGGCGATGTCGCGACCAAAGAAGAAGGGCAGGCCGAGCACCATCGTCTGGTCATTCGGCCCCGGTGCCACCAGGTCGTTGAAGGCGGCGTAATTGGCGTTGACGAAGAGGGTGCTGGCGTTGGCCAGCAGGACCTGCGTTTGGGCGCTGATACTGCTGCCGTAGCCGGTGAGGGTGACCGTCGAGGTCACCGTCTGCGCAGGACAGCTGAAGCCGGTGCCAGGGCTGCTGCTGGCGCAGGCGGGCAGTGCCGAGTAAGTCTGGCCGAACTCATAGACGCTGGTGCCGCTGTCGGTGTAAGCGGTACTGAAGACGCCGTTACCGCTGCCACTGCTGTTGCCAAGGCCAGTGGCGCTGGCCGTCGGATTCAACTGGCCCATGGCGGGATCGAGCTGCAGGACGTGCGCCGAGCTGGCGAGGATGTTGTCCGCCTCGGTGTTGACGCCGAGCAGCATCTGGCCGGTGACGCTGCTGGCACCGGTGGGCTGGATGCCGGGCAGGCGGATGAGGACGCCGTTGTTGTCCTGAGCGAGCAGGGAGACGGGATTGCTGACCTGCTGCACCGGCACCTGCGTCGGCACCAGGCAGCTGGTGTTGGTGCAGTCGTAATAGGGGTTGGGAGTGCAGCCGTTCTGCCCGCAATCCTGCGTGAAAACGCCAATGCCGAGGATGCCGTTGGCCTGTAGGCCGTTGAGGTTGTCCTCTTCGGTGTTGTTGATGCTGTTGTTGCTGCAGGTGTTGGGTATCCAGGCGGTGTTGACGCCGATGATCTGGATGGGCACGTTACCGGCGGTCTCGCCGCCGAGGTGCACGTCGGCGCTGTTGACGCTGCCCCAGCTGTAGCCGTCGGCGAACTGCGTGCACTCATAGAGGGCGGCGGTGCCGTCGTTGACCGCTGGCAGGGGCAGGCTGAGTTCGCCTTGCGCCTGGGAACTGAGCAGGCGCAGGCCGACCGAGCCGGTGTCGACGAGGACGTGATCGATGGTCTGGCAGCTCGACGTCCCCGGCACACAGACCTGGACGCTGGTGAACAGGCCATCGATATAGACAGGGTAGCCGCCATTCTGCTGGATCAGACTGGGCACGCCGCCGTCGACCACGACATTCATGACGTTGCCGCCGCTCGCGTTCGAGGTCAGGCCGACGCTATTGCTGACCAGTATGGTGCTGCCTGGGGTGGCGCCGCTGCCGCCGCAGGCGCTCAGGAGCCAGGGCAAGCTCAGGCCCACCAGCATCATCAAGATCAAACGCATGGTCACTCCTCTCAGGGTTGGCTCAAGATATTCATCGGCAGGGCCTGTGGCCACTGTCCAGGGAGATAGGCGACGCCGCGGAACTCACGGAGATAGACGCGCGAATGCAACACCAGATCGGTACTTTGCAGATCGAAACGGTGGTGATCGGGGTGGTGGCGCAGCGGCGGTTGCGTCAGTTCATGGGCATAGTTGCCGAGGACCCTGTACAGGGGCAGGGGCGCCTGACCCTCCCAGGTGATGGCGAAGACGCGGCCTTGCGCGTCGGCGAACTCGCGCACGCGCGTCCCTGTCTGGGTGTGATATTCGTGGCGACTGTAGAGCGCATGCGGCGTGACGCTGATGCTGCTGCCGGCGGCGCTGCGGCTGTAGGGCAGACGCGAGACATTTTCGCCGAGAGTGGCGTGTGCACCGAGGCTGGCGAGAGCGAGACTGCCGAGGAGGAGGCGGATCAGGGCTTTTGTCATGGCTGGTTTCCTGAGCGTTGCTGCAGTTCTTTCTGCAGAGCGGCGATACGCGCTTTTTGGGCAGCGATGAGCGTCGCAGAGTCGGCGATCTCGGCGTTGAGATCTTGTTGTCGCGAGCGCAGGTCGGCCTGTTCGGCACGTGCCCGATCGACGGCCTCGTCGACCAGGCCGGTCAGCGTCGACGCCGACAGGGCCGGGGTCGGAGTTTGTGGCAGGACGGCCGCTGCCGGTGCGCTGTGCGGGTGCGCCGGGGCGGCGATCGTCGGCGGGCGATGGCGGTCGATGAGCAGCAAGGTGACCAGGACCAGAATGACCAGCGCCAATATAAAAGTCTTGAAATATCGCATCGCTTCCTCGCCGCGCAAGCAGGATGATTTCTCTCGGGGGGGTGCGGTGGCACCACCGATGTGGCTCGTCCAGGCGCGCCGGGAGGGGCGGCCCCGGTCAGTCAGTATACCCACTTCAGGCGATTTTTGTCCGATTTTGTCCTGTTGAAAGAGATGAAGATCGTCGTGATTACGGTCGTTGGACTACCGTATAATGGCAGCGGCCTGCCAGTAGGCGCATCAATTAAGGACGAGGCATGGGATCGACAAACGCGGAAGTGATCTATTTTTTTCGGACCCAGGCGCTGCGGCTGCTCTACTACGTGCTGCCGGTGCTCGTGCCGGCGGCCCTGTGGGACGGTTGGCTGTTGGCCCAAGGAGCGATGCAGTCATCGATGCAGACGCGGGTGATCTTGCCGAGTCTCATCGTGAGCCTGCTCTTCACCGGTCTGGCGGTGGGAGCCATCGATGCTCTGGCGCGAGGGCAGACGCCGCAGCTGGGGAGCCTGTGGAAGAAGGCACTGCATCGCGGCCCTTATCTGTTTGCGGTGCAGACGCTCATGCTCCTTGGGGCTTTCCTCGCCGCACTGCCCCTCATTCTGCCGGGGCTTTATGTCGCGGGTCGCTTGGTCGGTGCGCAGGTCGACGCCCCCTTGTCTCAGGCCGGCGTCGGGCAGATGTTGCGGGTCAGCTGGCAGCGTTCGCGCGGACATGCCTGGGCGTTGATCACCGGGTATCTATCATGGATGATCCCGGCCGTGCTGGTGGGCTGGGCGACACAATGGTTGATCCGACACCATGTGCCGGCGGCGCAGACGACGCTGGCCTGGATGATGTACAGCGCCAGTTACATGCTGACGTTGTGGCTCAATCTGCTGCCCTGGATCTTCCTCTATCGCCGGTGCAGTGAGCTTGAGCCTTCGCCGGGGTGAACCGCATCCATGCGCGTGCTCTATGCCGAAGACGATGACGACCTGGCTTTTGCTCTTGGCCTGATGCTCGACAAGCTCGGCTATAAAGCTGATCTCGCGCGTGATGGCGTCACGGCCGATCAGTTTTTGCAGGTGCAGAACTATGACTTGCTCATTCTCGATCTCGGCCTGCCGCGTCTCGATGGCCTTGAAGTGCTGCGACGTTTGCGCGCCCGTGGTCAGCAGCTCGCTGTTCTCGTGCTCACCGCGCGCGATGGCGTCGAGGCGCGGGTGCGCGGACTCGATGCCGGCGCCGACGACTATCTGGTCAAGCCCTTCGCCATGCTCGAGCTCGGCGCGCGTCTACGTGCTCTGCTGCGGCGTGGCACGGCAGGTAGCGTCATCCTGCAGCACGGCGCCCTGAGTCTGGATACGGCAGCGCGTCGCGTGCTCGTCGGCGCTGAGGAACTGGCCTTGACCCGGCGCGAGCTGGCCTTGCTCGAGCTGCTCTTGCAACGTGTCGGCAAGGTGGTGAGCAAGAGAGAGCTGGTCGAGCGTTTCAGCGACTGGGACAATGCTCTCGGTGACAATGCCATCGAAGTGGCGATCTTTCGTCTGCGCCGCAAGTTGCAGGCAGCGGGCATCGTCATCAGTACGGTGCGTTCCCAGGGCTATCGCATGGAAGAGATCTGAACATGCCGCCGCAGCCTTCGATACGGCGCAGTCTGCGCCAATGGCTCTTGCCCTCGCTGCTCGGCCTGCTGCTGCTGTCGGCGGTGAGCGCCTATTATCGTGCCGTCGACATCTCAAACACGGTCTATGATCGTGCGCTCTACGATGGCGTCCTGACCCTGGGTATTCTCGTTCACGTCGAGCATGGCCGGGTGCGCGTCGACATGCCGCCGGTGGCGCAGCGCATGCTCGAGGTCGATCCTCTCGACACCATCTATTTCACCGTCCAGGATGAGCAGGGGCACACCCTGCAAGGCGATGTGTATCTACCGGTGATCGCGCCGCGCCGCGCTTTACGGACGACGCCCATCTTCTATGACGCCAAGATCGATGAGCAGCGCGTGCGCGTCGCGTGCGCGCGCGTCTACGCCACCGGGCAGGCGCCGCCCGTCCTGGTGGCGGTGGCCGAGACCTTGAAGAAGCGTCGCCAGATGCAGCAGAGCATTCTGCGCGAGAGTATCGCGCCACAAGTTCTGTTCCTGTTGCTCGCCATGAGCCTGTTGTGGTGGTCTGTGCGCCGTGCCCTGCAACCTCTCGACAGTCTGTCGGCGATCGTCGATCGGCGCTCGGCCCTCGATTTCACCGCCCTCGATCTGCTGCGCATGCCGGTCGAGATTCAGCCTTTGGGGCGGGCTTTCAACGGCTTGATGCAACGCTATGCAGCGAGTTTTTCCCTGCATCAGCGCTTCACCGCCAATGCTGCGCATCAGCTGCGTACGCCGGTGGCCGGCATGCGCGCGATGATCGAAGCGCAGATGATAGGGCAGCCGGAGGCGAGTTGGTCGCCCTTGTTGCGGCGTCTGCACCAGGCGACCTTGCGTCTGTCGCGTCTGGTGCAGCAGTTGCTGCTGTTGGCGCGTGCCGAGCCCGGCAATGCGCGGCAATTGCAGCGCATCGATCTGGCGCAGCTGTTTGGTGACGTCATCGCCGATATGCAGCGCACGGGAGCCGGGGCGCGCCTACGCTGGCGCCATGAGCCGGTGCACGTGCAAGGCGATGCCGCCATGCTCGGCGAGATGCTGCGCAATCTGCTCGACAATGCCCTGCGCTATAGCGATCCAGCGACGCCGGTCGATGTCGAGCTGCGCGCGGTGCAGGAAGGAGCGATTTTGTGCGTCGAAGATCATGGCCCGGGTATTCCCGAGGCGGAGACGCAGCGTGTTTTTGAGCGTTTCTATCGTGGTGGCCAGGTGAGCGGCGAAGGCACCGGACTCGGTCTGGCGATCGTCAAGGAGATCGCCGATGCACATGCGATCGAGATCCACCTCAGTACCTTGGATGGGACGACAGGGACGCGCTTCATCCTGCGTTGGCCTCAGTCCTCGGTACTCTCGGCAGCTGAGGCGTCGGCGACGCGGTAGTCCTCGGCCGCCCAGTGACCCAAGTCGATGAGACGGCAGCGTTCACTGCAAAAGGGACGGTGCGGGTTGTCCTGCCAGCGCACACTGGTCCGACAATGCGGACAGGCCAGCAGCAGGGTGGGCGTCGTCGTATCAGCGGACATGCGCGGCCGCCTCGAGGTAGTGTTGATGCAGCGTCATCAGTTGATCTTCCAAAGCAGCGCAGCTGCCATCATTGAGCAGGATGTCATCGGCGGCGGCGCAGCGCTGCTGCCGACTCCACTGGCTGGCGATGATCGCCTGCACCTGTGCGACGTCGCCACCGTCTCGCGCCAGGGTGCGGGTGAGCTGCAGCGACTCCGGGGCATCGATGAGCAGGGTGCGCTGACACAGCGCCGCCTGTCCGCTTTCGAATAGAAGTGGTGAGACGAGCACGGTGTAGGCGCTGGTGCTGGCCGCCAGGGCGTGCAGGAGGCCGTCACGGATGCGCGGATGCAGCAAAGCTTCGAGCCAGTGGCGCTGCTCGGCATCGGCGAAGATGATGCTGCGCAAGCGCCGGCGTTGCAGGTTACCCTGCGCATCGAGCAGGTCGTCGCCAAAACGGGCGACGATGGCGGCGAGGGCAGGAGAGCCGGCCGCCACCACATCGCGGGCACAGAGGTCGGCGTCGACGATGTCGACTCCGGCGGATGCCAGGCAGTCGCTGGCCAGCGATTTACCGCTGCCGATGCCACCGGTCAGGCCGAGTACCCACTTAGCCATGGCCGTAGAGCAGGAACATGAGCGGGTGGCGCTCGATCATGAACAGATAACCGGCGATGGCCAGATAGGGCCCGAAAGGGAAGGCCAAGCTCTGGCGCCGCATGACCAGATAGACGATACCGGCGATGGCGCCGCAGAGGGAAGCCATCAGGATGATGAGGGGCAAGGCTTGCCAGCCCATCCAGGCGCCGAGAGCGGCGAGCAGTTTGAAGTCGCCATAGCCCATGCCTTCTTTGCCGGTGCTCAGGCGGAACAACCAATAGACCGTCCACAGCAGCAAGTAGCCGAGGACGGCGCCGAGGATGGCGTCTTCGGCGCTGACGTAGAGATGCTGGCTGTTGAGCAGGAGACCGAGCCAGAGCAGGGGCAGGGTGAGGTCATCGGGCAGTAGTTGACGATCGAGGTCGATGATGGAACAGGCGATGAGCGTCCACACCAGGAGGAGGGCGAAGGCGGTCGGCCAACCGAGGCCCATCTCCATGACCGTCACCAAAGACAGCATGGCGGTGCCGAACTCGACCAGGGGATAACGCGCCGAGATGAGTTGGCGGCAATGGGCGCAGCGGCCACGCAGCGCCAGCCAGCTCAGCAGGGGAATGTTCTCATGCCAGCGTATGGTCTGCTGGCAGTGCGGGCAGTGCGAAGCCGGCAGGCAGAGGTTGAACACGACCTCGCTGCTGCTGCCGGCGGTATTTTGCTCGAGCAGGGCGCGACAGTCGTCCTGCCAGCGCTTTTCCAGCATCAGCGGCAAGCGATAGGCGACGACATTGAGAAAGCTGCCGACACACAGGCCGAGGATCCAAGCGTAGATGCCCCAGATGACCGGGTTGTCAAAAAAGCCGTGCATCAGACCACCGAACCCATCTGGAAGATCGGCAGATACATGGCGATGATCAGGCCGCCGACCAGCACCCCGAGCACCGCCATGATCAAAGGTTCCATGAGGGCGGTGAGGCCGTCGACCATGTTGTCGACCTCTGCCTCATAATACGAGGCCACCTTGTCGAGCATGTCGTCGAGTTTGCCGGACTCTTCCCCGATCGACACCATCTGCAGGGCCATGGCCGGGAAGAGATTGGTCAGGCGCATGGAGAAGGCGAGTTGCTGGCCGGTGGCGACGTCGTCGCGCACGCGCAAGATGGCGTCGCGATAGAGGGTGTTGCCGGAGGCGCCAGCGCAGGACTCGAGCGCTTCGATCAAAGGCACGCCGGCGGCGAAGGTGGTCGCCAGGGTGCGGCAGTAGCGGGCGACCACGGCCATGTAGGTGAGCTTGCCGACGATGGGCAGTTTCAGGACGAGGCGGTCGAGCAGGGCGACGAAGAGCGGCGAACGTTTCTTGAGCTCCATCAGACCGGCGATGATGGCGGCGACGACGATGCCGACGAAAACCCCATCTTTTTGCAGATAGTCGGACAGATGGATGACCATTTCGGTGAAGGCTGGCAGGCGTGCGCCAAAGCCATTGAAGAGTTTTTCGAAGGTGGGCACCACCTTGACCAGCAGGATGACCGAGACGATGACGGCGACGATGATGACGGCGGTCGGGTAGCGCAGGGCTTTCTTGATCTTGGCCTTGAGCAACTCGCTCTTTTCCTTGTACGTGGCGATGCGTTCGAGCATGGTCTCGAGGGCGCCGGACTGCTCGCCAGAGGCGACCAGGCTGATGAACAGGTCATCGAAGATGCGCGGATATTTTTTCAGTGCCCCGGCGAAGTTTTCCCCTCCTTCGACCTCGGCCTTGATGCCGAGCACCACTTCCCGCATCGATGGATTTTCGAGGCCATCGGCGACGATTTCGAAGGACTGCACCAGGGGCACCCCGGCCTTCATCATGGTGGCGAGCTGGCGCACGAAGATCGCCACTTCCATCGGCACGATCTTCTTTTTGCCACTGAGGAAGGGAATATTGATCGGTTCCGATTTTTTGCTCACATGATCGGCGTTGATGCCCTGCTTGCGCAGCTGCGCCTTGACCAAAGCGGCACTGCGCCCCGGCAGCACGCCGCTGACCTTGGCGCCGCGACGATCGATGCCGGAGTAGCTGTAGTTCTTGATGGTGTTGGTATCTTCAGCCATGGTCGCTCACATCAGTCCGTGGTCACCCGCAGCACTTCATGCAGGCTGGTTACCCCCGCCATGACCTTTTTCAGGCCAGATCGGCGCAGGTCGTCAAATCCTTCTTTTCTTGCCTGGTCGGCGATCAGAATCGAATTACCTTCCTCCATGATAATTCGTTGTATCGCAGGTGTCACTTTCATCACTTCATAAATACCGACACGTCCTTTATAACCGTCTTTGCATTTTGGGCAAGAGCCGGGTTCGTAAAGCTGGAAGCCCTTGGCAAGATCTTCTTCCAGGAACCCGACCTGGCGCAGCGACTCCACCGGCACCTGCTGCGGTCGGCGGCATTCCATGCACAGCCGGCGCGCCAGGCGCTGGGCGATCACCAGATTGACCGACGTGGCGACGTTGAAGGACGGTACGCCCATGTTGCGCAGGCGGGTCAAGGTCTCCGGCGCCGAGTTGGTGTGCAGGGTTGACAGCACCAAGTGTCCCGTTTGCGCCGCCTTGACGGCGATTTCAGCGGTTTCGAGGTCGCGGATTTCGCCGACCATGATGACGTCGGGGTCCTGGCGCAGAAAGGATTTCAGCGCCGAGGCAAAGGTCAGGCCGACCTTGTTGTCGACGTTGACCTGGTTGACGCCCTCGAGGTTGATTTCCACCGGATCTTCGGCGGTGGAGATGTTGGTGTCCGGTTGATTGAGGATGTTGATCCCGGTATACAGCGAGACCGTCTTGCCGGAGCCGGTGGGGCCGGTGATGAGGAGCAGACCCTGGGGCTTCTCCAGCGCTTCGAGGTAGAGCGCTTTTTGGTCGGGTTCGTAGCCGAGGGCGTCGATACCGAGCTTGGCGCTGGAGGAGTCGAGAATACGCAGCACCAGCTTCTCGCCGTAGAGCGTCGGCAGAGAACTGACGCGAAAATCGATGCTATGGCCACCGCGCAACTTGAGCTTGATGCGACCATCCTGGGGCAGGCGACGTTCGGCGATGTTGAGCTTCGACATCACCTTGAGGCGCGATGACAGGTTCTTGGACAACTGGACGGGCGGGCGGGCGATCTCGCGCAGCACACCGTCGATGCGAAAGCGCACGCGATAGGTCTTTTCATAGGGTTCGAAGTGCAGGTCGGAGGCGCCGGCGGCGACGGCGTCGAGCAGCATTTTCTGAATGAAGCGCACCACCGGCGCGTCGTCTTCGGTGGCGCGCGTCTCTTCCTGGTCGCTCTCCTCGTCCCCGCCGCCGGATTCAAACTCAATGTCACCGTAGCTCTCATCGGCACCATCGCCGAGGAAGTTGCTCACGCTTTTGAAGAGGGTGTCGAGCGTCGCCTGCAGTTTGTCTTCCTCGACCAGAATCGAGACGGTATTCAACTGAGTGGTGAAGGCGATGTCGCGCAGCGCAGCCTGATCGGTCGGGTCGGTGAGGGCGATGAAGATACGCCGCCCACGCTGATAGATCGGCAGGCAGCCATGCTTGCGCGCCAGTTTTTCCTCGATCAGGTTCTTCGGGATCTGATCGAGATCGAGCGCGGACAAGTCAAAGATGGGATCGCCGAACTCGACCGAGGCGGCGCGTGCGATATCCATCGGCTTGGCCAGACCCTTGCCGACGAGATAGGCGGTCAGCCGCACCTGTTCGCGCGCCGCCGCCGCGACAGCATCGTTGGCGACGTTCTCGCTGATGACATTCTCGATCACGAGGCGCCGCGCCAAGCCGGTCATGACACTGGTAGGTGCACCCATGCAGGAAAAAACCTTTCAGTCAAAAAAGCTATCGATTAAATTTACTCCAGGCAGCCACTACAAGCATAGTGCTATGGAAAAAACAGTGCATTTTGATGTCGTTATGTACAAAAAGCATACAGGGGCGAGTGGCGACTTTAGCAAAGCTCATTCTCCTGTGTCATTTCTTTCGTTGAAGCCGGAGAGGCAAGCGTGAAATCGTTACGGTCTCTTGGCAGACAGGCGCTTGGGGCCACTATTGCCGTGCCGGCGGCGCGCGGCGTCTACCTGTTGTTCATACTCAGCCTGGCGCGTGTCTATGGTGCCAGTGGTCTTGCGGATGGCGTTTTTTTTGTCGCCGGGGTCTTCGCTTTGGTGACGTCAGCAGTTGCCAGTCTCAGTGAAGCTGTGCTGATTCCGGCACTTTATCGTGCCTCAGCATCGGGAAGCGATGCCGCCTTGCTGCGCTACATGCGCCGTTACTTATGGCTGACAACGGTGTTGGCGAGTGCTCTGGCGCTGTTATGGTTGCATTGGCGCTGGCCGAGTATGCCGAAGAACCTCTCAGCGTTGTGTCTGATGCCCATGATGGCGGTATCGACGGCCATCAACGTGGCACGCCTGGTGAGTCAGGGACGCCTTCTGAGTTCACAACTGGGACATTGGCTGGCCGGCATCGTCATCATGCCGGCCGTCTACGTCTGGGCTGCGAGTCAGTCGCATATCGTCGTGCTTCTTCTGGGGTATGAGGCGCTGCGCTGGCTGATGACCGTGATCATGGCGCAGAGGGTTTGTTTAGGAACAGCGATATCGGTTTTGCCGGTCTTGCAGCGCCAACAGATCTGGCAAGCCGCATTGGGACAGTTGGGAAGCTATGTCATCAGTGCCTTGCCGCCGCTGATCGGTCTGTATCTGGCGCGTGGCATGGGGCATGGCGTGGTCAGCATGCTGGAATACATCAACCGCCTGTGGAGTGCCGGCACACTCATTTTTGTCGGTTATCTCCTCTATATCTTCAATCGCTTCAATCAGATCAGGGAAGAGGCAGGCGATGCCGGCTATGTCCAGCGCAGCGTATGGCGGATGTTTGGGTTCAGCCTATGCGCCATGCCCCTGGCGATGGCCGCTTGTGCTGCGCTGGCACACTTCTGGTTCAGTCGGGCGACATGGTCGAGTGTACAGCTACAGATCTGGATGGAAAGTGCAGCCATCTGTTTTCTGGCCTTGCCGGCCTATCTGGTGGGCATGATCTATGTGCGCTGGGCCAATTCCGCGCTGCAGGTCAGAGCCATCTTTGCGGCGGTCAGCGCCTATCTGGTGGCCTATCTCCTGACGGTGTCTTGGACGTATAGGATAGGGCTGCCCGGGTTGGTCATGGCCTTTGTCATCGGCCAATATGCACAGCTTTGGGTCTTGTCACGATGTGTGCACTTGACGCCAAGGCCGGTGCAGTCTTAACCCAGAGAGGCTGCTGCAGCGGTTGTTGTTGCGCGGATGAAAAAACCACCGCCATCGGGTAAAGCCAGCATTTTTTCTGGTTTGTCATGAAGAAAATCATCGATCGCTTGCGTCGCCCCGGGGCAGGTTGAGCAGCCATAGTCA
This sequence comes from Pseudomonadota bacterium, assembly GCA_021851865.1. Classification (GTDB taxonomy): domain Bacteria; phylum Pseudomonadota; class Gammaproteobacteria; order Pseudomonadales; family Moraxellaceae; genus JAJZHK01. Next base: position 7,279 of record JAJZBU010000020.1, on the reverse strand, counting down.
TCGCAGACGAGAATGGCGCCTGCTGGCATGCGCGGATAGAAGAAGCGAATACTATCCAGCGTCGGTTGGTGCAGGTCGACATCGATGTGCACAAAAGCGAACTGGTGCTCGGCAACCTCGGAGAAGCGGCTCGGTATCCATCCGCGCATGAGCTGTACATTGCCCAGAGGGGTGAGGTTTCTGGCGACGATGGCTTCCGGCACGGAAAGATCGCCGGACGTCCAATGCTGACCGTCCATGGTGTCGGGTTGCGAGAGGCCGGCAAAAGAGTCGAAAGCATAGTGCGTTCTTTCGATGGCGGAACTGCGATTGGCGCACAAGATGAGATGCGAGCTGGCGCCTTTGAAGACGCCACACTCGGCGGTATCACCGGGAATACCTTCGATCAGGCGTAGGAGCTGATGGAGCATCCAGCGGCGATCGGTGTTGAGGCGACGCAGTTCATCATAACGCGATAGATACTGGGTGAAGTCGTCATTGTCCCACCAGTCCAGTTGTATCCACTTGAAGCGATAGCGGGGCAGGATGAGACGGCCGATCTGGCGGAGCAGCCAGAGTGGGATGAGTTCACGTTCAGTGATGAAGACTTTTTTCAGGAAATGTCGCATGCATCTCTCCACGGCACAGTGTGAATCATAAGGTACATCAGGCGCGCCGCCAGAGCGATCACGAGAGCAGGCACAGAGGTCGTTTTCATCAGGACTGCGCCCACAACAGATAGACGTAGATCAGCCATAGGCGATAGCCATGGTCGCGTCTGCCCTGGCGGTGCTCCTGTGCCATCTGTTGCAAGAAGGGACCATCGAGTGGGGTATGCGCGGCGAGAGCCAGCAACTTGGGCAGATGTTGTGAATTCATCCAGCGATGCACGGGACTGGCGAAGCCTTGTTTACGGCGTTGCCAGATGGTGTTGGGCAAACGATCGTGGAAGGCTTGCTGCAGGAAGCGTTTGCCATGGCGGAAACCATGCTGCCATGACGAGGGCAGGGAGAGAGCGAAGTCGACCAAGTCAGCATCAAGAAAGGGGGCACGTGTTTCCAGGGAGGCGGACATACTGGCGCGATCCACCTTGGTCAGGATGTCCTGTGGCAGATAAATGGCGCAGTCGGCCCACATCATGCGGCCGAGGTCATCGAGGTGGCTGACCTCAGGCAATCCGATGGGGGGGTGCCCGCGCTTCTCAAGGCCCGGCCAAAGAGCGGCGATTTCGTCATCGGTATAAAAGCGTGGTGCGTAGTAGGGCGTCTCGGAGCGCAGGCGATGTGCAGCCTGGAGAAAGAGATGCGCTTTTTTCAGCAGACTGCGACTGTGGTGCTGTCGTGGTTCCGGCAGGCTGCGCAGAACAAGTGGCAGGGTGCGTTGCAGCGCTTGCGGCAGGCGTGTGTACCAGCGCATGAACTGGCGGGCGAAATAGCGTTCATAACCACAGAACAATTCATCGCCGCCATCCCCCGATAACGCCACCTTGACATGGTCTGCGGCCAGACGTGAGACCAGTTGGGTGGGCAGGATCGACGAGTCACTGAAAGGCTGGCCGAGATGTTGATGTATGAGGTGCTGCAACTCTTCGGGCCCTGGCTCTTGCAGCACTGCTTCGATGTGTTCGGTCTGCGCCTGGGTCGCCAACAGACGCGCATAAGCGCGCTCATCGTGGCTTGGGTCATCGAAGCCGATGGTGAAGGTCTTGAGCGTCTGCTGCGGATAGAGGTGGCGCAACGAGCTGACTACCAGGGAGGAATCGACGCCGCCGGATAAGAAAGCACCGACCTCGACATCGGCGACCATGCGTCGGCGCAGGGCTTGATCAAAAAGTTCGCGTCCCACCTGCAGGGCATCGGCATGGGAACCTTGAAAGACTTGCGTGGCAGGTTGCCAATAGGGCGTCATTTCGGCGCACTGGCTGCCCTGTTGCAGAAGATAGTGGCCGGGCAGCAGTTCGTGGACGTCTTCGTAGAAGGTGTAGCCAGGCAAGGTGTAACCATAGCGGAAATAGTCAGCGCTGCTGTCGATATCCTGTTGCCAAGGCTGGGCGCTGAGATGGCGCAGAGCGGGCAGTTCCGAGGCGGCTGCCAAAGCGGCGCCCTGGCGGGTGTAGTAGAGGGGTTTTTTACCCATGCGATCGCGTGTGAGCAGGATCTGTTCAGTGTGCCGGTCATACCAGCAGGCTGCCCACATGCCGCGCAGGCGTGATAGAAAAGCGGGGCCGTGCAGGGAGAGACCAGCGAGCAAGACCTCGGTATCTCCCTGGGTGCGGAAGACCCAGCGCTCGGTCAGCTCATGACGGAGTTCGCGGTAGTTATAAATCTCGCCATTGAAGACCAGATGCCAGCGGCCAGAGGCGTCGGACATGGGTTGGGTACTCGCCGCCAGATCGATGATGGCGAGGCGTACATGTCCGAGCCAGCAGTCACCGACACGCAGGATGGCCTGGCCATCGGGGCCGCGATGACTGAGTGCAGCGAGACTCAGCTCGGTACGCCGCTGTGCCGCATCGGCGGAGTCGTGTGGGCGCAGAAGAAAAGTCAATCCACACATGTCAGGTGGCTCCGCGCAGAGGTGTGTCGGCTTCGATGATGGAACAAAAGCTTTGGTTCCAGTCAAAACGCAGGCGCATCGCGGTGGCGGCCTGGTCGTCACGCCAGCGGCGCAGGAGCGCGGCATCTTCGACCAGGCGATCGATGCTGCGGGCCCAAAGATCGGCGTCATCGGGGGATAGTAGCTGGTAGGTCGGCAGGATTTCGCGATGTGCAGGAATATCGCTGGCGAGTACCGGAATACCCTGTGCCAGGGCTTCAAGGACGGCGTTGGGGGCACCTTCATGGCGGCTGGGCATGAGCAGGAGATCGATCTCTGACCACAAGGTCGCAGGATCCGCCCAGCCTTGCAGGGTGACGCGTGGATCGTGTTGTGTGCGCTGGCGCAAGGCAGCGAGCAGATGGCCGCTACCGTAGAAGCTCAAATGAACGGGCGAGCGTACAGCATCGAGGGCTTGTAATAGCAAGGCGGGATTTTTACGCTCTTCGAGGATGCCGACGCTGGCGAGTCGATACGGCGGTGTCCGCAGATGTTGTGCCGGCGGGAGCTTGGGGAGGTCATTGGGAAATACCTGCGCGTCGGCGAGTAGGAGGTGTGGGTGGCGTCGGCTCAGCTGATCGAGGAGATCCTGGGCGACGGCGCAGACCGAGGCGCCGGACAAGGCGCTGGCCTCGAAGCGCCGGCCCAGCAAGCGGCTGAGATGACGTCCTTTTAGCTCCTCATTGCGCAAAACATCGGCGCGCAAGAAGACGCGATTGCGTAGACCGCGTAGACGTGCCGCTGGCTTCAGCATCCAGGCGTAGTTGATGCTGAAGCTGTAGAGGCGGTCGACACGGTAGCGGGCGCTCAGCCAGAGGAGCTGCAGAGGAGCCAGGAGATGAAAGAGAGTCCAAAACACGAGGCCCTGCGTGGCGTTCTGTGGCCAGGGAAAGCGATGCGCGATACAACGCGCATGGGTGATGGGAAAGGGGACGACAGCGAGGTAGTGCACCGTGTGTCCGCGCGCCAGCAAAGCCTCGATGCCACGAAAATAGCGACGGCAAAGACCGCCGGGCTTGGGGCGGTAGTAGCAGGTGAGTATGGTCAGGGGTGCAGGCATGAACGCAGTATCCGGTCGAGTTGCTGCCCGGCGGCGGGCCAGGTGAGGCCGAGTTGCAAGATGCGTTGGCGTGCATTGGCGCCCAGGGCTGTAGTTTCGTGCGGCTGCCAGAGGCGGAGCAGTGCGGCGCATAGAGCCGTACTGTCACCGGGCGTGAACAGCCAGCCGGCGTCAGGGGCGAGCAGTTCGCGTTGCGAGGGAATGTCGGAGGCGATGATCATGCGTGCTGCGGCCATGGCTTCGAGGATGGCATTAGAGCGGCCTTCACTCAGGCTTGCGTGCACCAGGACCTCATGCGTTGCCAGAACCTTCGAGATTTGATCTGGAGGGACCAGGCCGACCAACTCGATGCGGTCTTGCAGATGATGCTGCGCGATCAGCGACTGCAAGTCCTGACGTGACGGTCCTTCGCCGAGGATGCGCAGGTGCCAGTCCTGTCGTGGCAAGGCTGCCAAGGCTTCGATCAGACAACGATGATCCTTGCGGGGAATGAGCGATCCGATACTGAGCAGGTGCAGCGTCGGCGAGTGTGCTGGTCTGTGCGCCACCGGCAGACGCAAAAGCTGCTCGTCGACGCCATTGTGGACGACGCTTAGGTGCTCCAGGGGGCCAAGGAGATGCTGCAGTTGCTCGGCGAAATCGGTACTGACGGCGGTCAGGCGGCAGGCATAGCGGACACTCAAGCGCAGAAATAGGTGCTGGATGCGGCTATGTTCAGCCTGATGCACGTCATCGCCGCGCAAGGCGGTGACGACGGGGCGGTGATAGCAGCGACCGATCAAGCCGGCGATGGCGCCGGGCAGGGCCCAGTTGGCATATATGAGATCGTGCCGTCGGGCGTGGCGTAGGAGGCTCCAGGTCAGACAGAGCAGCAGCACGGGTACGAGGCTGATCAGCCAGGCTTGACGGCGCAATTGCGGCATGATGCCGCCCGGCGCATGCGCCAGGCGCATCCAGGTGCGCGGTGCATAGACCACCGGACACACCGTCAGGCGGCCATCGTGGCGCGGGACTGTGTCATGCGCGGTGGCGGGGGTGAGGACGGTGATCTCCCAGTCCGCCGGCAGATAATGCAGGATCTTGGCGACGAAGATACCGCTGGTGGGGTTGTCCTGCATCGGATAGGAAGTCGTCACTACCAACAGGCGCGGCATGTCAGTCCTCGCTGTTTTTGAAATACAAGGCGGTGATCTGCTCAGAGATCAGTCCCATGAGAAAGACCAGCACGGCGGTGATGAAGAGTAGGGCCGACATGATGGTCAGGCGGTGAAAGGACAGGAAGGTGTAGGTGTAATAGGCCACCCCGGTCATGAAGAAGCTGAAGGAGATAGGTAAAAACAGTTTCAGGGGTGAGTACAAGGTGGCGATCTTGAAGATGATCATGAAAAACTTGAAGCCATCGCGCAAGACGCGGATATGGCTGCGACCGCTGCGGCGCGCCGCCTCGATGGGCAGATAATCGACCGAATAACCAGCACGAAAAAAGCTCATGGTGATGGTCGTCGGATAGGAAAAACCGTTCGGCAGGAGGCTGAGAAAGCGTTTGAATTTCACCGCGTCGACGGCGCGAAAGCCCGAGGTCAGGTCGGGTATCTCATGTTCGACGACCCAGGAGGCGAGGCGGTTGTAAAGAGCATTGGCGACGGCGCGGTGGCGGTTGGCCTGGCCGCTGCCGCCGCGGGCGCCGACCACCATGTCATAGCCGCGCTGCAGGTGCGCCAGCAGGCGCGGGATGTCCTCGGGCTGGTGCTGGCCATCGGCGTCCATGAAGACCAGAACATCGCCCTGCGCCGCGCGCGCCCCGCTCTTGATGGCGGCGCCATTGCCTTTGCTGTAAGGATGCTGCACCACCTTGCAGGTGAGGCGGCGCGCCAGCTCGGCGGTGTCGTCGGTGGAGCCATCGTCGACGACGATGATCTCGGCGTCGGGATAGAGCTGACGTAGGCGGGGGAGGATCTTGCCGAGGCCAGCAGCCTCATTTTTGGCGGGCAGGATGATGCTGATGCGCATAAATTTCTCGGGCGAGTTGATGCATGATGTTCTGCGCGAAGAGCGGCGCATCGGTCTGCGTCGTCGCGACGTCGGACAAGGTGCGCGCGCAAGCGTCGTATTGCCCCATCTTACACTGCAATTGCGCGAGATCGAGGCCGGCGATGCTGACGATATGCGATTGCCACATGTCCGCGTACAAGGCCTCCGCCTGCGGCCATTGCTGCTGATCCATCAGGGCCTGGGCGATGTACAGGCGCAAGGACCAGTTGTTTTCACGTTCGCGGCGCGGCAGCTGCGCGAAGTAGCGCCACTGCCAGTCGGCCATGGTGCGCGCATAGGCGGCGAAGCCCGGGCTCTGGCAATGATGTTCCTCGAAGATGCCGTTGATGAAGTCGAGGCTGCTGGTCATATAGGACAGGCTGCGCTGCTGTTCATCGAGAGCGTGCGCGAAAGCGGGGAGGTCGGCGGGCAGGGGCTGGCGACCTTCGCGGCAGAGCAGGCCGAAGTATTCGATGTAGGAGGTGGCGGTAAAGACGCCGGGCTCGGCGATCATCTTGCGCGCATAAAAATTGGCGACGTCCCAGCGCCCTTCATAGGCGGACTTTTCGGTGATGACGCTGAGCAGGCGATGCGAATGCGGATGGCGCGGCAGATTGGTGTACATCATGACGTCGAGGGAAGCGAAGTCACCTGCCTTGAAGCGGGTGAGCAGGGCCATCGCCAACAGATAGATGAGCGCCACCGTCAGGATCAGGCGGCGATGGCGCTTGATGCCGTGCAGCAGGCCGAACAGCGCCAGGATGAGGCCGATGCAGGGCAGATAGTTGCGGTGATCGAAATAGAGCTCGAGCGAGATAAAGCTCGATTCCATCGACTGACCGACGGCGAAGAAGGCGATGCCGAAGGCGAACAGCGGAAAGTGCCGGCGTGCCAGCCAGGCGGCGACGGCGAGAGCGAGCAGAGTGAGCAGGGCCGGCAGGGTCGTCCACGGCTGCCAGAGACGGATGGAGACAGGGTAGTCGTCATGGAAGACGCCGATCTCGGCGAGATCGGGCAGAAAGATCTGGTGCATGTAGTCGACGAGGACGCGTGGCTCGGTGAGCAGGCGCTGCGTCAGAGTAAAGTCGCGGTTCTCATAATGCATCAGGGACTGACCGTGATAGATCAGGATCCAGGCGCTCAAAGCGACGCCGACGATGGTCATGCCGACGCAAAAGTGGGTGATACGGCGGCGCAGGGCGGCGTTGTCCTCGCTCGGCAGCAGGATGAAGAATTCGAGGATGAGGATGAAAGGCGCGATGAGGGCGGCATTTTCTTTCGACAGCAGGGCGAGCACAGCGCTGATCAGACAGGCAGCGAGGCTGCCCCAGGCGCGCTGGCCCTGTGACAGGCGGCGGCGCCAGAGCAGATAGAAGCCGAGGCAGAGCAGGGTGAACAAGGTGACGAGCTGGGCCATGCGCTGCACGACGTAGAGAACGGTGCTGACCTGAATCGGCAGGCAGAGCCAGAGCAGGCTCATGAACAAGGCGCTGGCGCGTGCCTGTTCGATGTCGAGGCGGCGCAGGATCTGCAGCAGGAAAAAATAGACGGCGCCACCACAGGCCAGATGAATGGCGATGTTGGTGAGTTTGAAGGGCGGAAAATCAGCGCCGC
>JAJZBU010000046.1 GCA_021851865.1 Pseudomonadota bacterium | reverse complement strand
ATGCAAGGAAGATCGTCGCTCATTGCCTGTTCTCCTGATACACCGAGGATGCAGGTCGCCGGTGACACCCGGTGCAACGGCCTATCCATGCCTTGCATGGTGGCTCTATTGACCGTGGGCTGTCCTTGCTCGCGCAAGGTCAGGCAGTCTGGGGTACGAGTGGACCGTGGCGGGTCGAGTTAAGAATCGCGGTCGTCGCCATCGAAAGATAATTTGACCTTCAGCCACCGGCGACCTGCCCTTCAACCTTACCGCCGATGCGCCCACTGCGCAGCAGAGTGACACCGTTTTCATGCTCGGGGGCGTCGGCCTGCCCTCATGGCAGTTAAGTTAAGGCCTCGGCCTGGGTCTACCCGTCGGCCAAATCGGCCGGGGCGACAACTATCCTGACACCGGGGGCCTGCTTCCATGACGGTTACGCGGGCAGGACACTCCAGCGCTGCAAAGTGGCGCGCTGTCGACTCCACGCCAAAATCGAACCGAACTCCTGCAGGACCCACTCACTTTGGGTGGGGCGAAGAAAAACCGAATCATCCACCGTCAGGGCTGTGCGGGTTGAACCATTGTACATGCATTGATTGGTGGAAATGCCGTACAGGGGATTGGTGTGCAGTCCCGCCGGCGCAACAGGGTGCGCCATCCAGCCGCCGCCGTAGATAAAGTAGGTGCGCCTACGGTTGGTATCCCATGTCGACCAGAGTCGTCCAAGTAGTCGGGGGCCCGGCAGATCAAGTCCATTCCATGCTTTCAGGACAGGACTGGCAATCCAGCAGGCCGGCAGCAGATCGGCCAGCGATGGCAGATCAAAGTCGGAGGCCTTGACAAAGGCAGAACCGGCGGCGACTTCGTTCAGGGGGCTGTCGGGGCCATGCAAACGAAAAGTTGGGCTGCCAGCGCCATTGAGGATCAGGGGTGCATGGCGCAGCTTGGGCATGCGTTGCAATAAGGCTTCCTGCATACGGCGATACTGCTGTTGGGCGTGCCGCAAGGTGGTGGCGGCTGATTCAATGAAAGGGGGAATTTTGCCCACTTGCGCGTCATATCCCATCAGGCCGGTGATCTGCAGGCAGTCGCAATCTGACAGGATGGGCAGGAGGGCATTCAGTTCTTCTGGCAGGGAAAAGCCCCCCCGATGCAGGCCGACATCGATCTCCAGTACGCTACGCAGAGCCAGCCCGTTCCCTTGGGCAAAGTCACGGTATTGACGCGCCCGTTTGGGAGTATCAATCAACCAGTTGATGCGCGGAGTCAGTGCCCGCGCCAAGGAAGGCTGGGTTTGGTAGAAACGTGCCACAGCTTCGATGGGCATGGGTTTGCCGAGCAGGAGATCCGCCGCCGGAAAGGCGCTACCGAGCGCCTGAATCTGGGTCTCATGAAAGACCATCAGGCGCTGGTCGGGAAGGCTCTGCAGGATATGGCCAAGCAGTTCGACGCTGGGCAAGGACTTGGCGACCAGGCGCAGTGGCCGACCGTTGGGCAGGCTTGCCCGAATGCGTGCGATGTTCTGATCGAGACGATCCAGATCAAGCAGCAGCGTCGGGACGCCGGGCCCCTGCTGGCGCAGCAGGGTGTTCCATTCGGTGAAATAGCCATCCAGGGGCATGCCCCGGTCGCGCGGATGTGCCGCCCACAGGCCTGCTGTGGTGCCTAATCCGGCCAGGAGGAAAGTTCGTCGATGCATGAGCGGCTCCCGGTTCAGGCGAAGGTCTGGCGTAGATAGCGGTTGAGCATGCGGCTATGCGGGTCAATTTGACGCTGGATACGCTTGAAATCCGCCCAGTGCGGATAAATTTCCTGAAAATCTTTTCCGGTCAGTGTGTTGAGTTTGCCCCAATGGGGGCGACCGCCATGGCGGCGCAGAATGGGTTCAATGACCGCAAAGATCGGATGATAATCCTGCCGGTAATACTGGTGCACTGAAATCGAGACCGAGTCACGGTCATGGAAGGGGCTCAACCAAGCATCGTCTGCCGCCACATAGCGAAATTCAAGGGGGAAGAAGACATCGAGCCGGTGCTGGCGCATCGCTGCCATGACTTCTTCACAGGCTTGCATGCCGACGGCAGCAGGTAGCTGATATTCCATTTCATTGAAGCGGATGGCGCGTGTGCTCGGATAGATTTTCCAGGAGGGACCGACGCGGGTGCTGTCCGAGACAAACATTCCGAGCAGATGCTGCAGTCCGGAATTGCTCCATGGATGTTTACGGGCGGTGTTGGCGGCAAATTCCAGCAGGGTATTTTCATCGATCCAAGGTGTCGTGACCGGCGTTTCCGGTGCCTGGGTTTCGGCAAGGGTTTTGACCATGGCACGATCGCCAAAGGGAAAGGCCATGAATTCGATATGGCTGAAACGGTCCTTGTTCTGATCGACGTAGTGCATGGCTTCGCTGATCGGCATGACGCGAATCTGTTCCTTCAGGGCGTAGGAGTGACGGTTTTGCAGCGTGACTTCGGTGACGATGCCAAGCGCCCCCAGACTGACTCTGGCAGCCTGAAAGACCTCCGCATGTTCTGATCGGGAGCAATGCAGCACATCGCCTTCGGCGGTGATCAGCTTCATAGCCGTGATATAGGCGGACAGGCATTGCAGTTGACGGCCAGTGCCATGCGTAGCCGTGCTCAGTGCACCGGCCAGCGACTGGACGTTGATATCGGCTTCGTTGAACAGCCCCTGATCGACGTTCGAGAGTTCGCTACTGACCTGAGCAATCCTGGAGCCGGCATGAAAAGTCGCCTGAAGACGCTTCGGGTCATGGCTGATCAGGCCGTTCATGGCTTCAAGTGAGATCAGGGTGCCGCGGGTCGGAACCAGGGGGCTGAAGCTGTGTCCACCGCCCACAGCTCGAACGGTGCCCTGGGTCGATTTCAGGATGCTGACCAGCTCGGCTTCGGTCTGGGGATAGAGTAAAGCCTGGTTCGAACAGCTTTGGCCACCGGACCAGTTCGACCAGCCAGGTGCTGAATCAGGGGTGGCTAGGGCCGTGCGATGGGCAAGGGTGGAGCAGAAGGCAAGCAGAGCGCTCTGGGTCACAAACTGGCGACGACTGGACATCGATTTCCACATCCCTGTAGTACAGATCTGGGTACAAGTCCATCATAAAGCTGATTAAACGTCAACTTCTCTTTGGGTCATCAGGGGCGCCCGCCTGATCCGCAGGTTGCGCCTTGCTGTGTCGAGCTACAGCTGGCGATGGTGTCATCAGCCACGGCGGACGGCTGGAAGGAGGCCGAACACGACCAGGGGCACAAGATCGTCCATCAGGAAATGCCGGCGATCGCTGCCGGCAGTGGCGCATCCCTCCCTTGTCCTGCGCCCATCCTCTCTCTATGATGAGCGCAGACCCATGCGGAGATCGTGTCGATGAGTGACTTTGAACAAGCGCAAAAAGATGTCAAGACCCTGACCCAACGTCCAGAGAATGACGATATGTTGCTGCTCTATGCCTGCTACAAACAGGCTACGGCCGGTGACGCCAGCGGCTCGCGGCCGGGCATGTTTGATCTCGTCGGACGCGCCAAGTATGACGCCTGGGCGGCCCTGGCAGGAACGTCACAGGCCGATGCGCAGGCGCGTTATGTGCGCAAGGTGCGCGATCTTCTCGCCGACGAAGGACGCTGAGACGACCGTCAGCCTGCTCGACCGTCGAGGCGACGGTCGAGCAGGCTCTGGTACTCGGGCTGCAGGCGCTGTACGCAGAGGAGCTTGTGTACGCCCATGTCGCTGCCGAGCTCCATGCGGACTTTTTGAGCGATGACGGCGCGTTGTGCGAGCAGCGGCAGCATGTCCTGTTCATCGAGAAGGGCGTGGCCGCTCGGCGCACTGTGGCTCAGCCGTTGGCTGCGCTCGCAGAGTTCGCCGCGCGTACTCTGCCGGCCATGCGCGAGGCCCGCCCGCAGGTTTAGTCCGCAACGCGACGGCGCTAGGGTCAGGGCGGCGATGCAGCATTGCAGCGCCTGCCACTGACGTTCGACGCGATTCTCCTGTGAGAACTCAAGGGCGTAGCCGTGCTGACCGTTGCCGGTGAGAACGCTGCCCGATTCCTCCGCCAGATGAAAAAGAAGATCCTCGAGGGCGCCGGCAGTCTCTGGCGTTGGCTGCGGATCGTCGATGCGCAGGTGCAAGCGGCTGAGGTCGGTGTCGGGGCGTGCCGCCTGCGTGGTGCTGGCCGCCGCCGAAGACTGCCGGCGCGGCAGGGCGAGCAGGGCGAAGGCGAGCAGACCGAGATCGATCAAGGCGAGGAGGGCGATGCTGCTCAGACAGCGGCCGGCGAGTTGATCACTCGTCGTGTCGTCCCAGTCGAGATGGACATAGCCGAGGAGCTGACCCTGCTCGACGATGGCACGCTGCAGATGCCGCCGCGCGCGCTCATCTTTGCCGGCCATGGTCAGGGTCTCGCCACGCGCATCGCTGACGCTGAGACGGCTGAGCGGCGGATGGAGAAAGGAAAGGCCGAGCACCTGCAGGCCGACCAAGTCGTGCCCGAGCAGGGCGGGGGTGACCGCTGCCGCCAGGGCGGCGGCGCGATGCTCCATTTCGGCACGTGTCTGTTCCTGCGTGACGTGGGCGAGTAGCCCGAGAAGCACAGCAAACTGCAGCAACAGCGCCGCGCTGAGCGCCAGCAGGGAGCGAAAAACCAAGGCTCGTGAACGCATCGTCGTCTCAACCAGAATCATGCCAGAGGCAGTATAAGAGATAATCGTGCAATTGCCGATGATGAGCGTAGGCATCGATGAAAGCGATACGTTAATATCGCCATCCACATGGGGGGGGGTATGCGTGAAATATATCTGATCAATGTTCTGGGCGCCGATCGGGCGGGCCTGACCACGCGTTTGATGACGCTGCTGGCGGCTTATGACGTCGAAGTGCTCGATATCGGCCAGGCGGTCATTCATGACGAATTGACCCTGGGGCTGCTCATCGCCCTGCCGGCCCAGGTGGATGCTTCTCCCCTGCTCAAGGACGTCCTCTTTCTCTTTCATGGCGAAGGTCTCAAGGTGCGCTTCACGCCGGTGGCGGCGGACAGCTACCGACACTGGGTGAGTGAACAGGGGCGTTCGCGCTATATTGTGACCTTGCTGGCGCGGCGCATCAGTGCCGCGCATATGGCGGCGGCGGCGCGCATCATCTCCGAGGCGGGACTCAACATCGAGGATATCCAACGCCTTTCCGGGCGGGTGCCGATCAGTGGTGACGTCCGTTTGGCGGGCAGCGCCTGCGTCGAGCTGACGGTGCGCGGCGAGCCGAGCGATCTGCCGGCCATGCGCAAGGACTTTCTTGCGATCGCCAGCGCTCTCGATGTCGATATCGCTTTTCAGCGGGACGACGCTTGGCGACGCTATCGGCGATTGGTCTGCTTCGACATGGACTCGACCTTGATCGAGACCGAGGTGATCGATGAACTGGCGCGCTGCGCTGGCGTCGGCGAGCAGGTGGCCGCCATCACCGAAAGAGCGATGAACGGCGAGCTCGATTTCAAGGCGAGTTTTGCCGCCCGCGTCGCCCTGCTCGCTGGCCTCGATGCGCGCGTGCTCGATGACATCGTCGCCCGCCTGCCGCTGACCGAAGGCGCCGAACGCTTGCTCGCGGCCCTGCGCCGCCTGGGTTTCAAGACCGCCATCCTGTCGGGCGGGTTCACCTATTTTGGCCAAGCCCTGCAGCGCCGCCTGGGCATCGACTACGTCTTCGCCAACGAACTTGAAATCGTCGATGGTCGCGTCACCGGCCGGGTCATCGGTGAGGTCATCGATGGTGAGCGCAAGGCGCGTTTGCTACAGGAGCTGGCCGCCCGCGAGGGCCTGGTCCTGGAACAGGTGATCGCCATCGGTGACGGTGCGAATGATCTGCCCATGCTCTCGCTCGCCGGTCTTGGGATCGCTTTTCGCGCCAAGCCGGTGGTGCGGGCGCACGCACAGCAGGCGATCTCGACCTTGGGCCTCGATGGCGTCCTCTACCTGCTCGGTGTCAGCGATCGCGACCATCTCGATCTCTTGCCGCCGCTTCAGCTGTCCTCGTAGCGCATGAGCTCGTCGGGCTTGTGCACAAAAAAGCCCTGCAGGTAGTCGAACTGCAACTCCCAGAGCTTGCTGAACAGGGTCGCCGATTCGACGCAGGGGACGATGATGCGCTTGTTCAGAGCGTGCAGTTTCTGCTCCATTTCGACCAGGGGCTCGAGGCCGGATTCAGCGTTGAGATCCTGGGTGAATGAGCCGTCGATCTTGACGTAGAGATTGTCGACATGGCGCAGGATGTCGAAGGGCGACAAAGCGCAGCCGAAATGCGAGACCGAGATCTCGCAGCCGACCTGACGCAAGGACTCCGCCAGGGCCTTCGTCTGGTTCAGGTAGTTGGCGACGTCGTTTTCCTGGAACTGCAGAACGATACTGCCCGCCGGCGCCTGAATGGCGTGCGCGATCTTGCCGACCCAGGCAGCGAGCCCGGTGTCGGCCAGGGAATTGGAAGAGAGATTGATCAGGATGCGGGAGTTGGGGTGATCCCTGAGCTGTTCCTGCAGGCGTTTGCTGGCATTGAGCAGGACCCAGCGATCGATCTTGCTGGCCAGTCCAGTGCCAGCGGCGGCGGCGGCGGCGGCGAGAAACTGATGCGGTTCGAGGATCTCGTCATCGCGCAGGGGCAGGCGCAGATAGACTTCGAAGAACTGGATGCCGTCGCCCGTCGTTTCAGCCATCGGCTGGAAGAGGAGCTTGAACTGATTTTTCTTCAGCGCGAGGTCGAGCAGTTCCTGCATGGCGGCGGAAGACTGTGAGGCGTCCTGGGCGGGATCATAGACGCAGATCTGGCTGCCGCCGCGCGCGCTGGCGCGGGTGCTCTCGGCATTGGCGCGGGCGATCAGATCGCCGGCGTCAGGCGTCATTTCATTGATGCCGACGATGCCGATGGAGACGGAGGCCTGGATGCTGCGTTGATCGGGCATGCTGACCGGATGTTCCTGCAGCGAGCGCATGAAGGCGGCGGCGAGCTTCTCGGCGCTGGTCTCATCGCTGCCGGTGAGCAGGACGGTGAAGGAGGCGTCGGCGAAACGAAAGACGGCCTCTCGCCCCATCTGCTCGCTCAGGCGCTCCGCCGTCTGCTGGATGATGGCGTCGATACCCTCCATGCGATACTGCGTCAGCAGGTCCTTGATACGATCGATAGAGATGTAGAGCAGGGCATAGCGATGGCCGCTGCGGCTGGCCGTGCGCGCCAGATCGAGGGCCTCCTTGAGACGCACCTCGAAGAAATTACGATTGCCGAGCCCGGTGAGAACGTCATAGTTGGCCGCCTCGCGCAGTTTTTCCTCCAGCTCGGCGCGCAGGCTCTCTCCCGTGTCGAGACGGATGATGACCTGGGTGCAGCTCTCGCCATCGTAGGTGGCGGTCGAGAGTCCCATCGTCGCTAGGATGGGGTCGCCGTTTTTGTGCACTCCCTTGAAGCGCAGGATCGATCCTTCCGCCTCGCTGTCATGACGACCGCGATCCTTGATGTATTCCTTATAGCTGGACTGATCGCTGAGATCGACGAGGTCGATGAAAGGCAGTCCCGCAAGATCGTCCGCCTCATGGTAACCAAACAGATCGACGTAGGCTTGGTTGGCATAGATGTGCATGCCGTCATGGAGATAAGCGATGGCGTCACGCGAGTTATCGAGCAGCAGGCGGTTGCGCATGTCGACTTCGCGCCGTGCCGACTCGGCTTGGCGTAGCGATTTGCGCGTCTGCATATGGCTCAGTTCGCGCATGATGACGAGAGCGGCATGACGGTGGTGATGCACGCAGATGGCGTCCTGTGCTCCGGTCATGAGCAACTCGGCGACGACGTCTTCCGCATAGGCTGGAAGGAGGACGATGACCGGTAGATCGCGACCGAGCTTGCGCACCTCGGTCATGACTTCGTCGAAACTTCCCCCTTCGAGCTGAATGTCGACGAGCAGCAGATCATTGGGCGGGCTGTTGAGGGTCAGCGCCGCGTGCAGCTCCTCCCAGTCCGACACCTGCGTGGTGCGCGTGCGCATGCCTTCGTTCTTCAAGGTGCGATCAATCTGCAGAGCGTCCTCGCTCAAGGCCGTAGCGATCAGTAATCGGAGGGTTTCTCGCTTGTCGGGCTGCATGCAGACAGATTACCTAGTGATATTCATGAAAATTGATTCATCACGGGCCATTATGCAATGACGCTGGCCAGCTTCACAACAACTCTGGCGCGCCATGACGCGGCAAATTTGTCAAAAAAATGTCACGCCGACCATTCTGGTCAGAGATTGGCCCAAATCGCATCGAAGTCTTCTTCCTGGGGAGCCGCGGGTTGTTGCCCCTTGCGTGGGTGTTGTCCCAATTCAAACTGACAAAAACTCGGGCTTGAACGGACCAAGCGGCCGAGGTTCTGCATCTGTGTCGCCCCCGCCAGGCTCAGCTCGACGCGTGCGCCGCTGCGAAAGATCAGATTGGGAACGATGAGGCTGGCAGGGCGCTGAATCGTGCTCATCTCGGGAAGGAAAAAGGCGCGCAGGAATTCACCTTGCCCGGCATTTTGACGCAACAGACGCGCCCCGCAGGGGGTCACCTGCGGCGCCAGCACTTCGATGCCGAGAAACGCCCCGGTGCCGGGTAGCTGCTGCAGCCAGCGGATGCAGCCGAGGGAAGCATGTTTTTGCTCGGCATCGAGAAGTCCGACGAGTTCACCGGTGCGTACTGTCGCCGGCATCGGGGCATCCCAGCGCAGACCATAGCCGCCTGGGCTGGTGTTGACGATATGACAGTGGTGTTTTTCGTAGAGGGGGCTTTGATCGTTGCGATGCGCGACGAACTCGATGTCGCTGAGGACGCCCTCGGCGTTGGCTTCACCAAAATAGTGGCCGCTTCCCCAAGGGTCGATGGCCATCTGGGCGCTGTGCAGGCGATCTTTGAACTCATCGGTCGGCGAGGGCGTCGATTGATCGCGATGCAGGCTGGCTTCAAATTCGATTTCGCCGCCGAGGAAATAGTGCGTCGCGCTCATGCCGATGCTGAGCAGGATGAGGCCGGCGCCACCGACGCGCTTGAAGCTGCGCTCGCTGAGGTCGCCCCAGGCGTGGATGAGATGGCGCAGGAGATCCTGGTTGAGTTGTTTGTGCGGATCGACGCGCAGCGGTGAGTTGGCCTGCTGCGCCAGCATGTCCTGCAGGTTTTCCACCAAAGACGTACAAGACAGCTGCCAGTGCGCGCCGTTCTGGCGGCGTTGCGCGGGCGGTGCGTCGCTCTCCGGATTGAAGAAGTGCAGGCCGCTGAGGCCATCGTCGCGCTCGATATGGGCCAGAGACGTCCAGGCTTCACAGCGTACATAGGTGAGCATGATGTCGTTCTGGCGCATCTGGTGTGGCCGGCAGGTGGCCATCAGCAAGGCGCGGATGTAGGCGTCATCGATGCTGCTGTCGGCGCAGTGCTGTCGCGTCGGATCATTGATCTTCTGTGCGTTCAGGCCTCTTTTTTGCGCCAGTGCGTGCAGGGCATGGAGTTCCTGCCAGGTGCGTGGCGTCGGTCCGAGGTAGAGCTGCATACAGCGCACCAAGGTGGCGCTCAGATCGGAGATGGCGCGGTGGCAGGCGAGAGCGAGCAGGCGTTGGCTGTCGCTTTCCTGGGCGCGCTGCAGAAGGTCGAGACAGACGGCCTTGTAGCCGGTGGCCAGGTGGTTCTGCATGGCCTGCGCCAGGGTCGCGACCTTGCTGGCTTTTTCCGGTAGGGCCGCCGGCTGGTCGAGATAATGGCGAGCCAGCGCTTCACAGAGGAAATAGACGGTGGGGCGCAAAGCTTCGAGCAGACCGAGACGGGTGCGGGCGTCGACGTGCAGGCGATTGAGCTCTTGCAGGGTCTGGTAGATGCGGCGCGAACTTTCGCCGACATTGACTTTGGGCAAGCTCATCGCCCATTCATGCAGGCGCGTCGGGTGGGCTTGTACCAGCGTCAGTCGGGAAAGATCATGCTGCGGCTGACGGGCTTTCAGGATGTCTTCGACATGCATCGTTCTATTTCCCGGTTCCCGACTTGCGATAGACTGAAGCACTATACATTGAGCATGGTGTCTGATGCAAAAAATGCAAGTTTTTCAAGGCTTGAACACTTGCTTGCGCGGGCACCTTCCAGGTCCGGCCGTTCCGTCCCGGCTACCGCGGCGTCAGGGGTTGCGAGATGAACTACTCCAACCAAGTCGCTAAGCGATTGGATGGAGTTTCGCAGGGGGTTGTGTATGTCAAGTTGTGCAAATTCCTTCCTGGTATGAGGGAGGATTTCATCAGGCGGCCTGCCTGAGGCGTTCGCGACGCTGTTCTTTCAGAAGCTCCATGTTGAGGTAACGGTTGTCCTC
>JAJZBU010000001.1 GCA_021851865.1 Pseudomonadota bacterium | reverse complement strand
TGTCGCTCAGAGCGAATGGAGAACAAAGTCTGGATCAGACTGGCACGCAGGAGTCGCTCGGGCGGAATCGAATCCCGACCGGTCCGGGCATACAGGGCATCCAGTTCACGATCCATGCTCACCAGGAGCGTATCGACGATCCGCCCGCAACTTGCGCAAGGGATGTGAGCTCGGGATACGCTCTTCCCCTTGGCGGGCCGAGACTGTACGATTTTCAACACCCTGCTAGAGGCGACTCTGCGCCATTTCATTAACAAGTTTGTCGCCGACAAACTGTACATAGCGCGAGAGTTCGGTATTTTTTGACAATGACAAATCTTGTAAGCCTTGTTGCCAGTCAATCCCAGAAGCCTCCAATCGCGCAACAAAAGCATTTTCAAAATTATCCGAATCGACAGCTTGTATTTTATGTATTTTAGACAATTGCTCATCAACACGATGCTGCGCCTGCATTATATTTGACAATACCACCTCTTCATGATTCGAGCTTTGCAACAAGTGATCAGCCTGCTTGATTTGCTGCAAGGAAGAAGACGCAGACATCATCTCAGATTTACTCTTCAATATTGATGCCTCAACACTCAAGGCATGAGAAAATTCATCGCTATGTATGAACTTCTTCACAAAATTCTTCTTGTCACTCGTGACAATACTCCACCCCTTATCAACAGATGATTTAGCTCCTAAAGTATAAAAACTCAAGCCCGCCGACAGATCAAATTGCAAACTTTTAGACTCATCCTGTGAATAACCATGGTCTTTTGAAAAAGACGAAAAAGCCTGATCGATATAATGATCTGAAATTGCCGACGATTGTTGCTTACTGGAGGTTTCGCCACGACGCATTTCTTGGGAATGACTCAGTCCTTCGGAAACCTGGTTTAACTGACTCCACGCCGCCGCCCGGTCATGCAAAATCTTATTTTCAGAAGCATGCGAAGTCGAAACAATATCCTGTCGACTTACAGCATAGTTCTGTTCAAGACCGGAGAGTACATCAAGTCCTACAGATGTACTCGAAACAGATTGCTTCAACACGTCCCCGAGCGCGGCATGTGTGGTCACAAAATTACCATCATCATGCCAAGTAAAACCAGATGAATTTTTAGGAGAGCTCACATGATTCCAAGCCTCAACATTGTCGTAGTGAACTTGGGCTTGATTAAAATTTCCCTGTACCGCATCAGCAGAAGCAGAAGCCACAGGCTGAGAATAGCTTTGAATAACGCGCGACGCCAATTGCGCCATCATGGCACCGGACTGCTGCACCATCAACCAAGCAATCATAGGAATGGACGTCATCAAGTAACCGGAAATTGACGTATAGAGATTCAAAACCGACTGGAGGCCATATGAATCAGACAGGGTATAGGCCAAAGAGCAACCGCCGGCAGAACACAGCGTTAATGCTTTTTGTGCAGCCACTGCGGTGAAGAATGTTATTCCAAAGTTCAAAATAGCATAGATCGACGGCCACAATGAAACCCACAACATCGATCGTGCATAGGCCGCAATAACTCTTCCTCCTGACGCCCCCATGCTCAGCATCGCAACCATAGGAAAAACACACACTAGAAATGCAGAAAAAATATCACGAATAACTGGCAATGCTTTTTCTGAGATCTTTCCAAGAACGCCATAATCAAGAGCCCGTTGCTGTTCTGCGCGTGCTTGAATATAGGCAAGAACACCAGAATTACTCTGTGTCGGATTAGCAAAATTATCAAACCCATGAGCAAAGCTATTGATCAAGGCCGCCTGCGTCAAAGTACTCGACGATGACATCGATAATCCCGTTATATACTGAAATGCCAATGGCATAGAAACGGCAGCCGATTGAATCAAGTTATTACTCAGACTAGTCTGTGCTCGCGCAACAATTTGCGGTTCCTCCACAGATATTTCACTGGCCAGATCACGATCTAGATATCCTGAAAATGCCTGTGAACAGGTTAAAAATGAAGATCCTCCTTGCTGATCTAAATAAGTAAACCCTCGATTACTGGCCGTATGTGAAGAGAAGAAATTTTCCAGATCAGGTGCCGAAACAAGATCCTGCAGAGAATAAAACCCAAGGACAAGGTCATAGAACACACAGTCATGCCAAAAATTTTCAAGAGACTCAGCCGTATTGGAATTATCTATGGAAAATGAATTCATCGCGGAAACCAAAGCGCTCCCAAACAGAGGTCCGTTGTCCTCATATCTAAGGCCATTAGGCAAAGAGAATACTGTCTCCATCATCAGGCACAGCCAATCGCCAAATTTACTCGTTGCACTCGATAAAAATGCCAAACCCATCGGGATATTGGCCACCACATGAACCTGTGCCGGTCCGCCCCAGCCGCCTCCCTGAAATCTATCTTCAATACTGACGGTGGCCCGCGGCATCAGCAACAAGCTATAAATCATGAGCACAGAAAAAAACCATTTGAAATCATAAACTCTGCCCTGAAACATGGAAACGAGAAGAACATAGATACTCGTGTAGCTCACCACCAGCATCATGGCATAGCGAAAATCACCATGATTGGTTGCCGCGGCAACGGCATTAAATATACGATCGATAAAAGCGCCATCACCATAGCAGAATATGGTAAATGTCATGGCTTCCACCCATAGCTCATAAGGCTTACAAATTGATTGCCCATACTCCCAACCAGAGCTTGCTCATAAGCCTGAGCATTATGTAAAAGCTTGACCTCTAGATTCATCTTATCCACGGCCGATGCCTCATAGCTATTGATGGCTGACGCCAGCTTGCCAAGATAATCAAGGTACATCTTTACTTTTGGATCAGACGCAGCATTGGTCCCTGATGAGCCAAAAACAAGGCGCACTTGAGATATCAAAGCCTCTAAATTTTTGGCTACCAATTGTTGCGCCAACATGCGCAGATATAGTTGAACATCATGATCGGGAACGGTACGTTTAAAAAAACTTTGTGATGCCAGAGTGTATCGATACAAAGGCAGTGCAGCTTGTTCAATAAGTGCTTTTTCAGAATTATTCAGCTGAGCATTTGGCGACGACAATTTCCGCATAATACTGGAGAGCTCATCAACCAGATGTCCTGATATATTCATCTTATTTAATTGGGTCAGGTCAACTCCTTGATCATCAAGTTTGACATGAGCACAACCATTGGCGACTGTACGCAAATCCGAACATACGTAAAATGGAACCTTCATATTGAGATTTTCAGGAACACCTATCAAAGCATCCATAACAGCCTTACCAAAATAATCGAGGCAGTTATTCTTGGCGTCACAGCTCGTGTATAACATGCCGGGAATCCATGAAGAAACTCTCGATCCATCACTTCCTTGCGACGAGTTGTCTGACACGATCATCGTGCCAGTCATATTCATGACCCACTCCGCAAGTTGCGGGTCGGCTGCAAAAACAGGAGATTTCATCAGCACAAACCAAGACAAATTCCCGGTGAAAAATCTTGAATTTGCAGAAGATAAAGTATTATGTCTTTGTCCACCTTGATTGCACGCCATCTGCGCTTGGTCACGCGTCAAGCCATTTAACATGACTTGTCGCTGAATACAAATTTCACGATCTTCAGCATCATTGATTTGAACATAACTTGGCATACCAACAGATGCGAAACCGGCACTCAATACATTCTGTGCTGCCGTACACGAGTCCATCTCCAACTGATTTAAAAAATCAGCCTTATCCTTGACCCAGTCCATGCTGTCGGCAAGAAGTGACGAGACATACTTTACCGCCAGATTAAACGCAAGAACCTTGGCATTTTGTCCAATCGCACGCAATTGTTGAACAATTTCATCCTTGTTTACGAAGTTGAATCCCCCGAGTTCACTATCGATGCCTGAGCATCCGGCAGAATAGACTGATGGTGTCGATGAAAATATCTTCCCTACCTGCCTATCTGGAACAGAAATAGTTTCTCCGCCACCGGTCCAATATCCTCCATATTGACTTTTATACACCCCCGCCGACGTCGCATTAACATACGCAGAACTACCCATCCACGACTGCAATTCAGATTGCAAGTCGGCCTTACTAACGCCGCTATGAACCATCATGGCGAAGCCCACAAAACATGCATAAATTTGATGTCGAACAGAAAAGGCAAATCTAAAATAAGTCATGCTCAACCCATCCACAATAAGTTAAGTTCCATCCACCAGAGTCATTGCACCTTTTTTCATTGGAATTTTTAATAAGGTCATAATTCGCAACTTTAGATCAAGCAAATTCATTAACCCATACCCGACCGTGATGATTTTATTTTTTTTCGGATCGACCAAGTAAACAGCAGGAACAGCCACAGGATGAATACCATGCCTTAACAGGAAGTATCGATCATGGACCCATGATGTGAAAAATGGTGAAGGTCGTCCATCTAGGCTATAGGCGATGACATTAAAGCCATATTGCTGCTGAAACCTCGACAAATATGGCGAAAACTTTTTACAGAACTTACAGTCACCACGAAAAACATATATGATCGCGAATGTGCGCGACAGTTCTTTTAAAGCGACATCCTGGTCATGAGTTAAATCATCAGAAACTGCCACTATCGCATCGCTTCTCTGCGCCACCTGCAAGTTAAAGTCATCTTTCGGGTGGCTCCATATATATTGCTGATAGGCATCGGCATAAGATTTTGCCAATATCAGTATTTTTTTACGCCAATGCATGACGCGATCGATATTCGATGCCGTCGGATTGATGATGGCGGCTGCTTCATAGCGCTCCATTTTTCTGCCCATTGAAACCAAATATTGACGCGCATTATCGGGCGTCACAATTCTATTTTTATGTTTGTTTTGAACATCATCCATATACCACACCCAACCACTTGGGTTCGCATCATAAAAAGACGCCTGGACATACTCTGAAAACTGTAACATCACAAAAAAAACAAAACACACTCTTCGAATGCCCATGATCATGTGTCCGTTTTATGGGTAGGTTGGCGCAGCCAAATGAACGCTGGAAAAATCCATGGAATTAAAATTAATCTTTGCCACCTCATTGGGATTTAATAGAAATCCTCGACAATCTGAATATATATTCTGTCGCAACTGCGCGCGCCCCTGTTCCTGAATAATCCGCGTCACTTGATTCGGCCATATACAAAAAGCATAATGAGTTGAACTTTTCAAACAACCGCCCCATGGCAAGGATTGCGAACAACTCTGCCATGACCCGAGAAAACTGGCCCGTCCATGATTTTTCGCTGAAATAATTGTTTGGGCATTCGCACTACAACCTTGCCCCCAAAATGTTTGCAATGCTCCCTGCCCGCCACTACAACACTTATTGGACCCAATAAAACTGCCTGTATCCATACAATCGACGCGCCGCCCAGAGAAAACCCGCATCGCCGACAATGAATGGCCAGCACCTTGCATCAAGGCAACAGCTATTTGAGTCATAAATGGGCTATTTTGCAGTTGTTTTTTTTGCGACAGACTGAGAAAACAGCCACCACGACTGCAAACACTCAAAGGCGAATATTCCGATCTTGCTTTCAAAATTATTTTTTGGCTTTGTGATGACCAGCCTGATTGCAATTTCAACCTGAGATCATAAGAACTCTTGATCCACGTCGAATTAATTTGGCTGGCATAAGGCTGGCAATACTGACCCGCGTTACCCGAACAGGGCACTTGTGTCGCCGAAGGATTGTTCTCCACAGATTCTAATGCATTATTTGAACTTGCTGCATCATAACCGTTCTGCAGACAATTTCCCGACCCTGGCGGACAAATGGCTTGCGACCAACCTTGAGCAAAAGCCAGCAACGGGAAAAATATCACGAACATCATGACACTAATCATCATGACCAAGACCTCGCAATACTTTATCAATGACGGCAGCGCCATCAGCATTTAATTTATTCCTGCGCATAAACTCAAGAGCCGTGTATGCATCGACGAGCCCTTCTACTTGCGCTATTTCTTGGATATGCCCGTCAGCGTCATGCTTGACCATGATAAAACAGGGCACCTGCGTGACATGAAATATTCTAAAAATGACAGGATCCACCTCTGCTGTCACGCCGATTTCCTGCAACTTTAGATAGGTCAAATGCATATCGTTGTGATAAAACCCACGAAAAGTTAAAACTCTATTGATCTTTTTCAACTCTGTCGACAAAGATTGCAAAGCCGCAACTGACATAGAGAAACTGACAAGAACGTAAAGCGTGATCTTCTCAATTTTCTTTATATGACTGGAGTACTCCTTCATATCTATTGATCTTTCATTTCGGCCATCACCAGGCCAGTCATAGTTTTTAAAGTGATCAAACTCATGCGCCGCTGGCTTTTTGATCGAATCAATACTTTTTTGCAAATCGCCAACTTTTCCCGCTATATCGTCAGGAATGCTGATGGCTTTGTCATCAGCTCGCGCCATGACACAAATGGAAATTACACCAAGAAAAATAAAAAATACTCCTCTTACAGCGAACAACATAAGTGTCTCCGCCAAATTATTAATGACCAGTTTTCCCCCAAATAGGGGTACTCTTCTCCCTCTTCATAGAGCGAGGTCGGCACGCCAAATCCATGCGCTTTATCTGTTTGTGGACTAGGATACTCAATTTGCGCTTTGTACTGCGTTTTCCGCATAAGATACTGCGGCTGGTCGGCGCATAAGGCCGCCAGTGACGAGGTATCCATCAGAACACCTATACGATGCAATTTGAAAATCATGCGATGAACTAAATTCATCGAACTATCAACACCACCTGTGTGGTACTGCTTATGGCCAGAAAGCGGAAAAACAGACCCATGCCCACCGGAACACCAATACAATTGATTGAGTCCAAAATTTGTTGCTGTTGCCCGCAGCGTATCAGCTGCACATGAAGCATTGGCTTCCACCGTCGAGAACAGCAACGATTCTGGCGCCAATATAAATGCAAGTTCATCATCATCCCACGTCGGATCCATTTCACTAAGCCATAAAAAGTCCATCGCCGTGTCGTTCTTCTGACACAGACTTCCCGACGTGACGATACCTAATGCTGAGAGCAACGGCCATTGCAACCAATGCAGTTGATAAAAAACTCCTTGCGACTTTTTATTGCCACCACTACCTAATCTACCACTATCATCGCCACCGCTAATATTCATTTTCCCAAGTGTCACTCCGCCCAGTGTCGGAGAACAGAGTGGGTCGCGCACAACTTCTGCTATCCTATCGGGCGACCAATACGATACACCGACACCAGGTCTGATAAATATAGGTGGCGGCGCAGGACATGAACACACCGTTGGTGGTACAGGATTAGGATCTTGGCCATTCCCCATGGAGGCGCCAGCAAAATTAATTGGAAAAAAACAATCCCAACATATGTCCGTGACTGGGTTAAGCATTCTTCCATGACATTCAGCCATCGCCGATATCGCGTAGATATGGCATATTACAACCCATATGATTTTCTTCTTAAAACCCCTCCAAAACTTCCATGTAAAGGCCTTTTTGTCGTACCAATGCTGGCAGTCCATCAATGGAAAATCGATGCGCAAGAATTCCATATTGATCGAAATATACTCTTTTTTTATTGCCATACACCCTCCATGGTTCATGAACAAAAATCACATGGCCCACCGGCTCTTCCGGACAGTATTTCTTGCCCCAGAATATCTGCCTTTTACTTCGTCCGTCTAAAAAGCACAAAACATGTGCATAGCTGATATATTGCAGGGGATTGATGCGTTCCCCGCGATGCGCAATCATCTCGCCGTGATCATCAACAGCATCATTTTCCAAAACAAACGTCATATTCACAATATGTGTCTTTGGTGATGTCAGCTCTGGCAAAGACACACCCCGTGGGTGCATAAAGTAATTCTGCATTTTCTTCTTCTGAACATTGACTTCCTCTTCTACATGACCTGCCTCCTGTTCTTTCATCATTTTCTGGCGGAAATATACCGATGCATCCTCTTCGAAAATTGGATAGACTGGCGCTATGTGGCCAAAATCTTCGGAATATGCCGAATGCAGACACACTTGTCTAAAAAACAAGTATGCCGCGCCCCAATATAGACGTTTCATGGATCAGCCCGACTTGTTGATAGCGCGAATCAAATGATCTTGGATTCGTCCCCCAAACAAAAACGAATCCAGGTGGAATCCTATGCGACTTTTGCCAGGTTAATTTCTGGCCATCGTAAGCCTTATCCTGCATCACTCCACAATCATAACCATGAACCCATATACGATTCCCTTGCACCACGACATCATCACCGGAAACGCCCATCACATACTTCATCCACCATGACGTTCCTTCCCCATATCTTGTTTTAGATGGAATAAATGCAACCAGATCACCGCGGCGCCAAGCTGCATGTCTGATGACGATAAAAAAATGACCGGGGATGGATGGCGACAATTTCCAGCCCAAAAAAAATACTTGCCCTATCGATAGCGATGCTTCTATTGCCACAGCCATCACAACAAATGCAGTCATGCAGATTTTAAAAATTCTCCATGACTCTTTATTAAATAAAGTCCTATTATTGAACATAATCATGGCCTTCATTTTTGAAAAACCTCCGCCGCAACCCGAGGGGTAACATCATCATCCCCGATGACCACAGCCTGTCTGATAAAAATAGGTTTTCCATGTGATAATTTGAGTAAAGCATCATGTATTTTTTTTGAAAAAACATGCGCGCGCAAAACTCTTTGCTGCTGGCTCATATTCAAACGTGATGACTGCAAAATCTCCCTATTGACTATTTCTTTTATATCGACGGACATGACCTGAGTATGGTAGCAATATTCATACACCATCCAGCCGAGAAACATTAGAATAACCTGATCAGCTATCAATATAATTTTAAACAGATTCTTCATCTCGCAGACCCGCCAATAAAGTAATTGCCTGAACTTTTGTCATTCCTTTTTTTTCCAATTTTTTCAAGGCTGACCAATCCTCAGATCGCGTCGACATCATTTTTTCCGCCCACGGATCAACAATCAAACGCCCCATGGACCAGCCATCTGGCGTGCGCATGGCAATTTCAGAATATTTTCCAGATACGGTCGATAGCGATTTCAACATTTTTTCCTCCCATTCGCCGATGCTTAGTTGCCGGTCCAATTTGGCCTGACTGATAGTCTCGGGTTTTTGTCTGAGCAAAAACAAGAAATCACTATTATTAAAGCAGGCGATCGCTGCAGGGCTATTTTTATAATCTTGCAGCGATTGGGTGATGGTCATGAATGCGCCACCATATTTTCGTGCCGTTCGATAGCCCTCCTCAATGAACGAACCAGCTTGACTATGGCCCAATAAGCGCCAGGCTTCATCGATAATGCATAATTTATAACGATCCCGATCACCATGATACATAGCCTGAGTTATTTTCTGAATGAGGCTCAGCAAAACAACACTTTGCAAATCAGACGTTCCGTTCAAACTATCTAGCTCAAGAACAATAAATTCAGAATTTATTGCCCCTTTCCCAGCTCCATTAAAGAATCTCCCATAAACACCATTACTTGTATAAGGCCGAAGCATAATGGACAAATCATCGGAATTTTTCAATAATTCTGCGGATAGTTCATCGAGGGTCAAACACTGATAACTATTCTTCTCGCAAGCATTGGCTATTGCCTGTTCCAGAAGCGCCATTTGCTTACTACTAAGTTTGCTCTCTGGACTCGCCATCGTAGCCACCAGTGATTTAAACATCGGCAAGTGCTCAATAAAAACACTTTCCTCTCCATTCAGTACAGAGAACGGATCCAGGCTCACTTCATTATTATCAGAAAAATCGATATATTGACCGCCTAGAAGCTGACAGATGTTTTTATAAGAACCGCCTGCATCAATAATATAAACAACTCCTCCTGCCGCCAGGACAGAACATGCATACTCTTGTGTCAAAAAACTTTTACCGGCACCAGATGTCGCCGCGACCGCGATATTATAGTTGCCTTTGTTATTAAGATATGGGTTTAAATATTGCAATTGCCCGCGCCGCCCCAACAACATCAACAGCGGCAGTTCTTGATAGCCAACATTCCCCTTCCATTCTCCAATAAATGGCATGAATTGCGTCACCGTCGATGATGTTGCCGTAGCGTAAAACCCCAGCTTATCGAGCGTTCTATAGATGCACTTACCCAATCCCATCGGCATACTGACTTGCCATTGATACGGCATGCAGTAGGTATCATCGCTGAGCCCCCAACCAATTCTCTGAAACAAATTCTTAATCGCCTGATTCGATAATTGCCGCCGCCCAGGCTCTGACAAACTGATCACCTGAAAACTATATTTAACCAATCTTTCGCCAGCCACTAATCGTGACTGTACCCATTGCCAGTCGCGCTGTCTTTGTCGCCAAGCACTCACGTATTTCCCAACTTCAGTGCTCTGCATTTGCGTTGACCGGATCAGTTTTGACTTGGCTTTTACCTCTTCTGGATACGAATCCGGCAAATAGATATTAAGAACAATGACGTAAGGAACTGGAATTTGCAGATGATTTTGAAAGAATGCTCCCAAAAATTCGCCATTACTGCTCGCTGACCAATATTCCGGGTAAGACCTTGCCGTCATGGAGCTCCATTCAATCGTATGGTTTTTCCATTGGATGGCAATATGATCTTGATGAATCGATATTTTGCACTCATCATTGATCAAATTCATCGGAAATGGGTAGCCCGGTGTCCTGGTCGGCAAGTCTTCTGATGATGATCGGGGCGACAAGAAACTTCTCATGAGATGCGCCAAGCCATCTTCGTTTATGTTTATCGAAGATATTCCAATCGATTTCAGCAAAGACTGTGTTTGCGTACGCCAAGAGAAAAGAATCTGCTTGTCTGAGCCAACAGAATCGATCGTAGCGTTGATCGGCCTGTCCACAGAAAGACTAATGCAAATAAAAACGTCTTTAACCAAACAACTTTCATCATTAAACAAGCTGCGCCATTCCGCCTTCTGCAAATATTTTATTCTCCTCAGCGTGAGAGTTTTAAGAACATCAACCGACATTTTATTTTTATTCTTTTGTCGCGCCACAAACCATTTATTCATGATTTCATGGCAATATGGCATTGCATACAGAATGACCTGCACATACCCCATTGATGGGGCGCACTGACATAGCATTCCCTCCAGATTTTTTATTTCATCATGACTTAATGACGTCGTGGGTTGTGCCATAAACATGACACTCCAGGTATCATCATTTATAAAGATCTCGCTTTCCTTGTCATAAGCCACATAAGGAAAGAGCTCGCATATTGATCTTTTATTAGACAGCCTGGCCTCAAGCACATCTTCAGACAGTGGATGCACATAACAAGATTCTTTATGATAGAATCTTTCGATGATCTCCCGGAACCATTCCATGTTCCACCTCAATAATTTTGTCAATATTGATATGTTGACGCAATGGCGTAATCCGATGCGTCGCGATCAAACTACGAATCACACTGGAACGCATTCCTCCAATCGTCATCATCATCCATCTTAAAATTGGGTGATGAACATCTCGTTCACCGCTTAATACAAAATTATTTCCATCAGCTGGCGCGCAGACCGCGCCGACATAATTGGATAAATACATTTCATCTCGTTCATAGAAAGCCACCGCCACACTCGGCGTGCAGATGATTTTTGATGCGGCCTCGTAAAATTGCATCATTTGGCAAACAGCCCCCCCTTGTACAACATATAAAAAATCATCATCGCACTTTAATTTGCTGCCGGACATTTCATTCACAATAAACCCGTCTTTTTCACCTCGCTCAGCGTGATGCAGCAAATGCCATTGACGCCAATATTCGTAATAATCATCATGCGACCATCGGTACGTTGATGCCATAATTGTTCTTATGACAATTATTGCCCGTTCGCTAACACGCGACCAATGCATGGTCATTACGATATCCAAATAATCTTGCTGCTTATGCATGACCAGCCACTGAACGACGCCACCTAGCTTCATGAATTCATGCAGCAAACCAGCCCTCTCTGCCGCATTGTCATTTCCATAAAATGGCACACGAATCACAGAAATCATCAAATTTTCACCGATCAATCCATATTCAGAGAATGCCGAAATATCCAACAATTCACCAACATCAATTTGATTGCTATCTTTTCTTGGCGTCATGACGAAATCCAGTTCAAGTCATCTACGGGGAGACCAGCCACCGGCCGCGTTCTGCAACAACATAGATATAACCTGTTTCAATATCATCATTTTTATCATGCCAAGGTGATATCCATATTCTCAAAGCTACCGGCATTTTTAATAACGGATCAACATCATCATTGTCGACCGTCATGATTGGTTTGATTTTTACTGAACCACCATTCTCTATATCTGATTTTGATTTTTTGATTTTTTGATGCCTATAGTCGGAAAAATTGGATCCCGTTTTTTCATAGACGATCGACATGTCTTGACAACTATTTTCTGGAAACTTGGCACATGTATAATGATCCGCACATCCAGCAAGAATGCACATGACAAAAATACATATTGGGCTCTTTATTTTCATGATGGATCACCGTTTTCCGTCTCAACTTCGACTGCATGATTGTCATTACCAGAGTTGCTGTCGACTTTCTTTGTATTTGTTTTCGTGTTCGCATCCTGTTCATTGAGATTGACGCCTTCAACCAAAAATACTTCCCCGATCCTCATGGCAGCCACTTCTATGACGGGGAATATCAAGTTGGCCTGTTGCAGATAAAAATCAGCAATTTTACCTGTCGATGTGCTTATTCCCGAGCCCAATGCTGCCTGCTCTGCGCGCGCCGGATCTATCGTCGTCACCGTCCCTAATGGGCTCGATTGCATCATTTGTGACTGTGCCGCCACGCTGTTACCTAATCCAGAAAACATTCCCGCCACAAAAGATCTCGCCAGTAGTGCCCCTTGCTTGCTCACCAGTTTTCCTCTCATGCCGAAGGACGCATCTTCACCCACCAAATGACCTTTGATTTTCTTTTCAATAACGTGATTATTTTTCAATATGCAACTAAGCCGTTCAGTTCTTACAAAAACTCGTTCACTCGCCAAATCGCCGTACCCGGAACCAGTAATAAAACACTCTTTCAAATTGTCTTGGAATTTGTTTGGCATGTGCATGAATGATTTTACGCGCATAACCACCGGCAGTGCATTTTGTGCCGCCTGCCCACCCGTTGGAGCATCAAACCCCGAAAGCAGAACAACCTTTGCAAATGAACCTGCTGGTATGTAATCGATGCCATCGGGGTGGGCCGGCTTATTAATATCGACGACGTCCACGCCATCGCTATCGCCATCACCATTCTCTGATTGATTAAACTCTGGCGTATTCTTTATTTCATTAGATTTCTTTTGAATGATCAAGTTTTCACTTTGATGCGTTTTCAGCGCGCCGGCCGGAGGCACGACACCCTCATCAAGGCTAGGCAAGGGGGCATTTTCTATATTTCGCGGCACTTTCGGATTCTCCGCGGCTTGATTGTCTATCTGATGGCCGCCTTGTGTCGGCATATTATTGATGATGTCTTCCAGTCGCTTTTGCCTTGTCTCAATATCATTGATATGCTTTTCCCCCAGCACCACCCATTGATCTTGTGCCTTGACCGTGTCTTCGGGAAGAAGCGATGAATCTTTCATCGTTTTCACCTTGACCGCCGTGGCTTTACTGAGACTCAACGCCACAGCGACGACAATAACGACGCCAACAATTACTATAGCGAGCATTGCAGTCTGCTTTTTCCGAACCATTTTTTCACGATCAATGCTCATTTTACCTCCCCCTGACAATCAAAATTCGTGTCGATGCTTTCTCAGGAAGATATCGCCTCACGATCGCTACTGCCTGCACTTTATCACCATACTGAGAGAACATTTTTTCATGCAGATTGAGAATTTTTTTGCTTATGTTCTTAAGCAAATATACATCCCCATGTAACTGCTGGTCATCCAGGCCTGCCAGCCATTGGATCTCCATAAGGTCATTAATTTTTTGTGATTTCTGACTCTGATTATTGCTCGAAAGAACATAGAGCTTGAGCATCATTCTTCTAATCGATGCCACGTGACCATCATCCTTGATTTTTGATTCACCGGAATGCTTCGGAAATATCTTTATCTCCGAAGCCATTTTATCAACGATCTCCGCATGTATGCGGTAGAAGCAATCATGATCATCAATGACAAAGATGTCGGCCGAGCCACTTTCAATCTTTGATTTTATGAAAACATCACCATGCCCCTTGTCTTCAATGTATTCAAAGACATGATTTTTACATATGATTCTTCTGATCGATCTACCGTCAATCCATAGATGATTCGGCTCATGCGCAGATAGCCTTACGACCGCCGCCCCAGCCTCTTCTTCATCGACTCGCTGCAGCGCATACACAGGCAGACTGAGTAATATAAAAACCAAGGCCCATCCATTCATGATGCCGCTTTCTCCTCATGACGAAAGCCACTGATCAGCAGCTGTCCCGTTTTATTACTAAAATAAACATCAACAGGATAATTTTTTTGCGATATCTCCTCCCCGGCCATGATCACTTTCAATATCCCATTAATTTTGACCGTTAACCCATCAACAACCACTGCGTTCTCATAATAGACACTGGATATGTTTTTTTGCCGCACCCAGTCCATCTGTTTTTTAAGTGCCTGCTTGGTTGATTGATAGCACTCAGGATCAAGCAATGGCAGCGCCGCATTTAATTGCCATGATATCGTTTCAGGACTGTACGTCAGCATATTGTTGACAAAATAACTGGCCACTTCTTTAAGATAGTATTGCGACGCACTACCGTGCTCAAACTCGAACGTATGCTCGCCCGTTAATGGTGCGATGATGATTTTTTGTTCTTTTAGTGCATGCAGACATATCATGATCATACCTATGTTGCTGAGACCAAGCATCCAAGACATCACCATCCATAACGTTATACGCTCACCAAGCTGGCGTCTAAATTCCATGTATTTTTCTATGTTCATCTTCCGTAATACTCCCGCTGACATGATGGATGTAATTTCCCTAACCATAGCTGCGATGGCGTATACCAATACATGATATGTAGATATCTCGAGCGTACACCACTCGATTTTTTACGCGCAAAATAATTGGCTATAAACCATGCTGCCGGCATGGCAATGTAAATACTTACCATTGCAGCAAAAACAAACACCGCCATGGCAACTACAAAAGTATCCGCTTCAATAAACAAAAACAAATTTGGCGCATCAAGGGATTTTGGTATATAGAATTTATCATCCATAACCCACCCCCGTCATATCACAACGGCACCGAAAAGCGCATTGATAAGCGTCGGAGAAAATACGCCGAACACTGCTCCACCAACGCCTAATAACGCCATGGTGAGCTTTCCTGTCCCCATCGCCCACAACATTCCCAACATTCCGCCAACAATGCAGATGCTGCGCCCAACATATCCTGTTGCCATGTCAAGAAACATGGTGTAGGCCTGCTGCGCCCAGACATCATTGGTTGTGGCATGACAGCAGACACTAAAAAACACAAGACACACCCACACCCATGACTTATTCATCGCATCACCTCATTATCATGTCGATTTTTAGAAACCCAATATCAAACTCCGCCAGAACAATTTTATTGTTCCTCTCACAAGTTACAAATTCAGGCGATTTTCATTTAATTTTAAATACAGAATCAGCCGCCAACACCGTAATGCAACCAACTTGCCTTCAAATTGTCACCAACGTTTCCGCAAAAGGTAAAATCATCCAATACAACTTAATTCGTCATCACATCGTCTTATTTTCGTAAAATTTTTGTCATACTCGTCCGAGACAATAAACGACTTAGAGCTTCATTTGATGCCACATGGACGTGAGCGTTGGACCCAGTCGTTCGGAGATCCACCACCATGACTATCGTGAGCCGATTGCGTGATTTGTTGAGAGATATTCCCGGACTTGCTCCAGGTGACACCATCAATGATGTGGCCGATCGATTTCTCGACCCACGACATGAGCCGATACTCTCTCTTCCTATTGTTCATGGAAATCAGCCTATCGGTATGATTTCGCGCTATCGCCTCAACCAGATTTTCCTCAAGCGCTTTGGCCGTGAGCTCTATGGCCATCGACCGGTGACTGATTTTATGGAGTCATCACCATGGATCATCGAAATCGGACAGGATATCGCTAGTGCGGCGGCGCATGTCAGTGCCCATATGCGTCTACCCCTATCCATGGACTTTATCATCGTTGATCAGGGCCGCTACGTCGGGATCGGCGCTGTACCAGATCTTCTTGCCTCGATGGCTGCACAGTTAAGCCAAAACGCGCTGGATCTATCAAAAACTCTAAATACGCTGAAAAAATCTCAAGCACAGCTCGTGCAGTCGGAAAAAATGGCTGGGCTTGGTCAAATGGTGGCTGGCGTTGCTCATGAGATCAATACGCCATTAGGCTATGTCCGTAATAATATCGAACTTCTTGTTGAACAAATCATCCCCGCGATCCATCTACTTCCCCGCTATCACAAGATAGTTTCAGGCATATTCGATCCTGATGGCGATACAGCACAACTTGCCACCGAAATAGACACCCTCACTTCGGATCACGAGATTTATGCCACAGATCAGTTTCTCGACGAAGTGCATGGCATGCTTGAAGATACTTTGTACGGCGTTGGACAGATCAGTGAACTGGTGGTGGGTTTGCGCGACTTTAGTCGCATGGACCAAGCCTTCGTTGACCAAGCCAATCTGCATGACTGCATTGACAATGCCCTTTTATTGGCACGCAATCAAATCAAAAAAGGCATACAGTTGCACCGCGATTTGAAACTGACGTCGGCCTTACGTCTCATTCCCTCCCAAATCAATCAGGTTCTCCTTAACCTGATCACCAATGCCTCTCAAGCCATGCCCAAAGGTGGAACCCTGATGCTGCGCACATGGCAGGATGCTCATCATGCCTACTTGTCTCTGCAAGATACGGGGTGTGGTATCGATCCAGAACACCTGAAAAAAATATTTGATCCTTTCTTTACGACCAAACCCGTCGGCCAAGGCACAGGCCTGGGTCTTTCGATCAGTTATCAGATCATCCACCGCCATGGCGGTCGCATCCAAGTGGCATCTCGTTTGGGGGTAGGCACTCGCTTTGTGATCATTCTTCCCCTCCCCCAGCAATCCGCTGTTGCTTGATCTTTGGAGAAGAATCATGTCCACCAAATCCTGTATCTTGCTGGTCGATGATGAGGAAAGAATACTGCGCAGTTTGGGGCTGCTTTTGCGCATGCAGTATGATGTCATCACCACTACAGAGGCGCACGAAGCCTTGCGGATCTTGTCAGAGAAAGACATTGACATCGTCATTTCTGACCAGCGCATGCCGCAAATGACGGGCACCGAGATGTTGGCGCAAGCACGCCTCTCTTCACCACGAACAGTGCGCATACTTCTCACCGGTTATGCTGATACGCAAGCCACCATGGACTCTGTCAATGAGGCGGAGGTATTTCGTTATATTCAGAAGCCGTGGGGGCCCAAAGAATTACGCGATACGATCGCCATGGCGGCGGAACAGGCACGTCGATCACGGCAACCCGTGGTTGTTGATCCACCGATTTCGGTGAAAGTTGTCACATCGAATCTTTTTAGTATTCTGGTACTCGACAACGACCCACAAACCCTGCAAACCGTGCGCGATATCGTAGGCCTGCGCTTTCCTGTTCTCGGTGTAGCCAGTGTGCAGGCTGCTCTTGCCATCCTTGCACATCACAAAATCGGCATCTTGATCAGTGAACTCAATCTTCCTGGTGAAGACCCCGCCACCCTGATCAAGACGCTTAGGCGCGAACGTCCAAGTTTGCTGACCCTGGTCATTACCAGTTTTAAAGACACGCGCCGGGTTGCCGAACTGATCAATCAGGCTCAGGTCTATCGTTATCTTCCCAAACCTGTCCGTGCAGGAGTCTTAAGTAAATCGCTTGAAGCAACGATTCATCGTAAAGAATTTCTACAGAAACAGCCTGAACCCCTGCCAGAGGTTGACAAAATACCTGAACTTCGAGAGCAGTTGAATTCATCTCGTATGGCTGCTTATTTACAGAAATTGCGCACACGCCTACTCCTCACCAACCATGAACAATTGAGTTGAATGACTGCGCCCCCTTGGGGTGGTGCTTCTCCGTGTCGGCCACCACCAGGTGTTACGTCCCTCGTCATCTGAGGCCTGACGGGCTCTTTCGTCCCACGGTCCGCCAGGGCGTTACTATGGGGTTCTGAAAGCAGACGCGGATTCGGTTCCGTCGAGGGACAAATGGCCGAAACGGTGGACTTTCGGCCCCAAGCGGAGACATCTGTTCAGTACGGTGTGAAATTGAACCGTTCTCTGCCCTGTTCCCAGCCAAGCTCATGCCCAGCGCTGGCTGGTACTGGTGGATCTGCCGAGACTTCGGCTCCCTCGATGACAGCCGAAGCAGCGGTGCCGAATGGTGTACAGGCTTCCGTCATCGCCAAGTTTCTCAATACTCAGGGCAAGAACTTCGTCATAGGTCAATTCACGGACGGGCGGCATGTTGCCGTTCGCATCTTCGATCCATCCGACATACCGGTTATTCCCTTATAGGTTCATGTCAATCAATTCGATGCGTTCCTTGCTCTCTGTTCGCTCGCCGTGCGCGCGTCGCGCATCAAGACCGATAAAATCAAAAAGCTGACGATCCAGCATCTGCGAAGGAGCCACGCTGCTCAACGCTGTAAAAATACTATCAAGACGACGTGGATTTTGTTGATCCCACTGTCGCAACATTTCATTGATAGCAGCTCGCTGCAGGTTTTCCTGTGAGCCACAGAGATTGCATGGGATAATCGGAAATTCGCGCGCCTTTGCGTAAGAAATGATGTCCTTCTCCCGACAATACGCAAGAGGGCGTATCAGGATATTCTGCCCGTCGTCACTGAGCAGTTTCGGCGGCATGGCCTTGAGTTTACCATTGAAGAAAAGGTTGAGAAAAAAAGTCGCCATGATGTCATCGCGGTGATGACCAAGAGCAACTTTGGTTGCACCGATCTTTTGGGCAAACCCATAGAGGTTTCCTCGCCGCAATCGCGAGCAGACCGCGCAATAAGTTTTCCCTTCCGGCGTCAGTTGCTTGACGATGCTGTAAGTATCTTTTTCCAGGATAAAATAAGGAATTTCGCGCTCTGATAAGTAGCGCGGCAGGATATCTTCGGGAAAACCAGGCTGCTTCTGATCAAGATTGACCGCGACGATATCGAACTTGATCGGAGCACTCATGCGTAGATTGAGCAGGATATCCAGTAAGGTGTAACTATCCTTCCCCCCGGACAGACACACCATGACCTTATCGCCGTCTTGGATCATTTCATAATCAGCGATAGCTTGCCCGACAAGACGGCGCAATCTTTTTTGTAATTTGTTAAATTCAGTACGGGTCTTACGAGAATGCGCGGATGACTCGGCGTCGGCGCCAGGACTCCACCGCCCCACCTCGTTCAGAGCAGCTTGCTCGCGCGACATCTCAGCCCCCTCATGAATAATGGCGTCATTTTCTCGCACATTGACGGCAGAAGCAATCTGGATCCATCACATCACGACCTCCGGCTATTTCACTCGCGCTGGGTGTTGTATTGGATCGATCTATCTCGAGCTGGGTCTGTTCGTGCCTGCCCGAGCACACAAGAAAAACCCCCGGACTTGGCCGGGGGTCGTGACATCAGGACAGAATCCCGTCGCTTCAGGTCTCGCTGGACTGACGCGCGCGGTTGATCAGGTCACCAATGGTCTTTTTCGGAGCCAAGCTGTCTTCGGTTTCACGCGCTGCCGCCATGGCACTGCGATCGTCCGACTCATCCTTGGCCTTGATCGAAAGACTGATCACGCGCGACTTACGATCGATACCGATGATCTTGGCCTCGACCTCATCGCCATCCTTGAAGAAGCGGGTAGCATCTTCGACACGATCACGGCTGATCTCAGAGGCACGCAGACTGGCTTCGACACCGTCCATGACCTCAACCGTCGCTCCCTTGGCATCAACGCTCTTGACGCGTCCCTTGATGATGGCGCCCTTCTCATACTTGGCGACAAAGTCATTGAAGGGATCGCGATCCATCTGCTTGACGCCGAGCGAAATGCGCTCACGCTCAGGGTCCACCGACAAAATGACGGCATCGAGAGTGTCGCCCTTCTTGTAGCGACGCACCGCTTCCTCACCGCTCTCATTCCAGGAGATGTCGGAGAGATGAACGAGACCGTCGATACCGCCATCGAGACCGACGAAGATACCAAAGTCGGTAATCGACTTGATGGTGCCGCTGACCTGCTCACCCTTCTCGTGGTTCTTGGCGAATTCATCCCAGGGATTGGCCTTGCACTGCTTGATCCCGAGGGAGATACGACGACGATCTTCATCGATGTCGAGCACCATGACTTCGACTTCTTCACCGACCTGGACGATACGGTGCGGATGCACGTTCTTGTTCGTCCAATCCATTTCCGAGACGTGGACAAGACCTTCGACGCCTTCTTCCAACTCGGCAAAGCAGCCGTAATCGGTAAGATTGGTGATATGCGCCTTGACGCGCGTACCCACCGGATAGCGCCGCACGATATCGAGCCAGGGATCTTCGCCGAGCTGCTTCAGGCCGAGACTGACGCGATTGCGCTCACGATCGAACTTGAGCACCTTGACCTGAACTTCCTGACCCACTTCGACGATTTCGTTGGGGTTCTTGATGCGCTTCCAGGCCATGTCGGTGATGTGCAGCAGGCCGTCGATGCCACCGAGATCGACGAAGGCGCCGTATTCGGTGAGGTTCTTGATGATGCCGCGCACCACCTGACCTTCCTGCAGATTTTCCAGCAGCTGCTCGCGTTCAGCGGAAGATTCAGCTTCCATGACAGCGCGACGCGACACAACGACATTGTTACGCTTGGCGTCGAGCTTGATCAGCTTGAACTCGAGTTCACGCCCCTCCAGATGGGACGTGTCGCGGATGGGACGAATGTCGACCAGCGATCCCGGCAGGAACGCACGGATCGAGCCGATGTCGACGGTGAAACCACCTTTGACCTTGCCCGAAATGATGCCTGTGACGATGTCACCCGCTTCGAAGATACGCTCAAGCTTGGTCCAGGTTTCAGCACGCTTGGCTTTTTCACGCGACAGCTGGGTCTGACCGAGACCGTTGTCGAGAGCATCGACGACGACATCGACCTGATCACCGACCTTGATCTCAAGTTCACGGCGATCGTTGAGGAATTCTTCGCGCGCCACCACACCTTCCGATTTAAGGCCGGTGTCGACGACGACCCAGTCATCGTCGATAGCGATGACGGTACCCTGAATCAAGGCGCCCTTTTCGACGTCGAGATCCTTGAGGCTATTTTCAAAAAGAAAGGCAAAAGATTCGGACATGATCACAACCTGCGGCTTCTGGTGCCGCTTCACCTGGCCTACAGGTCACCTCTGCAGGGTTCTTAAAAATGACGATCCGCCCACCTTAACAGTGACGGGTTGACGGATCATTCCTGCCTGGAAGTCAGGCACGCAGACGCGCAGCCAGCACCGGGTGCTGACGCGCCCCATCGAGAATACGACGCACGACGTCATCCGCCGACATCTGCGTACTATCCAGCAGAATGGCGTCCTCAGCCGGCCGCAAAGGAGCTACAGCTCGCCGCATATCGCGCTCATCGCGCGCGCGTATATCCTCGGTAAGGGCGGCAAGGCTAGCACCAAAGCCCTTGTCAAGCAACTGACGATAACGCCTTTGTGCACGTTCTTCAGCAGTTGCTGTCAAAAAGACCTTGAGACAGGCGTCAGGGAAGACCACCGTCCCCATATCACGGCCATCGGCGACGAGGCCGGGCGCCTCGCGGAAGGCGCGTTGCCGATCGAGCAGAGCGAGGCGAACATCCGGTAAAGCCGCCACCACCGAGGCTGCGCGCCCACAATCCTCGGTGCGCAGAACCTGGGTGACGTCCTCACCTTCCAGGATGATGCGCGTCTCCCCGACGGCATCGCCACTGAACTGAACATCGAGATGCGCCGCCAGTACCTGCAAGGCCTCAGCATTGTCCAGCGATACAGCATGATGCTGCGCCGCCACAGCGAGTACTCGATATAAAGAACCACTATCGAGGACATGGAACCCAAGCGCCTGCGCCAAGCGATGAGCTACCGTCCCTTTGCCCGAGGCGGTAGGCCCGTCCAGCGTCACCACCGGCGGCAAGGCCTTGGTCACTTGTGGCTTTTCTACTTCCCTACTCATCAGCCCATTCCTCGACCCGCTCGCAGTTATTCTATCCAGAGCGCTCTGTGCGCCGCTTTTTATAGAAAATTCATGACATTTGCAAGCATGCTTTTCTTCATCATTCCGTACTGAGCACCTGCAAGCCGATACCCAGCTCGCGCGCCATGTCGGCAAAACCTGGAAAACTGGTCGCGACATTGGCGCAGTCGGCGATCAGAATGTCGGCTTCAGCGCGCAAAGCAGCGACCGCAAAAGCCATGGCGATACGATGATCGCCGTGGCTGTCGACGTGCCCTCCAGCGATGCGGCCGCCTTCGATGATCATGCCATCAGGTGTCGCCTGCGCCGCCACTCCGAGGGCTTGCAAACCATCCGCCATGACTTGGATACGATCGGACTCTTTGACGCGCAGTTCCTCGGCGCCACGCAGGACTGTCCGGCCACGAGCACAAGCAGCAGCGACAAAAAGCACCGGGAACTCATCGATAGCCAACGGCACCAATTCCAGGGGAATGTCGATGCCCTGCAAAGGCGCGTAACGGATGTGCAGATCGGCTACCGGCTCGCCGGCGACCTCACGCTCATGGCTCATCTCGATATCACCGCCCATGAGGCGCAGAATATCGATGATGCCGGTGCGCGTCGGGTTGATACCGACATGTTCAAGCGTGAGCTCCGAGCCAGGAGCGATACTGGCGGCCACCATGAAAAAGGCCGCCGAGGAGATGTCCGCCGGTACGTCGATCTGCGTCGCCAGCAGGCGACCACCACCGCGCAGACGGATACAGCCATCCTGGCGATCAACAGCGTAGCCGAAACCCCGCAGC
Organism: Pseudomonadota bacterium; assembly: GCA_021851865.1. GTDB lineage: Bacteria > Pseudomonadota > Gammaproteobacteria > Pseudomonadales > Moraxellaceae > JAJZHK01. The sequence goes on along the minus strand of JAJZBU010000001.1, from coordinate 161,587 downwards.
ATGCGCTCGGTGTGGTCCCGTGTCGGCGCCGGCTCACGCACCGAAGTCTCGCCTTGCGCCCACAAACCAGCCAGCAGAATGCCTGATTTCACCTGCGCCGAGGCGACGGGCATGTCATAGTGCATCCCCTGCAAGGTCTGTCCGCCTTGAATGCGTAAGGGGGGCGTACCGCGGTCACCCGTGGTATCGATGTGCGCCCCCATCAGGGTCAAGGGATGGGCAATGCGCTGCATAGGACGACGCGAGAGCGAGGCATCGCCGGTCAACACACTATCGAAAGACTGGCCACACAGCATGCCGCACAACAAGCGCATGGAGGTGCCTGAATTGCCGAGGTAAAGCGGCCTTGCCGAAGGCTTCAGCCCATGCCGTCCGACACCGTGCACCCGCACATGGCCGCGCTCCGGCCCCTCAATCTGCACGCCCATATCACGGAAAGCCTGCAAGGTCGACAAAGCATCCTCACCCTCGAGAAAACCGTGCACTTCCGTGACGCCTTCGGCGATGGCACCGAGCATGATGCTGCGATGGGAAATGGATTTGTCTCCGGGCACACGCGCCCGCCCTTGCACCCGTCCACCGGGCTGTACCTGAAATTCGATCTTCATCGTGCTCTTCGTCTTGGCATAGGCCGTTCCGGCCAGCATATGGGAAAAGTGTTCTCGCGCCCGGCGGGCACGACTGAAAATACGCAGGAGCGCCTCGCCATCACCGTTGTCGATGGCCTGGCGAAGTTGGTCGAGCCCACCCTGAAAGAGATCCAGCGCTGCGTGCAGAGCAGGTCGATTGCTCAGGGCGATATCATGCCACATACGCGGATCGCTGGCGGCGATGCGTGTGAAATCGCGAAAACCTCCGGCCGCGTAACGAAAAATTTCGAGATTCTCCGATTCTCGCGCCAAGGTATCGACCAGGGAAAACGCCAGCAGATGCGGCAAATGACTGGTCTTGGCGAGGATGCTGTCATGCGCCGCAACACTCATGCGGATGAGTTCGGCACCGGCGCTGCGCCAAAGACGTTCGACCGCCGCCAAGGCCTGGGCATCGGTGTCAGGCAACGGCGTCAGGATCACCTTGTGACGACGAAAGAGATCGGCATCGCCCGCATCGACACCGCTGGTCTCGGCACCGGCGATGGGATGCCCCGGAACGAAGCAGGTCGGCACCGTGCCCAGCAGACGCTGGACCTCATCGACGACGGCACCCTTGACACTGCCGACGTCGGTCACGACGCTTCCTGGTGCCAGATGCGGCGCTATCGTCGCCAGCGTGCTGGCGATGGCCGCCACCGGCATGGCGAGGACGATGAGATCACAACCTTCGACCGCTGCGACCAGATCGACACAGGCTCGATCGATGATGCCAAGATCAAGACCGCGCTGCAAGGTCACCGCACGACTACCGCTGGCGACGATCTCATCAGCCAGATCCTGGGTTCGCAGGAGGCGCGCCAGCGACGATCCGATCAGACCGAGCCCGATCAGGGCGACCCGCCGCCAACGCTCCTGTCTCACACCAAAACCTCGGCCAGCGCGCGCAGACAGGTCTCATTGTCTGTTGCCAGGCCAATGCTGATACGCAGATGCTGCGGCAGATCATAGCCCGCCAGAGGGCGCACGATGACCCCACGGGCGAGCAAAGCGTTATAGACCGCCTGCGCCGGGCGACCGAGATCGACACAGAGAAAATTGCCCTGGCTTGGCAACACGCTCAGACCCAGGTCCTGTAATCCACGCTGCAGTTGCAACTTGCCGGCGGCGTTGACCTGGCGCGAACGCGCGACGAAATCCTGATCGGCGAGCGCTGCGCGCGCCGCGACCAGCCCGAGGCTACTGACATTGAAAGGCTGGCGCACACGATTGAGCAAATCGGCGATCGCCGGCGAAGATAGGGCATATCCGACGCGCAGGGCCGCCAGGCCGTAAGCCTTGGAGAAAGTCCGACAGATGATGAGCGCGGGAAATTCGGCGAGCCAGGTGACAGGATCGACCCCACCCTCATCGGCATATTCAAGATAGGCCTCATCGAGGACGACGACGACGTGCTCAGGCAGGGAACGCATAAAATCGCGCAGCTGCATCTGCGACAAACAGCTGCCCGTGGGATTGTTGGGATTGGCGATGAAGACGATGCGCGTCTGCGCCGTGATAGCCGCCGCCATGCCGGCGAGATCGTGACCATGGTCACGCGCTGGCACCACCATCAGCTCAGCACCGATGGCGCGCACAACCAGCCCATAGATGGCGAACGCATACTGCGCGACGACCGCGGCGTGTTCATGCGCGAGAAAGGTGTGGGCGATGATTTCGAGCAGATCATTGGAGCCATTGCCCAGGGTCACTTGCTCCATCGCCACACCATGATGATGCGCCAAAGCCTCGCGCAACTCAAAGCCGGCACCATCCGGATAGATCGCCAGTGCCGCGAGACAAGACTGCAAAGCCTGCGGCACCTGCGCTGAACATCCGAGAGGATTCTCATTGCTGGCCAGCTTGATCACCTGTTCCAGCCCCAGCTCTCTTTGCAGCTCACTCACCGGCTTGCCCGGCTGGTAGGCTTGCAGACCTCGCACTCCCGGTAGCGCCAAGCGTTGCGCGTCAAACCCCATAGTCACCTCGCTCAAAGTACAGCCCGCGGGTAAGAACCCAGCACCTTGACATCGAGAGAGCGTGCGCGCACCTCGGCGAGGGCCTGCGCCACCGCAGGATCGGATTCATGCCCCTCGAAGTCGATAAAGAACACATACGACCAAAGATGCAGGCGCGATGGGCGGCTCTCCACCCGGGTCAGCGAAATACCCTGACGCGAGAAAGGCTCGAGCAGGGCGTGTAGAGCACCGCTACGATCATGCGTGAACACCAGGATCGAGGTCTTGTCACGACCACTCGCACTCACCTCCTGCGCACCGATGATGAGGAAGCGGGTGGTGTTATCCGGCTCATCCTCGATACTCGGATGCAAGACAGTGAGACCGTACAGCGTCGCCGCCATATCGCCGGCAATCGCCGCTGAGTGCCATTCACCCTGCACCCGGCGTGCCGCTTCGGCATTGCTCGACACCGCCACTTTCTCGACGTTGGGATAGTGGGCGTCCAACCATTTGCGGCACTGTGCCAACGACTGCTGATGCGAATAGATGCGCGAAATGGCGGCGACGCGCGTCACATCGGCGACCAGCAGATTGTGATGAATGCGCAGTTCCACTTCACCGATGATGCGTAGTTGCGAATCCATGAAAGAATCGAGGGTATGTGTCACCACCCCCTCGGAGGAGTTCTCCACCGGCACGACGCCATAATCGGCGGCACCTGCAGCCACTTCGCGAAAGACCTCATCGATACTGGCGAGACCTTCAGTCTGCACCGAATGCCCAAAGTGTTTGAGCGCAGCCGCCTGCGTGAAGGTGCCCTGCGGCCCCAAGAAAACGACACGCAAAGGCTGCTCGATCGCCAGACACGCCGACATGATCTCGCGGAAGAGGCGCGCCACCTCCTCCTGCGGCAGGGGCCCGGGGTTGTTCGCCATGACGCGCGACAGTACCTGCGCCTCGCGCTCTGGACGATAGAACTGCAGACGCAATTCCCCCTCCTGCGCCTTCTTCACCGTCGCCACTTCCTGGGCGCAACGGGCACGACGACTGATCAACTGAACGATCTCATCATCGATGGCGTCGATCTCGCGACGTATCTGCTCGAGCGTACGCATCGACTCAGCCCATACGCCGCTGAAAGTCACGCATGAACTCGACCAGCGCGTCAACCGCGTCCAGGCCGACGGCATTGTAGAGACTGGCGCGCATGCCACCCACCGAGCGATGCCCAGCGAGATTGACCAAACCGGCGGCCTCGGCGTCGCGCAGGAAGACCGTCTCAAGCTGACTGTCGATGATGGTGAAAGGAACGTTCATGCGCGAGCGATAGCTCGGACTCACCGGATTGTGGTAGAAACCACCGCTGCTTTCGATCACACCATAGAGACGCTGCGCCTTCTCCTGATTGATCTTGGCCATGCCCGGCAGACCACCGTGGTGCTTGAGCCACTTGAACACAAGACCGGCGAGATACCAGCTATAGGTCGGTGGCGTGTTGTACATCGAGCCTTGGCTGGCCGCCACCTTGTAATCGAGCATGGTCGGCGTTCCTGGCAACACGTCTCCCAGGAGATCATCGCGCACGATGACCAGGGTCAAACCGGCTGGCCCAATATTCTTTTGCGCTCCGGCATAGATCAGGCCAAAGCGGCTGACATCGAGAGGTTCGCTGAGCAGACTGGAGGAGAAATCAGCCACCAGCGGCGCGTTGACCTCGGGGATGTAGTTGAACTCGACGCCGTGGATGGTCTCATTCGGCGTATAGTGCAGATAGGCAGCGTCATCACTCAACTGCCAAGTATCAAAAGCGGGCACAGTGCGAAAGCCATGCGCCTCATCCGAGGCGACGACGTTCACCTCGGCGTACTTGCGCGCTTCCTGCAGAGCCTTGCCCGACCACATCCCGGTGTGGACGAGATCGATCTTGCGCCGACCACGCAGAAGATTCATCGGCACCTGAGCGAATTGGAGACTGGCGCCACCTTGCAGGAACAACACCTTGTAGTGTTCCGGCAGGTTGAGCAGCTCACGCAGATCGCGCTCCGCCTGTTCGGCGATAGCGATGAAATCGGCGCCGCGATGACTCATTTCCATCACCGACAGACCACGGCCTTTCCAGCTCAGCAGGTCATGCTGCGCCTCGCTGAGCACGGCCTGCGGCAGAGCCGCAGGTCCAGCACAAAAATTATGCACGCGCATGCTTGCGGTTTCCTCACTCGACAATAAGTTCATTCGCTACGACTGACTTCGCTGGCCTCATTCTCGCCATCGTCCTCAGCGTCATCATCCGCGACCGGCACGACGCCGATGAGCTGTTCTTCCTCGGCGAGGCGGATCAAGGTCACACCTTGCGTATTGCGAGACACACAAGAGACCTCGGAAACCCGTGTCCGCACCAGCGTCCCCTGATCCGAGATGAGCATGAGCTGCCCCTGCCCATCGGCCGCCACTTGCACGGCGGCGACCAGGGCACCATTGCGATCGGAGGTCTGAATGGCGATGACGCCTTTGCCGCCACGACCATGGATGGGAAATTCCGACACCCCTGTGCGCTTGCCATAGCCCTTGGCACACGCGGTCAGAATCTGCGCATCAGCCGCCGGCACCAAAAGTGACACGATGCGTCGCCCGGGTGGCAAGGTCATACCCCGCATGCCCATGGCCTGACGGCCGAGACTACGCACCTCGGACTCGGCGAAGCGAACCGCCTTGCCTTCATCGCTGAACAGCATGATGTCGCGTTGTCCATCGGTCAACGCCACCCCGACGAGGCTGTCGCCCTCGCTCAGATTGATCGCGATCAGCCCATTTGAACGTGGCCGGGAGAACTCGGTGAGGTCGACTTTCTTCACCGTGCCATCACCCGTCGCCATGAACACGAACTGGCCCTGTGCATAATCGCGCAGCGGCAGGATGGCGGTGATACGTTCACCGCTCTGCAGCGGCAGAATATTGACGATGGGCTTGCCCTTCGAAGCGCGTCCCGCCTGTGGTATCTCGTAAACCTTGAGCCAGTAGACCTTGCCGACGCTGGTGAAGCACATGACCGTGGCATGCGTGCTCACGACAAGAAGACGCTCGATGAAGTCTTCATCCTTCACCGCCGTCGCTGACTTGCCGCGACCACCGCGTTTCTGGGCGCGATAATCGGCAAGCGGCTGCGTCTTGGCATAGCCGGCATGCGACAGGGTGAGGACGACATCCTCCTCGGCGATCAGATCTTCCATGGATAGATCGAGACGCGATGCGATGATCTCGGTGCGTCGTGCATCACCATAGAGCGACTTGACCTCTTCCAGTTCTGCGCGGATGATCGCCACCAAACGCGCCGGCTCGGCGAGGATGAGCGCCAGTTCACGAATCCTCGCCAAAATCTCGCGATACTCCTGCACCAGTTTGTCCTGTTCGAGACCGGTGAGGCGGTGCAGACGCAAATCGAGGATGGCCTGCGCCTGCTCAACCGAGAGACGATAGCCGTCAGCACCAAGGCCACGATCCGCCGGCAGCGTCTCGGGGCGGCAGGCATCGCGATCACCAGCGGCCTCAAGCAGGGCCAGGACCATGCCCGGTGAAAAAACACGCGTCAACAGACGCTCTTTGGCCTCGCCCGGGCTGGGGGAAGTTTTGATCAGCTCGATGACCTCATCGAGGTTGGCCAGAGCCACCGCCTGACCTTCGATGATATGGCCACGGTCGCGCGCCTTGCGCAATTCGAAAACGGTTCTGCGCGTGACCACTTCGCGGCGGTGACGCAGGAAAGCGGAGATGAACTCACGCAGATTGAGCGTGCGCGGCTGGCCATCGACCAGGGCGACCATGTTCATGCCGAACACCGATTCCATCGGCGTCTGGGCGTACAGATTGTTGAGCAGAACCTCGGCCATCTCGCCACGCTTGAGCTCGATGACGATGCGCATGCCGTCTTTGTCCGACTCATCGCGCAGACCATCGGGTGAGATGCCCTCGATCTTCTTTTCTTTGACCAGTTCAGCGATCTTCTCGATCAAGCGCGCCTTGTTGACCTGGTAAGGGATCTCGGTGACGATGATCGTCTGGCGGTGCGTCTTCTCGTCCGTCTCGATCTGCGCCCGCGAGCGCACATGGATGCGGCCACGCCCCGTACGATAGGCCTCGACGATACCCGCACGACCATGAATGATACCGCCGGTAGGAAAATCCGGACCGGTGACGAACAGCATCAGATCGTCGACCCCGAGGCTGTCATCGTCGAGCAAAGCCAGACAGGCGTCGACCACTTCACGCAGATTGTGCGGCGGGATGTTGGTGGCCATGCCAACGGCGATACCGGAAGAACCATTGACCAGAAGATTGGGGATCTTGGTCGGCAAAACCGCTGGAATCAGCTCAGTATCGTCATAGTTGGCGACCCAGTCGACCGTCTCCTTGTCGAGGTCAGCCAAAAGTTCGTGCGCCATGCGCGCCATGCGCACTTCGGTGTAACGCATGGCAGCCGGCTCATCACCGTCGACCGAACCGAAATTTCCCTGGCCATCGACCAGCATATAGCGCAAGGAAAAAGGCTGCGCCATGCGCACGATCGCGTCATAGACCGCCGAGTCGCCATGCGGGTGATACTTACCGATGACGTCACCGACGACACGCGCTGACTTCTTATACGACTTGTTCCAGTCGTTGCCCAACTCATGCATGGCAAACAGAACACGCCGATGTACGGGCTTCAAGCCATCTCGAACATCAGGAAGGGCGCGACCGACGATCACACTCATCGCATAATCAAGGTAGGACTGCTTCAGCTCATCTTCGATCGCGACCGGCGTGATCTCTTTGGCGAAATCGCTCATGAAACTCCTCAGTGGCATCGCGGGGATGGGGTGCCCCCATCCAGTCCCTTGGATCCAAGCCTGCGATGATAACACATGCACATCAGCCCGCCAGATCCCTGACTGACCGATCTATGGCGTGAGTGGACTGCTCGCGGCGAGGAATATCGACGAACCGAGGGGACGTACAGACGAACCTCCTTCGGCCCTGAATGCAAGACGCGAGGGGGACCAAGCCCCCTCGGCACAGGACAGCCGCTTATTCCGTGATGGCACGGATCTCAGCGAGCAGCTTCTTCTGTTGATCACTGGGACGAGCCGACTGCATCGCCATCAGCTTGGACATGTCGCCTTCAACACGGATCTGTCCGCTCATGAAGCCCTGCATGCCTGCCGACTTGTCGTCTTCGACAAAGATGCGACGCGCCAGATCCATCGGCAGACTCATCTTGGTCGATCCCTGCGAATTGTGCCCCTGCTCGAAACGCCCACCGTTGAGGCACATGTCGACCTGACCTTGTGCCGTGCCTGAGACACTGATGTTGAGGACGATGCTGGCCAGACTCGCCGGCACTTCGAGGTCGCCCGCCAACTGCGTCAACTTTTCGACCTCGGTAAACCATTCATTTGATAGAAAAACCGCCATCACACTCTCCTTTTAATATGGTGCCGCACACGAGCCAGGGGCTTCGGTACTGTTCCCAAGACTTCAGGCATCCGCAAACCCGGCTCGCAGCTAACATATGCCAAGCCACCCGGGGACGCAAGCACATCAACGGCCGCCCAGGCAAGCAGGCGACGAGCACGCAAAATTCAGATACCCACACGGTGAATTTCGTTGCATAATCACCGGCCTCGCTGGAGTACCGGTTCTTGTCGGCCAGTGCATTGACCTAGGGCAAGATTATGGTCCTTACTTGCAGCCGGCACTCTGTTGTCGATGAATGGTTTTTCATCCCACTAGAGTCCATAGTAGAGAGGTTGTTGATGTTCGGGATGGAACGCTCTCACGCTTATTTCAAAGGAAGCCGTCATGTCACATAGTCCTGCTCCTGCTGCAGTGATTGAGTACGACCTCTCAGTCATCCGAAAATTTGCCGTCATGACCGTCGTCTGGGGCGTCATCGGCATGGCCGTCGGGCTGTATATCGCCTCCGAACTGGCTTGGCCAGCACTGAACCTCGATCTCCCCTGGATATCGTTCGGTCGTTTGCGCCCCATCCACACCAACCTCGTCATCTTCGCCTTTGGCGGCTGTGGCCTTATGGGCACATCACTTTATGTCGTACAGCGTACCTGCCAGACGCGTTTGTTTGCCCCCGCCCTCGCCAACTTCGTCTTCTGGGCCTGGCAAGCGATCATCGTCGCGGTCGGCATTACCCTGGCACTCGGCTTCACCCGCACCAAGGAATACGCTGAGCCAGAATGGCCCATCACCATCGCCATCGCCATCGTCTGGGTCGCCTACGCCATCGTCTTCTTCGGCACCATCGCCAAACGCAAGACCTCGCACATTTATGTCGCCAACTGGTTCTACGGCTCTTTCATCATCACCGTCGCCTTGCTGCATATCGTCAATGGCATGAGCATGCCCGCCACCTTGTGGAAGTCTTACTCGATCTATTCCGGCGCGCGCGATGCCATGGTGCAGTGGTGGTACGGTCATAACGCCGTCGGCTTTTTCCTCACCGCCGGCTTCCTCGGCATGATGTACTACTTCGTGCCTATTCAGGCACAGCGGCCGGTCTACTCTTACCGCCTGTCCATCGTCCACTTCTGGGCACTCATCGCCATCTACATGTGGGCGGGCCCACACCATTTGCACTACACCGCCCTGCCCGATTGGACGCAGTCTCTCGGCATGGTCTTCTCCCTCATCCTCCTGGCTCCCTCCTGGGGCGGCATGATCAACGGTGTGATGACCCTGTCAGGCGCCTGGGACAAATTGCGCACCAACCCCATTCTGCGTTTCCTCATCGTCGCCCTGTCCTTCTACGGCATGTCGACGTTTGAAGGCCCGATGATGGCCATCAAGTGGGTGAATGCCCTCTCGCACTACACCAACTGGACCATCGGTCACGTCCACTCCGGCGCCATGGGTTGGGTGGCCATGATCACCATCGGCGCCATCTACACCATGGTGCCGCGCATCTATGATCGCGAATGCATGTATTCGACACGCCTGATCAATGTGCACTTCTGGCTCGCCACCTTGGGTGTCGTTCTCTACATCGCCTCAATGTGGATCGCCGGTCTGACGCAGGGACTGATGTGGCGCGAATACAACAACGATGGCACCCTTGCCTACAGCTTCGTTGAAGTGGTCAAGGCCATGCATCCTTACTATGTCAGCCGAGTCGGCGGCGGCGTATTGTTCCTGAGCGGCATGCTGCTGATGGCCTACAACGTCACGCAGACTATTATCAAGGCCACGCCAGCCGACCGTCCGGTCGAGTAAAGGAAGGGGAATACCATGGCTTTTTCACATGATACAATTGAACGTAAACTTCCCCTGCTGATGATTCTGATGGCTCTGGCAGTCAGTTTTGGCGGCTTGGTCGAGATCGTCCCGCTGTTTTTCGAGAAGGACGTGACACAACCTATCGCCGGCTTGCAGCCGCTGACACCATTACAGCTCGCTGGTCGCAACATTTACCAGCGCGAAGGCTGTTTCTATTGCCACAGCCAGATGATCCGGGCCCTGCGCGCCGAAACAGAACGTTATGGCCACTATTCGGTCGCCGGTGAATCGGTCTACGACCACCCCTTCCTCTGGGGCTCGGAGCGCCAGGGGCCTGACTTGGCGCGTGTCGGCGGCAAATACTCCGATGACTGGCATTACATTCACCTGCACAACCCGCGCGACGTCGTCCCTGAATCAATCATGCCGGCCTATCCCTGGCTCGACGCAACGGCGCTGAACTACCAGGACATCCCAGCCGACATGAAGGCCCTGCAACGTGTCGGTGTGCCTTATACCGACGCACAGATCCAAGGCGCCACGGCCGAGCTCGATGACGTCAAGAGTGCGCACGGTGGCCATCTGACGGAAGCCGATGCCGTCGTCGCCTATCTGCAGCAGTTGGGTCTCCTCCTCAAGGACAAGAGGTGAACCATGGATCTTGGAACCATGAAGACGATAGGTTTATTGCTCGCCATGCTGGGCTTTGCTCTGATCTGCTGGTGGGCCTACACGCCACGCAACCGCACACGTTTCGATGAGGATGCCATGCTACCTTTTGTCGATGAGAAAAAGTCGAAGGAGAATCAGCCATGAGTAGTTTCTGGAGTGCATGGATCGACGTCATCGTGATGTTCAACATCCTCGGATGCGCCGCCCTGCTTTGGTGGACCCGGCGCATGCCGATCGAACACGAGGCCAGTGACGGCACGACCGGACACGAATACGATGGTATCCGCGAGCTCAACAACCCACTACCACGCTGGTGGATGTGGATGTTCGTCGGCACCATCCTGTTCGCCTTGACCTATCTCGTCTTTTTCCCCGGCCTTGGCAACTATCCCGGAAGACTGGGCTGGACCGAAGTCAAGGAGCACGACGCTGGTGTCGCCGCCCTGGAAGCCAAGTACAGACCGATGTACGAGGCCTTTTACGCACAGCCGATCCCGCAACTGGCGCAAAACCCCAAGGCCATGCGCATCGGCCAGCAGTTGTTCCTCAACAACTGTGCCGCCTGTCACGGTGCCGACGCGCGCGGTGCACGTGGCTTTCCCAATCTAACCGACCAGGACTGGCTGTACGGCGGCCAACCCGAGAACATCGAGCAATCGATTCTCAACGGACGACAAGGTGGCATGCCGACCTGGGGCCCTATCCTGGGACCAGAGAAAATCCAGGAAGTCGCCAACTACGTCCTGTCGCTGTCTGGACGTACGGTCGATGACGCACTGGCAGCCAAGGGCAAGCTCGTCTTCCAAAGCAACTGTGTCGCCTGCCACGGCCCTGACGGTCACGGCAATACCATGATCGGCGCGCCCAACCTGAGTGATACCATCTGGCTTTATGGCGGCTCGAAAGCCACCGTCATCCAGAGCATCACGGAAGGGCGTCGTGGCCGTATGCCCGCCTGGAAGGATCGTCTCGGTGTCGAACGCGTCCACCTGCTCGCCGCCTACGTCTACAGCCTGTCACACGGCAACACGCAGCAGTAAACCCTCCCTGACGTCGTGCCGTACCCACACGGCACGACGTCAGCTGAGAGGATTTTCAATAGCCTCAGCTGAAAGGCGCGCTGCTGAAAACCCTTTCCCAAGGCATGAGGTCGCCAGAAATGTCAGAGAAGATTCCGACGCAAGACCAATCTCCCGATGCCTCCGTCCAACTCTACAGCAAGCGCGTCAAGATCCAGCCGCGTTCGATCCGGGGGCGCTTTGAAAACCTGCGCAACTTCGCCGCTTACGGCTTCTTGTCGCTCTTCATCGGAGTCGCCTGGATTCAGTGGCACGGCCGTCAGGGCCTGCTCTTCGACCTTCCGCATCGCCGTTTCTATCTCTTTGGCCTGACCATCTGGCCACAAGACCTCATTCTGCTGGCGTGGTTTTTGATCATCGCTGCTTTTGCTTTGTTCGCCGTCACCGTCTTTGCCGGCCGCATCTGGTGTGGCTACACCTGTCCACAGACCGTCTGGACGAAAATCTTCATCACCATCGAACACTTCATCGAAGGTGATCGCAATGCCCGTATGCGTCTCGACAAGAGCGACACCGACTGGAACAAAGTCTGGCGACGCACCCTCAAACATCTCGGCTGGCTCGCTGTCTCTTTGCTGACCGGGATCGTCTTCGTCGGCTATTTTGCCCCCATCCGTGAACTCATTCCGGCCTTGCTGCACGGCAACGCCAACGTCAGTGAATGGGTCTGGATCGGCATTTTCACCGCCGCCACCTATCTCAATGCCGGCTGGATGCGGGAGCAGATCTGTATGTATGCCTGCCCCTACGGCCGCTTCCAGAGCGTCATGTTCGATCGTGACACGCTGATCATCTCCTATGATCACGCACGTGGTGAACCGCGTGGAGCGCGCAAGCATGGTGTCGACCCGCAGACACAAGGACTGGGTGATTGCATCGATTGCCTGCTCTGCGTTCAGGTCTGCCCCACCGGCATCGATATTCGCGATGGCCTGCAGCTCGAGTGCATCGCCTGCGCTGCTTGTATCGACGCCTGCGACAATGTCATGGAACAGATGGGCTATGCCCCCGGCCTCGTCCGCTATACCTCGGAGAATGCCCTCGAGCACGGGCAGCATACGCATATCCTGCGCCCGCGCCTGATCGGCTATAGCGCCGCCATCATCATCATGATCGGACTGATGGTTTATAGCATCGCTACCCGCCCCCCCGCAGGACTTGACGTGATCCGTGATCGCAATGCCCTCTATCGCGAAACCAGCGACGGCGACATCGAAAACAGCTACATCCTCAACGTGATGAACAAGAGTCAACGCCCCGAGCATATCGAGCTGTCGTTCACGCATATGCCGCAAGGCACCAAGATGGAAGGCCGCCAGGACGTCGTGCTGCAGCCAGGCGAGATGCGCAGCATCACCGAAACTCTCGACGAAAACCCCGATGAGCTGAAGGATTCGGAAGTCCATATGGACTTTCATGCTCACGTCGAAGAAGACCCTGACGTCGACATCGACAGCCCGAGCCGATTTTTTGCCCCCTACTCGCATAGGAACTGATGATGAACACGACACCACTACCCGCTTGGCGACACTCCGGCTTCTGGCTGGTGTTTGGGCTACTCTTCGGCAGCGTCATCATCTCCTTGGTCATGGTCTATTTGTCTTTGCATGGACGCGACATGCCCGTCGTCGCCGATGCCTATGACCGCGGACTCGATATCAATGAACAACTGGCTCGTGACGCCAAGGCTCGTCAGTTGGCCATCCACGCGGATCTCAACTACGATGCCGGACAGCACGTTCTGCACATGCAACTCCTCGGCAATGCCCCGCTCCATCTCCAGGATCTCAGCTTACGCCTGCCGCATCCGATCGATTCGACTCAGGACATCCAACCCCATCTGCAAAATCTCGGTGGGCAACATTATGCCGCTGTTTTACCGGCCGACGTCCATGGCCACCATTACATCTTGCTCAGCACTCATGATTGGCGACTCGTCGGCGACGTCGACTTCCCCTTCACCCATGTCACCCTGAACGCACCCTAAGCCGTGTCAACTGCAACGAACATCTGCTTCCATTGTGGTCTGACGCTGACGGCAGGACCTCGTCACGAACTCATCTGGCAGGGGCAGGTGCGTCCGATGTGTTGTGCCGGCTGCCGTGCCGTCGCCGAGGCCATCATCGAACATGGTGGTGAAGACTACTATCTGCGTCGGCAAAAACCGGCACAACCGCTCGAGCAGTTGCCGCCGCCGCTGCCCGATCTACCGGCCCTCGATCATCCCGCCCTGCGCTCCATCTATGTACAGCAGCAGGGACAGCGACAGCACGCCCAATTGAGTCTTGCCGGCATGACCTGTCCTGCCTGCGCCTGGCTGATCGAAAACTGCCTGCAGCGTCTGCCCGGCCTGCAATCGGTCAACGTCAACATCACCAGTGAACGCTTGACGGTGAGCTACGACGAACGACTGAGCTTGGTCGAGATCATCGCCACCATTGAGGCCATCGGTTATCGCGCCAGCCCCTTTCAGATCGCCGGCGAGAATGCACCTCAAAAGAACGAAAAACGCGAGATGCTGCGCCTTGCCATCGCCGGCCTCGGCGCCCTGCAGGCGATGATGTTCGCCATGGGACTGTATCTGGGTGCGTGGCAAAATATCAGCGCTTTGCAGCGTGATTTCCTCCGTCTGATCACTTTCTTCGTCGCGACGCCGGTCGTCTTCTATGCCGGCTGGCCCTTCTATCGACGCTCCTGGCAAGGTTTGCGACACGCCCATATGAACATGGACCTGCCACTCAGCCTCGCCGTTCTCAGCACCTATGCCGCCAGCGTCTACGCCATGCTGCGCGGTCAGGGCGAGACCTATTTCGACAGCGTCAGCATGCTCATCTTCATCGTCAGCAGCGGCCGCTTCATCGAACTGCGCGCGCGCCGCCGTGCTGGCGAAATACAAGCCAATATCGAAGCCCTGGCGCCAAGGCTGGCCTGGCGCCTCGCGGACGGCCAAGTGCAGCGCGTCTCGACCCTGAGCGTCGCCTGCGATGACCTCCTTCTGGTCAAGCCGGGAGAGCGCGTTCCCTGTGACGGCGAACTGATGACAGCGGAGGCTCAGGTCGACGAAAGCCTGCTCAGCGGCGAGTCTCTGCCCGTACCCAAACGCTGCGGCCAGCGCATCGTCGCCGGCAGCCTTAATCTCGCACAAGCACTACAGATACGCGTCACCGCGGGCAGCCAGGACAGCACCCTGGCACAGTTGCAACAACTGCTGTCGCGCGCCCAAGCTGGCAAACCAAAACTAGCCCTGCTCGCCGACCGCATCGCTGCCTGGATCGTTCTCGGCTTGTTGCTGGTGGCGGCGGCCACTTGGTTCTACTGGCAAGGACACGACCCTTCCCGTGCCCTATGGAGTACCATCGCGGTCCTCGTCGCCACCTGTCCCTGCGCTTTGTCTCTGGCCATTCCCATAGCCCTGACCTATGCCACCACCGCGCTCGCCCGGGAAGGCCTGTTGATCGCACGGGGACACTTTCTCGATCAACTGGTCGACTGTGACACCGTCGTCTTTGACAAGACCGGCACCTTGAGCACCGGACAACTGCAATGCACGACCATCCAGACGCAGGGCTTATCGCACCTCGCGGTGCTCGACATTGCGCATGCCCTCGAAGCACACTCGCAGCACCCCATCGCCCGCGCTTTTCACGCGCATACGCCGAGCTCACCACGGGTGGCCCTGGAACTGCAGCAGGAGGCACATGGCGTGCGTGGCTCGATCGATGGTGTACGCTATCGCCTGGGGCGCGCCGACTGGGCCTGCCCGGGTCTTTCACCACCGGACGACCTCGCTCCGGAGCAACTCTGGTTGGCACTGACGCGCGAAGATGAGCTCATCGCCTGGATCGGGCTGCAGGACAGCTTGCGCGCCCAAGCGCCGGCCTGCGTCGAAGCTCTGCAGCGTCACGGTCAGCGCGTCTACATCTTTAGTGGCGATCAAGCCCCGCGCGTCGCCGCCACCGCCAGGCAACTGGGCTTGCCCGCAGAACGAGCCATGGCGCAACTGACGCCGGCCGGTAAATTGGCGGCCGTGGAGCAGATGCAAACCCGTGGTCAACGGGTGCTGATGCTCGGTGACGGCATCAATGATGCACCCGTCCTCGCCCGCGCCGATCTCTCCATCGCTATGGGA
The DNA here is from genome assembly GCA_021851865.1 of Pseudomonadota bacterium. Taxonomy (GTDB): domain Bacteria; phylum Pseudomonadota; class Gammaproteobacteria; order Pseudomonadales; family Moraxellaceae; genus JAJZHK01. The sequence goes on along the minus strand of JAJZBU010000001.1, from coordinate 145,854 downwards.
GAAGGCAGCGATCTAGCCTGCGCGCAGGCTGACGCACTGCTGCTCAACAATCATCTCGACCTGATCCCCAGGGCCATGGCACACGCCCGCCGCTGCCGCGTCATCATGCGCGAAAACCTGCTCTGGGCTCTGCTCTACAACCTCATCGTCGTTCCCCTCGCCGCCGCTGGGCATATTCCCCCCTACCTAGCGGCACTCGGCATGTCCGGCAGTTCTCTGCTGGTCGTCTTCAATGCCCGCAGATTGCGACAGATTCTGCCGCATAAATGATCAATCGAACGCCTCCCTGCCTGACAAGTGCAGGACGATACTCTAGACTCATGGCAGGTTCTATTGAGTATAGGGAAGCCGATAATGGAAGATGGCTTGGATGACAACTGGCTGATCGACGACGCGCCTGATGAGGCCGTCCCTCCTTCTCAGGAGCCATGGAAAGTCCTCATCGCCGACGATGAACCCGACGTCCATTCGGTCACACGTTTGGCACTGCGCAACATCGACTACCACGGCCGCAAGCTCGAGTTGATCAGCGCCTATTCAGCGTCGGAAGCTTTTGAGATCATGAGTCAGCAACAGGACATCGCCGTGTTGCTGCTTGATGTGGTCATGGAGACCGATGACGCCGGTCTGCGCCTCGTGCATCGCATCCGCGAGGAACTCGGCAACCATATCTGCCGCATCGTTCTGCGCACGGGACAACCAGGACAGGCGCCGGAACAGGAAGTCATCGTCAGCTACGACATCAACGACTACAAGGCCAAAACCGAGCTGACCACACAAAAACTCTTCACCACGGTCATCTCTTCTCTGCGCGCTTACGAGTCTTTGAACGCCCTCGAAAATCACCGCCTCGGCCTGCACAAAATCATCCGTGCATCGTCATCGCTCGATCACATCCAGTCGCTGCGCGACTTTGCCTCCGGCCTGTTGCGTCAGATCAATGCTTTACTGCAAATCGGCATGCACGGCTCTATTTGCTTGGCCTACCGCCCCGAGGCGATAAGCACGGAAAACTTGCAGATCATCGCCGCCACAGGCATCTACGAAGATCTCAGTCGCTGTCATGCGCTCCCCCCCGAACATGAGGCCCATGCGCTGGTACAGCGTGTTTTGCAAGAGCGGCACCACATCCATGCCGACCCCATCGACACCCTCTATATCGTCGTCCAGGAACAACTGGAGTTCGTCATCTATCTCAGCCCCTGTCTGCCACTCAGCGAGATCGAACGCAGTTTGCTGGAAGTATTCTGCGACCGCATATCCCTCGCCTTTGACAACCATTGGCTGCACGAACAGATCCAAGGCTCGCAGACGGCCGCCGTCAGCCTGCTCTCCAGTCTCGCCGATGGCAACTGTCCTGAGCAAAATCTGCAGCAGTCTCTCACACAGAAAAAAACCATCGAGGACTTCTGCCTTTTTCTGCGCGAGCAGCCCGGCTTCGAAAACGTCCTGACCGGTCGCTTCATCCAGCAAATTGGCATCGCCTATCTTCTGCACGATCTCGGCAAGCTGACCGTCCATAGTCAGATCCGCAACAAGCCGGCGACCCTCGATGAGCAGGAACAACAGCATATGCGCGAACATGCGCGGCGCGGTAGCGAACTCCTGGTGGCAGCACGTTCGATCGAAGGTGCCTCGCAGTTTATGAGCATGGCCGCCGAGATGGCCCTGTACCATCATGAACATTTCGACGGTAGTGGCTATCCGCACCAGATCAAGGGCGACAACATTCCCCTGAGCGCACGCATCACCGCCTTGTTTGACGTTCATCATGCACTGACCAGCCATCGTCCCTATCGCGAACGTTGGCCCGATCAACAAGCACTGGAGTATATCGCCAACGCTGCCGGGCATCAGTTCGATCCACTCCTGACCGAAGCCTTTTTGCGCTTCATGAAAAAAATGGCCCAGCCACTGTAAGCGCCATAGACGAATCTGACGTGCTATGATCGTCTCATCGGGACTGCCGGAGGCTAGGTCATGCAGGCCATGTATTTTCTTATTCCGTTGAGCCTTTTGATGCTCGGCATAGGCGCCTGGGCCTTGATCTGGGCGATCAACAATGGCCAATATGACGACCCTGAAGGGGCCTCGTGGCGGGTCATTTATGAAGACCGCGATCGCCATAACAAAGCGGCGCCACCACACGATGATCACCCTCTCGAACCATGAGTGCAGCACCCATCCTGATCAGTAACATGAGTGTCGGCCTGCTCAGCAGCGGGCACTGCCTGGGCATGTGCGGTGGTATCAGCTCGGCTCTCGGCATGGGGGTGCAAGGCGCCACACCGACGCAACGCTGGTCACGCATTGTCGCCTACAACTTAGGGCGTATCCTGACTTACACCCTGCTCGGGCTGATCGTCGGAGCCGTCAGCATGCGCATGTTGCCGGCGGCCTCCTTTTGGCTCTGGCCGCGTCTGCTGAGCGCTCTGTTGATGATCCTGATGGGGCTCTATCTGGCGGGCTGGTCGCGTCTGCTGATCTATCTGGAAGCGCTAGGAAACCCTCTGTGGCGGTATATCGCTCCGCATGCTCGCCGTCTTCTGCCTATGCGTCACCTCCCACAGTCGCTCCTCGCCGGCATGCTTTGGGGATTTCTGCCCTGTGGCATGGTCTATGCCGCTCTCGCCCTGGCAGCGAGCAGCGCCGAAAGCAGCCTCGCTGCCCTCTCCATGCTCGCCTTCGGTATCGGCACCCTGCCGATGATGCTCCTGGCCGGTGGCATGGCGCAGCGTCTGCAGCGCTTTTTGTCGACCTATCATCTACGCCAGCTCAGCGGCACACTGCTCATCACCTTCGGCCTGTGGACCATTTTTGCCGTCGCCATGATGCAGCGTGCACATGCGCACGGCATGCCGATGAACATGAACATGCCCAACATGTCCATGCCCGCCGATGCATCCCGATAAACTGCTAGCTCTGCGCCATCTCAATACGCCGTCCTTCGACTGGAGTTCAGCCACCGACCTTGAACTGCTGATCGATGGCGCCACTTTCTACCCGCACCTGCTCGCCCACCTTGCAACGGCGACAAGACGCATTTGGATCGAACTCTATCTGGTTGATTCCGGAAACATTTGCACTCAGATCATCACGGCGCTGATCGCCGCCCGGGAACGCGGTCTCGATATACGCCTGCTCATCGATGGCTTCGGCGCCCAAGGCATGAACAGCGCCGACCGGCGACGGCTGATCCAGGCCGATATCCACTTTCGCATCTACAATCCACCGCACTGGCGACATCCGCTGCGCAGCCTGCTACGTGATCATCGTAAAATTCTCATCATCGATGATCTCGCCTACACCGGTGGCGCCGGCATCAGCGATGACTTCGCGCAGTCTGCACCAGCGCCCTGGCGCGAAACCATGGTGGCGATGCAAGGTGCGATCGTCGCACAATGGTGCTGTCTTTTCGACAGCGTCTGGCAAGGCCGTCAGTCATCTCTGCCAACAACAAACACGCCCACCGGGGCTTTGCGTGCACGCGTCAGTGCCAGCCAAGCCGATCTACCGTTGCACCTCCAGGCCAGCTTGCTACGCGCCATGGCACACGCGCGCCAGCGTATCTGGCTCGCCACACCATATTTCCTGCCGCCACGACGACTGCGCAAAGCCCTGCGACAAGCCGCACAACGTGGTGTCGACGTGCGTCTTCTCATCCCCGGACAGCACAACGACCATCCGCTGATCGGCCTGCTCAGCCACAGTTTCCTCGCCCGCCTCACCGCTCACGGCGTCAAGACCTACCAGTATCGGCCACGTTTTCTTCACACCAAGGTCTATCTGTGCGACCGGTGGTGCTCTCTCGGCTCGAGCAACATGGACCGCTGGGGCATGTTCTGGAATCTTGAAGCCAATCTTGAGGTCGAATCGGAGGAGTTCTCCGATCGCATCCTGGCGATGCTGACGGCGGACTTTGCCGCCTCCGAGCTGCTGCTGGCTGCAACACGAAATCACTGGCATCGCCTATTGCAGCGCGGCACCCACCAGATCATCAGCTTGCTCGAGCGCTGGCGACGACGCTGAACTTGATGTTGTCGTTCCCTCGCTCGCTCCGGATGCCTAGTTGCGCCGCAGCTGGCAGTGCAGGTCATAGCGGCGAATCAGGCGCCAGCTTCTGTGCATCGCCTGATCCCAGATATACACGGCCGGGGACACGATCCTGGCAAGAGGTATAGACCGCCAGATCTCTACCTGCGATGCTGGCGGTCTGATCATCATCCTCTCACTCGGCGATCTTGGCGATCACCTTGATACCACTGACTTTGCTCGCATTGTGGACATAGCCGATCATGTTCGGGTTCTTCGCTACCAGAGCAGCGACGTCGGCGTCCGTACCCACCGCCTTGGGCGGCTGCCCCTGACCGGTGAAGATCAGCTTCGACCAATAAGCATTCAGCTGCGAAGCGTTCTTGCCCGTCACCTTGCTATAAAAGGTCGCCCGAGCCGGTGAGCCGTCATTCTGGTCAACCGGCACCAGGATGCCGCCACCGGGGAGAGTGCCGGCCTTGGCGAGAAAGACTTTGGCGATGTCACCATAGCTCGCATTACCGACCACATAACTGGTGTTGACGATGACGTCGATCTCCGCGTCAGCGGCCATCGCCATCACCATGCCCAGTATCAGAGCCGTCACCGCATTATGAAATTTCATCGTGGCTCCTCCTTAGAACATGGCATTGACGACGAAGGTGTAGAAATTGGCGCTACCGCCAGCAGGCGCATCAGAGAACTGCCCCCAACCTCCGCTGCCGATGACGCCATCCGGTGACCCTCCGAGTCCATTGACTCGACTCCACTCAAACTTGACCGACATCTTAGGTGTCAGGTCATAGCGCAGCCCCAAGGTATAAGTCGTCTCCTGCATGCCCTGGTTGGCGATCGAGGCTCGTGCCAGATTCAGGCTATTGATCGAGTCCGCCAAAGACTGGCCGGCCGGCGCCAAAGCGGCGATCTTGGCGAGATTGGCAGGATTGTTGACATCCGAGATCGCTGTCGAACGGTTCTGGTTGCCCTGGGTGTTGGTGCGCATCTGGCTGATGGTAAATTCCGGCATGATCTGACCGAAGTGGTAGCCAACCATGACATAGCCGCTGAACGGATCCTGCAGGATGCTGCCACTGCCATAGCGCAGATCGCTGATTTCCGACATCACCAGCCAGTTGCCATCATCATAGATGGTGCCTAAATCGTAGAAAGTAGCTAGCTGATCGGCGATGCTCGGCGCCCCAACCGTCGTGATCAACTGATTGAGGTTATAGAACATCTGTCCCGGCGTCTGGTCATCGGCGAGATTGAGGTTGACGTTACCGGCTGTCACCCCGCCGTGAAAGGTAAAATTCCCCTGATAGATATTGAAGTTGAAGCCGCGTGCATCCTTGATGTCGAAACCGAGCGGGATGTAGGGCGAGTTGGACGTGGTCGGTGCATTACCGACGAAGAAGTTGAGGTTGCCCGAGGTGTCCCCCCACTGCCAGTTCCAGCGACCGCTCAAACCGTCGTACTGGTTGACCGGCAGACTGTACAACTCCAGAGGTGGACGCGCCCAGGGATAGGACATGCCGACGTCGATCTGCTCCGACAACATATAGAAGGGTATGCGCTGCCGACCAAGACGCAGCTCGGTGCTGTCGCTCGGCTTATAAGTGGCATACGCCCATATCGTATTGACCTGATAGTTCTGGATGCCATAAGACACCAGCTGTGCCGTCATCGAGGTCTGGCTGTCGATGGTATAGGCCGCCTGCAAGCCCAGGATGCTGTCGTTGGTCCAGTTGGTGCTGTGCTGGATATGGTCATAGTACGGCGTATATTGCAAAGGGTTGCTGGGACTGGTCACCAACGTACAAGACGGTGATGGCGCCATGGACCCAAAAGGCCCAGTACTCGGGCAAGTAGGCAACGACTTCATATCGCTACCCGTCACCCCTGCGGTGAGAAAGCCATTGATATGCAGATTATCGTCGGCTTGTGCTGACAGGGAAATGGCGCCCGCGGCCGCACAGGCCCACGCCAGATCACGTAGCTTGCTGATGGATCTCATCCCAGTCCTCCTTCATTTTGGTTTACGTCTGGGTCCATTGAGTGTAGTTAAATTCATGAAAAAGCCATCTAACTGCAAAAATATGTCTAGTTGGCTAGGCGATCAGGAAAATTTCTGCCGCATGAACTACACTGCCCCGACACGTTGCCGTGCCTGCCAGGATCGCCAGGATGAATCATGAGAAACCGCCACGCCCCCTGACCCACTGGCACTGGCCAGAGCAGACCCAGGCTGACGCACATACCCTGATCGACGATTGGCATCGGCTCGCCACCCACCTGCACTTAGCGACAGCCTCGACCTATGTCTGGCAATGTGGTCGTGGTGAACCCGTCCTTTGTCTGCATGGCATACCGACGTCGGCTTATGTCTACCGCTGGCTGCTGCCGGCCTTGGCTCGGCAAGGCGTACATGCCATGGCTATCGACTGGCCGGGTATGGGTCTGGCGGATCGACCCGATCGCTTCGACTACAGTTGGTGTGGTCTCGCCCGCTGGTTGAGCGACGCCCTGCACGCTCTCGGTCTACGCAGAGTGCACCTCGTCAGCCACAGTATCGCCGGTCCCATCGCCCTCGAATGTATGCGCCTGATCCCCGACCAAGTGGCGAGTCTGACGGTGATCAGTTCAATGATGGCGACGGCGACCTATCGTCGCCCCTGGTATATGAGCGCGCTGAGCTGGCCAGTCCTCGGCCCCATCTATCTCAAAAACTTGCGCAGCGCCTGGTTTGAGAGCCTCTATCGCCACTATGGCGTCTGTCGTGACATGCCGCGCAGCGAGATTCTGAGTCATCTCGCGCTGCTGCTGCGTCAGGATGAAGGGGCGGCGTTTCTGCGTATCATGCGTGGCTTCATCAAGACCCGTGACTTCGAACAGAACATACGTCAGTCGATCCTGAAGAACCCCCTGCCGACGCAGTTGATCTGGGGAGATCAGGATCAGGCGGTCGACTTCCATCGCCATGCCGATGAAGCCTGCAGCGTCCTCGGCTGCGGCAAAACCATCCGCTTGTCCGGTGGACATTTTCTCAGCGAAGACAGCCCGGAGGAACTGGCACAGTCGATCGCCAGCTTCGTCGGCGCGCACAGCATCGAGATCGATACGCGTCACCACATGAGATCATCGGGGATCTGGTAGCGCGGGTCCTCATAACCTGCGACCACCTCGACCGTCGCCACTTGCTGCGGCAGAATCAGATGCTCGGCCCTCTCGGCGATGGCCATCGCCGCCGCCGCATTTAGCAACAACAGGCGATCATCGAGCAGTCCCCAGCGCAGGTCACCTGCGCACACTGCCTGATACTGCGACTCCTGCAGACGCACTTTGCGCAATTGCTGTCCGACACGAACATGACAGACGGCCTCGCCCGACTGACGCGCCACTTCCTGTTGCAGCATCATCTGCCGTGCCGCAGCTTCCTGCTCCTTGCGCGCGCGCTCCTGATTGAGATCGCGCTGACGCTGCTGTTGCTGCTCTTTTTTCTGGCGGCTTCGCTCCTCGGCGAGCTGCCGCGCCTCATTGTCACCGCTCTTGGCCGCCTGTCGCTGCGCATGCTGGGCCTGGCGCAACTGCTTGCGATCGGCGACCCCTAATTTGAGCAACTGTTCCTGCAATGACATCTTGACCTCCGTACAGGCGATGAATGCGCGAGAAGATCCTTAATCGATCCTTTCCCAGGCGCAACGCAGGGACATGGGCATGTCCGGCCCATGAAACTCCTGCTCTGGTTCCCAGATAAAAACATGCTGGGCGGCCCCTTCGGTCTCCAAATGGACCTTGGCCTGAACCCAGTACAGCCGGCCCAGCAGCGTCTCAAAAGACTGCAGCCATGAAGACCACTCGTATTCGATACCGCGACAGGTCAGGCCAAAATGGATGAGCGCGCTCTGATAAGCGCAGCCTAACTCACGCGCCTGCTGGCTGCTGAACATCGCCCGCCAGAGCAAAGGCCCCCCCTCATCTTCTGGCAAAGCCGCGAGGACTTCACGATTATGGGCGCGGCGCTGCTCGCCCCCGGCGTCCGCCGTCCAGATGAGATCACGAATGACGCCGTAGACCACCGATTCCCGCTCCACTTCGGCCACCTACTCAGAACCAGTGATGCAAAGAGGCAGCGAGGGCGTCGTTGCAGCCATCGAGCTGCTGCGCGTAGCGTTTCGCTTGGTCAGCGACGTGCTGCGCCAGATGCTGTAACCACGGCTTGTGCTGCCAGCTATGCCGCTGATACCCCCCCCAGCCCTCATGATAGCTGAGATAAAGGCGATAAGCGTCGTCATGACGTATGCCATCACGGCGCACCGCTTGCGCATCATACCAGCCGATGAAATCGATCGCGTCAGCGAAGTCGTCGCGCGCCGCAAAAGAGTGATGCGCATCGCCGCGATAGTCATGCCAGATCGCCTTTTTCGCCTGCGCGTAGCCATAGGCATCCGAAGCGCGCGCCGCCGGGATGAAGCCCAGATAATAATGGCGCGGCGGTCGTACCTTGGCTTGATAGGCCGACTCCTGGCGCATCGTCGCCATCAGGATCGATAAGGGAATCTGCCAACGCTGGCTGGCGGCATTGCCCGCCTTGTACCAGGATGGACGATCGGCAAAAACGTGACACAGGTCGTCCGGATGTGAAGGTGGCGGCAAGGTCGCGCAGGCGCTCAGCCCGAGCACTGCCGCGCTCAACAAGAGCCACCTCACGGCGTCACCCCATGGCGCTGCAAGAGTTGCAGGAAATCGTCTTCGCTGAGGATCGGCACGCCGAGTCGTTCCGCCTGATCTTTCTTCGATCCCGGCTCATGCCCGACGATGACGGCGCCGGTCTTCGCCGACACGCTGCCTGTGACGCGTGCGCCAAGACGCAGAAGGTGCGCGCGCGCCTGATCGCGACTCATGCTGACGAGTGTTCCGGTGATGACATAGCTGCCCGACAGGCTTTGCTGGACTTGCGGTGGCGGCCAATGCACGCCGGCAGCGAGCAAGGCCTCGATGATCTCGCGGTGGTGCGGCTGGGCAAAAAAAGTGACGATCCAGCGCGCCGTGATCGGCCCGACATCGGGCGCGCGCAACAGCGCTGCCTCATCGGCGTCCATCAAGGCCTCCAGGCTGAGAAAGTGCGTCGCCAAAGCGCTGGCCGTACTCTCCCCGACCGTCCTGATACCGAGGGCATAGAGAAACCGCGGCAAGGTGGTCTGGCGACTGGCGGCGATCGCCTGCAACAACTTGTCGGCCAGCTTCTCGCCCATGCGATCGAGGGCCAGGAGGCTGTCGCGATCGAGGCGATAGATGTCGGCGGCATGCTCGATGCGGCCTTGACGAATGAGCATGGCCAGCCATTTCTCACCCAGACCATCGATCGCCATGGCGCGCCGCGAGACGAAGTGGAGAAGCGCCTCATGGCGCTGGGCCGGGCAATACAGACCGCCGGAGCAACGCGCCACCACTTCCCCGGGCGGGCGTAGAACGGGCGAGGCACAGACCGGACAATGGGTCGGCAAAGTGATGGCGATGGGCGCATCGCGTCGCGATGCGGTCAGGGAACGGGCGATTTTGGGAATGACGTCACCGGCACGATAGAGGATGACCTCATCGCCGAGATGCAGGTCCATGCGCTGGATTTCGTCGATGTTGTGCAAGCTGGCGCGACTGATGATGACGCCACCGACATTGACCGGGCGCAGGTGCGCCACCGGCGTCAGAGCACCGGTACGCCCCACCTGCCAGTCCACCGCCAGCAGTTGCGTCGACACCTCGATGGCGGGAAATTTCCAGGCGATCGCCCAGCGCGGTGCCCGTGCAACGAAGCCCAACAAAGACTGCTCGGCGACCGCGTCGACCTTGACCACCATACCATCGATCTCGTAGGGCAGGCGTTCACGCTCAGCCAGCAAAGCGGCATGCTGCGCCTCACAAAACTCTGCCCCCTGCCCGACGGCGATCGACGCCGCCAACTGAAATCCCCATCGCTGACACAAAGCCAGTTGCGCCTGCTGCTGCGGCGGTAACGGATCGCTGCTGTACGCCAGTGCGTAGGCAAAAAACTCGAGTCCACGCTCTGCCGCCACACTGGCGTCGAGCTGACGCACACTCCCGGCCGCGGCATTGCGCGGGTTGGCAAAAATACGCCCGCCCTGGGCTTCGGCCTGCTCATTGAGACGCACAAAAGCAGCGCGCGGCATGAGGACTTCGCCACGAATCTCGACTTCCTCAGGCGGCTCATCCGCCAACAGGTTCTTCGGTACACTCGGCAAGGCCGCGAGGCTGGCGGTGACGTCTTCACCGATGAGACCATCACCTCGGGTGGCGGCGCGCACCAGATGACCGTTGCGATACCGCAGGCTGATGGCCAGACCATCGAGCTTGGGTTCACAGACATATGTCAGGGCTTGATCACGTCCGAGACGCTCGCGCAGCCGCTGATCGAAGGCACGAAACTCCTCGACACTGAAGACGTTGTCGAGCGACAGCATGGGAATCTGATGCTCGACCTGCCCAAGATCTGCACGTGGCGCAGCCCCTCTCGTCTGAGTGGGCGAACTGGCATCCTGCCACTGTGGATACTGTCGCTCGATCTCGAGGAGTTCCTGCCAGAGCAAATCATATTCATGATCGGTGATGATGGGGGCATCGAGCGTGTGGTAGAGGTAGGCGTGATGTGCCAGTTCGCGACGCAGTGCCTGCCAGCGTTGCCACAGGCCGTCAGCCTCGCTCACGGCTTGGCCCCCTGCTGACGCCGACGCAATTCATAATCCTGCACTTTTTGTCGCAGATGTTCGACCAGTTGCGCACTCAATGGCTGATAGTCCTGATCGAGTACCTGGGCACCAAGATCCTGTGCCATGCGCCGCGCCGTATCGAGCATGAGATCAAAAGCGGCAAGACTTTGCACGCCCGGCAAGGTCTGGAAGAAACTGACACCCAGGCAGGACTGATGCAACATGCGCTCGAGTTCAAAATAACCCGGCTCGACGGCGTTGGTCATGCCAAAGAGCGTTTCCCCCTGGCCGTTCGGATGTTCATGCCGATAGAAGACCTTCATTTCACCAAAATGCAGGCCATAGCGACGCGTCGCCTGCAGCAGGTCTTCACCGGCCCAGCCATCGGTGTTCGAAGGCAGCACGTGGATGACGATGTAGTCATCGACCAACAGCCCTTCCTGCGCCGGCACAGCAGTCGGCTCGATGACGATATCGATGTCCGGCGCCGAAGCGACAACGGGGGGCATGCTCACCACCTCATCGGCAAACAGATCCTGCTGTTCGATCGCCGCCGGTGACGGATCGAGCACGGGAACGAGGTCCTGCGGCATCGCCGCCCCCGAGCGCGGCACGACGCGCACGGCGCTGACCAGTTCACTCGCGCTGGCGACGGGCTCAGGGCTGTCCGGCACAGGCTCCAGGCGCACGCGCAGACGCCGACGATGGCTCTGCCAGCGTTGCCAACCGCTTTCGATGATAATGGCGAACAAGATCAAACCACCGAGGCTCAAGGCCGTGCTATGCAGATCCATGCCTCCCCCTACTGCGCCGCCATGCGTGCGGCTTCTTCGACATTGACGGCCACCAAGCGCGATACTCCAGGCTCATGCATGGTCACTCCCATGAGTTGATGAGCCATCTCCATGGCGATCTTGTTGTGCGTAATATAAATGAACTGCAGACGTTGCGACATTTCTTCGACCAAACGCGCAAAACGGGCGACATTGGCGTCATCGAGAGGCGCGTCGACTTCATCGAGCATACAAAAAGGCGCCGGGTTCAAGGCAAAAATGGAGAAAACCAAAGACAGTGCAGTGAGCGCCTTCTCGCCGCCCGACAGCAGATGAATGGTCGAATTTCTCTTGCCCGGCGGGCGCGCCATGATCGCAACACCTGCCTCGAGCAGATCGTCACCGGTCAATTCGAGGTAAGCGTGACCGCCACCGAACACTTTCGGGAAAAGCTCGGCGAAACCCTGATTGACACGATCAAAGGTGTCTTTGAACAGAGTGCGCGTCTCACGGTCGATCTTGCGGATGGCATTTTCCAGCATCTCCAGGGCTTCGCGCAGATCGGCATCCTGGTGATCGAGATAGGTCTTGCGTTCCAGCTGCTGGCGATATTCATCGATGGCCGCCAGATTGATGGGGCCCAGGCGCTGGATACGCGCCGCCACACGCTCGATCTGCGCCTGCATCGCCGCCTCATCGAGAGGCGTTTCATCCAGCTGATCCAGACCCATGGCGAGTTCTGCGCCCTGCTCCTGCAACTGCTCCTGCACAGCCTGCATACGCGTTTGCGCTTCCTGGACGCGCAAGCGCAAGGCGGCGATGCCTTCTTGCCGCCCCTGCAGATGACGCTCACACTGCAGGCGTTCGCCATCACGCGCCTGGATCGCCTCGTCATGCGCGGCCAGGACTTCGCGCAGGTGCAACCAGCGTTGATGCGCCTGCTCCTGAGCCTCGGCCAGCTCATGCAAACGCGCCTCTTCGTGCTGCGGAGAGAGCTGTGCCTGCATCTCCTCCTCTCGTAACGCATCGCGACGATCGGCGAGCGCCTGCCGCTGTTCCTGCGCACGCTCAAGGCTGCGTTCGAGTGAATGTTGCCGCGTCGACAAAGACTGCCGCTGTACATCGAGCTGATGCATCTGCTCGCGCCTGGCGCGCACCTCATCACGCAAGGCGTCGACCTGAGCACGCTTGGCATCGCGCTGCGCCAGCAAGGTCGTACGCTGATCCGCTGCGACGAGCATGGCAGCGAGAGCAGCTTCTTTCTGCGCGAGTGCCTGCTCATGCGCGATGGCGTCGCTTTCTTCCTGTTGCCGCACTTCGCTGAGTTCATCGCGGATGCGTTGGCGACGCGCCTGCTGCTGCTCATCGCGCACTTGCCGGGCGCGCAGATCGGCGAGCCGTATGCCGCGTTCCCGCACCAACTCCCCCATGCGCGCATGCGCGTCGTCGCGCGCCGCCTCGAGTTCCGGGAGACGCTGCTGCAAAGCCTGCAAAAGATCGGCACTGGCCGTCTTACGTTTCTGCAGTTGCTCGCATTCAGCCTGCATCTGCTGTAGGCGCTGCTGCCGTTCGATGAGGCCGTCCGCCGCCGTCCGCGTCGGCCACTGGATGAAGTGCGCCCCGACCATCACCGCATCCGCCGTCACCCAGACCTGGCCCGGCGACAAGTCGCCACGCTGGAGCAAAGCCTGCGCCAAAGAGGGACTCTTGCGCCATCCCCACAGCAGGGCTCGCGCCGCCAGTGGCTGGACTTCATGCGCCAGATCATCCTCACCCATGGCCTGCCAATCGGCGCCCTGTGCCAGCAGCGCCAGCGCCGACGGCACTTCGCTCCAGTCCGTTACGGCAGCGAAGCCGTCCATCTGCAAGGCGCGCAGACGCTCCGCCAGCGCCGTCTCGACGGCGCGCTGCCAGGTCGGCGTCACTTGCAGATCATCAAGCAAGCGCCGCTGGTGCTGCAGGCCATGGTCCGCCAGCCACGCCTGACTGCTGGGGCCACAGGCGAGAGCCTCATCCTGCAGCGATTGCAAAGCCATCAAGGCGCCCTGCTGTTCCTGCAGCTGGCGACGGATAGCGTCGAGTTCGCCCTCCTGCGCCTGAATACGGCCACGCTGCTGCTGCATCTCCAGCGCGAGAGCCTGAACCTGCTCCTGCGCTTCCTCCTGCCGCAAATCGAGCTCAGCGATCTGTTCCTGCAGAATGAACGCCGCCTCGTCCACCTGTTCCGGCAGATGCATCTGCTCGGCCTCGAGGCGGGCGCGGCGTTCGTGCGTGCGCTTTTGCGACTGCTCGATCTGCTGCAGACGCATCTGTTGCAGTTCCGCTTGCTGCGTATGCTGCGCCGTTGCTTCCTGAAAAGCCTCCCAAGACTGCTGCCAACGCTGCATATCCGCTTCCGCCGCCTGCAAAGCATCCTGTCCTTGCTGTCCCTGCCGCTGCAGAGCACCCAGCTCCGGCATCAGCTCGGCGAGTTGTTCACCGACTTCGCGCAATTCCTCGGCATCGTTGTGGGCGTGTTCACTCATCTGCTGATAGCGGGCATCAGCATCCTGCAGGTCTTGCGCGATCTGCAGCAGACGCTCGCGCCGATGCTGCAAACTCTGCTGCACCGTCGCCAGTTCATGACCGAGACGATAGTGCTGTTGTTGCGCCTGCTGCACCGCATCGGCCTGTTGTGTGCGCTCAAGACGACTGCCTTCGAGCCAGGTGAGCAGCGTCTGGCGCTGACTCATGAGCGCTGCAACAGCGACCTCTTCTTCGCCGAGACGCGCCGTTTCGGCGGCGGCGATTTGTTCTTGCTGCCGCCAGCGCAAGGCCTGTAGCGTGACGCGCAGACGCAACTCTTCATCTTTGAGTTCGCGATACTTTTCTGCCGCTTGCGCCTGACGTTCGAGATGCTGCAGCTGCCGCGCCAACTCTTCACGCAAATCATTGAGACGATCGAGATTGTCGCGCGTATGACGCATGCGCAGCTCGGTGTCACGCCGGCGATCCTTATAACGCGAGATGCCCGCGGCTTCCTCGATATAGACGCGCAATTCTTCTGGTTTGGCCTCGATCAGGCGCGAGATCATGCCCTGCTCGATGATCGCATAGCTGCGTGGGCCAAGACCGGTACCGAGGAAGATGTCGGTGATGTCCTTGCGCCGGCAACGGCTACCGTTGAGAAAATAGTCTGAACGCCCGTCACGCGTCACCATGCGGCGCACGGCGATCTCGGAAAAAGCGGCGTACTCGCCACCGAGACTGCCGTCGGCATTGTCGAAGATGAGCTCGATCGCCGCCTGCGCCACCGGCTTGCGGCCGCTCGAACCATTGAAGATGACATCGGCCATCGACTCTCCGCGCAAATTCTTCGCCGAGGACTCCCCCATGACCCAACGCACAGCGTCGATGATGTTGGATTTGCCACAGCCGTTCGGGCCGACCACCGCCGACAGATTGCTCGGAAAATGCACGCTCGTCGCATCGACGAAAGATTTAAACCCGGTAAGGCGAATCGACTTGAGACGCATGCATCAACCTCTCAACGCCGATGTCTCTGAGCCCAAGCGAGCTCGACCTGTTTGATCCGCAGCAAGGCGTCGACCACCTGCTCACACTGTTCCTGCACCATCTCTTCAGCGCGCTGCAGGGCCGGCGCCTCATCACCCCGCGCCAGCAACTCGCCGAGCTGGCGCAAGCCCTCATAGAGCGCCTCAGCGGCGCGTGGACCGCTATGCAGTACAAGAAAAGTGCACCGCCGCAGGGCCGGTTCGAGATCCTCCAC
This sequence comes from Pseudomonadota bacterium, assembly GCA_021851865.1. GTDB lineage: Bacteria > Pseudomonadota > Gammaproteobacteria > Pseudomonadales > Moraxellaceae > JAJZHK01. The sequence goes on along the minus strand of JAJZBU010000001.1, from coordinate 130,558 downwards.
CACATCTTCGAGATAAGAATTGTCAGCCCAGCGATAACTCAGCCGCACAAAAGCAAAGACCTCCGCGGCAAAGACTTCCTGATCCCCCACCGACAGGGCTTCACGGAGACGCTGCAACTGCAATTGCCAGGCTTCCCGTGCCCCCGTTTGACCCCGCCGCAACACATGCTGCAGGAGGCGTCCGATCAGCAAGGCAAAGAGTTCGTAGAGAGCACGCACATGCTGCACCGTCAACTCGCTGACGATGGCGCCGCGACGGGCGTAGATCTCGATGAGATGCCGCTGCTCAAGCAACAACAGAGCCTCCCGCACCGATCCGCGCGAGACTTTGAGTTCCTTGGCGATCCGCAATTCCTGGATTCGTTCGCCCTCGAGCAGGTCACCCCGCACGATTTGCTCGGCCAGATGCTGTGCGATCTGCTCGGCCAGACTATCCTTCGCTCTAAAACCCATGCTGATCTCGACTGGCTGGACGGTCCATCCTTCACAGGCAAGCATTGTAGCGAGCTGCGCCCCTCAGCGGCAAGGCAGGCGCGATCATCCCTGCGCAGGATCTGATTGTTATACGAAAATGAAATTAACATATTGGAAAAAAGAATTTTATTTTATTAGCCCCCCTTGCTAAGGTAGCCTCCTTGTCCGTTCGCCAGGGTATGCCGCATGTACCAGTATGATGATTATGATCAGCGCATCGTCGATGAACGCGTCGCGCAGTTTCGCGACCAGATGCAGCGCTATCTGAATGGCCAGCTGAGTGAAGATGATTTTCGTCCCCTACGCTTGCAGAACGGCCTCTATATCCAGCGCTATGCACCCATGCTGCGTATCGCCATTCCCTACGGACAGCTGCACAGCCGCCAGCTGCGCCAGCTGGCGGCGATCAGCCAGCGCTATGACCGTGGCTACGGCCATGTCTCGACACGGCAGAACATGCAGCTGAACTGGCCGCGCCTGGAAGACGTGCCGGATATTCTGGCGGAGCTGGCGAGCGTGCAGATGCACTGCATCCAGACCAGCGGCAACTGTATCCGCAACACCACCAGCGACCCTTATGCCGGGAGCCAGGCCGGCGAAGTCGACGATCCACGCCCCTGGTGCGAGATCATCCGCCAATGGTCGACCTTTCACCCGGAATTCGCCTTCCTGCCGCGCAAATTCAAAATTGCGGTGAACGCCCATGAACGTGATGACCGCGCCGCCATCGCCGTGCATGACATCGGCCTGCAACTCTGGCGCCACAAAGATGGTGCCTTGCGCTTTCGCGTCCTGGTCGGTGGTGGCCTCGGTCGTACACCGATGATCGGCAGCTTCATTCATGACGAGATCGAACCCCGCCATCTGCTGGCCTATCTCGAGGCCATCTTGCGCATCTACAACCTGCATGGTCGACGCGACAACAAATTCAAAGCACGCATCAAGATCCTGGTGCGCGCTCTCGGCGTCGATGCTTTCAAACAACAGGTCGACGCTGAGTTTGCTCGCCTGCTCGTGCGCGGCACGCATCTTCTCAGCGAGGCTGAGATCGAACGCGTGCGCGCGCATTTTGCACCGCCGCCTTACGAACAGCTCGACGATGACCCAAGTCTGCCGGTACGATTGGCCCGTGACGCAACCTTTAGGGCTTGGTATCAACACAATACCCAGGCGCATCGTCAGCCGGGTTATCGCATCGTCACCTTGTCGCTCAAACGCACCGGCGTCGCACCAGGCGACGTCAGTGCCGAACAGATGCTGGCGATCGCCGATCTCGCCGAGCGCTACAGCTTTGCCGCACTGCGCACGACGCATGAACAAAACATGGTCTTCCCCGATGTGCGTCAGCAGGATCTGCCCGAGCTCTGGCAGGCGCTGAACAGGCTCGGCCTCGCCTGCGCCAACATCGGCACCATCACCGACATCATCTGCTGTCCGGGTGGCGACTTCTGCTCCCTCGCCAATGCCAAATCGATTCCCATCGCCGAACAGATTCAGCGACGCGTCGAAGAACTCGACATCGCCTATGACCTCGGTGAACTGCACCTGAACATCTCAGGCTGCATGAATGCCTGCGGCCATCACCACGTCGGCCATATCGGCATCCTCGGCGTCGATAAGAAAGGTGCCGAGTTTTATCAGGTCTCTCTCGGCGGCGACAGTGGCCGGCAAGCCAGCCTCGGCGACATCCTCGGGCCGTCCTTCAGCGCCGAAGACATGGCCGACGTCATCGAGGAGATCCTGCAGACCTATCTCGATCAGCGTCAGACTGGCGAGAGTTTCCTGCAGACCTACCGTCGTATCGGTATCGAAGCCTTCAAGGAGCGAGTCTATGCCACTACTGATTAAAAATGGCCAACACTGCACCGACCCCTGGCTGCCTCTCGCCAACGATGCGACGCTACCGGCAACTGGAGCCTACATTCTGAGCTTGGCACGATTGGAGAGCGAGAGCGACGATCTCGGCGCCTACCGTGGCGAACTCGGCGTTCGCCTGAGTCCCGACATAGATGTGACCCGTCTGCTGCCCTGGCTGTCGCGGCTCGCCCTGATCAGCATCGATATCGCACACTTCAGCGATGGTCGCGCTTACTCACAGGCCACCTTGCTGCGTGAGCAGATGGGCTATCGTGGTGAATTGAGGGCTTGTGGCGACGTTATCCAGGACACCGTCTATTACCAGCAACGCTGCGGCTTCGATGCTCTCGCCCTGCGTGACGATCAGGATGTCGACGCTTGCATACGGGCACTACGCACCTTCACTCACCCCTACCAAGCCAGCGTCGCCACTCCCATGCTGTTTCAACGGATTCAACGACAACAGCGCTGAACTCAAAGACCGCCGATCTCCCCCCATTCATCATGGGTGAGCAGGCGGTTGAGATCGACCAGAATGAGCAGCTCATTGTTCTTGTTGCAGACACCCTGAATGAACTTGGAGCTGTCTTCATTGCCGACGTTCGGCGTCATCTCGATCTCTGACTGGCGCAGATAGACGACTTCAGACACACTGTCGACGAGAATGCCGACGACCTGCTTGTCCGACTCGATGATGACGATACGGGTATTCTCGGTCACTTCACCTGCGACCAAACCGAAGCGTTGCCGGGTATCGATCACCGTCACGACATTGCCGCGCAGGTTGATGATCCCAAGAACATAGCTGGGGGCGCCGGGAACAGGTGCGATACTGCTATAGCGCAAGACTTCTTGCACCTGCATGACATTGATGCCATAGGTCTCATGATCGAGACGAAAGGTGACCCACTGCAAGACGGGATCGCCGGACGCTTTCTGTTGTGCACCTGCCTGACTCATATCGATCCTCCTCGCACGCTTTCACAACTATAGTTCAGCTCAGGCATTCGTCCAGTCGCCGCAGGTCCAGCAAAGGCACGAGATCGCTACGGATGGTGGCCGCCACCAACGGATGACTGCGCTGGCGGGCGCGCCAATGTAGTTGCGCCGGCGTCAGCTGCACGCTGTTCAGGATGACCTCGCAGGCGAGCACCCGTTGACTGTCGGCGACCGACACAAAATAGCGCGGCGCTCGCCCGGGCTGCGCGTGCAGGAGGTGATGCAAACTGATCGCCTGCAGGACTTCCTCTCCCGCCAGCAAACCCAACTGCCAGGGCGCCTGTCCCGGCAAGACCGTCAAACGGCGCTCGCTGGCCGGAAAGATGCGGCCCAATTGCTGCAGGGCCAGGGCATAGGTCTGCTCATCACTGCGGATATAGAGGCAGGCCAGCGTGGCGCTGCAGGACAAGTCCTCTTCAGCGAACTGATCTGGCACCCGCGCCGTCGCCACCGCATCAAGAAGCGCCGGCTCAGGGAGCACGAGCTGAGAAAAAACGGGCTCAGACGGCGGCACAGGCTTGGACACAGGACGGTCGACACCTATGATGGGCGCAGGCGACAGCTTAAGATCAGGCAGTACCGGCGGAGGACGGTGCAGGAGCTCATCAAGATAGGCCACGAGAGCCGACTGGGTTGATTCTTCCGGTGATATTTCCTGGTGGATGGACATCAAGGCAACTCCCCTTGCTGTTGCAACCACTCGCGATAAGCCTGCACCCCGCGACTGTGCGCACCAAAGAGCGAAGGTGGCACCCCCGCTTGGCTGGCATCACGAAAACGCGTGTCAATACCAATCACCACCGTCGCCACCGCCTCGCCATACGTCTGCCGCAACTGCTGCAGGCACTGCTGCGAAGCTAAGGTGCGCTTATCATACAGCGTCGGCAGTATCATATAAGGCAGATCCCGCTGTTGTGAACGCATCACCATCCCCAATGTCCGCAACATGCGTTCCAGGCCTTTGAGCGCAAGAAATTCAGTCTGCACCGGCAGGATCAGACGATCAGCACAAGCCAGAGCATTGACCAACAACACCCCCAGAGTCGGCGAGGTGTCGATCAGCACGCGATCAAAATCGTTCTCCAGCATCTGCAGTATATCACCAAGCACCTTGCCCATGCCCATGCCGCCTTGTTGCGCCCCCAGCTTCTCCACCGTCGCCAGCAGAGGCGAGGCTGCCAACAAGGACATTCCGACCCAGGGCAGGGTGACCAGGGTTTGGCGCACCCGTTCAGCATTGAGATCCTGGCGATCGCGGAACAAACCGAACAGATGCGGCAGCTCGCAATTTTGTCCGAGATACTGAGTCAGGGAAGCCTGTGGATCCATATCGACCATGAGCACACGCTGGCCCGCCTCGGCCAGCAACCCGGCCAAAGTGATCACCGTGGTGGTTTTACCCACTCCACCTTTCTGATTGGCGACCGTCCATTTTTGCATGATTGACACCCCCCCTAAAGGACGGAGATTCCTGCTACCAGACGCTCATGTTCGAGCGCGAGGATGGTGGTGACGGTGGTATAGGGGGGCATATCACGAAGGCTCCAGCTGGAGCCTTCGCATTCATTCAGGTCGTTCTCAAGCAACAGGTCGTTCCCAACAAAGTTCACCGCTCTTGCCGGTGCGGCAAGAGCCTTGGCATGCAGGTCACGCTCTCGAACTTTTAAGGTCTTGATGGCCAAGGTCACGGTCCTCCTGATACGGTCATCTTAGACAGCCTTCGCCCCAACATGACTGCATGCTGACATCCCTGCCCAACCCCTGAAAAGAACAGGGTCTAGGGAAACGACAGGGTCTTAGTTTTACGCACATACCGATAAAACATCCTGCGCCAGAAGAATCCTTCATGGCTGAAAAGGCGACAAGGGATCCTGGGGCGTCGCCGAGATGGCGACCATGACCCGGCGATTCTGTTGCCGGCCCGTCTCAGTATTGTTATCGGCCACAGGATGAAATTCTCCATAGGCAATCGCCGCCATGCGCGATTCAGCTACGCCCCGTTCAGAGAAGAAGCGCAGCACCGAGACCGCCCGCGCCGCTGACAACTCCCAGTTGCTCGGATAAATGGGGCTGATGATAGGTTGATTGTCGGTATAGCCGGCGATGCGCAGCGCATTATGCATTCCCGCCAGTTGATCAGCAATTTTTGCCAGAAGGGCTAGCGCGCCTTGATTGATCACGGCACTGCCGCTGTCAAACAGAAGTTCGCTGCGGATATCCACCTCCAGCCATGCGCCATGATCGATGATGCTGATCTGATGCGCCCGCACCTCCTTTTGTAAATTCGCCTGCATCTGCTCTTGTACCTGCACCAAAACCTTGCGCTGGTCGTCACTGGCGGAGGCATTGGGATGGCCGGCCGAACCATCTTGCCCATGCAGTAGGGAGATCGGCTTGTTCGACGTCGGCTGCGTTTCAAAAACGTTCTTCAACGTCGCCGAGAGGATTTTGTACTTACCTTCATTGACCGAGGAGATCGCATACATGACCACAAAAAAAGCGAAGAGCAGGGTGATAAAGTCGGCGTAAGAGACCAGCCAGCGCTCATGATTGACGTGTCCATGGGGAGCCGGTCGGCGACGCATCCTAACGCTCCTGTGCCAGATAAGACTGCAGGCGCAGCTCGATATTACGTGGATTTTCGCCATCCGAGATGGCCACCAGACCCTCGACCAGCATGTCCATGTATTGAGCACGCTGTTGCACCTGACTCTTGATCTTGCTGGCAAAAGGCAAGAAAAAAAGATTGGCCGAGCCGACACCATAGATGGTCGCCACGAAGGCCGTAGCGATACCCGCGCCCAACTTGGATGGGTCGGCCAGATGGCTCATGACATGGATCAGACCCATCACGGCGCCGAGGATACCTACCGTTGGGGCATAACCGCCCATCGCCTCAAAAACGCCAGCGGCCGCCATATCCGTCTCCAGGCGCAGATAAATCTCACTTTCCATGGCCTCGCGCAGCACCGCAGGCTCGGAGCCATCGACCAGCATCTGTAGCCCTTTTTGAAAAAAACGATCGCTCTGTTGTTCGGCGATGGCCTCCAATCCGAGCAAGCCCTCGCGCCGGGCAATATTGCTCCACAACAGAATATCCTCGAGCAGGGCACTGGCGCGCGTCGATGGCGGATTGAAGACCCAGATGGCGATGCGCAAACAACGTCGCATGGTCCGCCAAGGCGTCTGCAGACAGGCCGCCCCCACGGTGCCACCAAAGACGATGACAACAGCCGAGACATTGACCAGAGCAGAAAGATGCCCGCCTTCGATAAAATTGCCACCGATGATCGCACCTAAGGCGAGCAAGACGCCGATGACGCTCAGAATATCCATAGCGGCTCCCTCACCAGGCCTGCCGGGCCAAGCGCTGCCCCATCATCACCGGGGGCAGCACCGCATCGACCAGACCGGCATCACGCATAGCCTGAGGCATACCATTGACGACACAAGTATCTGCCTGCTGCGCCCACACACGCCCGCCCGCACGACGCAGCAAACGCCCTCCGCGCACCCCATCATCGCCCATCCCCGTCAATACCAGGACCAGAACCTTAGCTCCTACCATCTTCGCCGCCGAGCCGAGTGTGAGATCGAGCGAGGGATGATAGAGCTGTGCCGTCGGTTCCTGCACCACCCGCATCCGCAAGACCTGCTCGCTCTCAAGCAACAACTGCCGCCCCCCTGGCGCGACATAGACCTGGCCGGCCTTCATGACCTGCTGATCCACGGCCTCCTGTGCCGGCAATGGACCACTCTCCTGCAGCCGCTCAGCAAAGGCACGGGTGAAACGCTCCGGCATATGTTGAACGACCAGAATAGGTAGAGGAAAATCCTTACCCAAGGGGGCGAGCACCTGACGCACCGTGGGCGGGCCACCCGTCGAGGCACCGATGATGACCAAACGCGGCTGCCAGCCCGCCTGCGCCGCCGGCGGACTCGCCACGGGCGCCGTTGGGGGGGGCGGAGCGTGCGGAGACAGGGGCGGCGACGGTGCGGCACACAAGGCTCTGATCTTGTCGATCAACGACACCCGTCCTTGCGCCTTGGCATCAATCTGGCTTTTGACGACGAAATCGGAAGCTCCCGCCTCCAGCGCCATCAAAGTCACCCGCGCCCCGGCAAAGGTCAACGAGGAAATCATGATGACCGGCACCGGACGCTGCTGACGTATGCGCTGCAAGGCAGAGACGCCGTCCATGACCGGCATTTCATAGTCCATGGTGATCAGATCCGGCTGCAGACGCGCTGCCATCTCGACCGCCTCACGACCATCGCCGGCTTCTCCAACCACGACGATGTCCTGAGCCTGAGCCAGAACCTGTCGAATCCGGCGACGAGCAAAACTCGAATCATCGACCACCAGAATGCGCAACATCAGCACACACTAGAGTCGATTGGCATAATGGCGCAGCATGCTGGGTACATCGAGTATCATCGCGATGCGCCCATCACCGGTGATCGTCGCACCGGCGATACCCGGCGTTCCCTGCAGCATCAAGCCGAGGGGTTTGATGACCACTTCCTCCTGTCCGATCAGTTGATCGACGACAAAACCAATTTTCTTGGAAGCGACATTGACGATGACGACGTGGGCATTATCCCCATGCAGCTGACTGCTTTCATTGGGCACCAGCCAACGCTTGAGATAGAACAAGGGCAACGCCTTCTCGCGCACGATGAGCACGTCCTGACCATCGACGACATTCTTCCGCGACACATCCATATGGAAAATCTCATTCACCGACGCCAGTGGCAAGGCGAAAGTCTGCTGCCCGAGCATGATCATCAAGGTCGGCATGATCGCCAGGGTCAGAGGAACCTTGATGGCAATCTCAGTGCCAGTGCCAAGGACGGAATGAATATCGATGCTACCATTGAGCTGGGAAATCTTGGTCTTGACCACATCCATCCCAACGCCACGGCCGGAGATGTCCGAGATCTCATCCTTGGTCGAAAAACCGGGATAAAAGATCAGGTTAAAAGCTTCACTATCCGATAGACGCGCAGCCGCATCCTCATCCATCAACCCTTTCTCGACCGCCTTGTCTCTCAGCTTGCTGGGATCCATGCCGGCACCATCATCGCTGATCGACAAGATGATATGGTCGCCCTCCTGCTGCGCCGACAGAACGATACGGCCGACTCGCGCTTTACCGCGCGATTCACGCAGGGCCGGCATCTCGATGCCGTGATCGACAGCATTGCGCACCAGATGCACGAGGGGATCGGCGAGAGCTTCGACCAGATTCTTATCGAGATCAGTTTCCTCCCCGATCTGCTCGAGTTCGACCTCTTTTTTCAAGTTGCGCGCGAGATCGCGCACCACCCGGGGGAAACGCCCAAAGACCTTCTTGATCGGCTGCATACGCGTCTTCATGACCGCCATCTGCAGATCCGCCGTCACCACATCGAGGTTGGCAACGGCCTTGGCCATGTCCTCGTCCGCCGTGTTCACCCCCAGACGCACCAGACGATTACGCACCAGGACAAGCTCACCGACCATGTTCATGATGTCGTCGAGTCGCTTGGTATCGACCCGCACCGTCGCTGCATCCGCCGCCACATCAGCGGTCGCCGGCGCCCTGTCAGGAGCCTTCTCCGCCACCTTCTCCGCGACCTTGTCAGGCAACACTGGCGACGACGGCCGCGACGACAGCGCTGCCGCTGGCGCATCCACCGAAGTGACGTGCGCCGGCACCGGCGCGGCCGGGGCTTTTTTCGCTTGCAGGGTATCCAGCAAAGCATCGAACTCGGACTCCGTCATCTCGTCCGAGCTCTTCGTCGCTGCCGGAGCTGCCGCCGCCGGAGCAGTCTTGGTTACCGCGGCAGGCTTGGAGTGCAGCTGATCGAGCAGAGCTTCGAATTCAGCTTCACTGATCTCGTCATCGGCGGCCTTCGCTGTCTTCACCTGGGGTGACGCTGCATCAGCGGCCGGCGTGTCGTGCAAAGCATTGAGCAGGGACTCAAACTCTTCATCGCTGATGAGATCCGGTGCCGGTGCCGGTGCTGGTGCCGGTGCTGGTGCCGGTGCTGGTGCTGGTGCCGGTGCTGGTGCCGGTGCTGGTGCCGGGCTTCCACCTTGGGCGAGACGATGCAGGGCCTCGAGCAAGCTCGGTGCAGCTGGCGACGGATCCTGATGCGATTGCACCTGGCGAAACATGGCATTGACCGTGTCCAGAGCCTGCAGGATGACATCCATCACCCCTGCATTCATCTGCAGCTTTTCATTGCGTAGCAGATCAAAAAGATTTTCGGCGGCATGACAGACTTCAACCAAGGCATCGAGCTGGAGAAAACCCGCCCCGCCCTTGACCGTATGAAAGCCACGAAAAATGGCGTTCAATAGCGCCTTGTCAGCCGGATTGTTTTCCAGTTCGACGAGCTGCTCTGATAAGCGTTCGAGAATTTCTCCAGCTTCAATGAGAAAGTCTTGAAGAATTTCGTCATCAGCGTCCAAAGCCATAAATGCTGCTCCTAAAAGCCCAAGCTGGACAGCAGGTCGTCGACTTCATCCTGGCCACTGACCGAATCTTTGGCCACCTCCGGATTGACCACAGGGCCGGCCAGTCGATCGCGCGCGCTCAATTCACGCAATGGCTGCTGGTGCGAGATGCCCGCGATACTGTCGACCTGGGAAGCCATCTTCACCAGTTTGACCAGACTGTCCTCGACCTCCTTGACCAAGGAGATGACACGTTTGATCACCTGCCCGGTCAGGTCCTGATAGTCCTGTGCAACGACAATGTCGTTATGCAGAGACTTCAGATCATGGGCATCCTGCGCCGCCGAGGCGAGGAAGGCATCGATACGTCCGTACAATTCCCTGAACTCGCTGGCCTGCATCTCGCGCCGCATCAACTTCTGCCACTGCGGACGCAACTCGCGGGCATTGAGATGCAGCCGTTCGAGGACAGGCAGGGTCGTCTCCAGCAAATCCATGGTCTTGTTCGCCGCCCTGTCGGTCATCGTGATGACGTAGTTGAGACGATCGGAGGCATCGCGCATCCGCGACATCTCCTGTTCGTCCTGCTCGTCGATGGCTTGCATCTCGCCGTCGAGATGGAAATTGACGATGGCATCATGGAGGGTGCGGGTCAGCCGCCCGACTTCTGCGAAAAGACGTTGATCTCTAAATTTGTTGAGATCATGAATGATCTTCATGGCCTCCAGCGACTGCCCTTGCTCGAGACTCTGCATCAGCTGGCGAGCGTACTCCATCATCTGCGCGCTCGTATCGAGATCTCTGTCGCTGAGAGTTGTTTCGTGCGGGGTGCTCATGCCTTGAACTCCGAATAACTTGCTCACCAGTCTTACTTGCTGGCATCGATACGTTCAAAGATCTTCTCGATCTTTTCCTTGAGCACCTGGGCTGTGAAAGGTTTGACCACATAACCATTCACCCCGGCCTGGGCCGCTTCGATGATCTGCTCACGCTTCGCCTCGGCCGTCACCATCAGAACGGGCACCGTGGCCAGACGCGCATCGGCGCGCATGGCACGCAACAGGTCGATGCCGGTCATGCCGGGCATGTTCCAGTCGGTGACGACAAAATCAAAATGCGTGCTCTGCATCATGGGCAAGGCCGTCTGACCATCATCCGCCTCCGCCGTATTGGTAAAACCCAGATCTCGCAGAAGATTCTTGATGATTCTGCGCATCGTCGAAAAATCGTCGACGATCAGAATCTTCATATTTTTGTCCAAGGCCACCTCCCCATTCATGCGCCTGGCGCCAAAACCTCAACTCAGTCTAGAAGCATCCTGGCATCTCGCCAGCCCCCATCATACCCTCAAGCCGGCCGCCACCCCGACAAGCGCGCGCGTAAGCGCGCTACTGCCTGCGAATGGATCTGACTGACGCGAGACTCACTCACCCCAAGAACTTCACCGATCTCCTTGAGATTGAGTTCTTCATCATAATAGAGCGATAGAACCAGTGCCTCGCGCTCAGGCAGCTGAGTAATCGCTTCTGCCAGAGCCTGACGCATCGCTGTCTGCGTCACTTCATCGACCACCAAGTCCTTCTCTTCCTGAACCGGCTGCCCTCCCTCCTCGATCAGCGCATCGAAGCTGAACAGACGTGACGCCACGCTGTCATGCAGGATCTGATGATACTCCTCCAGCGACAAATCCATCGCGGCGGCGATCTCACGCTCGGCCGGCGCCCGTCCGAGGCGATGCTCAAGGCGGCGAATGGCCTCACCGACTTCACGCCCCTGGCGATGTACCGAACGTGGCGCCCAGTCAGAGCGACGCACCTCATCGAGCATGGCGCCTCGGATACGGATGCCAGCATAGGTATCGAAGCTGGCGCCACGGGCGGCGTCATACTTCTGCAAAGCTTCCATCAGACCGATCATACCCGCTTGAATCAGGTCATCAACGGCGACAGAACTGGGCAATCGCGCCATCAGATGGTGGGCAATACGCTTGACGAGTACGGCATGCTGCTCGAGCAGACGCTGATCATACCGAACCGGCGGCGTTTTATAGCTCATAGCCTGCCCCATCGCTGCAATCCCCCCCGGGCACCCGCCAGATCACCGCACTCCTTGCACCAGCCTGTCCATAAAAAATTCGAGATGTCCACGCGGTGACGCCGGCAAAGACCAGGATCTGATTTTCTGCGCCAAGGCACGATAGGCCAAAGCCGACTTGGTGCGCGGATAGATGTCACAGACGGCTTTCTGTCTTTGCACCGCTTTGCGCAGGTAGTCATCGAAAGGCACCGCCCCGAGATAGACCAGAGCGACGTCGAGAAAGCGATCCGCCGCATTCGACAGTTTGTCGAACACCTCATTCCCTTCCTGTAGGGAACGCACCATATTGGCCAGGATATAGAAACGCGACACCCCATAACTCTGATTGAGCACCTTGATCAAGGCGTAGGCGTCGGTCAGCGACGTCGGTTCATTGGCGACAACGACGAGCACCTCCTGGGCGGCGCGCGCAAAAGAGATGACGTGGTGCGAGATGCCCGCCGCCGTATCGATCACCAGGGTGTCGATGTCATCACCGAGATCACTGAAAGCATGAATGAGGCCCGCCTGCTCCTGCATCGACAGATCGGCCATATGCTGCGTGCCGGAAGCCGCCGGCACGATGCGCACACCACGCGGCCCTTCGAGAAGAACGTCACGCAAAGAACACTGCCCCTTGATGACGTGTTCGAGAGTCTCGCGCGGACTGACACCGAGTAGAATGTCGACATTGGCCAAACCAAGGTCGGCGTCCATGAGCACCACCCGCCGCCCCATCTCAGCAAGACAGATGCTGAGATTGATGGCGGCGTTGGTTTTACCGACGCCGCCTTTGCCACCCGTGACGGCGAGTACTTGAACGGGTTGTAGCCCAGCCATGCAAACCTCAACTTTCAGACGTCAACCCAACTCCGGGCACTGACTTAAGTGTGGCTCGATTTCGCCATTCGTCCAGTCTTGTGCATCACTTCTTCGGTCTTGCGTGTCGCCAACTGCCGCGGCGCCATGGCCACCGCCATGCTGATCAGGCGGGCCGCGCTCGGCTTTTCGATATCCTCAGGAATACGCTGCCCATGCGTCCAGTAGGACAAGGGCAGACCGGTGGCGATGAGCAGACTGATCGTCTCTCCAAGGCTGGTCGCTTCGTCCACCTTGCTGATGATGGCACCACTCAGACGAAAACTGGCGAAATCCTCATAGCTGCGCTGCAAGACCGGACCTTGCAGATTGGCCGGCAACACCAATTGTCCCTGCATACGGTAGCGCGAAGCCGCCAGCATCTGCTGCTGCGCCATATGCTCGGCGGCATGGCGACTGAAGCCCGCCGTGTCGATGAGGATGAGGCGACGACGACCGAGACTGGCGAGAACGCTATCCAGACGATCACCCGGTTCGACCAGGGCTGAACGCACGCCAAGCGCATTGGCGATCTTCTCCAACTGCTCATAGCTGCCGACGCGATAACTATCCGTCGACAGCAGGGCCAGTCCTTCGCTGCCGTGCGCGATGACGTGACGCGCCGCCAGCTTGGCCAGCGAGGTGGTCTTGCCGGCACCGGTGGGACCGAGCATGACCAAAATACCGGAGCGATCGATCAGTTCAGGTTCAGCTTCGATACGCACCGCTTTGGCGAGTTTACCCAAACAATGCTGCCAGAGCTTGTCGGCCGACCACTGATCTGCGCCCATGACCGGCGCCATCACCTCCTCGATCACGCGCGCGCTCAGTCCCATCTGCCGCAAGCGCTCAGCGATACGACCACGATCATCGCTGGGCGGCGGCGTCTCATTGCGCCGCAGAGCTTGCAATTGGCTACGCAGTGCCACCAGTTCAGCGCGCATGGCGCGCACGTCTTCGCTCGCGTCCGGGCTCGCGTTCAAACGCTCGCGCAAACCGGCCAACTGCTGATCACGACCGAGAGCTGGGGCACGCGCCGATGCATGAATGACCGCCTCGACTTGACGCGGCTCTGGATCGGCGAGCTTCACGGCACGCGGCCTGGGCGCCGACTCGACATCGAGCCCCTGCCGCACCCAAGCCGGCAACAGGGCCTCCTCTTCGATCGGCTGCGGCCGCCGTGCCAGCTCACGCTGCTGCAGACGTGCCTGGTGCTCGGCTTCTGCCTCGGCATGATCCATGGTCGCCACGATCTCGATGCCTTCGGCACGACGATGGGTCTCCAGGACGATGGCCTGCGGTCCCAGATCTTCCTGCACCAGACGCAAGGCGGCGCGTAAATCAGCGGCGAGATAACGTCGAACTCTCATAGATACCCCCTATCGCCCAGCCGTCGCAAAGATGGTGATCTTGCGGTTTTCCGGAATCTCGTTGTAGGCCAGCACCGTCAGCGTCGGCAGGCTGTAGCGGGCGAATCTCGCCAGCATGGCCCTGACCCCGATCGAGACCAGGAGGACCGACTCCTTGCCCGCCATCTCCATACGCTGCGTCGCCTCACTCAGATGATGACGTAGTCTTTCTGCCAGACCGGGCTCAAGCATGGCGTCACTGTCACCACCACCAGCGTGGCGCGCCTGTTGCACCGACTGCAGCAAGATCTGCTCCAGTTCCGGCTCGAGCGTGATGACCGGAATCTCTTCCTGATCGCCGGCCACCGACTGCACGATCATCCGCGCCAAGCCGACCCGTACATGCGCGGTCAGGGCATCGACGTCCTGGGTGCGCGTGATGGCGTCCGACAGCGACTCACAGATGCTGCGCATATCGCGGATGGCGACTTTTTCACGCAGAAGGTTTTGCAAAACCTTGAGCAGTACCGACAAGGACAAGGGTTGCGGAATCAGGCTCTCGACCAGCTTCGGGTGCGTCTTGCGCAGTTGTTCCACCAACTGCTGCACCTCTTCATGACCGATCAACTCCCAGGCGTGCTTTTGCATGACGCTGTTGAGATGCGTGGCGATGACCGTCGCCGCATCGACGACGGTATAGCCGAGGCTCTGCGCCTGATCGCGCTGCGTCGCTTCGATCCAGACGGCGTCGAGACCATACGCTGGATCCTTGCAGGCGACACCGCGCAAGCTGCCGAAGACCTGTCCCGGGTTGATCGCCAATTCGCGATCGGCATAAGCCTCGGCCTGCCCTATGGTCACCCCCATCAGGGTCAAACGATAGTGCGTCGGTGCCAGTTCGAGGTTGTCACGAATGTGTACCGACGGCAGCAAAAACCCAAGGTCCTGTGACAGCTTTTTACGCACCCCCTTGATCCGGCTGAGCAAAGCACCGCCTTGCGTCTTATCGACCAGAGGAATGAGACGATAGCCCACTTCCAAACCAAGGCTGTCGACCGGCTGCACATCGTCCCAACCGATCTCCCGTTGCTCGGCCGGCTGCGCCGCCGCCACCGGCACGGTCTCGGTGACCGCTGCCGCCGCCAGACTCTGCTGACGCTGATACAGGCTGTAGCCCATCGCCGCCGCCAAGCTCGCTAGAAGCAGAAAAGAAAAGTGCGGCATGCCGGGCACCAGCCCCATGACCGTCAAAATTCCGGCAGCCACGAACAGAGGTTGCGGCGTCGCGAACAACTGTGTGAATAGTTGCTCACTCATGCTCTGTGCTGATGAGACCCGTGTCACCAAGATGGCGGAGGCCGTCGACAAGAGCAAAGCCGGAATCTGCGCGACGATGCCATCACCGATGGTGAGCAAGGCGTACGACGACAAAGCATCGGAAAAACTGAGCGAGTGCTGCAGCATGCCGATGAGAATACCGCCGATGAGATTGATCAGCAGGATGAGAATGCCGGCGACGGCATCGCCGCGCACAAACTTCGAAGCGCCGTCCATGGCACCGTAGAAATCAGCTTCCTGGGCGACTTCCGAGCGCCGCGTCTTGGCCTCTTCCTGATTGATGATGCCGGCATTGAGATCCGCATCGATGGCCATCTGCTTGCCCGGCATGGCATCCAGGGTAAACCGCGCGCTCACCTCCGAAACACGGCCGGCGCCTTTGGTGATGACGACGAAATTGATGATGATGAAGATGGCGAAAACGACGACACCGACCGCATAGTTGCCACCGATGACGACGTGACCGAAAGCCTCGATCACCTTGCCGGCGGCATCGCTACCTTGATGGCCATGCAGGAGAACGACACGCGTCGAGGCGATGTTGAGGGCTAGCCGCATCAAGGTCGCGACCAGCAACACCGTCGGAAAAATAGCGAAGTCGAGCGGCCTTTGCGCATAGATGGAGGCGAGGATGATGACCAGGGACAGACTGATGTTGAAAGAAAACAGGACATCGAGCAGAAAAGGCGGCAGCGGCAGGATCATCATACCGAGGATGACCAGCAGGAAGACGGGAACACCGAGTCCGCTGCGCATCAGGAGTTGAAGGATCTTGCTCATGTTCAAAGCTGCACCTGACAGAGTTTTGTCGTTGCAGCCTCCCTTGCAAGATCAGGGCCAAATAACCTCGTTCATACGTCGCGGCGTAGATCCTGTGGAATTTCGAGCTCAGGAACGTCGCCGGGATGACGCCCCTGCCCGGCCCGATAACGCCGCAGACCGTGCAGCCAGGCGAGCACCTGCGCGACCGCCATATAAAGCGCCGCCGGAATCTCGCGATCGAGATCGGTGCTGAAATAGATGGCACGCGCCAAAGGAGGAGCTTCGACCCTGATCACCGAGTTCTCATCGGCGACTTTGCGGATCTGCAGGGCCATATGATCGACCCCCTTGGCGAGAAGGATGGGAGCCGCATCCCGTCCCGGTTGATAACGCAGGGCGACGGCATAGTGCGTCGGATTGGTGATGACGACGTCAGCCTGCGCCACTTTCGCCATCATCCGCGACTCCGCCATCTTGCGCTGCATCTGCCGCAGACGCATCTTGACCTCAGGCCGCCCCTCGCTCTCCTTGAATTCATCGCGCAATTCCTGACGCGTCATCTTCAATTCACGCATGAAGCTGAACCACTGCGCCGGAGCGTCGATGGCGGCCACCAGCAAGAGGCTGGCGCTCATGGTCAACGCCGACCACAAAATGATGTGCGCCACATGCAGCCACACGCCAGGAGCGGTTTCGCGCGCCAGACCCATGATCTCGTCTCGATGCCAACGCAGGATGACCAGACAACAGGTCGAGACGAGCATGAATTTGAGCAAAGCCTTGAGCAGTTCGAGCAGAGCGCGCAGCGAGACCATGCGCTGCAGGCCGGCCCAGGGGTCGATGCGCGACCACTGGGGCATGAAGGCCTCGCTCGAGAAGACCCAGCCACCGAGGGCGATTCCTCCCGCCAGGGTTGCCAGCAGCATCACCAACAACGGCACGCTGAGAATCTTCATCAGCATCCACAGGGCCGCACGGGCATGATGAGCGAGCAGATCCGGACGCGACAGCTCAACCGCTGACAACTGCAGATTGGCATGAACCAACTGCATCGCCCAATGCGCCATGGAACTCGACGTCCACAACAGACTGACCATCCCGGCGAGCAGACTCAAACTCATGTTGAGGTCACGCGAACGCACCACTTGGCCGCGTTTGCGCGCCTCCTCCTGCCTTCGTGGTGTCGCCTCTTCGGTGCGCTCGGCACCGCTCTCATCGGCCGCCATGATCAGAGCCTCAAGAAATGCTGCAGGCGCGCGAAGGCTTCATCGCTCAGCGCACTGAAGAGATCGGTGAAACCCCGCAAGGACAGCCAGACCGCGAGCAGACCGAGCATCAGGGTGATCGGAAAACCGATGGAGAAAATATTCAACTGGGGAGAAGCGCGGGTGATGATGCCGAGGGCGACATTGATGACCAAAAGCGCCACCACGGCGGGCAAAGATGCGATCAAACCGGCGGAAAAGACCCACCCACCCGCCGCCAGGAGATCGGCCCAGGGCAGATCCAATCCGGGTGATCGCCCCAGGGGCAACACGGTAAAACTGCGAAAGAGGTAGTCGATCATGACCAAGTGGCCATTCATCGCCAAAAAAATCAGCGTCGCCAGCATGACATAGAGCTGGCTCAAGCTCGCCACCGAGACCCCGGAATTGGGATCGATCAGGGAGGAAAAGCCGAGACCACTCTGCGTCGCCACCACCTGCCCGGACAATTCCAGAGCCTGAAAGACCAACTGCAGTATCCAACCCATGGTCAAACCGATCAGGGTCTGTTCGACGACCACCAGCCAAGCGTCGAGCGTCAACACGGAACAACGCGGCAGACTAGGCAAGGCGCTGGCGACGATGCCGGTCAATAACAGACAGAGCAGCAGACGCAGGCGCGCCGGCACGACCTGACTACCGAGCACGGGCGCGGCAAAGACGAAAGCACTGATCCGCGAAAAAGGCCAGAGGTACTGCCCCACCCAGGCGGCGATATCGACTTCAGGCACGCCGGAGGACATCGCTCAGCCTATCATTTGCGGTAGATTGAGAAGTAATTGTTGCGTGAAGTCAAAGATCATCCTGCCGATCCACGGGCCGGCCAACGCCAAGGTCAGCAAGGTGGCGAACAGACGCGGCAAAAAACCCAGAGTCTGCTCGTTGATCTGGGTCGCCGCCTGAAAGACCGCGACGATCAAACCAACGATGAGCCCCGGCAAGGTGATCACCGCCGTGATGATGATGCAAAGCCAAAGACCGGAACGGAAGAGATCGAGGATCTGCAGAGGATTCATCGCTTGGCCCTCACTGTTGCCCGTAACTCGCCGCCAGGGTTCCTATGATCATGCCCCAGCCATCGACCATGACAAAAAGCATGAGCTTGAAGGGCAAGGAGATGACCAGGGGCGATAGCATCATCATCCCCATCGCCATGAGCACGGAGGCGACCACGAGATCGATGATCATAAAAGGAATGAAGAGCAGAAACCCGATCTGAAAAGCGGTCTTAAGCTCGCTCGTGGCATAAGCCGGGATCAGCGTGCTCATCGGAATATCATCAAGACTGCGCGGATGGTCCTGGTGCGACAGATGCAGAAACAGCGCCAGATCATCGCGACGCGTCTGTTTCAACATGAAATGGCGTAAAGGCACAGCCGCCTTGTCGAGGGCAGGACCGGCTTCGATCTTCTGCGCAAGATAGGGCTGCAGTGCGTCCTGGTTGATCTGGTCGAAGACCGGTCTCATGATGAACATGGTCAGGAACAGGGCCAGACCAATGAGAATCTGGTTGGAAGGCGTCTGTTGCAGACCGAGAGCCTGACGTAAAAGGGAAAAGACGATGATGATGCGTGCAAAACTGGTCATCATCATGAGGGCGGCCGGCAACAGCGACAACGCCGTCATGATGAGCAGGATCTGTAGCGGCACGCTGTAAGTCTGCCCCCCGCCAGCCTGCGCATTCATGGTCAAAAGCGGCAAGCCGGCCTCGGCCATGGCTGAGGCCGGCCACAGCGACAACAAGATCAGAGCCGCGCTTACGAATCGCCGCCCCTTCATACCCCACCTCGCTGCATCAATTCGCGCAGACGCGCCGCAAAGCTCACCGCCTCGTCCGTCGCTTCTTGTTCATCGGCGGCCGCCAGTTCGGTGAGCAACTGAATACGTCCAGGCGTCAGACCCAGCAGCAGACGACGGCCGTCGACTTGCACGATCACCAGCTTCTCGCGTAAGCCAAGGGCCAACTGCGCACGCACGCGCAAGGAGTGCGCGGCTGAAGAGCCAGCGCGCTTGTGCCGTGCCAACCAGGCCGACAACAGGATCAGGGCGATGACCAGCAGGAGATAGGCCATGAGTCCAAGCCATGGGTGCGGCTGCAGAACGGGTAAAGTGGCGGCTGCGCTCATCAACGCAACCGATTGATACGTTCGGAAGGGCTGACGATGTCGGTCAGACGGATGCCAAACTTTTCATTGACGACGACGACCTCGCCATGCGCGATGAGCGTGCCATTGACCAGAACATCGAGCGGCTCTCCCGCCAGGCGATCGAGTTCCACCACCGATCCCTGATTGAGCTGCAGCAGATTCCTGATGGTGATCTCCGTCCCCCCCACCTCCATCGACAAAGTCACCGGGATGTCGAGAATGACATCGAGATTGGGACCACTGCCGGAAGCGGCCTGCGCTTGGTCAAAATTCTCAAGTGTGGCCGCCTGGGTCGTGCTGGTCGACTGTTCATCGAGCGCCGCCGCCCAGGCGTCGGCCATCGCGTCCTGATCGGAATCACTCATACCAGATCTCCGAAATCAAAATTGAAGGTCTTGCGCTTATGGAAGGAACGGATACGCGCCGCCAAACGCCCCTGCCGCATCCCCAGTTGCGCCGCCGCAAAAGGCACATTGTTGGCGAAAAGCTGCATCTGGTCCGGCGACTCGAGGGGCAGGATATCACCAGCTTTCATGGCCAGAACATCGCGCAGATGCATCTCTCTCTCCATCAGTCGAGCTTGCAGGTGCAGGCGCGCTTCGACGATCTCGGCACGGATGCTGTTGATCCAGCGGGCATCTTTTTCATCGATATCCGACTGCACACCGGAATCGAGAACATCACGCAGGGGCTCGACCATCGAGTAAGGCATGGTCATGTGCATCTCGCCGCCACCGCCTTCGAGCTCGATACGAAAAGTCGACACCACCACCACCTCAGACGGGCTGACGATATTGGCCATGGCCGGGTTGACTTCAGAAGTCAGGTACTCGAAATCGACCGGATAGACCGTACTCCAGGCCTCTTTCATGTCCTTGAACGCGTTGTTGAGCACCAACTGAACGATGCGTAGCTCGGTCGGGGTGAATTCGCGTCCTTCGATCTTGGCGTGTCGTCCCTCACCACCGAAGAAGTTGTCGACCAGCTTGAAGACCAGCTTGGCATCGAGAATGAACAAAGCGGTACCGCGCAGAGGGCGGATCTTCACCAGATTGAGGCTGGTCGGCACGAACAAGGTGTGGACGTACTCACCAAATTTGGTCAGCTGCACCCCCCCCACCGACACGTCCGCCGAATAACGCAGCATGTTGAACATGCTGATACGGGTATACCGGGCAAAGCGCTCGTTGATCATCTCGAGGGTGGGCATGCGCCCACGCACGATGCGATCCTGCGAGGTCAGATCATAATCATGGATGCCTTCCGGTGGAACATCCGACCCGGTTTCGACATCCCCGTCATCGACACCGTGCAGCAGGGCATCGATTTCGTCTTGATTGAGGATGTCGGAAGCGGCCATGGCGGAATTCCCGTTCTATTGGACGACGAAGGCGGTGAATAGAACTTCTTCACAGGCGTTCTTGCGTCCTGTTTCTGCCGCCAGAACCCGATTGATCTCAGCCAAGGCGCGCCGCTCGAGCATCTCGCGACCAGCCGCGGAGATGACTTGGTCTGGCGTGAAGGATGAAAATAGCTGGTTCAAATTGTTCCGCAACTCCGGGTCATAAGATTTCAGATCCTCGACAACCTTGGCATGCCGCGTCATCACCGTCACGGCGGCCTGCATATAACGCAGATTACCACTTTGCGGATCGGTCATCGTCACGGTGAACGGTGGATCCATGGCGTAATACAGGGCCTTTTCCGGCAATTTTGGTGCAGCTTTGGCCGTATGTGGGTGCTGCATATACCAAAACACGCCACCACCGGCTAGGCCCATGGAGGCGAGCACCACCACCACGACAATGACGATGAACTTCAATCGACCGCCGCCCGTCGACGGCGCTGCTTCCGCACTGTCTTTGTCTTTGTCCTTCTCGGCCGCAGGTTTTTCCTTGTTTGCCGCCATCACGATCCCCCTTCTCGTCGATACTCCATCGGCCACCGCTCTCTGCTGTGATGAGCAAGAGGCATGCCACGGCACAAGAGTAGCTCAGGACGGATAAATCGCCCAATCGATCGACCGGTCGACCGATCGATCGAATCAAGCATAAGTATCCAGCAGAGTATCACGATGCAAAGCCTGAATCTGCGCCACCAGAGGCTGCGCCATGGTCGCATCAACCGGCGTCGTACCGCCATTTTGCGTCAACTGCAGCCATTCTTCACGTGTCGGCGCCTGTTGCCCCTGTCCTTGCCCACCGCTCAACTGCAAGTTCAACTGCAAGCCTTGATTCTGAAAGACGCCCTGCAAGGTATCCGCCGACTGGCGCAACACCTCATGCGTCAGCGGATGGCTGACCTGCAAAGCGACATCGACGCGACCTGCGTCATGCAGACGTATCTCAACCGCGATCGGCCCCATGTCCGGGGGACTGAGATGCAGCCTCGCCGTCTGCACCTGTTGCCCGGCCAGAACCACCAGATGCTGCGCCAAAGCCTGCGGAAAATGCGCGCTGTCGGCAGGCACGGCGATCTGTGCCTGGACCGTCCCCGACGCTGCTGCCGCCGCCGCATGTGGCAGCGCGGCTCCGGGCAACATTGGCGACCACGCTGGTGTCGCTGCCGGTGCGGCGACGGCACTCGGACCCGCCGCCGTCACCTTACCCGGCAGCGCATCTGTGTTTTTCGTCGCGACGGCGGCGGCGGTGGCCAAGAGAACGGCATGCGCCGGATCGGGAGAAGCAGGATGCGGCGCACCGGAAGTGACGGCGCCCCCCCCTGTCGATGCCGTCGCGTCAGAGTGGTTGGCGGGAGCAGCAGAGGTCGCCGACAACACCGGACTCCCCGACACGGGAACGGGCAAAGGCGCACTCCATGTCGCTGACGGCGACACCAGTGGCGCCGTATGTGTCATTTTTTTGGCCCCCTGATGCGCCTCATGACGCGGTTTCGCCGCCAGTCGTACCGGTGTCGAAGTCGGCGTCGGCGTCGCCACCGGTACCTGCGTCGCCGCAGCGACGATCGGCGGCACGGGTTGCCTCAGCGTTCCCGAAATAGCGGCAGAGGTGTGCCCGGTCGACGGCAGATCCTTGCCTATCGGTAGTCGCTGTTGCCACGCCGGCGACTTCCCTGTCGCCGCCGAGGTCGCTGCCTCTTGCTGCGGCGACTTCGGCGCCTGATCGCCGCTGCCTGTCTTGCCTTGTGACAAGGCCCACACATCGGCCGCTAGTCGCTCCGCCACTTGCGCGTAGGTCGTCTTAGCCGCAGCGGACGCTGCCGGGTCACCGCTACCACCGGCGTTCGTTTCGTGGCTGGATGCTGGCAGAACTGCCGGCGCGGCAACAGGCGCTATCGTCACGGTCATGATGTGATCCTCAGCAACTCGAACACATCATATATGCAAAAAAAGAGCCAAGTACCAATTCAAATACCCATCCAAGCGTACATCCAAATGCTCATCAGAGGACGCCATAGCTCATCAAACGCTTGTAGCGACGGCTGAGCAGCTGATCGACATCCATGGCGCGCAATTTCTTCAAATGCCGGATCAAACTCTTACGCACGATGTCACACATGGCGTCGACCTGGCGATGCGCGCCACCGAGAGGTTCTTCCAGCAAATCATCGACAAAACCCAACTCCTTCAGGCGCGCTGCCGTCAAGCCCATGGCGGCAGCGGCCTCCGGCGCCTTCTCGGCGGTCTTCCACAAGATCGAAGCACAACCCTCCGGGGAAATCACCGCATAGGTGCTGTACTGCAACATCTGCAAGACGTCGCCGACGCCGATGGCCAGCGCTCCACCCGACCCCCCCTCGCCGATCACCGTGGCGATGATCGGCGTACGCAGACGCGACATCACCGCCAGATTGCGGGCGATGGCTTCCGACTGGCCGCGCTCTTCGGCATCGATACCGGGATAAGCCCCGGGGGTGTCGATGAAGGTGAGCACCGGAATGCGGAAACGCTCAGCCATCTCAAACAGGCGCAAGGCCTTGCGATAGCCCTCAGGCTTGGGCATGCCAAAATTGCGCCAGACTTTCTCCTTGATGTCCCTGCCCTTTTGATGCCCGATGACCATCACCGTCTCTCCCATCAGGCGCGCCGTGCCACCGATGATGGCCGGATCATCGCCGTAGAGGCGATCGCCATGGTATTCATCGAAATCGGTGAAGATGCGCTCGATATAGTCCATGGTATAGGGGCGCTGCTGATGCCGCGACAGCTGCGAAACCTGCCAGGGACTGAGCTTGCCAAAAATGTCGCCCGTCAGGCTCAACACCTTTTCTTCCAGGCGCCTGACCTCTTCTTGAATATTGAGACCACTCCCTTCACCGACGGCGCGCAATCCTTCGATACGCGCCTCAAGTTCGACGATGGGCTGTTCAAAATCAAGAAAGTTTGGATTACTCATCGTGGCTATTCTCCTGAAGCCTATCGTATGGACAGCATGTCCCGGCGGCACAACAGTCGCACACCGGCACGATCGAGATCATTGCTAAAATCTGGCGCGGCCAGATACGCCCACTCCAAGGGGCGCGAGGCGACGAGCGGGTCACCCGCCACCGCCCCCCCCGGATGACACATGACCATGCCGCCGGTCTGGATGTCCTGCAACCATCGCTGCATCAGCGCCGCGAACCTCTCGCCCTGAAACCCATAGACGCCAGCAAAATCGCTGTTCATCCGCATCTGCACCGGAATGCCACGCGCACCGAGGTAGCCGATCAATGCCGCCTTCCAGCCACGCCAGTGCCGTGGCAAGGTCGATCGCCAGGGCAGTGAGCGACCGTAGCGACGCGTCATTTCCTCCAAGAGCATGCCACGAATCTGTGGCAGTTGATGGACATGTTGATGACCGTCGATGTAATCCGGCGCGCGCCCGAGGGCGTCTTCAAAGCGGTCGAACTGCTCACACCCGAGCTGACGCAGCCGGGGCTCAGGCAGACCGCCGCAGTTGGCGGCGAGGATCAGCCGCGGCAGGCGCATCGCCGTCCCTTGCCAGGCGTGCGTCAGATTGAAGTGCAAACCCACCGCCAACTCGGGCAGTGCGAGCAGAGCCGCAGCAGCGGCCGGCCAATGCGGCGATTGTGACAGAACACTGGTCGCCGAGAGGCGACCCGCACCGGCCAGCGCGAGAATACCGGCATCGATGGCCGGATCTTGCGCATAGTCGTCGGCGACCAGCCAAATGGATCGTTTCTCGCTCATTCCTGCCCCCGGCGCGCAAAAGCCCACAATCTGGCACTGGTGAAGGTCAACGCCGCCACCAGGATCAACACCAAGGCCAGCGACACGGTATAGGGCAAGGCGGAGAAATGCTGCAGCATAAAAGCAAAGAGCGCCTGATTGAGGAGAAAGGAAGTGACGGCGATGATGAAGAAACGCGGCAGGGTCTGGCGATGCGCCAGATCATGCGCAGCGAAAGTCCAACGCCGATGGCCACCATAACTGACACCGAAGGCACACAGGAATCCGAGCACATTGGCGTGCAAGGGCGGCATGGCGAGATCTTGCACGAGCGCCACCACGCTCAGATAGTGGGTCGCGGCAGCCGCACCACCGACGAGAAGAAAGGGCAGGAGCTGACGCTTCACAGCGGCGGATCCAGCGGACTGTGGTCGGTGGCGTGTCCGATCAAATAAGTGGGTCTTTGCTTGACCTCGGTGTAGACGCGAGCGAGATACTCCCCCAGCACCCCGATCGATAGCAGTTGCACCCCCGAAAAAAACATGATGCTGGTGGTGATCGTGGCGTAACCGGGCACGTCCTTACCGTAGAGCAAAGTCGATAACACGATCCAGGCGCCATAAGCGAGCGCCAGCAGGGAAACGATCACCCCGAGGCCACTCCATATGCGCAAAGGCAGGTCGGTGAAGGCGGTCAGACCGGTGAAAGCCAGACGCAAGAGCTGACTGAAACCAAAGGAACTGTCCCCCGCCTCGCGTTCATCAGGGATATAAGGAATGGCCAGGCTGCGATAACCGACCCAAGCATACATCCCCTTCATGAAGCGGTTGCGTTCGGACAGACGACGCAAGGACTGCACCACCCGCTGATCGAGCAGACGAAAGTCACCGGCATCGGGCGTGATTTCGACCTCGGCGCCGGAAGACATCAAGCGATAGAACCAGCGCGTTCCCTCGCGCTTGAGCCAGGACTCCTCCGCACGTGAGGCGCGCACGGCGTAGACCATGTCGTAGCCTTCCAGCCAGTGCTTGAAAAAGACCGGCAGAATGGATAGTGGGTGCTGAAAATCAGCGTCCATGAGGATGACCGCCTCGCCACGCGCGACGTCAAGGCCTGCGGTCAAAGCCGCTTCTTTGCCGAAATTGCGCGACAAGGACAGGTAATGCACCGGATAGGCGGCAGCGAGCGTCGCCATGACGGTATCCGTTTCATCACGGCTGCCGTCATTGACCACCACCACCTCATAGTGATCGACCAGATCGGCCAAAACCCGACATAGCGCCGGCACCAGGCGGGCGAGGTTGGCGGCTTCATGATAAGCCGGAATAACGACAGAAATGCGTCGCTGACGCGGGTGCAAGGCTCGATTATCCATAGTAGACCGTCACTTGAGATCCCGACCATTGTTCCAGGAGGGCGATGACTTCCGCATGTGCTGGCAAACACCAGTCATTCGCCCAGATCATGCCCGTCGAATATCCGGCGGCGGTCAATTGTACCGTCACTCGGCAATTGTTCGCTGTACCCTTCTGCCGCCAAGCGGCGAGCTGTTGCGCCAATTCCTGCACCTTCTGCGGCGGCAGTGTCGATGGCACCGTGAATTGCAGGCGCCGCCCATGCCGCAGGCGCCCCCCCACCAAGTCATAGACCGTCCAGGCGCGCACGGCCGGAGCTTCGCGGAATTTGTCGTAGCGCACATCACCTTCGACGATGAGCAGCTGATCTGGCTGCAGGAGATCGCCGCAACTGAGCAGCAGTTCGCTCTCCACCACCACTTCCAGGCGATCATGCTCGTCTTCCAGCGTGAGGATGGCGCGTCCGCGTTTGTCGAGGCGTTTGTCCTGCAACAAGCCGGCGATGCGTACCGATACGTTCTGCCGTGTCGGCTCCAGTCCCTGCAAGGGATGGCAGTGCATGGCTTGCAGTTCCTGGCGCCAGATCTGCAGGGGGTGGCCGGACAGATACAGGCCCAACGTCGCCTTTTCCTGGGTCAGGAGATATCCCTGCTCCCAGGCCGGCACTTGCGGCAACTGCCAATGCTCGTCGGGTTCAACCGTTCCGAACATGTCGACGATGCCGACGTCGCGATTGCGATGCTGCTGCGCCGCCACCTGCAAAGCCAGATCGAGACCGGCCAGCATGGTGGCACGATCACCGCCGAGCCCATCCATGGCACCGGCAAGGATCAAGACTTCCAGAGAGCGTTTATTGATCTTGCCGACGTCGATACGCGCGCAAAGATCGAAGAGATCCTTGAACGACCCGTGCTGACGCGCCTCGAGCAAAGCATCGACCGCCCCCTGGCCGAGGCCCTTGATCGCTCCCAGCCCGTAGAGAATGCCCTGGCCTGGCTGCGGCAAGAACCGATATGCGGAACGATTGACGTGCGGAGCGGCGATAGCAAGACCCATGCTCCGGCACTCGGCGACAAGAAAGACGACGTTGTCGATATTGTGCATTTCCGCCGACAAGACTGCCGCCATGAATTCAGCAGGGTAATGTTGCTTCAGCCAAGCCGTCTGATAAGAGAGCAGCGCATAGGCTGCCGAATGCGATTTGTTGAATCCGTACCCGGCAAACTTCTCCATCAGATCGAAGATATGACCCGACAAGGTGGTCTCGATGCCCTGAGCCGTCGCGCCCTGAACAAAAATCTCGCGCTGTTCGGCCATCTCCTCTGCTTTTTTCTTGCCCATGGCACGGCGCAGAAGATCGGCCGCGCCGAGCGAGAAACCCGCCATGACCTGGGCGATCTGCATCACCTGTTCCTGATAGACGATGACACCATACGTCGGCTCGAGGACGGGTTTCAGGCAAGCGTGCTGGTATTGGACGTCGGGATAGGCGACGGCGGCGAGGCCGTGTTTGCGATTGATGAAGTCATCGACCATGCCGGAATCGAGCGGGCCGGGACGGAAGAGGGCAACGAGCGCGATGAGATCTTCAAAATTCGAAGGTTTGAGTTTTTTCTGCAGATTTTTCATACCCGGTGATTCGAGCTGAAACACCGCCGTCGTGCGCCCCTCCTGGATCATGCGATAGGTCGCCGCATCATCCAGAGCCAGAGTCGTCAAATCGAGCTCGGGCAAGTCCTCGCGCCGGCGGCGCGCGGCGATGTGCTGCATCGCCCAGTCGATAATGGTGAGCGTCCGCAGGCCGAGAAAGTCGAACTTGACCAAGCCGACCTTCTCGACGTCGTCCTTGTCATACTGGCTGACCCACTTACCCTCTTCGTCGCAGAAGATCGGCGTAAAATCGGTCAGGCGACCCGGCGCGATGAGGACGCCGCCGGCGTGTTTGCCGACGCCACGGGTGATGCCTTCGAGCTGCACCGCTCGTTCCCAGATCTCCAGTGCATCCTCATGATCACGCTCGCTCGCATCACTGAGCAAAGCCTCCAGTTGCGGCTCAGCGGCGCGGGCCTCGGCCAAGGTGATACCAGGAGGCTTGGCCGGAATGAGCTTGGACATACGATCCGCCAGTCCATAGGACTTGCCGAGGACACGCGCGACGTCGCGCACCACCGCTTTGGCAGCCATGGTGCTGAACGTGGTGATCTGGGACACCGCCTCACGGCCGTAAGCATGCGCCACATAGTCGATGACGCGGTCACGACCTTCCATGCAGAAATCGATGTCGAAGTCTGGCATGGAGACACGTTCCGGATTGAGGAAACGCTCGAATAGCAGATCGTAGCGCAAGGGGTCGAGATCGGTGATGGCCAAAGCGTAAGCGACCAGCGATCCCGCCCCGGAACCACGTCCCGGCCCTACTGGCACGCCATGTTCCTTGGCCCAGCGGATGAAATCCATGACGATGAGAAAATAGCCGGCAAAGCCCATGCTATTGATGATCGAGAGCTCCGCTTGCAGACGCTCACGGTACACTGCACACGCCGCTTCTCTTTGCGCCTGCCCTTCAGGGACGAGACGCGGCAGCATTTTTTCGAGACGCTGATGGGCTTCGACGCTGAGATAGTCATCGATCGTCATCCCCGCCGGCACTGGAAAATTCGGCAGAAAACTCTTGCCCAAGGTCAGTTCGAGATTGCAGCGCAGCGCGATCTGCACGCTGTTAGCGAGCGCTTCAGGAATGTCGGCGAACAGATCGAGCATCTCCTGCTCGCTCTTGAGATACTGCTCGGCGCTGTAGCGCCGCGACCGACGTGTGTCACCGAGAGTGGTCTTTTCAGCGATGCAGACGCGCGTCTCATGCACCTCGAAGTCTTCCCGCCGCAAAAACCGCACATCATTGCTGGCCACCACCGGCGTCGCGGTGGCGGCGGCCAAGGATACCGCCTGATGCACGAAGTCCTCATCTCCTGGCCTGCCCGTGCGCTGCAGTTCGAGATAGACCTTGTCAGCGCCGAAGACCTCGCGCCAGCGCTCAAGCAATTGCCGTGCGCGATCGACATCACCACGTTCGAGGGCTCTGCCGACGTCGCTGTAACGGCTGAGCAGAAGCAGAAGATGCCCGGCAGCGCCTTCCACCCAGGCACGTCGCATCACAACGGCGGCCCCTTCGCAAGGCTCGGTGTGGGCGCGCGACAGCAAGACGATGAGCTGGTGATAACCCTCTTCGTCGAGCACCAGCAGGCTGAATTGGCCTTCGCCTTGCTCCAGTTCGAGATCGGCGCCAAAAACAGGCTTGATACCCTGACTGCGGGCGCCACGATAGAAGCGCACCAAGGCATAGAAGTTGCCAGGGTCGGTCAAAGCGACGGCCGCCAGCCCCTGACTCTGACAAGTGGCGAGCAGATCATCGATGCGGATGATGCTGTCCTGCAGAGCAAACTCGCTATGCAGACGAAGATGCACGAAACGCGGGGTCATGACCAGCCCTCCACGCCACAGCGCGCGACGGGTGCAAAGGATCGCCGATGTTCGCTGGTCGGGCCGAGCCTGCGCAAGGCGGCGAGATGCTCGGGTGTGGGATAGCCCTTGTGACGGGCGATGCCATAGCCAGGAAATCGCTGATCGAGCTCAAGCATCTCCGCATCGCGCGTCACTTTCGCCAGAATCGAAGCGGCACTGATCACCGCCATGCTGGCGTCACCACCGACGACAGCCTCGACCGGCATACTCAGGCGCGGGCAATGCAAGCCATCGACCCAGACTTTGTCAGGACGCAGCGGCAGGGCCTCGACCGCTCGCTGCATGGCGAGCAGGGTCGCCTGCAAGATATTGAGGCGATCGATCTCTTCGGCCTCGGCTCGCCCCAGGGCATAAGCCCAAGCTTCACCACGAATGCGTTCAGCGAGCGCCTGACGGCGCGCCGGACTGAGTTTTTTGGAATCGGCCAGTCCTGGGATGGGACGCTGCGGATGCAGGATGACCGCGGCACAGACCACCGCCCCGAGCAAAGGGCCGCGTCCGACTTCATCGACTCCAGCCGCGATCAGCGGTTCAGCGACGGGCATCGATCACCTCGCGGATCGCCTCAGCCGCGCGCCGACTGGCATCACAGCGCAATTGCCGGTGCAGCACCTGGAAGCGACTCGCCAATTCATCACCCTGAGCCGAGATCCGTTCACTCATCTCGAGCACTTTCTCGGGTCGGGCTTCGCCCTGAATCAGCTCCGGCACCAAGGTCGTACCGGCGAGCAGATTGGGTAGACTGTAGATGCTGATCTTGACCAGGAGGCGTGCCATCCAATACGTCAACCAGTGAAACCGGTACAGAACCAGCATCGGGCGACCGATGAGCATGGCCTCAAGGCTGGCCGTGCCCGAGGCCAGCCAGACTTGATCGGCGGCCTGCATGACATAACGGCCGACGCCAGCCCCGAGACTGGCGTCATAGACATGAACACGATCACGGACGTCGGCAAAGATGGCCTCGATCTGCACCCGGCGTTCTTCATTGATCGCCGCGATGGCCACCTGCCAATGCGGATGGCGCTGCCAGAACTCGAGGAGAGCGGCGTGTAGCACCGGACCAATACGTGCCACCTCACCGCGCCGACTGCCTGGCAACAAGGCCAGAACCGGGCGATCCGGGTCGAGATGGAGGTGCTCGCGCGCGGGTAGTCGGGCACTGTGCAGAGGCAGCGTATCGGCCAGCGGATGTCCGACGAAGACGGCGTCAACGCCATGACGCGCATAAAAGGCCGGTTCGAAAGGCAAGAGACAGAGCACGCGATCACAGGCACGACGGACCGTCTTGACCCGCCCCGGGCGCCAGGCCCAGACCGAGGGACTGACGTAATGAAACGTCGGGATGCCGCGTTCTTTGAAGTGCCGTTCGAGAGCGAGATTGAAGTCAGGGGCATCGATGCCGATGAAGGCGTCGATACGGCGGGCCGTCAGTTCTTGCATCAGGCGCGCGCGCAGGCGCAGCAATTCACCGAGACGCCCGACGACCTCGACCAGGCCCATCACCGCCAGACGCTCCATCGGCGCCAAGGTCTCAACACCAAGAGCGAGCATCTGCGGACCCGCGATGCCGACGAATTGCGCTCCCGGATAAAGATCCCGCAAAGCCGGTATGAGGGCTGCTGCCAGCAAATCTCCCGAGGCCTCCCCGGCGACGATACCGAACAGCAGAGGTCGCGCCATGGCTATCTCGCGATGCCGCGCTGCGAAACCTGCAGGGACTCCATGAACCAGCCAACCTGCGGATATTGCGCCGCCAGAACTTGCAGTTCCTGCATCGCCTGCTCCAGCGTCACCCCCTGGCGATAGACGATACGATAAGCTTGGCGCAGCGCCTGAATGGTGGCGTTGTCATAGCCACGCCGCCGCATACCCTCGAAATTCATGCCGCGCGCCACCGCCGGGTGACCGCTGACCATGACGAAGGCCGGAACATCCTTGAACAGGATGGCCCCCCCCGCCGCCATGGCGTAGGAGCCAACCCTGACGAACTGGTGAACTCCCACCATACCGCCCAAGATAGCCCCATCACCGATGTGTACATGGCCCGCCAGGCCGACATTGTTGGCGGTGATGTTGTCGTCACCGATACGGCAGTCATGCGCGATATGGGTATTGACCATGAACAGATTGCGGCTGCCTATCTTGGTCTCACCAGCGTCCTGAACCGTGCCACGGTGCACCGAACAAGCTTCACGAAAGATGTTGTCGTCGGCGATCGTCAGGCGTGTCGGCTCACCCCGATACTTTTTATCCTGGCACTCTTCACCGATCGAGCAGAACTGAAAAAACCGGTTGCGTTGACCGATGGTCGTCGGTCCGGAGATGACAACATGCGGACCGATGACGGTGCCGGCGCCGATCTCGACGTCCGGACCGATGATGCTGTAGGGGCCGACGGTCACGCCCTCATCAAGACGCGCGCGCGGATCGATGAGCGCGCTCGGGTGATGCTGTCCTACGCTCATAGATGTTGCTCAGCAATCAGGATTTGCGCCTTGGCGACGAGGTCTCCATCGACCGAAGCACGGCAATTGAACTTATAGAGATTACGCTTGCAGGTCCCGATCTCGGCTTCGAGGATGAGTTGGTCCCCGGGAACGACCTGACGTTTGAAGCGCAGATCGTCGGTGCCGACAAAGAGATGGATGACGCCATCTTCCGGCCGACGACCGGTACTGACAAAACCGAGCACACCCGCCAATTGCGCCATCGCCTCGACGATGAGGACACCGGGCATGATCGGGTGATCGGGGAAGTGGCCATTGAAGAACTCTTCATTGGCGGTCAGGTTCTTATAACCGACAGCGCGCACGCCAGGCTCGATCGAGGTCACCCGGTCGAGCAACAGAAACGGATAGCGCTGTGG
This sequence comes from Pseudomonadota bacterium, assembly GCA_021851865.1. Classification (GTDB taxonomy): domain Bacteria; phylum Pseudomonadota; class Gammaproteobacteria; order Pseudomonadales; family Moraxellaceae; genus JAJZHK01. The sequence continues at coordinate 98,114 of JAJZBU010000001.1, read as the reverse complement.
TAGATAGGCGCGTATCGCCTTGATGTCCAGCATACTCATACAATCCAGATCAAAACGGAAAGAATACCCTATTTGCGCGCGGGGGTCTGCAATTCGCTGACCTGCGCCTCGAGTCGGCGCAAGCGCTCGGCCATGCTCTCCAACTGGCGCAGACGTACGGCGGTCTTCTTCCACTGTCGGGAAGATTCAAAGGCCGTTCCTGACGAATAACTGCCCGGCGTGTGAATGGACTTGGTGATCATGGTCATGCCGGTGATATGGACGGCATCACAGATCTCAATATGCCCGACGAGACCGACGCCACCGGCGAGCACACAGTGCCGGCCAATACGCGTGCTGCCGGAAATACCGACACAAGCAGCGATGGCGGTATGCGCGCCGATATGCACGTTATGCGCGATCTGCACCTGATTGTCGATGATCACGCCCTCCTCGAGCACGGTATCACCGAGAGCGCCGCGATCGATACAGGTGTTGGCACCGATGTCGACGTCGTCACCGACCACGACCCGACCGAGCTGAGCGATACGCTGCCAGCGCCCCCCCTCATGGGCGAAGCCAAAACCATCTCCGCCAAGAACGCTGCCACTTTGGATACGCACCCGCGCACCGAGGTGGACTTCAGGATAAAGAACGACGCGCGGCGCGAGATGCACCGCCGGTCCGAGACGACAATTTTCGCCGATGACGCAGCCGGCCTCGATGATGCAAGCATCGGCGATGACCGCTCCCGCCCCGATCACCACCAGCGGACCGATATGCACACCAGTACCGATCAAGGCATCGGCGGCAATGACGGCACTGGCGTGGCATCCCGGCGGACGCACCGGCTGACGATCGAAGAGATGGCTGGCGCGCGCATAAACCGCATAAGGATCCTCGGTCAACAGCGCATCCCCCGACCACAAGGGCAAATCGGACGGACGCAGGAGAACCGCTCCGGCACAGGACCGGCGCAGTGCCTCCGTATAGCGCGTGTTGGCCAGAAAGCTGAGCGACTCAGGGCCGGCATCGCGCAGGGTCTGCAGTCCGGTGATGCGCCTCTCGGGATCACCACGCAGCTCGACCCCGAGCGACTCAGCGAGCGCCCCCAGGCGCCAGTCCGACGTCGACATCAACTTATTGACCCGTAGCACCCTGATTGATCTTCGCGATCACCTGCTTGGTGATGTCAAGATCAGGCGAAGCATAGAGCGCAGCGTGCGAGTCGACGATGAGATCATAGCCACCGGACTTGATCAAAGCCTGCACAGCGGCATCCAGCTTGGGCTTCATGCTGGCGATGACCGTCTGCTGCATCTTCTGGTTCTTTTCCTGCACGGCTGCGGCCAGATTCTGGTATTCCTTGTACATCTGATCGCCCTTGGCCTGGATCTTGTCACGCTGATCCTTGGACATCACCGAGCCATTGGCCTTGAGGTTTTCCGACAACTGGTCGAGCTGCTTGCGCAGAACGTCCATACGATCGGTCTGCACCTTGATGTCGCCTTTGAACTGCACCAAAGCCTTCTGCGCCGCATCCGAGTTCCACAGAGCCGCCTGCGGATCAAACACAGCCATCTTCAACGCTGCCGGAGCCGCCTGTGCCACCGGGGCCAGCAAGGCCATGGATAGTACCGCACCTTGGATCAACTTCTTCACGTCCCACCTCCATTGGCGTCGCCGCATCATGCGCACGACGGGTTTTAAAAGCCTTGTCCGATCGTAAACTGGAAGACCTGACGCTGATCATCCGGTTGCAGATGGTAAGGATGAGCCAGACTAAAGGTCAACGGCCCTATCGGGGTCAGCCAGGAGAATCCTAACCCGACCGAGTAGCGCATACCACTTAATCCGGGATTATCGACGATATACGGTGAACTGGTCGTATCAAAAGCTTGGCCTGCGTCAACAAAGAGCGTAGCACGCATGCTCGAGGCATCCTTGATGAACGGCATCGGCAAAATCAGCTCCATGGTGCCGTTGACCACGGCATTACCGCCGATGACGGCGGGCATGCCGTCACGTATCACCGCCCCGGTCATCGGATCGATATAAGCTTGGAACTGCGGCGCGCGCGGCGCCGCCGTGTAATCGAGGAAGCCGCGTACCGAACCGATGCCGCCGGTAAAGAAGTTCTTGTAAAACGGCAGGCCCGAGGTGCCGAACAGACCGTTGCCGTAACCGAGCAAGGTATGAAAGTGCAGAGCCCAGGGGCCGTGGATGGGCACAAAGAGCTGACCGTCATACGTCAGCTTGTAGTAGTTGACCTGGGTCATCGGTGAAGTGATCTCAAGGCTGACGCTCTGTGACGTGCCTCGATCCGGGAACATGCCGCGGTTGAGCGTGCTGCGATTCCACGCCAAGGTATTCACCTGGGTCACCGCCCCCGACCCATTGCTGTTGACGTAGTCGGCCACCAACTGCGCCGGCATGTTGCCCTCGATGATCTGGGTGTCATCGACGCCGAAAGAAAAACTCAGATTCTCGATTTCGTTGATCGGATAACCAAAACTGACATTGCCACCGACGGAGTCGGTGAAATAAGCCGTCACACTATACGAGGAGAAGAAGGTCTTGTTGCTATAGATGTTATACCCGCGGCTGACGCCATCGTCAGTGAAATAGGGATTGGTGAAAGAAAAGTTCGCCGATTGCGAGATCTGGTTGCGCGTCATACCCAAAGAGATGTTGTCACCCGTGCCGAAAAAATTGTTCTGACTGATGGTGGCGCTCAAGGTCAGGCCGACAGCCTGCGAATAACCGACGCTGGCCCCCACTGAACCGGAGGGCTGTTCCTCGACTTTCGTCGACAGATCGACGAGGTCGGTACTGCCCGGAACGCGCTGCTTGTCGATCTTGACCGTCTTGAAATAACCCAGTCGCTCCAGTCTCTGCTTGGAGATGTCGATACGATCGCTCGAAGCGACCGAGGACTCAAACTGACGCATCTCGCGCCGGATCACCTCGTCATCGGTCTTGTGATTGCCCTTCATATCGATACGGCGCACATAGGCACGGCCTTGCGGATTGACAAAAATGGTGATGTTGGCGATATGGTTCTTGTCATCAAGCTTCGGGTCGCCGTTGACATCGGCAAAGATGTAACCCTCATCGCCGATGCGCTTGCCGATCAGTTCTGTGCTGGCGGTCAGCATATGCTGCGAGAAGGTCTGCCCCGTCTTGACCAGAATTAGTTGATGCAGCTGATCCTCGGCCACCGGCAGCTCTCCGACCAGTTTGACCGTACCAACCTTGTAGATGGCGCCTTCCTCGACATTGATGTCGATATAGACTTCACGATGGTCCGGACTCAAGGTGACCTGAGTCGAATTGACATGGAAGGCGGCATAGCCGCGGTCGAGATAGTAGGAGCGCAAACGCTCGAGGTCGCCGCGCAGCTTTTCCTGCGAATACTTGTCATCGCCTTTGACGAAAGACAGAAAGTGCCGCACCTTGAGCTGCAATTGATCGCGCAATTCACTCGCTGCAAAAGCATGGTTGCCGACAAAGTGAATGCCGCGAATACTGGCTTCATCGCCTTCGCGGATGACGATCTTGATGGCGACGCGATTGCGTGTGCGCGCTTCGGTTTTGATGTCGATCTCGGTGGCGTAGCGACCCTGTGCGATGTACTGGTCGAGCAGTTCCTGACGCACCTGATCGAGGGTGGCGCGATGCAACACAGCCCCTGTCGTCACGCCAGCCGCTTTCAGTCCCTTGAGCAAGGAGTCTTTGTCGATGGCCTTGTTGCCCTTGATGTCGATCGACGTGATCGATGCCCGTTCGGTAAACTTGTAGATCAGCACATCACCGTCGCGCAAAGCCTGAACATCTTCGAAGTCCCCGGTTGCGAACAGCTTCTTGAGAGAATCGGCGAGACGCTCACTATCGATGTGATCACCGGCGCTGATCGGCAGCAAGCCATAGACCGTGCTGGCCGGCACACGCACCAAACCGTCGAGACGAATATCCTTGACCGTAAAGTCACTGCCCGATGCCTCAGCCCAGACCGGGGCGCCACTGAGGGTGACCACCAAAGCCACTCCAACACGGAGATATCCCAAATAGCTTTTCAAAACGCAACATCCTCAGCGACAGCCAGCGCTCAATAAAATCGTCTCAGATCATTGACGATCACCAGCAACATGATCGCCACCATGACGGCAGCCCCGGCCGCCACTCCCCAACTCTGTACCCGCGCCGACAATGGACGACCACGCCAGGACTCCAGGAGGACATAAACGAGATGGCCGCCGTCGAGAACCGGGATGGGTAAAAGATTCAACACGCCCAGATTGACACTGAGCAAGGCGGCAAGAGACAACAGCGCCATCCAACCATAAGAGGCCGACGCCGCAGCGATATGGGCGATGCCGATCGGACCGGAAAGCCGATCGAGACTCATGCTGCCGCTCAGCAATTTGAAAAGCGTCCGCACGGTGACAGTGACGACATCACTCACCTCACCATCGGCACGCGCCATCGCCTCCGGCAGGTCATCCTGCACATGCACGAGCAGGTTCTGCGGCGGCCAGACCATGCTGGCATCGATACGCGGCATGGCGCCGACACGACCGATGTGCTCGCCCCACTCATCGACGACGCTGTCCGGCGTCAAACGCAGGACTGCGATCTTGCCGTGCCGCTCATAGCGGACCTGCATGGCCTGTCCGGGCGAAGATTGTATGCGATCCACCCACTGCGGCCAGGTGAACAGGTTCTGACCATCGACACCGAGCAGGCGATCTCCAGGCAACAGGCCAGCGCGCGCCGCCGCTCCACCCGGCGTCAGTTGGTCGATGATCGGCAAGATCGGCGGTTGCGGTGGCGTGAGGCCCAAAGCACGCAAAGCATCCTGACCATGGGCAAGAAAGTGACGGACAGGGACATGATAAGTACGCTGCAGGCTGCCGGCGCGCGTCGTCAGCAGAATCTGCCCACTATCGCCGACACGCTCGGCGAGACGCATGTTGACTTGCTGCCAGTCATGCACCGGCTGACCATCGATGGCCAAAAGCAGTTCACCGGCCTGTACGCCCGCCATCTGCGCTGGCGTGCCCGGCAGGACACTGCCGATACGCGTCACCAGTTGCAAGCTGCCATGCATGGCCAGGACGATGTAGAGCACCCAGGCGAGCAGGATATTCATCGCCGGGCCCGCCATGGCCACCAGGGCCCGCGCCCAGGTGGGCTGACGGTTGAAGGCGAACCTTCCGGAGAGATCTTCTCCTGATTCCGGCTCATCGAGCATCTTCACATAGCCGCCGATGGGCAAAAGCGAGAGTCGCCACTCGACACCGCTACGATCGGTCCAGCGCGCGAGAATCGGCCCCATGCCGATGGAGAAAGCGAGAACGCGCACGCCGACCCAACGCGCGACAAGAAAATGGCCGAGTTCGTGCAGGATGATCAGGGGCGCAAGCACGAGAATGGCGGCCCACCAGGGAGACAGATGCATGCTCAGCCCTCCCGCAAAGCCTGAAGATGATCAGCGACCAGACGACGCGCCTGGGCATCGGCCTCCAAAACATCCGCCAGCGAGTGCACTGCGCGCACGGGAAGACGTTGCAGAGCCTCGGCGATGATAACGGGGATCATCGTGAAAGATGTTTCATTTTGTAAAAATGCCGCCACGGCCATCTCATTGGCTGCATTGAGGATGGCGCAAGCCGTACCGCCCGTGGCGAAGGCTTGACGCGCCAGACGCAAACAGGGGAAACGCTCTTCATCCGGCGCTTCAAACTCGAGCGCCGCCATCTGCAACAGATCGAGCGCTTCGACGCCAGCGTCGATACGCTCCGGCCAAGCCAGGGCATGCGCGATCGGCGTCCGCATATCGGGGCGACCGAGCTGGGCCAGGAAAGAGCCGTCGCGATACTGCACCATGGAATGCACGATACTCTGTGGGTGCACGACGATCTGCACCTGATCGTCGCGGGCACCGAAGAGATAGCAGGCTTCGATCAGCTCCAGCCCCTTGTTCATCAAGGTCGCCGAATCGACGGAGATCTTTGGCCCCATGCTCCAACGCGGGTGACGCACCGCCTCCGCCGGGGTCACGGTGTGCAGACGCTCCAGCTCATATTGCCGAAAAGGCCCCCCAGAGGCGGTCAGGATGAGGCGTTCGATGCCCTGTTCAGCGAGGCCGGCACCGGGCTTTTCCAAACACTGAAAAATAGCATTGTGTTCGCTGTCGACCGGGAGGAGTGCCGCACCATGCTCCTGCACTGCCTGCATGAACAGCGCCCCGGCCATCACCAAAGACTCCTTGTTGGCCAGCAAGACGCGTTTACCGGCGCGCACCGCCGCCAGCGTCGGCAAGAGTCCGGCGGCGCCAACGATAGCGGCGACGACGATATCGCTGCCGGCATCGGCCGCGATGCTCAGCAATCCTTCTTCACCATACAGAACATCGCAGCGGACGCCAGCACGATACAGATCATCGCGCTGGGCCCGATCCGCCACCACCAGGACCTGCGGCGAGAAGCGGCGGTAGAGATCGAGCAGGACGTCCATGCGCCGCCAGGCGCTCAGAGCGTGCACGGTGTAGCGCTCGGGATGCAGAGCGATCACCTCGAGACTGCTCTGCCCGATCGAACCGGTGGCGCCGAGAAGGCAGACCTTATGCATCAAAAGCCCCCCAGCAACACCCAGCCGAGCAAAAAGATCGGTGCCGCCGCCGTGAGGCTGTCGATACGATCCAAGGCACCGCCGTGCCCGGGGAAAATCGTACCGGAATCTTTGACGCCACGCTGGCGCTTGAGCATGCTTTCGAAAAGATCACCGAGCACCGACGCCGCTACCGTGCACAGGGACAGGAGAAGAAACTCCAGGCTATGCGCGAACGTCCAGGCATGGCGCCAGGCGATGACGACGGCCACCGCCGCGGTCAAGGCCACCCCGCCGATCACCCCCTCAACACTCTTGCCCGGGCTGACCATTGGTGCCAGCTTGGTACGCCCGAAGCGACGACCGGCAAAATAGGCCCCCGTGTCAGCCCCCCAGACCAGGATGAAGAGATAAAGCAGCCAAGCGGTGGCCAGACTCTTCAACTCATTCAGCGCCAGCCAGGCCGGAAGGAGCACCGCCCATCCCAGAAACGGCGCCGATAGCGACAGGAAAACGCCCTCTTCACCGCGATAGCGCCAGACCCGCACCAGGGCCCACAGCCAACCCGGCAGGGCCAGGGCATAGACAAAATGGAACAAGGAGGGGCGGCCATAAATGGCGATCGACAACATGCCAAGAGCCGTCAGCGACGAGTAAACGATACGCGCCGGCGTCCGCGTCCAGCCGATGAGAGCGCTCCACTCCCAACTGGCGACCAGAACGATGCCGGTAGTGACGCTCCAAAAAGGCCAGGAAGCGGTCGCAAACACGGCCACGAGAATGATGGGAAGAAGGACGAGCGCCGTCAGAATTCTTTGTTTAAGCATCGTTGCGCATCTCCGCAATCTGTTCGGAGGTACGGCCAAAACGTCTTTCCCGTCGGCCATATTCGGTAAGGGCCGCGACGAAACAGGCAGCATCGAAATCCGGCCATAAGGTTTCGGTGAAGTAGAGTTCGGCGTAAGCCGCCTGCCAGAGCACAAAGTTGGACAGGCGATACTCGCCCCCAGTCCGGATGAGCAGATCGACCGCCGGCAGATCCGCCATACTCAGACGCGCGGCGTAATGCTCGGCGCTTAGATCGGCTTGACGGATAGCGCCAGACGCCACCGCTTGAGCCAGACTCAGGGCAGCCTGCGCCATGTCCCACTGGCCACCGTAATTGACGGCGATATTGAGCGTCAGACGACGACCCGACGCTGTCTTTTCCATGGCGGACTGCATGCCCTGGCGTAAATCCTCGCTAAATGCCGCGAGATCGCCGATAAAACGCAAACGCACACCCTGTGCGTACAATTCAGCGACGCGCTCCTGCAAGGCTTGCAGAAACAGGGTCATCAAGCCCTGCACTTCCACCGCCGGCCGTCGCCAGTTCTCGGAACTGAAGGCGAACAGGGTCAACACTTCGACCCCTTCGCGCACCGCCGTCTCAACGCAGCTCTTGACGCCGCGCTCACCGGCGGCGTGCCCGGCGCCACCACCCAGACCCTGGCGCTGCGCCCAACGGTTGTTGCCATCCATGATGATGGCCACATGACGCGGACGCGACCATGCCGTTGCCAGATCCGGTGCCGAGCTCTGCGCCACGATCATACTTTCATCAATTCCGCTTCTTTGGCGGCGAGCGCCTTGTCGACCTCGGCGATGGCCTTGTCGGTAAGCTTCTGGACGTCATCATTGCCTCGCCGCTCTTCATCCTCGGAGATCTCCTTGGCTTTGAGCAATTCCTTGAGGTCGGCCATCGCATCGCGCCGGATATTGCGCACTGCGACACGCGCATTTTCCGCTTCATGGCGCGCCACTTTTTGCATCTCGCGCCGGGTTTCTTCGGTCAACGCCGGCAGGGGGACACGAATGACGTCGGCGGTGATCGGATTCAGCCCCAGATCGGCATTGCGCAAAGCCTTGTCGATGGCTGCCACCGCACTACGATCAAAAGGTTGTACGAGCAGGGTGCGCGCGTCTTCGACATTGATCGAGGCCAGCTGCGTCAGCGGTGTATCGCTGCCGTAATAAGGCACCATCACGTCCTTGAGCATGGCCGGACTGGCCCGCCCCGTGCGCACCTTGACGAAAGCAGCATCGAGCGATTCCAGGCTCTTGCGCATACGTTGTTCACAGTCTTTCTTGATGTCTTGAATCATGGGTGACTCCTTGGATGCGGCCGCTCAAACGTGCTTACGTATCAGGGTACCTTCCTTACCACCTTGCATCAGCTTGAGCAAGGCGCCCGGTTGGTTCATATTGAAGACGATGAGCGGCATGTCATGGTCGCGACACAGGCAGATGGCGGTCAGATCCATCACCCCCAGCTGCGCTTCGAGCACCTGATCAAAACTCAACTCATCATAGCGATGCGCATCGGCGACCTTCATCGGGTCGGCGTCATAGACGCCATCGACCTTGGTCGCCTTCAAGACGACGTCTGCCCCCATCTCGATACCACGCAGACAAGCCGCTGAGTCGGTAGTAAAGAAAGGATTGCCGGTGCCGGCGACAAAGATGCAGACGTCCCCCCCCTGCAAAAAGCGTATGGCATTACGTCGATCGTAATGATCGACGATGCCACTCATGGGAATCGCCGACATGACCCGGGTCCGGATATTGGCCCGCTCCAGCGCATCGCGCATGGCCAGACCATTCATCACTGTCGCCAACATTCCCATATGATCACCGGCGACCCGGTCCAGCCCGGCGCTCTGCAAAGCAGCACCGCGAAAGAGATTGCCGCCACCGAGCACCAATCCAACCTGGACGCCGACGGCGAGCACCTGGCTAATTTCGCTGGCGAGGCGATTCAAGACCTTGGGATCAATACCGAATTCAGCCTCTCCCGCCAGAGCTTCTCCACTCAGTTTGAGGAGAATACGACGATATACGGCTGGCTCTTGGCTCATCTGGCGCCCCTTGTCTCATGCCCAATCGGTGCAGCATTCTACAACAAAAAGCCCCTCAATGAGGGGCTTCGTGATACTGCGACACACTCAGCTCTTAGCTGCCGCCGCTGCCGCCGCTACTTCTGCGGCGAAATCGACTTCTTTCTTCTCGATGCCTTCACCCACCTGGAAACGCACGAAGCTGGTCACCGCAGCGCCGGCCTTCTTCAGCAGATCAGCCACTTTGGTGTCAGGGTCCTTGACGAAGCCCTGCTCGACCAAGCTGACCTCGGCGAGAAACTTCTTCAGGCTACCTTCGATCATCTTCTCGATGATATTCGAAGGCTTGCCCGACTCACGCGCCTTGGCGGCATAGATCTCTTTTTCCTTGGCGAGGACATCGGCCGGAACATCGGCCGCCGTCACCACCATGGGATTGGCGGCCGCGATATGCATAGCCAGATCCTTGCCGAGATCCTCATCGCCACCTTGCAAGGCGACGACGACACCGATCTTTAGGCCGTGCACGTAGCTGATCAGTCGCTCACCGCGCAGCAACTGGGCACGACGCAGCTGAATATTCTCACCGATCTTCTGCACCAGGGCGACACGCGCACCCTCAACCGTCGTTTCCTGCATAGGCAAAGCGGAAATAGCCGCGATGTCACTGATGCCGGCTTCCAGAGCAAGACGCGCCACGCCCTGCGCAAATGCAGTGAAATTCGCATCGCGGGCGACAAAGTCGGTCTGCGAATTGACTTCCAGAATGATCGCCTGCTGGCCATCCGCAGAGACGGCGGTGATGATGGCGCCGTCGGCAGCGATATTGCCTGCCTTCTTCGCCGCCTTGGCCTGACCCGACTTACGCAGATTATCGATGGCCAGTTCGATATCTCCCAGGGCTTCCTGCAGGGCCTTTTTGCATTCCATCATGCCAAGACCCGTGCGCTCGCGCAGCTCTTTCACCAGACTTGCCGTGATTTCCGCCATGAATCTCTCCTCAAAATCGTTTGTATCGCCGAAACAGCGGGCTCAAGCCCGCTGCTCACCTTCGGTGGTAGCCGTAGCTTCGCTACGACCAGCCGCCTGATGCGCGGCGTATTCCTTGCCTTCATTGACCGCATCAGCCATGGCGCCGACGTACAGGTTGACCGCACGAATGGCGTCGTCATTGCCCGGGATGATGTAGTCGACACCATCGGGATTGCTGTTCGTATCAACGATGGCGATGACCGGGATGCCGAGCTTGCGTGCTTCGGTGATCGCGATCTTTTCGTGGTCGACGTCGATGACGAACAAGGCATCGGGCAAACCACCCATGTCCTTGATCCCGCCAAGGCTGCGATTGAGTTTTTCCATCTCGCGACTGCGCTCGAGAGCTTCACGCTTGGTCAGCTTGTCGAAGGTACCGTCCTGTGACTGCTGTTCGAGATCCTTCAAACGCTTGATCGACTGGCGGATGGTCTTCCAGTTGGTGAGCATGCCCCCCAGCCAGCGGTGATCGACGAAGGGCATGCCGCAACGCGCTGCCTGTTCGCGGATGATCGGAGCAGCGGCGCGCTTGGTGCCGACAAAGAGCACCTTGCCGCCGGCAGCGACTTTGCGATTGACGAAGTTCAGCGCATCATTGAGCGCCGGAACCGTGTGTTCGAGGTTGATGATGTGAATCTTGTTGCGTGCGCCATAGATGAATGGTTTCATCTTGGGATTCCAGAAACGCGTCTGGTGACCGAAATGGGCGCCTGCTTGCAGCAGATCACGCATGGATACTTGTGCCATCATTGTTCTCCTGGGTTGAGCCTCCACACACCCCGCCGATCCACCCTTGCGGGCACCCAGAGCGGCGTGCCGGTATGTGTGCGTCTGTCATTGATTGAATACGCTCTGGCTATCATTGCCGAAAAGCGCCGGGCTTTATACCATATCGCCAGCGCGGCCTCAATGGCTGCTTCGCCCCCCCCCGCCCAGGAGCTTCCATGAGTCTGATCAAGACCGCCGCCGACATCACCGCCATGCGTGAGGCCGGCCGATTGGCGGCCGACGTCCTGAAATTCATCGAGCCACATATTCGCGTCGGCATCAGCACCCTCGAGCTCGACCGCCTCGCGCACGCCTACATGACCGAAGTGCAGGGGGTCATCCCCGCCCCGCTCAATTACCACGGCTTCCCCAAAAGCATCTGTACATCGGTGAATCACGTCGTCTGCCATGGCATTCCGACTGAGAAAAAGCTGCTCAAACAGGGCGACATCATCAACGTCGACATCACCGTCATCAAAGACGGCTATCATGGCGACACCAGCAAGATGTTTCTCGTCGGAGACTGTTCGGTCCTGGCGCGCCGCCTATGCAAGGTGGCGCAGGAGTGCCTCTACCTCGGCATCGCCCAGGTGCGTCCCGGCGCCCATCTCGGCGACATCGGTCACGCTATCCAGACGCACGCCGAAGCACAGCGCTTCTCCGTCGTGCGTGACTACTGTGGCCACGGCATCGGTCTCGGCTTCCATGAAGAACCGCAAGTCCTGCATTACGGTCGCCCCGGCACAGGCATGGAGCTGCAGCCCGGCATGATCTTCACCATCGAACCGATGATCAATGCCGGCAGCTACCACACCCGCCTGCTCGCCGACGACTGGACCGTCGTCACTCGCGACCATCAGCTCTCGGCGCAGTGGGAGCATATGCTGCTGGTGACGGAAAGTGGCGTCGAGGTGCTGACGCCGCGCACGGAAGAAGACTTCAGCTTTCTGGAGAACGCCGCATGATCGACGATGACGAGCACCCCATCGACCACGAGCTTCTGGATCCGCGCCGCCTCAGCGTCACGACATCCCTGCTGCCGGTTCAGGACTACCGACAGATCCTCGCTGACGCGCAGGACGTGCTGCATCGGCGTTTTCGTGAGGGCATCGATGTGCGCGAACTGGTCGCCCTGCGCGCTTGGGTCATCGATCAGGTGCTACGACACGCCTGGAGCGCCTTTGGCCTAGCCGGAGACATGGAGCTCGCTTTGCTGGCGGTGGGCGGCTATGGCCGCGGCGAACTGCACCCACACTCCGACATCGACGTCCTCATCCTGCACGCGGCGCCTAGCCTGGATGACGAACTCAGCGACCGCATCGCTCACTTCCTGAGCTTTTTGTGGGACCTCAAACTCGACGTCGGCTCGAGCGTGAGGGCACTCGAGGACTGCGAAGAAGCGGCGCGCTCGGACATCACCATCGCCACCCACATGATGGAGTCACGCACCATCGCCGGTACCGACATCCTGCGTCAAGCGATGCTCGAGCACACCTCACCCGAACATGTCTGGCCCGGCCCCAGCTTCTTTCAAGCCAAGTGGCAGGAACAGCGTGAACGACACGCCAAACATAACAACACCGAGTACAACCTCGAGCCCGACATCAAGAATGCGCCTGGCGGATTGCGCGATATCCAGATGGTCGGCTGGGTCGCAAAACGCCATTTCGGCGCCGACACCCTGCACGATCTCGTACTGCACGGCTTTCTCACCGAAGCCGAATATCGCCACCTCGACACCTGCCAGGGTCTCCTCTGGCGTATCCGCTACGCCCTGCACATGCTCACCGATCGCGCTGAAAACCGTCTGCTTTTCGACCATCAGACGCGCGTCGCCGAACTTTTTGGTTACCGCGACACTCCGCGCCAGCGCGCCGTCGAACAGCTGATGAAGTCCTATTATCGCGCTGCCATGGAGATCTCGACGCTCAATGAACTGCTCTTGCAGTACTTCGATGAGAGCATCTTGCAGCAGGATCGTCTTGGCGAAGCCGTCGTCATGAACAACCGCTTCCTCAAACGCGGTCAACACATCGAAGCCATCCATGATGAGGTCTTTCGTCGCTATCCACCGGCACTGCTTGAAATCTTCGTGCTCATGGCCAACGATGAACAGACCCTCGACATACGCGCCAGCACCATTCGTCTGATCATGCAGAGCGTCGACCTGATCGATGACAACTTCCGTGCCGATCTGCGCTGCATCACCTTGTTTATGGAACTGCTGCGCTCACCGCACCAGCTGTTCTCGGTGCTGCGTCGGATGAAACGCTATGGCGTGCTCGGCCGCTATATTCCTGCCTTCGGCGCGATCATCGGACAGATGCAGTACGACCTTTTCCATATCTACACCGTCGATGCGCATACCCTGCTGCTGATCAAGAACATGCGTCGTTTCGGCTATACCGAAGTCGAGGGGCGTTTTCCCGTCGTCGCCAAGGTGGCGCAATCCCTGCCCAAGATCGAACTGCTCTATCTCGCCGGCCTCTTTCACGACATCGGCAAGGGACGTGGTGGCGACCATTCCGAACTCGGTTCCAGGGATGCCCTCGACTTTTGCCTGCACCACCGCCTGGGAAGCTGGGATGCCCATCTGGTGGCTTGGCTGACCCGCCATCACCTGATCATGTCGATGACGGCACAGAAAAAAGACATCCATGATCCCGACGTCATCCACGCTTTTGCGCAACAGGTCGGCGATCTCGTCCACCTCGACTACCTCTACGCCCTGACCGTCGCCGACATCAACGCCACCAATCCAACCCTGTGGAACAACTGGAAAGCCTCGCTCCTGCAAGAACTCTATACACAGACCAAGCGCGCCCTGCGCCGCGGCCTCGCCAAGCCCGTCGACAAGGCCGAGTGGATCGCGGAAAAACGCAATGACGCACTGCAACAGCTGCAAGCCGTCGGCATCGCTGATGCATCCGTGCAGCTGATCTGGGAAGGGCTCGGCGATGAATACTTCATGCGCGAAAATGCCAGCGATATCGCCTGGCACACGCAAGCTCTGATCGAACATGGCAACCGTGAACAACCGCTGGTCCTGCTCAAGGAGACGACGGAACATCAGTTCCTCGGCGCTACCCAGATCTTCATCTACACCCGCGACCGCCGCAATCTTTTTGCAGCGACCGTCGCCCTCCTCGACCAACTGCACCTCAGCGTCGTCGACGCACGCATCATCACCTCGAACGATCGCTTCTCGCTCGATACCTATATCGTCCTCGACGAGAACAATGAACACATCAAAGACAGCGCCCGCCTGGAACGGATACGTCTGAGCCTGATCGAAACCCTCGCTCAACCCGACCTCTTCCCCGACATCGTCAGCCGGCGCATGCCGCGCCAGTTGCGTCATTTCCCGGTGGCGACGAGCGTGACCTTGAGCAATGACCTGAACAACCAGCACACCATCGTCGAGATCATCACCCTCGATCGTCCGGGTCTGTTGGCGCGTATCGGACGCATTTTCATGGAACACGAGGTCTATCTGCACAATGCGCGCATCGCCACCTTGGGAGAGCGCGCTGAAGACGTCTTCTTTCTCACCGACGAAAACCTCCACCCCATCGCCGATGCGGCGCTTTGTGAACGCTTGGCGCAAAGTCTGCGTCAACAGCTGGATCAGCAGGAATGAGCATGGATCACAACCCACGACTGGCGCTCTTGCAGCCCTACCCCTTCGAGCGGCTTCGCACCCTCAATGAAGGCGTCCTTCCCAATCCATCCCTATCACCCATCCAGATGTCCATCGGCGAGCCGCGACATGAAGCCCCCGCCCTGGTCTTGCGCGGCCTCAGCGAGGCCCTCGCCGGCCTGTCGCTGTATCCCGTCACCAAGGGCATCGACGCCCTGCGTGAAGGCATCGCCAACTGGCTGACCTGGCGCTTTCAGTTGTCGCAGACGCCGGACCCTGCCCGCCATATCCTGCCCGTCAATGGCAGCCGTGAGGCGCTGTTCTCTTTCGTTCAGGCCATGCTCGGCGCCCGCAGCGACGCCCTGGTCCTGATGCCCAATCCCTTTTATCAGATCTATGAAGGCGCTGCCCTGCTCGCCGGCGCCACGCCGTATTTTTTGCCGAGCCTAGCTGAAAACGCTTTTCTGCCCGACTATGATGCCGTCCCTGAGAGCCTGTGGAAGAAGACCTCTCTGGTCTTCCTCTGCAACCCGGCCAATCCGAGCGGCGCCGTGACTCCGATCGAGTCGCTGATGCACCTGATCGAACTGGCCGACCGCCATGACTTCATGATCTGTGCCGACGAATGCTATAGCGAGATCTATCCGCAAGAAGATGCCCCACCCCCGGGCCTGCTGCAGGCGGCGGCACAGATGGGCCGTGACGATTTTGACAAACTGATGGTCTTTCACTCGCTATCCAAGCGCTCCAACCTGCCTGGTCTGCGTTCTGGCTTCGTCGCTGGTGATGCCCGTCTGATCGAAAAATTTCTCCTTTACCGCACTTATCACGGTTCAGCGATGTCGCTACCCACCCAGGTCGCCAGCCTCATCGCCTGGGGCGACGAGGAACATGTACGCCTCAACCGCAGCGCCTATCGCGCCAAATTTGCGGGGGTCACGCGTTTGTTATCAGCGCATACGCGCATACAGGCCCCTGACGCCTCATTTTATCTATGGCTAGCAACCAGCATCGATGACACAATCTTCGCCCGCGAACTCTGGCGGCAACAGCACGTCCAGGTGCTGCCCGGCAGCTTTCTTGGTCGCCAAGTCGATGGCCACAACCCCGGCGCAGGCTTCGTCCGCATCGCCCTGGTCCCGGAGTTGGAAACCTGCCTCCAGGCCGCACAACGTCTGCAAGATTTTCTCAAGTCTCTCAAGGAGCCCCAGGCATGAGCCTCAGCCAGATCATCGAACAAGCCTTTGAACGTCGCAGTGAGTTCAGCCCGACGTCGACGCCCGACGAAGTCCGTCAGGCCGTCACGGCGGTGCTCAGCGAACTCGACGCCGGCACCTTGCGCGTCGCCGAAAAGATCGCCGGCCAGTGGCAGGTGCATCAGTGGCTCAAAAAAGCCGTCCTGCTGTCTTTCCGCATACAGGACAATGTCGTCTTGCAGGCCGGTCAGGATCTGCAGTTCTTCGACAAGGTGGCGAGCAAGTTCGCTGGCTGGGACAGCGCCCGCTTCCAGCAGAGCGGCATTCGCGTCGTGCCACCGGCCTGTGCGCGCCATGGCAGCCACATCGCCCGCAACACCGTCCTCATGCCCTCCTATGTCAACATCGGCGCCTACGTCGATGAAGGCAGCATGGTCGACACCTGGGCCACCGTCGGTTCTTGCGCCCAGATCGGCAAGCGCGTGCATCTCTCCGGTGGCGTCGGCATCGGCGGCGTGCTTGAACCGCTGCAAGCCAATCCCACCATCATCGAGGACGACTGCTTCATCGGTGCCCGTTCCGAGATCGTCGAAGGCGTCATCGTCGAACAAGGTGCCGTCATCTCGATGGGCGTCTACATCGGCCAGTCGACGCGCATCTATGACCGCGAAACCGGCGAGATCCACTATGGCCGCGTTCCGGCAGGCGCCGTCGTCGTGCCCGGCTCGCTACCTTCGGCCGACGGACGCTACAGCCTCTACGCCGCCATCATCGTCAAGAAGGTCGACGCCAGCACCCGCGCCAAGGTCGGCATCAACGAACTGCTACGCATCGTCGACTGAAGCAAACGCACGGATCTTTGAAGAAAAAAATCATCAGAGATCTTGACGCACAGAGTCGACATCAAGATAATGTGCGCCTTGCTTGAGCGCCCGTAGCTCAGCTGGATAGAGTACCTGGCTACGAACCAGGTGGTCGGGAGTTCGAATCTCTCCGGGCGCGCCATACAAATCAAAGGGTTAGATCAAACGGTCTAGCCCTTTTTTGTTGCCTTTAGCCTCTGGGGGAACACTTTGCAGCTCTTCCCCGCAATCTGGGGATGGGCGTGTACATCAGGCCATCCACCGTCCAGGTGCATCGGCTAGAGCCTTACCGTTGATGCCCGGCATTTGACGGACAATGCCCAGCTACTCAAAATACAACATAAGCGCTCACGTGTAGGCCATCGCCATGTCGAATCCTTATCTTCGATCACCCGATTCTAAACTCCCCGTGTGAGCGACCTGAACAGCACTGGGAGTTGGACGGCATTTTTCAAGGTGGTTATCGCTTTTCTGTGTTTCCTATGCGGGCTGTGGAACGGCCATCTTGTTGATGCGCGTTGAAGTATTGTCTACTGTGGCCGGCCAAGGGTTTTGCCACCCTGGAAGCCGCACGGCAATGGATCTGCGCCTTTGTACGCTGGTACAACGAGGAGCACCGTCATAGCCGCATCCGCTTCGTCACACCGGCCCAACGGCATCAGGGCAAGGACCATGGTATCTTGGCGCAGCGTCACGCGGTCTATGAATCTGCGAAGGCGGCACGACCAGAACGTTGGTCAGGGGAGACCCGCAACTGGACTCCGGTGAGTGCTGTCATGCTGAATCCGGAAAGAGAGGATATGGCCGTTCCACAGGCCGCATAGGAAACACAGAAAAGCGACAACTACCTTGAAAAACGCCGCGAATCTGAAACATCTTGGCTTTTGAGACACGACCATGAGCAACGAGAAACTCAATATCCAGAATTTTGATAAAGCCATTGCTCGCCTGGAAGAAGGCATCTCTGTCTATCAAATGGATCAGGCCAATACGCTAATACGTGATGGCTTGATTCAGCGCTTTGAGTTCACCTATGAACTCAGCCACAAGACCTTGAAACGCTACCTGGAGTTTGTATCCGCTACGCCAGCGCAATACGACAGCATGGCATTTCAGGACTTGATTCGCTCGGGCAACGAACAAGGGCTTTTGCTGGGTGAATGGTCCCACTGGAAACGCTATCGCGACATGCGCTCGAAAACCAGTCATACCTACGATGAAAAGGTTGCGCTCGAAGTCGTGTCCACCATACCTGACTTTTTAAATGAAGCACGTTATTTGCGTGATCAACTGAATGGCCGCCTGCGATGACAAAAACAGCATCGCTCATCGACATCCGTGAAGATCATTGGGACATCGTGCAAGGCATCTTGCAAAAGTATGTACCCCAGTATGAGGTCTGGGCCTTTGGCTCACGAGCCAAATGGACCGCCAAACAATATTCAGACCTTGATCTGGCCATCATCACCGACTAAAGTGGACCCGTCAGTCAAGACACTTTGCCGGTGAATTTAAGCTGTGCCAACCTCCACCTTGTCAGCTGCCCGGCGCTGCCCCGTATGACTCTTTTCCTGCGGCTTCTCTTCATCGTCGCCAAACCGGTCGACGATCACCGCACCACCGCCAACCCCGGTGCTGTAGACGTGGCTGGGCGTTTGATAGCCCAGTGCCTGGTGCGGGCGCTCCGCGTTGTAGAACGCGAAATACTGCGCCAAGCCCACCGTCAATTCCGCCATGTTGGCGTACCCTTTCAGGGACACATCCTCGTACTTCACGTTGCGCCAGCGTCTTGTCACCCGATAGCGCCGCCATAGCCACTTTGGCCTTGAATACCGCCGAATGCGTCCTTCTCGTCCTCTTCGCCATTTCCCGCTCCATTTCTACGCCCTGCATGGGCATCAAAAGTAGCAGGCGTTCCACTTATCCGCTTGTTCAAATTTCCGGGGCCAGCTCTTCTCGCCCCCTGGTAGGCCGGTTTGTGCTGGATCAGGCCAACGCGACCGGCGCATCATCGCGCCAGGAAACCATCGGGTATATACCGCCGGCTGAAGCTGAGGCAAACTACGCGGCGGTTCACGATGGGCTGTTGTAATTTTGGCACACGGGAAGTCTCTTTCCCCTATTCACAAACGAGGTATAGTATGAGCGGACTGCCCCCCTGTCCCCAGTGCAACTCTGAATACACTTATGCGGACGAAGCGAACTATGTCTGCCCCGAATGTGCGCATGAATGGCCGCAGCAGAGCGCCACGCCCGCAGAAGAACCCGAACAGGTCGTCCGTGACGCAAACGGTAACCTGCTCAGCGACGGCGACAGCGTGACCGTCATCAAGGATCTCAAGGTCAAAGGATCGTCGCTGGTGGTCAAGGTGGGCACCAAGGTCAAGAACATACGCCTCGTCCAGGGTGACCACGACATCGACTGCAAGATCGACGGCATCGGCGCCATGCAACTCAAATCCGAGTTCGTCAAGAAAGCCTGATGCGACCAAGCCCTCACAAAGACGACAGCAATCGTGGCTTCTCGATGCCATAGCCCTGGACGAAGTCGATGCCTATCTCGGCCAGCTTGGCCAGAATGAGATCGTTTTCAACATATTCGGCGATCGTCTGCTTACCGAGCATATGACTCATCTCATGGATGGACTTGACCATGGCCAAGTCCTGCTTGTCCTCGTCGAGATGCTTGACGAAGCTGCCATCGATTTTGACGAAGTCGACCGGCAGGTTCTTGAGATAGGTATAGGAGGACATGCCAGCGCCAAAGTCGTCGAGAGCAAACCGACAGCCGATGCGTTTCATCTCACGGATAAAATCAGCAGCATCGACGAGATTGGCGATCGCCGTCGTCTCGGTGACCTCGAAGACGATCTTCTCTCGCGGCACGTCATAAGCCGTGAACCTCTCGAAGATGAACTCCAGCAAGCCCTCGTCATTGAACGAGTGACCGGACAGATTGATCGAAAAGCCGCCGAGATCCGCGACCTTCTCTTTATGTTCAACCATCCACTGCAAAACATTTTCGATCACCCAACGATCGACGGCATGCATGCGGTTGTAACGTTCGGCGGCTTGCATGAACTCCCCTGGCGAGATCATGCGTCCATCATCACCCTGCATCGCCAGCAGCACCTCATAGTGCGCTCCTGCGTGTTGTGCCGCCTCCGACAGAGGCGAGATTTTCTGACAACGCAGTTCCAGGCGATGCTCATCGAGCGCCTGATTGAGACGCGACACCCAAGACATCACCTCCTGGCGCCGGGCCTGCTCCTGATCGTTCGGTAGCCACCACTGCATGCGCTGCCCGCCTGGCGTTTCCTTGGCGATCGAACACGCCGACTCGGCGCCACGCAGGAGCATATCGGCCGATTCATCGGTATGCGCCACCACCACAGCACCGACACAACAGCCCAGATGGAAAATCTTGTCGGTATAAGTGAAACGATAGTCAGCGATCGTCTGCATCAGATCGGTCAACTGCGTCTGCGCCTGCGCCTGATCGATGTCCACAAGGAGAATACCGAAGACGTCACCGGCGAGACGCGCCAGCTTCTTGTTGGCGTGCGGCAGGCCATCCAGCAGGCCCACCAGTTCGCGCAACAGCGCATCACCGGCTTCATATCCGGCGTCCTTATTGACCAGGCCAAACTGATTCAGATCCAACTGCGCCAGGACATGTTTGACACGGGTGCGGCGCGAGTAGGCCAGAGCCTGCTCTACTTGCCGTTCGAACTCGCGCCGGTTGATCAGGCCGGTCAATTCATCATGCATGCCCGCCCAAGCCAGTTGGTCATACATATTTTGCACCATCTTCTCCATCGCTTCATCGACGGGAGAAGCCGGCGCCATGTCGAGCAGGATCAGCTCGCCGCCGTGCAGCAAGCGCGCCATGTCATCGAGCGAAAAGTCGCTGACACGCATTCCCTGATGATTGACGAAGACGAAGCGCTCGTGGTTTTGCCCGATCCAGGCCAGGCGCATGCGCTCGGTCGCGCCGTGTGCGCGCTGCAGCTCGATCCAGTCACCGACCTGCAACTGGCGACAGCGTTGACGCCAGCGCTCCATCCACGGCGCCATATCGGCCTCATCGTCGGCGCGGGTCCGTCGGCGCGGGAAAGGCACCCTCGGCACTCCTCCGGGGTCTCCGCCTTGCCCAAGCAGGAGCTTGAGATCCGCCCCCATCCGTATCTTGTCAGCCGCCGAGACGGTGACACCACTGGCATGCAGGCCTTCCTTGATGCGATGCACGAGCTCGCGCAATTCGAGCTGACCACTGGCCGCATCGACATCGCGGGTGAGCAGCTCATCGATCACCGACCAATGTTGCCGCCACTCTTCATGCTCTTCACCATAACGTACATGCGTCATGATCAGCAGGTCACGCCACCCCATCTCCAACAGGGTGAGAAGAACGCGCGGCACATGTTTACCGGCGAGACGTGTATCGATTTCCTCATCCACCCGTCGCCGCGCCAGATCACGTTTCTGCTCACTCTCAGCGACCTGGGCGACACGCTGTAAATTGCGTTCGACCAAAGCGTCCTGACTCTGCACCAGCGCGTCAAGCTGTGGCAGAACCGCGGCAAAGTCCTCATCCTGGGTCAGCGAACTGGCCACCAGCTGCGCCAAAAGCGCATCGATCTGCTCGCGCTGCTGCTGCACCAGGATCTGCCCGCGCATACCCAGACGCGCCAGACGATTGAGCACCAGGCGCGCCGGATGATCATCGATCTGGAACAAGCGCTCGTTTTGCAGAACCAGCTTGAGCAGTGGCAGCTTCAGGCTTTCAAACCAGGGCTGCACATCCTGCGCCAGAGAATCGTGCGCCGTCATCGACTCGAGCAGGCCATCGACCATCTGACAAGTGGCGAAATCCTGGCGACTGAGCATCTGGCCGCTCTGCGCCAGATCTTTTTGCAGACTCTCCACCATATGCAGGACATCACCACCGCCCTGCTGCAGCCGCTGCAAGGAGACGAGAAGGTTTTCACGTGAGGCCACCTGCCGCTGCTCGACCGACGTCGCCGCCACCGGCATTTCCTGCACCCACTGCGACAATTCTGCGATACGCAAAGCGGTGGCATAGGACGTACGCGCCGGCGCCGGCGAAGCAGAGAATCCCTGCAAGGCGGCCGGCTTCGCATCCGCCCGCACCGGTGCAAGCGGGATGCGCGCATCGGCCTCCTTCACCTCGGAGGGAACAGTCTTGGATGCCGCCTGGGCTGGCACCTTGCTGGCGGCCATCACCCGCGCCAGATCGAGCTCGGGCAGCACCCCATGTCGAATCAGGGTGACATTGAGCGTATCGTAGAGACGACCGAGTCGATCGAGCACCTGCTCAGCAAAGACTTGGTAGATCATCTTCTCGATCTGGACTGGCAGCGTCAGCCCGACCAAGGCATATTTGAGCGCATCACAGGCGATCAGCGGGGCGAAGGGGTTGAGCTGCTTACCGGCCGCAGCCCCCATCATCTGATCGAGGCGCAACTGCAAGGCGAACAGCCCTTCACGAAAGCGTCCCTCGACCTTGGTGATCATCACTTTGACGACCAGCCAGCTTTCGAACTCTTCCTTGGCGATCAAGGACAACTGCCGTATCTGCGCCTGATGCTCCACCCCCTGAGCCTGACCGGGGCGGGCAAAATGCCGGATGATCGGCTCGATATATTCATGGAAACGTTGCGCCACGACCTCTTGTCGCGCCTTGAAGCTCTGCCTAGCCTCGGACAGGCGCAGGCGCTCGGCGTCACTACCGGCCTGCTGCATCGCCTGCTCAAAAGCCTGCACGATGGCTTCGAGCAGACGCGGGAGCACCATCTCGAAAAAGTCCATGCCCTGCTTCTGTACGTCTTCCAGCGCCTTCTGCAGGGACACTGGCAAGATCTTCTGCGGCGGCAGGAGAATCTCACGGCGCAGAAACTCGAGCAGGTGGTTCGCCGCCGACAAAAACCGCACACCCAGGCGACCCTGCCGTTCATGCTGGACTTGCACCTCCAGCTCATAAGCCGGCGCGTCACCTTCGCCCACGCCGACGCACAGCCGCAGCCGCGCGCCAGAACGCGGCATATCGGTAGCGACACGCTCGAACTCGATCTGAGCTCCCTGCTCACTGAAATCGCGAATCAGGACAAACCAGGTCTTTCCCTTTTCATCCAGGACACTCGCCGGCACGGCGATGTTGGCGCGAAGATCTCTGCGCAGCTCCACCGGTATCTCCTCAAAGCGCTCGACCCAACGATGAAGCGGCAGCTCCATCCCTGCGAGTATGCTTTCAGTATAACGAGACGGTATCATCAGGGTAAAAAAAATGCGACCCGTTAGGGTCGCATTGATGTACCGGATGTTCCGGTGATATGGCGCAGCGGACGGGACTCGAACCCGCGACCCCCGGCGTGACAGGCCGGTATTCTAACCGACTGAACTACCGCTGCATGATCGTCGTGGTGGGTGCTGAGGGGATCGAACCCCCGACCCTCTCCTTGTAAGGGAGATGCTCTCCCAGCTGAGCTAAGCACCCAACAGCGTGTGGGGGCGCATTATAGGGACATCCACCGACATGTCAACGCTTTTTTCAAGGCGCGACGATCTCCACTTCACAACCTGGGCGCACCCAGTCGAACAGCGCGAGTAATTCGCCATCGTGCAGACGAATACAGCCGTGCGAGCGCGGCACACCCATGGGCTCGGTCGGCGCGGTGGCGTGGATATAGATGTAGCGACGCATGCTATCGACGTCATGCAGGCGATTGAACCCCGGCTGCAGTCCACTCAACCAGAGGATGCGCGTCAGGATCCAATCCCGTTCCGGATACTGCGCGGCGAGCTGTGGTGTCCATATCTCACCCGTCGGCCGCCGTCCGACGAAGACCGTCCCGGCGGCGCAGCCTGCACCGATGCTGGCTCGTATCACGTGGCGACCGCGCGGCGTCTGCTCGCTGCCACGACGCTCACCGACGCCACGCGCCGCTGTCGAACAAGGACTGATGCGATAGGTGACGCCATCCTCCAGCCAATGCAGGGTCTGATCGGCTACCTGAACCCTGAGAGACCTCGCCCCGACCTTCATGCCTCTTCCTCGCTCTGATAGGCCCGATAGTGTCGATAGATGATCTGCATCGCCTCTTCGGCGCTGTCGACGACCTGGAACAACTTCATGTCCACCGCGTCGATGCAGCCCTGCGCCAAGACCGTCTCTTCGATCCAAGACAGCAGTCCCTGCCAGTAGGAACGGCCGACCATCACCACTGGAAAAGGATCGATCTTTTCTGTCTGAATCAGTGTCACCGCCTCGAAGAGTTCATCCAGTGTGCCCATGCCACCTGGGAAAATGGCAAAGGCGATGGCGTGCTTGATGAACATGAACTTGCGCACGAAAAAATAGCGAAAGCTCAGACTGAGCTCCTGGTAGGCATTGGGGCACTGTTCCGCCGGCAGGGTGATATTCAATCCAATGGACAGACGACCGTGACCCTGCGCCCCTTTGTTGCCAGCTTCCATGATGCCGGGGCCACCGCCGGTGATCACCGGTATGCCAGCTTGCGCCAATAAACGCGCCAATCGTTCGGCTTGCTGATAATAGGGGTTGTCGGCGGTGAGACGGGCACTGCCGAAGATGTTGACAGCAGCACCAATTTTGGTCAGGTGCTCGATACCATCGACGAGTTCCGATTGAATCCGCAAAACCCGCCATGCCTCAGGCATTTTCTTGTCGAACATGCCGCATCTCCCGATGACCTCGATCCCCTCAGTCTAGCAGGCGGGGACCCAGGCAGAGACACGACGATGCCTTGCGCCGTTCAATGCAGGAGACGGGCTTCGCCACCCTCACCATTCAACATACGCCGCTGCAACTCCCCCGCTGTCTGCAAACCCGCGGCGATCATCGCCTGCGTCACCGCCACCAGATGCTCACCGAGCATCAACTGGGCATCGGCAGAAAACTGCAGGCGTAGCAGCGGCTCTTCCACCGCCGTCCGCTCCTCGCCCATCTCACGGCGCAACTCAATCTGCCCGGGCGCCACTTCGACGATCTCGAGCCAAGATGAAGATTCCTCATCTTTCAATGACATATAGCACCCAACCCCGCGCCTACCATTCTTGCATCTGTCGCCGCTGGGCATCGATCAACGCCCGCAACCCCTGCCACCACGCATGCAACCGTTCCCGATCCGGACCAGGCTCAGCCACCGCCACGCGGCCCACCGCAGTGGCGGTCGCCGCCTCCGGGCTCGGCACACGAAGATGCGCGTACGCTGTCAACAATTGCGTCAGGAAACTCGTCACATCCTCAGCCGCCGCCTGAAGCTGCGCCCACTCGGGTGAAACAATACCCGCCGCCTGTAACTGCCTGCCAAGATCTGTCAGATCCTGTGGGCGCGGCACTTTATAGAACTCAGCGATCTCGGCGAGGAAAGACTCCCAAGCCAGCTCCAAGTGAAACAAGACCGACTCACTATAGGATAACGCCCAGGCACGCGGATTGAAACGCTCCTCGTCACCCTGCGATTGTACCCAGGCCTCCAGGTGCAACTGGGCGTGATAGAGCTTTTCGTTCGTGCGTCCGATCGACGCCTGGCGCTGTGCCCGGCTCATGCCGACTTCCCGCCGCGGCTGACCTGCCAACGACCTTCGCGGTAATGCGCCTGCCATCCTGTCGCTTTGCCTTGTTCCTCGCTGGCGACATACTGTTCGCGCGTCTTGCGCGCAAACTTGAGCACAGCGGGGCGCCCTTCCGCATCGACCTCCGGCGCCGTCAGCAGATAGGCGTATTTGGGATCGATCTGATCGGCCACCGACTTGAGCTCAGCGATGGTCGGCGCGCGCGTCTCACGATGCTTGGGAAAGGTGCTGGCGGCGAGAAAGAGCCCAGCGGCGCCATCGCGCAACAGGAAGTAGTCATCCACTCGCTGACAGCGCAAATGCGGCAGGGCGATGGGCGCCGACTTGGGCGGCGCCGCTTCGCCATTGCGCAAGAGCTTGCGGGTGTTGCCGCACGCCGCCGAGGTACAGGCGAAATACTTGCCAAAGCGCCCGGTTTTCAGCTGCATTTCCTGTCCACACTTGTCGCAAGTGAGAACCGGTCCCTCATAGCCCTTGAGGCGGAAGTGCCCCGATTCAACGATATAACCATTGCAATCGGGATTGTGACCACAGACGTGTAGCTTACGCTGCTCATCGATGAGATAGGCATTCATCGCCGACTGACAGATCGGGCAGCGCCGTTTGGCGCGCAGCTCGCGCGTCTCCCCTTCCTCGTCGCTGTCATCGATCGCCAGAACCTCATCGCCCGGCACCAGATTGATCGTCCCCTTGCAGCGCTCTTTGACCGGCAGGGCATAGCCCGAGCATCCGAGGAAAACGCCGGTAGCCGCCGTCCGGATCATCATCGGACGGGCACACAAGGGACAGGGAATGTCGGTGGCGGTCGGCTGATTACGGCGCATCCCCTCATCGTCGGCGGCGCGTTTCAAGCGCTGATGAAAGTCGACGTAAAAAGCATCGAGCACCTGCTCCCAATGCAGCTGGCCCTTGGCGATCTTGTCGAGATCGCCCTCGAGATGCGCGGTGAAGTCATAGTCGAGCAGGTTGGTAAAGCTCTCGACCAGGCGCTCGGTGACGATTTCACCCATCTTCTCAGCATAGAAACGCTTCTGCTCGACTTTGACGTAGCCGCGCTCCTGAATGGTCGAGATGATGGCGGCATAGGTCGACGGGCGTCCGATGCCGCGTTTCTCCAACTCGCGCACCAGGGTCGCTTCGGTATAGCGTGGCGTCGGCTTGGTGAAATGCTGGCTCGGCAACAGCTTCACCAAACGCAAACTCTCGCCCGCGGCGATATCGGGCAGGATCACCTCCTCCTTGTCGCGCTGCGCCGGCGGCAGGATACGCGTATAACCGTCAAACTTGAGGATGCGACCGCGCGCCTTCAGCTCAAAGCGATCGGCCTGCACGGTCAAGGTGCTGGTGAGGTACTGCGCATCCGGCATCTGACAGGCGACGAACTGGCGCCAGATCAACTCATACAGGCGCTCAGCGTCACGCTCAAGGCCGGCCACCTGGCTGGGTTCGGCGGCGACATCGGAGGGGCGAATCGCCTCGTGCGCCTCTTGTGCATTGTCGCCGGCGGCATAGCTCAACGCTTTTTCGGGCAAATAGGCGGCGCCCATATGCTCGAGAATGTACTGCCGACAGGCGTCGACCGCCTCGGCACTGAGATTGGTCGAGTCCGTACGCATATACGTGATATGCCCGGCCTCATACAGTCGCTGCGCCAGGGTCATCGTCTTCTTGACCGAAAACCCGAGGCGGGTGCTGGCCGCCTGCTGCAGCGTCGAGGTGATGAAAGGCGCCGCCGGACGCGTACGCGTCGGCTTGTCCTCGCGCTGCACAACCTGATAGGCGGCGGTACGTAACTGTTCGAGAGCGAGATCAATCTGCCCGCGATCGGTGGGACGAAAGGCTTGTTTGCCGTCACGCACCACCTGCAGACGCAGATCTTCACCCCGGTTTCCCTGGGTATCAGCGTGCAGTTCCCAGTACTCCTCGGGGACGAAAGCACCGATTTCACGCTCGCGTTCGACGATCAAACGCACCGCCACCGACTGCACCCGCCCCGCCGATAAACCACGCGCCAGCTTCTCCCACAACAAGGGCGAAACCATATAACCGACGACGCGATCGAGAAAACGCCGCGCCTGCTGCGCATCGACACGGTCCTGGTTGAGCCGCCCGGGATGGTTAAAAGCCTCACTGATGGCGTTTTTGGTGATCTCATTGAAGACCACCCGTTGATAACGCGCCGCGTCGCCACCGATCACTTCGCGCAGATGCCAAGCGATGGCCTCTCCTTCGCGATCCAAGTCAGTCGCCAGATAGATGGTGTCCGCTTCCTGCGCCAGACGACGCAGTTCATCTACCACCTTTTCCTTTCCCGGCAGAACTTGATAGTTGGCCTTCCAGTGATCCTCAGGATCGACACCCATGCGCGCCACCAGAGCTCGCCAAGCCTTCAGCTCGGGAGACAACCCAGGCGTCGCAGCCTTGCGTGCGGGTGATTTTTCACCCTGCCCACTGACTGGGAGATCACGCACGTGACCGACGCTCGAACGCACAATGAACTGGGAACCCAGATACTTGTTGATGGTCTTGGCTTTGGCCGGGGACTCGACGATGACGAGGGACTTTGCCATAAATTGTGTGCTTCCAGTCAGGCGGGACAGCGATCAGGGCGCATATATAAGCAGCTTAGGCCGAACGGTCAATAGGTTGTGCTGTTAGTTCATCGGCCAAGGTGCATAAAAGTGTCATGCCGGCAAGATCGGATCGCTCATCCCAATAGAAGTGCCAAGCCTGCGCCTCGCACTCGACGGCGGTCAATCCCGGCACCGTACAAGACTGCAGAGCGACGGGCACGGGACCGTTGGGCAAAGCTCGCCAACCATCGACTTCATGCCACAAAAAACACCGCCCCGCTCCATCCTGTGAAGGGCAGTGCCAAGTATAACGAGGCACCAGGGGCGGCGCACCCGACCACCAAGAGGGTGGCTTGCACAAGCGCACCTGCCAGCCCTGGTGATGTGCCTGCGCACGCAGGCGCATGCGGCGCTGCTCCTCCGGCCGCGGCCGGAGGAGCAGCCACTGCCCGAGCACATAGCCTCCCGCCAGCAACGCGACGATGACGCCTGCCTTCAATCGCCACCACCCTGATAAAAAATCGGGCGGATCCGTGCCATCTGCGCGTCCATGGAACTGGTCATGCTCGACGCCATATTGAAAAAACTGAGCAAAGCTTTGGAGTTGGAGTCATTTTGAAAGGCCGCGATCACCCTCTGCCAGAAGGCATGGTTGACCAGTTGCAGGCGCTCATTCATGCGCACCAGTCCGCGTAAATCCCAGTCCGGCTCGCCTCCTTCCCGCATGATGAAGTACTGCTTGAGCAGATAGATCGAGGCAGCACGGATGATGAACTCCTCTTGCGAGGCGAAAGGCAGATGATTATGGGCATTCGCCTTCAGCTCAGAAAATATCGGGCAAGCGCAGGTCGCCATGATCAAGCCCATCAAGGCGCGCACGCCTTCTTCGAGGCTAGCACGCTTGACGTATTCGCGTTCCGGCGTCGTCACCTTGACCCAGGTCTTGGTGAACGAGGGCAGGTGTTGAAAATCACGCGCGACGCGATCGAGATCGACCGCCGCCGGACAATGTGAATGTTCCTGCGCATTGAGCGGACAGTTGGTGCAACGATTGTTCTCGAGGCGAGTCCACTCAGGGGCTTGCTCCACATCGAGCCTAGGATCGTACTGACGCTCCGGATCGACACGATAAGTCAACTCCAGGCCATCGTCGAAAGTAAAGTGATAGTCGATCATGTCTTGCATTCCTCGGTAACCGCACGAATAAGGTAGTTCAAATCGCCACGACTCACCAGTAGGCAGATTCCCCTGCCCTGCCTCTGTGAACACACGCCGCTTTTACCGACCAAGCCCCACCTCCCTCATTCCTACTGCACGCAAAATACTGTACATGATGCTAGTTCACGCCTACACTGTCTACAAAGACAGGTGGCATCTTCTTCCTCACCGGAGCTCCTTCCATGCACAAGCTCACCCTGCGCCAGGCGGAAATTCTCGCTTTCATCCGTGAAAACCTGCAGCAGCACGGCATGCCGCCGACGCGCGCCGAGATCGCTCTGCGTTTCGGCTTTCGTTCGCGCACGGCAGCGGTCGACCACCTGCATGCCCTAGCACAAAAAGGCTATATCCACCTACATCCCGACCGTTCACGCGGCATCCAGTTGTTGCCGGTCGCCGACGAGCCTGCGCCCCTCCTCGCCGAAGATGACATCGAGTGGGTCCCCCTGATCGGACAGGTGGCTGCCGGTTTGCCGATCGAGGCGATCGAACAGCATGACGAAAAAATTCCGCTACCGAAAGGACTTTTCGCCACATCACCCACTTTTCTGCTGCGCGTGCGCGGCGACTCCATGAAAGACGCCGGCATTCTCGACGGCGACCTGATCGCCGTCTACAAGACGTCCATCGCCCGCAAAGGTCAGATCGTCGTCGCCCGCATCGACGAGGAAGTCACCGTCAAATATCTCGATTATGAGAATGGCATGGCCAAGCTCCTGCCCGCCAACGCCGCCTATCAACCCATGCTCATCACTGGTGAGAAGTTGATGATCGAGGGCGTCTACGTCGGATTGATACGACATGCCCCCTTCAGCATCTAAAGCACTGGTCATCGGCTGCGGTGCTGCCGGTCTGATGGCGATGGACGTGCTCAGCGCCGCCGGTTTTCAGGTCACCGGCGTCGACCGCATGCCGAGCCTCGGACGCAAGGTTCTGCGCGCCGGCATCGGCGGCCTCAACGTCAGCCATAGCGAAGACGCCGCCGCCTTCCTCCGCCGCTACCACAGCGACTACCCACCCCTCTTGCAGGCGATACGCGATTTTGGCCGAAGCGAACTCGAGGCCTTTCTGCAAGAGCTCGGCATCGCCACCTTCGTCGGCAGCTCAGGGCGCATCTTCCCCGTCGCCATGAAAGCATCGCCCCTGCTGCGCGCCTGGAAGGCCCGCCTCGATGCGCGGGCGGTCACTTGGCGTCTGCGCAGCCGCTGGTTGGGGCAGATACGCCCGGGCATGCACCAGATGGAGACGGCCGATGGTGAAAGCTTTGAGCTCGCCGCCGATGTCGTCATTCTCGCCCTCGGCGGCGCCAGCTGGCCGCGTCTCGGTTCTGATGGCCGCTGGAGTACGCAGATGCCGGAGGCCTGTCAGCCCTTTCAGGCGAGCAACGTCGGCGTCATCGTCGCTGCCGACGCGACATGGCAACGCCATCATGGCGGCGCCTTGAAGGACTGCGCCGTCCACCTCGGCTCCTTGCAGACACGCGGCGACCTCCTGCTGACGTCCTACGGTCTCGAGGGTGGCGCCATCTATGCGCTGACGCACGCCCTGCGCACGCATCTGGCCACCAACGCAAGAGCGACGATCCGTCTCGATCTGCGCCCGCAGCAGCCCGCCGCTGCCTTGCTGACACGACTACAGGCCTGCCCGCGCCATCTCAGCTTGAGCAATCGCTGGCGGCGGGCCGGTTTCAAACCCATCGAGATCGATCTGGTGCGCGATCACCTCGACCGGCAACACTGGAGCGACGACACGGTTTTCGTCGCCTGTCTGAAAGACTTGCCCCTGCAGGTCAGCGGGTTGCGTCCCGTGGCGGAAGCCATCAGCAGCGTCGGCGGCCTCAACCCCGACAGCCTGGACGAGCACTTCATGCTCAAATCCTGGCCGGGGGTGTTCTGCGCCGGCGAGATGCTCAACTTCGACGCTCCCACCGGCGGTTATCTGCTGACGGCGGCCTGGGCCAGCGGCCGCGCCGCAGCGCTGGCGGCGGTCGACTGGTCAGCGCAGATGCGGGCTGGCGGCGAGCGTTTGTAGCCCCTGAAACAATCCTTCAGCAGCGCTCAGACCGATCTTCTTGGCCGCTTGGTCGAAGGGATTGCCGGCATGGGTGAAATTGACCAGATGCGGCGCGTGCACGATCTGCCGCGCCACGTCGGCGGGACTACCAAAGCCGTCGGCCAGTCCCAGCTGCACGGCTTGATCCCCCGTCCAGAACAGACCGGAGAAGGTGTCGGCATCGACATGCAGACGCTGACCGCGTCCTTCACGCACGGCGGCGATGAACTGCTGATGCACCTGTCCCAGCACCTTCTGCAGATACGCCTGCTCATCCGGTTTCGTCGCCGAGAATGGGTCACCGATGGCCTTGTGCGCCCCCGCTGTCAAGACACGGCGCTCGACCCCGAGCTTGTGCAGGGCATCAGGAAAACCAAAACCTTCCATGATGACGCCGATTGAGCCGACGATGCTGGCCGGGCTGACATAGATCTCATCTGCGGCGGCGGCGATGTAGTAAGCACCGGAAGCCCCCATGTCGCCGATGACGGCATAGACCTTGCGTTGCGGATGCTCGCGCCGTAATCGCCGGATCTCGCGATAGACCTGATCGGCTTGTACCGGACTACCGCCAGGGCTGTCGATTTTGAGGATGACCGCCTTGCAATGTGGTTCGGAAAAAGCGTCGTCGAGTCCTGCGATGATGTGATCGGCACTGGCGTCAGCATGATCCGCGATGACGCCATCGACATCGACGACCGCCGTGAAGTCTTGTCCGAGACTGCCGCTTTCAAAACGCTGGGGGAGGAGACTGGCGACCAGGAACAAAGCGAGGGCGAGATAGATCAGGCGAAAAAATAGCCTCCAACGCCGGGCACGCCGCTGCTCGGCGAGCATCGCCAGCACCACGCGCTCGAGCGCCCCATGCGGACTGTCGCCTTCCTCTGGTCCACGCCCCCAAATATCACGACTCATACGCCGCTCCCGCGCTCAAACGATGCTGCAGATAGTGACGTAAAGCCGTCATGGAATCCAGTATGGCGAGCGGATTTTCAGCCGCCAGTGCGGAGCGTGCGTGCGCCCCCCAGCTGACACCGATCGCCGGCATGCCCGCCGCCCGCGCCATCGCCAGATCATAACTGGTATCCCCGATCATCACCGCCTCATGCGCCGCATAACCGAGTCGCTCGAGGATGTCGAAGAGCATACGCGGATGCGGCTTCGAGGCACTCTCATCGGCGCAGCGCGTCGTCTGAAAACGCTCCTGCCAGCCCTGCTCATGCAGAATACGGTCGAGTCCACGGCGGCTCTTGCCGGTGGCGATGGCCAGATCACAGCTCAGGGCAAGATCATCGATGAGGGCGCGCGCTCCGTCAAAAAGAGTCGCTGCACCACCGTCACCCGCCATAAAGCGACGCGCATAGGCCGCTAACAGGGCGGCACGTTGCTCTTCCAGCAAAGACGGAAAGAGCTGCTGCATCGCCACATCCAGGCTGAGGCCGATGATGTGCAACACCGCCTCCGGCGCTGGCGCCTCGACCCCGACGTCAGCGGCGGCAGCGCGCACCGTGCGCACGATCTGCGCCGTCGAATCCATCAAGGTCCCGTCCCAATCAAAAATCAGTAGCGGCATTCTGGGTTTTTCCTGTCGTTGCACACAAACGCTGAAAGCTTTCCGGCAAAGCCGCTTCAAACCGTAGATGCCCCGGCCCCGGCAAATCCAGCTCGAGTTCCGTGGCGTGCAGGAACAGACGCGCAAAACCACGCTCGCGCCACCGCGCATTGACCGCAGCGTCGCCATATTTATCATCACCCAGCACGGGATGACCGAGGCTTTGTGCATGGACACGGATCTGATGGGTACGGCCGGTGTGGATGCGGACACGCGCTAAAGTCCAGTCCGGACAACTGTTGACGACCTGAAAATCACTGCGCGCCGCTTTACCCTGCTGATCGATACGCACCCGCCGCTCCCCCGAGGGCAGGAGGTATTTGTACAAAGGCCGTTCAACGCGATGCCGGCGCCCCTTCAGCTCACCGACAAGAATGGTGGTATAGCACTTGAACATATGCTCGCCGCGCAGTTGATCCTGCAGGGCCAGCAAGGTCTGGCGCTCATAGGCGAGCAATAACAAACCCGACGTGTCGCGATCGAGACGATGCACCAGCTCCAGAAAACGATAGTGCGGACGCAGAGCGCGCAGCGCTTCGATGACCCCAAGCTGGACGCCGCTGCCACCATGCACCGCCAGCCCATGCGGCTTGTCCAGGACGATGAGACCGGCTTGTTCGTAGAGGATGCGCGACTGCAGATGATGCGATAGTTCCGCGCCCGGCGTCGCTGCCGCTTTGTCCGCAGCCAGGCGCAAAGGCGGTATGCGCACGCTGTCACCGTCGGCCAAACGCTGGTCGACGCGCGCCCGGCCACGATTGACGCGGACCTCGCCGGTGCGCACGATGCGATAGACGAGAGAGCGCGGCACCCCTTTTAGGCAACTCAGCAAGAAATTGTCCAGCCTTTGACCGGCGTGTCCGGCATCGACCAGAAGCAGTTGTGCCTGCCTGCCTTCATCCACAGAAAACTCCTTGATTTTTCAGGAAGATAAACAACAAGACCTTGGATCATGACAAAGTCTGTGCTAGTCTTGCCCAGCCCGTTGGCGTAGGACACCCCGCGTTCACCTCGATCCGAGAGCGAAGTCTGGCGCCAGTATAAAGGAAACGGGTGGCTTGTGTGCCAGCGCGACACCAGGCGCATGGACCCATGACAGGGTCGCCTGTGTTTACATGGCGTGGCCACACGCAGCAGATGGTGGCAGCTCTGAGCTGCCGTATTGATCATGCCCGGCGACTGGACGACAGCGTGCCGAGGCGAGGATTTTTGAGCTGATACCGGCGCTGCCGGGCAGCTGAGGACGTGCGCTGATTTGACGATCGCCGATCTCTGCGCCCCTTCCGGGGGCTACATATCCGACGCGTGCCTGGAGCACGGCGTCACCTCGCCCAAGCCCTGCCCTAGCCGACCGGATCAACTATTTTGACGGTCCCCTATGAAACGCATTCTGATCAACGCCACGCACCACGAAGAAATTCGGGTCGCGATGGTCGATGGGCAAAAACTCTACGATTTCGACGTCGAGCACCTCGCCCGTCAACAAAAAAAGGCCAACATCTATAAAGGCACCATCACCCGCGTTGAGCCTTCGCTCGAAGCCGCCTTCGTCGACTATGGCGCTGAACGGCACGGTTTTCTGCCGCTCAAGGAAATCGCCCGCGAGTACATGAAAAACAGCAAGGATGGTCGCAACAACATTCGCGACATGCTGCAGGAAGGCCAGGAAATCATCGTCCAGGTCGAAAAAGAAGAGCGCGGCAACAAAGGCGCCGCTCTCTCGACTTTCATCTCCCTGGCCGGGCGCTACCTGGTGCTGATGCCCAATAACCCCCGCGCCGGCGGCATCTCCCGCCGTGTCGAGGGCGAGGAACGGCAGGAACTCAAGGATACGCTGGCGCATCTCAACATCAGCCCGGAGATGGGGATCATCGTGCGCACCGCCGGCGTCGGCCGGTCGCCCGAGGAACTGCAGGCCGACTTCGACTACCTGATGACCTTGTGGACGGCGATCACAAGCGCCGCCAGCGAACGCCCAGCGCCTTTTCTGATCTATCAGGAATCGAATGTCGTCATCCGTGCCGTGCGTGACTATCTGCGCAACGACATCAACGACGTCCTCATCGACAGCGAAGCTGCTTGGCAGCAGGCGATGGACTTCGTGCAAAAGGTCATGCCGCATCTGGCCGGGCGCATCAAGCTCTACAAGGACACGGTGCCGCTGTTCAACCGCTATCAGATCGAAGGCCAGATCGAGACCGCCTATCAGCGCGAGGTCAAACTGCCCTCCGGTGGCTCCATCGTCATCGACCCGACCGAAGCCCTGGTGTCCATCGACATCAACTCGGCGCGCGCGACGAAAGGCGGCGACATCGAGGAGACGGCGCTCAACACCAACCTCGAAGCCGCTGATGAGATCGCTCGTCAGCTGCGACTGCGCGACATCGGCGGCCTCATCGTCATCGATTTCATCGACATGACGCCAGCGCGCAACCAACGCGCCGTCGAGGACCGTCTGCGCGACGCCCTCGCCGTCGACCGGGCGCGCATTCAGACTGGCCGCATCTCCAAGTTCGGCCTGCTCGAATTGTCGCGCCAGCGCCTGCGCCCCTCGCTCGAAGAAACCTCAGGCCTGGTCTGTCCGCGCTGCCATGGCACCGGCGTCATCCGCGACGTGCGCTCCTTGTCGCTCTCCATCTTGCGCTTGATCGAAGAAGAGGTGCTCAAGGAACGTTCAGCCGAGATTCGTGCGCGCGTGCCGGTGGTGGTCGCCGCCTTCATCCTCAATGAAAAACGCGCCGTGCTGACCGATCTCGAACAGCGTTCGGGCGTGCGTATCCTCGTCTTGCCGGATCCGCACCTGGAGACCCCGCACTACGAGGTCCTGCGCCTGCGCGACGATCAGATCGACGAAAATACCAGTGTCAGCTCCTTCCGTCTCGTTGAGAACATCCAGCCACCGGCATTGGAAGAAGGTGTCGATACCCTGCAGCCCCTGCAGCCGCGCACCGAAGCTGCCGTCTCCATGGTGCAACGCCAGGCTTTGCCCGTCACCGCGCCTGCGGCGGCAGCGCCGGCAGCGCCGACGAGCGAAGCTCCCGCATCGCTCAAAAGCGGTTTTGTCGCCTGGTTCAGCAAGCTCTTCGCGGTCAAGGTCGAGACCCCCGAGGCAGCGGCCCCCGTCGCCCCCCTCCCCAGCGCAAACCGTCAGCAACGACGCCCAGCGCCACGCCAGGGGGAACAGCGCACACGCCAACCCCAGGGACGTCCGGAACGCAACGAAGCGAAGCCGCAACAGGAGCGCAGCGAGCGTCCCGAACGCCAGGAGCGCCAGGAACGCCCACAGTCGCCAGAATCGCGGCCAGCAGGACAGCGGCCACCGCGTTCGCCACGCCCTGCCACACCGCGCCAGGACAAACCGGCACCGTCTCCGGCCAGCGCTGGTAGCGAGGACGGCACGCCCAACGCCGAAGTGCGGCAGCGGCCACCGCGTGAGCGCCGCGAACGGCGTGAGCGTGAGCCCCGCCAACGCGACAACTCGCTGATCAACGACGCGACACCGCTGCTGCAAAGCACGGGAAATGGTAACGCTGAAGCAGTGACGCCGCCCTCGATCGCGATCGAGCCGGCCTTGCCCGTCGTCGCTGTCGAAATGCCGTCAGCGCAGCCTATCGTCGCCGCGCCTGTGACAACGGAGCCCAGCCGCAATGACGCGCCTGCCGCGCCGGAAGCCAGCAGCGCCACGGCAGCTACGGAAGTCCAGCGTCCGCGTCGTGCCGCCAATGATCCGCGCGAACGCCGCCGGCAACGTACACCGATGGCCGCCCCGGCGACGCCAGCGAGCAGCCCGGCGGTGGTCGAGGCGGTGTCGAGTAGCGCAGAACCGGCCGTCAGTGCCAGCGAAACCGCCACCGTCACGGCGAACGAGCCCCCCGCGGCGTCCTAAAGATCAGCCCCCCAGGCAGCGCGCGCGCCTGGGGGGGCTGACTGCCCCCCGCCTTGCCCCCTCCTTTTCCTCTGTCCTGAGCCTGAACACACAACCGACGCCATGTCTTGGTGATCGGTCCAGCATCGTGCACAATGGACTTCCCAGCGCACCTCAGGATCTTTCGCCATGCAGCGCCGCCGCGGCCTCGTCTTGCAACTTCTTTTCGTCGCCAGTCTTTCTGGCGTTCTCGCCGCTTGTGCCGCCTTCCCTCAACACGAGGTCAGGCCTGATCGCCGGCCGGATGTAGAACGCGATAGCCTAGGCACCCTCTACGTCGATCTCGAAGACTACCAGGGGCGGCCGGGGCGCGCGACACCCGATGGCGCCGCCTACAATGAGGTATTTGACATCGTCCGCCAGAGTCTGCACGACATCGGCTGGTTTCACACGCTCAGTTTTGAAGATCGCGGCCGGGCGCAGGCGACGCATGAACTGCACATTGCGGTCTACGCGCAAACAGGGCAAACCCTGCCCATCGTCAGCGCCATTTTCAGCTATTTCAGCTTCTTCATCCTGCCCACAATGAGCCACACGCACTTCATCGTCGAGGCAGAAGCGATCGATCCGCAAAGTGGCAGGGTTCTCGCCCGCAGCAAGAATCATGATGCGATACACAGCTACGCGGGAATCTTGATGGCGCCGGCGCTGATCGCCGGCAAGACGCCGAATCGGGCGTTGAACACGACCCTGGATGCGCAGATCAAAGCCGCGGTCATCGACCTCGAACAGCAAGGAGCCTGGCTCTGATCCTAGCGGCGACGGCTTACATGGCCGTCGCCCGCCGGTGTATCGCGCGCCTCAGTGACCGCCGCCGAGAACGCCTTTGACCATGTCCTCGACCACTTTCTTGGCGTCGCCAAAGACCATCATGGTCTTGTCGAGATAGAAAAGATCGTTGTCGAGACCGGCATAACCGGTCGCCATCGAGCGCTTGATCACCAAAATGGTCCGCGCGCGCGACGCTTCGAGGATGGGCATGCCATAGATCGGCGAGGCCGGATTGTCCTTGGCAGCAGGATTGACGACATCGTTGGCACCGATCACCAGGACGACGTCGGTCGCCGCAAAATCGCTGTTGATCGATTCCATCTCGAAGACTTCTTCATAAGAGACGTCGGCCTCGGCGAGCAGGACGTTCATATGCCCCGGCATGCGACCGGCCACCGGATGAATGGCGTAGCGCGTCCGCACTCCCTTGCTCTTCAGCGCATCAGCCAGTTCCTTGACCGCATTCTGCGCGCGCGCCTGCGCCATACCGTAACCCGGCACGATGATGACGCTATCGGCATTGGCCATCAAGAAGGCAGCGTCATCCGGCGAGCCGGCGCGATGGCTGCGTTCACCGGCGTCCACCACATCGACCGTCGCCGTCTGACCAAAGCCACCGAACAGCACATTGAGCAGGGAACGATTCATCGCCCGACACATGATGTAGGACAGGATGGCTCCCGAAGAGCCGACCAGGGAACCGGCGATGATGAGCATGGAGTTGTTCAAGGTGAACCCGATCCCTGCCGCCGCCCAACCCGACAGCGAATTGAGCAGCGAGACCACTACCGGCATGTCGCCACCACCGATGGGGGCGATCCAGAAATAGCCGAAGACCAAGGCGACACCGGTCATGCCAATAAAAGCCTGGACGTTCTCGCTGACGAAGTATTCACCGCCAAGAGCAAGCATGAGCAGGAAGAGCAACGCCTGCACCGGCTTCACCCAGACGCCCTTGAGGGGGCGTGCGCCCAATTTGGCGGAGAGCTTGCCCCAGGCGATGACCGAGGCGGTGAAGGTGATGGCACCGACGAAACAGCCGACAAAGAGCTCGAAACGATGCACGGTATCGTGCGTCATGCCCTGGTGAAAGACGGCAGCAAGCGCGATGAGGACAGCGGCAAGGCCGACCAGCGAGTGCATCATGGCGACGGTTTCAGGCATCTGCGTCATCGGTACCGTGCGCGCCCGGTAGATGCCGATGATCGCGCCCAGAACCATGGCGCCTAAAATCATCACGACGTTGGCGTTCGACGCCAAAAAGAAGGTGGTGACCACCGCCAGCCCCATCCCCATCATGCCGTAGCGATTACCCATCACCGCCGACATCGGCGAAGACAGACCACGCAGGGTCAAAATGAAAAGAACGGCGCCGATGAGATAGGCCCAGTCAGCATATTGTGCGAAGTTCTGCATCTCGGCTCTCCCTTACTTCTTTTTCTTCTTGAACATGTCCAGCATGCGCTCGGTGACGGCGAAGCCACCAAAGATATTGATGCTGGCAAGAAGCACGGCGAAGGCGCCGAGCACGGAGGTCAGGGTGATGCTCTGACCTTGAATGGTGACGCTCTGCAGCATGGCGCCGACGATGATGATGCCGGACACTGCGTTGGTGACCGCCATCAGCGGCGTATGCAGCGCTGGAGTCACACTCCAGACGACGTAGTAGCCGACAAAGATCGCCAATACGAAGACGGTGAACACACTCACGAAGGGAAGGTCAGGGGCCGATTGTACGGCCTGCAGCACGGGATGCATGGCGATCTCCTGCTCAGTTGGGCTTCTTGTAGAGAACTTGACCATGATCAACGATCAAGGTCGGCTTGACCATATCATCCTCACGGTTCAGCTTCAGACCAGAACTCTCCTGGTCGTATTGCGGCTGTAAAAAGTTGAGGAGATTGCGCGCGTACAGGGCGGAAGTCTCCGCCGCCACCGTCGCCGGAATATTGCCAACACCCAAAATGGTGACGCCTTGCTCGGTGACGACCGTCTGATCGAGGACACTGCCCTCGACATTACCGCCCGCGGCCACCGCCATATCGACGATCACCGAACCCGGACGCATCTTCGCCACGGTCGCCGCACGCACCAGAATCGGCGCCTTGCGTCCCGGAATGAGCGCGGTCGTGATGACGATGTCGGCGGCACTGACCGCCCTGTCGACGACCTCGGCCTGATCACGCACATACTCCGGCGAGGGTATCCAGGCATAGCCGCCCGTTCCTAAGGCCTTGGCCTTCTCTTCCTCGCTCATCGGCACATCCAGCCACTTGCCGCCGAGCGATTCGACCTGCTCGCGCGCCGCCGGACGCATGTCCGAGGCTTCAACCACGGCCCCCATACGACGCGCCGTCGCGATCGCCTGCAAGCCAGCGACGCCGACGCCGAGGATGACGATACGGGCGGGTTTGACCGTGCCGGCGGCGGTCATCAGCATGGGGAACATGCGCTGATAGGCCTGCGCCGCCATCAGCACCGCCTTGTAACCGGCGACGTTGGCCTGTGAGGACAGCACATCGGAACTTTGCGCACGCGTGATGCGCGGAATCAGTTCCATGGCGACACAGGTCAAGGCGTGTTTGGCATAAACTTCGAGATGGGGATTGGTCGCCGGCGCGAACATGCCGACGACGATCGTGCCCGGCCGCATCTGCGCCGCTTCTTCGGCGGTCGGCGCCTGCACCTTGAGCAGCAGCTCACAACGGTCATAGAGGGCAGCGACATCGCTCAGCACCTCGGCTCCGGCTTCGTTATAGGCAGCATCGAAATAGCTGGCGGCGCGTCCGGCACCGGACTGCACGAGAACCTGATAGCCCATTCCCACAAATTTTTTGACCGTCTCTGGCGTCGCTGCGACGCGGGTTTCGCCTGCGGTGATTTCGGCGGCAATCCCTATCTGCATGGTCAACCCTCATGTTGTCTGACTGGTTGGACGAAGGGGCGATGACCTGGACCACCCCGATAACGGATAACGCGCAGGCGAACCTGCCCACCTTGCCCGGCAAGGGGCAAAAGGCAGGCGATTGTAAAGGAACATGAAGGATCTGTGTCAGGAAGAGGCGCGTTTTTTGTAAATTTTCCTATAGTTTCGTCGCCCAACCCGCATTCATGCGATAATTCTCGGTTAGCTTTCCGGCCGCATGTGCGGAAAGAGGATGACATCGCGGATGCTCGGCGCATTGGCAAAGAGCATCACCAGGCGATCGATGCCGATGCCTTCGCCGGCTGTCGGCGGCAAACCATACTCGAGCGCGCGGATGTAATCGGCGTCGTAGTGCATGGCCTCATCGTCGCCCGCCTC
Organism: Pseudomonadota bacterium; assembly: GCA_021851865.1. Taxonomy (GTDB): domain Bacteria; phylum Pseudomonadota; class Gammaproteobacteria; order Pseudomonadales; family Moraxellaceae; genus JAJZHK01. The sequence continues at coordinate 57,074 of JAJZBU010000001.1, read as the reverse complement.
TTTCTCGCGCACCTGAGCCAGGAAGCGCTCGGCCTGATCCTCCGGATCATTGAGCTCGGAAAAGCCATTGGCGATCTCACGCCCGCCGATGAAAAACTCGAAGCGATCGGTGATCTCCGGCTGTTGATCGTTGCGCCGCGCCAAGGGCGAGACTTCTGCCGGGTAGTCGGTGATGAAGGTCGGCTGCCGCAGACTCGTCTCGACGGTCTCTTCAAACAACACCGTCAACAACTTGCCCCAGCCCCACTCCGACTTGACCGCATGGCCGAGCGACTGCAGGCGTCGCCGTAGCACGTCGACGTCGTCAAGATCGGCGGCACTCAGCTCCGGATGCTGGCGCTGCACGGCATCACGCATGCTCAGGCGAGCAAAGGGCGCCGCCAGCGAATAGACCTCATCGGCGTAAGGCAGTTCGGTCGTGCCAAGGATGTCCCGCGCCAAGCGCTCGAGCATCTGTTCGGTCAAGTCCATCAGATCGCGATAGTCGGCATAGGCCTGATAGAACTCGATCATGGTGAACTCAGGGTTGTGTCGCGTCGACAAACCTTCGTTACGGAAATTACGATTGATCTCAAAAACGCGCTCAAAGCCCCCGACCACCAGACGCTTGAGATAGAGCTCAGGCGCGATGCGCAAGAACAAGGGCATGTCGAGCGCATGGTGATGGGTGGTAAAAGGCCGCGCCGCAGCGCCGCCTGGGATGACGTGCATCATCGGCGTCTCGACTTCGAGATAGTGCCGCTGCAGGAGAAAGTCACGGATACCGGCGATGACACGAGCCCGGATCATGAAAGTACGCCGCGTCGACTCGCTCATGATCAGATCGACATAGCGCTGGCGGTACTTCAACTCCTGATCGCTGATGCCATGAAACTTGTCCGGCAACGGCCGCAAGGACTTGGTGAGAAGACGCAGGCTCTCGACCTTGAGCGACAACTCGCCCGCCTGGGTGCGAAAGACGCGTCCCGTCGCTGCGACGATGTCACCGATGTCCCAATGCTTGAACGCTTGATAAAGATCGGCGCCGATGGCATCGCGGGTGATATAGAGCTGCAGTCGCCCACCGGCGTCCTGCACGGTGGCAAAACTGGCCTTGCCCATGACCCGGCGCAACATCATGCGCCCGGCCACCGCGAACACCTGTGTCACCGCCTCGAGCTCGGCCTCGCTGCAGGCGGCATAACCCGCGACGAGCTCATCGCTGCGCGTGTCGCGGCGAAAATCATTGGGAAAGGGGATCGCCCGCTCCTGGCGCAGCTGCGTCAACTTGCCCTTACGCTCGGCGATCAACTTGTTCTCATCGACCATCGCCTTGTCCTGACTCATGCTCTGCCCCTCACTCACAGCCCCATCTTCAAGGAAGCCTGGATAAATTCATCGAGATCGCCATCGAGAATGGCGTTCGGATTGGAGTTTTCGATCTGACTGCGCAGATCCTTGACACGCGACTGGTCGAGCACATAGGAACGGATCTGGCTACCCCAGCCGATGTCCGACTTGGTCTCCTCGAGAGCCTGCTGTGCGGCATGACGCTTTTGTATTTCGAGCTCGTAGAGCTTGGCCTTGAGCTGCTTCATCGCCGTGTCACGGTTCTTGTGCTGGGAGCGATCGTTCTGGCACTGCACCACGACACCGCTCGGCAGATGGGTGATGCGCACCGCCGACTCGGTGCGATTGACGTGCTGCCCGCCGGCGCCACTGGCGCGATAGACGTCGATGCGCAGATCGGCAGGATTGATGTCGATCTCGATCTCATCGCTGATCTCTGGCGACACGAAGACCGCCGCGAAGGAGGTATGGCGCCGGTTGCCCGAGTCAAAGGGCGACTTGCGCACCAGCCGATGCACTCCGATCTCGGTGCGCAACCAGCCAAAGGCGTAATCGCCCTCGACGCGCACCGTCGCCGATTTGATACCCGCGACTTCGCCATCGGTGACTTCCAGCAACTCGGTCTTGAAACCATGGCGCTCGGCCCAGCGCAGATACATGCGCAACAGCATGTTTGCCCAGTCCTGTGCCTCGGTGCCGCCGGAACCGGCCTGGATGTCGAGAAAGGCATGACAAGGATCGGTCTCGCCGGAAAACATGCGCCGGAACTCGAGATCGGCGACCTGCTTCTCGATGGCATCGAGTTCGAGCGCGACGTCATCGAGCAGCGATTCATCGTCTTCCGCCACCGCCAGATCGAGCAACTCACTGGCATTGGCCAGGTCGGCGGCGACATTCTGCAGGGTTTTGACGACGAGTTCGAGAGCACCGCGCTCCTTGCCTAGGGACTGAGCGCGCTGCGGATCATTCCAGACGGCGCCGTCTTCGAGTTCGCGCACCACCTCTTCGAGACGTTCGACCTTCAGATCGAAGTCAAAGATACCTCCGCAAAGACTGCGAACGTTCGCCGAGGTCCTTGATGCGCAGCAGGTACGGATTGATTTCCATGAGCACCTCGATAAAAACCCGGTATTTTATAGCAAGGCGCCCGGGTGGGGAATGCCCCGGACGCCATCTCCGTCTCAATCCGGCAGCGCTTCCGCCGCATCGATGCGCAGCTGCAACTGTTCACGCCCACGAAAGTGGTTGATCTCGAGGGCATAGAGCACGCGCACACGCGCCGCCGTCGTCGGCCAGCAGCTCAGATCCGGCTGAAACCAGATGGCGTCAAAGACGCCATTGTCATTCTCGCCACTGAGCGTCATCTTGAGAAAGCGCTCCTGCAGCAGACGCTGCTCGAGGACCATAAACTCGCCGACGAAGCGCGGCTCCGGCATGCCCGCCCCCCACGGTCCCGCCTGTTCGAGCAGACGCGCCGTCGCCTTGGTCATCTGCGCCAGCGTCAGGGCGCCATCATGCCAAAGAACTCGATCAAAGATCGCCGGCGGACAGCTGGCCTTGACCGCCGCCTGCAGCTGCTCCTCGAACTGAGGCAAAGCGGCGCGGCGCAAGGACAGGCCAGCGGCCATGGCATGACCGCCAAAACGCAGGATGAGGCCGGGCGATTGTGCATCGATCCAGGCGAGAAGGTCGCGCATATGCGCGCCAGGAATAGAGCGCGCCGATCCTTTGACCTCACCCGCTTCTTCGGCATCGGCGAAAACCACCACCGGACGGTGATAGCGTTCTTTCAGGCGCCCGGCGAGTATACCGATGACGCCGGCGTGGAAATTGCGCTCATAGAGGCTGATCGCCGCCTGCGTCGGGCGACCGAGCTCGAGGCGAGCGAGGGCTGCTTGCGCCTGGGCCTGCATACCGGCTTCGATGTCGCGCCTCTCCTTGTTGAGCAGGTCGAGTTCCTCGGCCATGGCCATGGCCGCCGCGGACGATTCCTCCAGCAAGAACTCGATGCCCAGACGCATGTCTTCCAATCGCCCCACCGCATTGAGGCGCGGTGCCAGATGAAAGCCGAGATCGCTGGCCTGCAGACGTTCCCGCAGCAGACCCGCCACCCGCATCAAGGCGCTGAGGCCAGGCCGACACGCGCCGCTGCGCAAGCGCCGCAAACCGTGCTCGACCAGAATGCGATTGTTGCGATCGAGGCTGACGACATCAGCCACCGTACCCAAGGCCACCAGATCGAGCCAGCGCGTCGGTGACGGGTAGGGCTGAGCGAGACGGTTCTGCAAACGCGTGCGCAAGGCCGCGACGAGATAGAAGGCGACGCCAACCCCGGCCAAGTGCTTGCTGGCGAAAGGACAGTCGGGCTGGTTCGGGTTGACGATGGCGTCGGCCTCGGGCAGACAGGCGCCGGGCAGATGATGATCGGTGACTAGAACGCGCATGCCGGCGGCGCGGGCACAGGCGACACCCTCCAGGCTGGCGATGCCATTGTCGACGGTGATCAGCAGATCACAGCCGCCCTGAGCGATGATGGCCTCAACGAGAGTGCGACTCAGCCCATAACCCATGGTGAAACGATTCGGAACACGAAAATCGACGCGCTCATAGCCGTAAGCGCGCAAGGCGAGCACCAGCAAGGCGGTCGCGGTGGCACCATCAGCGTCGAAATCGCCGCAAACGATAATACGCCACTGCTGCGCCCGTGCCTGCTCGAGCAGGTCGAGGGCTGTCGCCAGTCCGCGCAAGTCGGGAGCGGCGAGATGGCGCAACGCCAGCTCCACCTCCTCCGGACGCAAGGCACGCGCCGCATAAAGGCGCGCGATCAACTCAGGATAAGCCTGCCAGCGTCGGTCATCGAGGCCGACAGACGGCCTCTGCCGCATCACTCCATATGCCCGACGATGGCTTTCTCAACCTCGGACAAGGTGGCGTCCAGGGTCTTGAGTATGGCCGACTGACACTGGTTGATGGCTGTATCGGGATCCTTGAGGCCATTCCCGGTCAAGGTGCACACCACTTTGCTACCCTCGGGGATGCGCCCCTGACGGATGTCGCGCATGGCTCCGGCCAGCGAAGCGGCGGAAGCCGGTTCGCAGAATACGCCTTCCTGCATGGCCAGAAGTCGCTGCGCCTCGAGAATCTCACTGTCCTGCAGCTCGTCGAACCAGCCGCCCGAGGTCTTCTGCAGGGCCCAGGCTTTGTCCCAGGACTGGGGATTGCCGATGCGGATGGCCGTCGCCACGGTTTCCGGCTGCGCCACCGGACCACCACGGAGAAAAGGTGCCGAGCCCGCCGCCTGATAGCCGACCATGCGCGGCCGCTGCATCACGACGCCACGCTCGAAATATTCGCTGTAACCCATCCAGTGGGCGGTGATGTTGCCGGCATTGCCGACCGGCAAGCAGTGAAAGTCAGGCGCCGCGCCGAGCTCTTCGATGATCTCGAAGGCTGCGGTCTTCTGGCCCTGCAGACGAAAGGGATTGATCGAGTTGACGATGGTCACCGGTACTTGTTGCGCCACCTGCTTGACCAGTTCCATGCCGGCGTCGAAATTGCCGCGGATCTGCAAGGTCACGGCGCCATACATCATCGCCTGCGCCAGCTTGCCCATGGCGATCTTGCCTTCCGGAATCAGCACAAAGGCACGGATCCCGGCGCGTGCGGCATAGGCGGCGGCGGCGGCCGAGGTGTTCCCGGTCGAAGCGCAGATGATGGCGCGCGCGCCCTCCTCGACCGCCTTCGTCACCGCCATGGTCATACCGCGGTCCTTGAACGAGCCGGTCGGATTGAGACCTTCGTACTTGACGTAGATGTCGACGTCCTTACGCAACAGTCGCGGGATATTGTTCAACCGGATCAAGGGGGTGTTGCCCTCGCCGAGCGAGATGATGCGGGTGTCATCGGCGACCGGCAGATGATCGCGATATTTATGGATGAGACCCGTATAACGATTTCCAAAACTCATGCTGTGCTCCTCGCCGCCTTGCTCAGGCATCCAGATTTTCAAGACGAATCTTCACCACGTGATCGACGATATCCACCAGCGCTTCGATCTTGGCCAGGGCAGCATTCATGGCCCTCTCCTGCACCACCTTGGTGACGATGATCACCGGCACCTGGCCGGCAGCGTGCGCCGGTTTCTGCAGAATAGCCTCGATGCTGATACCCTGCTCCGCCAGAAGATGGGTCACCTCGGCGAGGACGCCGGGGCGGTCATTGGCCTGCAGACGCAGATAGTAAGCGGTATGCACGGCTTCGACCGGCAGTACCGGCGTATCGTAGAGCTCATCGGGCTGAAAGGCGAGGTGCGGCACACGCCCACCCTGGCCTTCACGCCAGGCCCGCACCACATCGACGAGATCGGCGACGATGGCCGAAGCCGTCGGCCCGGCACCGGCGCCGGCGCCGTAATACAGGGTCGAGCCGACCGGATGCGACTGCACCAGGACAGCGTTCTTCACGCCATGCACATGGCTGATCAGACGTTCCCGCGGGATCAGGGTCGGGTGCACGCGCAGTTCGATGCCTTCCGCCGTCCGTCGCGCCAGACCGAGGTGCTTGATGCTGTAGCCGAGCTCGGCGGCGTAGGCGACATCGATCGTCGTCAGGCGGCTGATGCCTTCGGTATAGACTTTTTTCAGCTGCAGAGGAATGCCGAAGGCCAAAGAGGCCAGGATGGTCAGCTTGTGCGCAGCATCGATGCCTTCGACGTCGAAGGTGGGATCGGCTTCGGCATAACCGAGAGCCTGCGCTTCCTGCAGGGCCTCAGCAAAGCTGCGCCCTTTTTCGCGCATTTCGGTGAGGATGTAGTTGCCGGTGCCGTTGATGATGCCGGCGAGAGCGTCGATACGATTGGCGGCGAGCCCTTCGCGCAGGACCTTGATGATGGGGACGCCACCGGCGACCGCCGCCTCAAAAGCGATATACACGCCATGGCGCTCGGCGAGAGCGAACAGCTCGTTACCAAACTCGGCGAGCAGAGCCTTGTTCGCCGTCACCACATGCTTGCCGGCCAGAATGGCCTGGGTCACCACCGCCCGCGCCGTCTCCGTCCCCCCCATGACCTCGACGATGATGTCGACATCGGGATCCTGGACGACGGCGAAGACGTCACGACTGACCTTGACCTTGCTCGTATCGAGATCGTCACGATCGCGACGTGCCCCGATATGGCTGACGACGATCGGACATCCGGTACGTCGCGCGATCTCCCCTGCATTCTCCTGCAGGAGACGAAAGGCTCCGCCACCGACCGTCCCGAACCCGACGATCCCCACCCTCACCGCATCCTGTTTCGTCTGCATGCCCGAGCTTCCCACTCCATCCGCACCATTCAGGTGCGTCACCTTAGAAAATCCGCATCAGCGCGTCAATTGCCGCGTCAACACCGTATCAATGCCGCGCCAGCCCAAGCGCCTGCTCGAGGTCAGCGACGCTGAGATAGCCGCCGATCTTGTGGCCGGCCACATCGAACAGCGCCGGTGTGCCATCGACGCCGAGGCGCTCGCCGAGGGCATAATCGCGCTGAATGATGCCGTCACAGGCACTGCCGCCTTGTGGCAAGGAAGCGCCCGCCATGGTATGGGTGAGCGCCGCCTGTACATCCTGGGCGCACCACACCGTCGCCATCTTGCGCGCGGTCATGCCATGCGTCCCGGTGCGCGGCCAGGCGAGATAGCGCACCTCGATACCGCGAGCATTGATCGCCTGGATCTGGGTGTGAAATTTACGACAGTAGCCACAGTCGACGTCGGTAAAGGCATAGACCACCGCGCGCGTCTTACCGACGGCAGGAAAGATGATCTCATCATGTGACGGCGCCTGCGTCAGGAGGGCACGCGCGGCGTGGCCGAGCGCCTGATCCCCGAGGTCCACCATGCGCTGTCCCTGAAAATGCACGAAATCGCCCTGGATCATGTACTGTCCGTCGGCACTGACATAGACCGGCGCCATACCGACGGCCTGCACCATATACCAGCCTGGCGCGGCGATGGCGGTGATGCCATTGATCACGACGTCAGGAAAACTTTCGGCAAAACGCGCGCGTATGGCCGTATCGGCGGGGTCAGCGGCGTGGCTGACGCCGGCACCGAGACACAGTCCAAGCAGCAGCCCGGTGCGCAACCATCGTGTCCATCTCATATCATGCCCTCGGATGATGGGCGGCGTGCAAAGCCTGTAGCCGGGCACGCGCCACGTGCGTATAAATCTGGGTGGTACTGAGGCTGGCATGCCCCAACAACATCTGCACGACGCGAAGATCGGCTCCATGGTTGAGCAGATGTGTGGCAAATGCATGGCGCAAGGTGTGCGGCGACAGACTCGCCCGCACCCCCGCTCGTACCGCCCAGGCCTTGATACGATACCAGAAGGCTTGGCGCGTGAGCGGCTTGCCGTCGCGCCCGGGGAAAAGATACGCACTATCGAGCGACACCAGCAATGGCCGTGCCTGATCGAGATAGCGCTGCACCCAGATCATGGCGGTCTCGCCGATGGGCACCAAACGGTGTTTGTCGCCCTTGCCGAGCACGCGCACGACTCCCTGGCGCAGATTCAAGGCGGTCACCGCAAGACCGACGAGTTCGCTGACGCGCAAACCGCTGGCGTAGAGCAGCTCGAGCATGGCGCGGTCACGCAAACCGAGAGGGGTCGTCACATCCGGTGCCGCGAGGAGATGCTCGACGTCGGCCTCAGAAAGATCGAGCGGCAGGCGCAGACTCAAACGTGGTCGTGCCAGGGCCGCGACAGGGTCGCTGCTGATCACGCCCTGCGCCAGCAAAAAACCATAATAACGCCGCCAACTCGACATCAGTCGCGCCTGCGACCGCGGCGAGCAGCCGCGGGCAATACGCGCAGCAAGTAGACCCTGCAGGTCTGCACTGGTCGCCTGGGCGAGGTCGCGAGCGAGGTCGCGACGACTCAGGCGCAGATCACTGAGATAGGCCTCACGCGTGCGCTGCGACATGCCCAGAAGGGCCAGATGGCGCATGAAGCCGAGCAGTTCTGCCGGGATGTCTGACATAGATCAGGGGCCTTTCGGCCCCGCACGAAGAACGCCTCAGGCGTTCTTGTTACGCGCCACCAGCTTTTCACGGATACGCGCCGCCTTACCGGAACGATCACGCAGGTAGTAGAGCTTGGCACGACGCACGGCACCACGGCGTTTGACCTGGACCGACTCGACCAACGGCGAATGCGTCTGGAAGCAGCGCTCGACACCGATACCATTGGAGATCTTGCGCACCGTGAAGGCGGAATTGAGGCCGCGATTTTTCACCGCGATGACCACGCCTTCATAGGCCTGGAGACGCTCACGATCGCCTTCTTTCACCTTCACTTGCACGATGACGGTGTCGCCAGGACCGAAGCTCGGCAGGTCCTGTTTCATCTGACGCTTCTCGATCTCCTGGATCAGAGGATGTTTACTGCTCATCACACACTCCCAAACGTCTGCAGAGGCTCTAGCGCATGCAGAACTCAAACGGGCCTCAGGCCCCATCGGTGCGGCCTGAAGCCGCACCCTCAATCCAGCCACGCTCTTCTTCGCTGAGTTCAATCGTACTCAACAAATCCGGGCGCCGACTGGCTGTCCTCAGCACGCGCTGGCGATGACGCCAATGCGCGACCTCGGCATGATCTCCCGACAACAGCACCGCCGGCACCTCGCGCCCGGCAAAATTGGGCGGACGGGTGTAGTGCGGGCAGTCGAGCCAAACCGCGCTGAACGAGTCTTCAGCCGCCGACTCGCCATGTCCAAGCGCGCCTGGCAACCAGCGCGTCATCGCATCGACCAGCACCATGGCGGGCAATTCACCGCCAGACAGAACATAGTCGCCGATCGAACACTCTTCATCGACGGCCATCTCGAGCAATCGCTCGTCGATCCCTTCATAACGACCACAGAGCAGGATCAACCCTTGCTCCTGTCTTTCCTGCACCCAGTGCCGCACTTGCGGCTGGCGCAACACGCGCCCCTGCGGGCTCATGTACAAAACATGCGGGCGCAGCTGGCGCTTTTGCGCTTGCTCGCGCGCCTGCTGCAAGGCCCGCCACAGTGGCGCCACCTGCATCACCATGCCCGGCCCGCCACCATAGGGACGGTCATCGACACGGCGATAGGCTCCCTCGGCATGATCGCGCGGATTAAAAAACTCCAGCTCGATCAACTCCTGCCGCACCGCCCGCCCGACCACACCATGCCCGGTCAAAGCCGTGAACATCTCGGGGAACAGCGTCACCACGCCGATCCACATGGCGCCTCCTAGAAATCAGGATCCCAGTCGACGAGGATGCGCCGCTCGCCACGTTCGACCTGATGCACGACCGACCCCGGCAACCAAGGCAGAAGACGCTCACGCCGATCCATGCTGAGGGCATCGCCACGCACGACGAGGACGTCATTGGCCCCCGTCTCCATCATGGCATGCACAGTCCCGAGATCGACGCCGGCGATGGTCACCACGCGCATGTCGATGAGCTCCGACCAGTAGTACTCGTCCTCGGGCAGCTCGGGCAGGGCGGCGTGCGGCACCTGCACATCCCAGCCGACGAGGAGGTCGGAGGCGTTGCGATCATCGACACCGCGCAGCTTGACCAGCCAGCCTTTGCCCTGTGGCCGCCACTGCTCGACCTCGACCGCCTTCTCGTCCTCGCCATGACGCAAGAACCAGGGGCCATAGGCAAAGATGTTTTCCGGCGGCGTCGTCAGGGAATGCACCCAGAGAAAGCCGCGCAGGCCGTGCGCGGCGCGCAGGCACCCCACCGTCAGACGGTCATCCACCTTCAGGCGGCCGGCAGTTCCTTGACCAAGGTCGCAACGCGATCAGACAACTGCGCGCCAGCCTGCTGCCAATACGCCAGACGCTGCGTATCGATACGCAGGCGCTCCGCCGCACCGGCGGCGATGGGGTTGAAAAAGCCGATACGCTCGATGAAACGACCATCACGGGCATTACGGCTGTTGGTCACCACCACCTGATAAAAAGGCCGCTTCTTTGCACCGCCGCGAGCCAAACGAATCGTCACCATAATCTTGTATCCTCGATCCAGAATGGCGCCATCAACGCTGTTGCACGGCAAAAAACAGCAACAGGCTGCGCCAAAGGGCAGGAATAATACAGCAAGGACGCCAGATAAGGAAGCCCCATGCCCCCGGGCGCCATGATGAATTACAATACTCCGTGACCAGGTCATGCACACGCCGATGATGCGGGGAGAGGCTCGACGATGCTCATTCTCATCGACCAGGATGGCGTTCTCGCCGACTTCGATAGCGGCTTTGCACAAGCATGGCTGGCGCGCACTGGTCGGCCCGCCCTGGCAGCGGCGCAGCGCCGCCATTTTTATATCCAAGACGACTACCCACAAGCACAAGGTGCGGAGGTCGCCGCGCTTCTCCAGACGCCCGGCTTCTATCGCCAGTTGCCGATGATGCCCGGCGCGCAAGCGGCCGTCGCCGCCCTGCGCGCGCGCGGTGACGAGGTCTGGATCTGCACGAGCGACACCGGCACATCGCCTGCGCTTTTGTGCGAGAAATTGGACTGGATCGACCACCACTTCGGTCAGGACCTGCGTCGACGCACCCTGGTCAGCGCCGACAAGACCCTGATCCGCGGCGACTGGCTGATCGATGACCGCCCCGGCATTGCGGGTCTCTACCCACCCACCTGGCGGCATATCCTCTACGATCAAGCCTATAACCGTCACATCGAAGCCCCCCGTATCGACTGGACGGCAGCGGGCTTCACCCGCCTGCTCGTTCTGCTCAGCGAGGCCTCGCCGCCCGCGCCACTTGTGCTATGATGCCGGCGCCGCGGCTGCCGCACGCTGGCCTGATGCTCAGGACGAACCCATGTTCAAGCTGCACCCGCGACTGCAAAACGACACCATGATGTTGGGACGGCTGCCGCTGTGCCGCGTCCTGCTGATGAACGACGCTCATTATCCCTGGCTGGTCCTGGTTCCGGAGCGTCCGCATCTGCGCGAGATCCACGAGCTCGATGAGAACGACCTGCCCCAGCTATGGCGCGAATCGGCCTTCGTCGCGCGCCAGCTGCAACAAGGTTTGGAAGCCGACAAGATCAACATCGCCGCGCTTGGCAACGTCGTCGCACAACTGCACGTCCACCACATCGCCCGCTACGTCAACGACGTCGCCTGGCCGGCGGCGGTCTTTGGTCGCGATGACGCCGTGCCCTATACCGCGGCCTATCTCGACGCCCTGCTACCGCGCTTGCGAGAACTGCTCTGCGCGAGCCTGGACCCACGTTTGAAGATGCACTGGCGCCCCGCGCTCAAGACTCGTCAGCCGTCTGCCGCGAACCGCCGCGGCAAACCGGCGAGCCCGGCAGGTCCTGACTCTCCTGCCACTCCTGCGGGCTGAAAAGGTGCAGCGCCAGAGCATGCACGCCTTCCTGCAGAGGCGCCTCTAGCAGGGCATAGACGCAGCGATGGCGTTGTACGCGCGACAGACCGATGAAGTCCGGCGACACCAGCACCACCTTGAAATGCGACTCCAACGAATGCCCGCGACCATGGGCATGGCTTTCATCACTGACCTGCAGATGCTGGATTGAAAGGCCCGCCGTTAGCAGGGATCGCAGTCGCTCACATACCGACATGAGTTTCATCTCCGTCCTGAAGAAGCCCATCCTAGCACACTGGCCGCTATCGCTGCAGACTGCTAGGATGTCAGCCTCGCCGGTTTCAGGAGTGCAGCATGCGCCATCATCGTCTCGGCCATACCGATCTCGAGGTCAGTGAAATCTGCCTCGGCACCATGACCTACGGCAAGCAGAACAGTGCTGCCGAAGCCTACGCCCAGCTCGATCACGCCCTCGCCGCCGGCGTCAACTTCATCGACACGGCGGAGATGTACGCCGTGCCGCCGCGCCCTGACACCTTCGGCAGTAGCGAAAGCATCATCGGACGCTGGCTGTCCGAACGCCCCGGACAACGCCAAAACATCGTTCTCGCCAGCAAGGTCTGTGGCCCGGCGGCGAGAATGCACTACGTGCGCGATGGCACCAACCGCCTCGATCGCCGCAATATCGAAAGCGCCATCGAGGCGAGCCTGCGCCGCCTGCGCACCGATTATCTCGACCTCTACCAGCTGCATTGGCCGGACCGCGCCACCAACTACTTCGGCAAGCTCGGCTATGAACACGTGCCGCAGACGGACACCATTCCCATCGCCGAGACCCTGGCCGTGCTCGAGGACTTGCGCAAGACCGGCAAAATTCGTCACTACGGCCTGTCCAATGAAACCCCCTGGGGCGTGATGCAGTTTTTGCGCGCCGCCGAAACGAGCGCTGCGGCGCGCCCCGTGAGCATCCAGAACCCTTACTCTCTGCTCAACCGCAGCTTCGAGGTCGGATTGGCGGAGGTGGCTCAGCGCGAGCAGGTCGGCCTCCTCGCCTATTCTCCCCTGGCTTTTGGACTGCTCAGCGGCAAATACGCCGACGGCGCCACACCAGCGACGGGACGTCTGACCCTGTTCCCCGACTTCACCCGCTACAACAGTCCACAGGCGCGCGCCGCTGCCGATCGCTACATCGCCCTGGCGCGGGTGCACGGCCTCTCCCCCGCCCAGATGGCCCTCGCCTTTGTGCGCAGTCGTGGCTTCGTCACCAGCACCATCATCGGCGCCACCACCCTCGCACAATTGCAGGAAAACCTCGAGAGTGTGCGCGTCGAGCTCAGCGCTGACGTCCTCGCCGGCATCGAAGCACAGCACCAGATACAACCCAACCCAGCGCCCTAAGCGGTCAGCGGCCTCAGCGGTCAGATCGGCACCGCCTCAAGGGCGGTGCGCGAGCTCGAGATAATCGCGCGACTGCATCTCGGTCAGGCGACTGAGGGTGCGTCTGAACTCAAAAGCCAAGCGTTCGCCGACATAGAGCCCGGCGAGCGGCGCCGCCATGGTCATCAGGAGCTTGACGCGGCGGTCGTAAAACTCATCGACGAGATGGATGAAACGACGCATGCCGTCATCGAGATCAGCGGTGAGGATGGGGACGCCTTGCAGGAGGACGCGCGGGTAAACCCGCGCCAGTTCGATGTAGTCGTTTTGACTGCGCATCTGCAGACACAAGGTATGAAAATCGACCCACAAGGCGCGTTCGCAGGCGGCGTGCACCGGCAGCGGCCGCCCAAGCACCTCGAGGGTCTGCTCCTGCGCCGCAAGACCGGTGATGGACTGCCAGGCACAGGCGAGAAAGTCCTGCGCCTGCTGATCGTGCGCCAGACAAAAAGGCTGCAGGATGTCGCCATGCTGGAGGCGATAGTCGGTGCCAGCATCGACGTGCAGCACCCGGCAATGCTCCTTGAGCATGGCAATCGCCGGCAAGAATCTCTCTCTTTGCAGACCACGCTCGTAGAGCCGATCAGGCTGGATGTTCGAGGTCGCCACGAGAGCGACGCCACGCGCGAACAAAGCCTTGAACAGCAGCCCCAAAAGCATGGCGTCGGTGATGTCGTCGACAAAAAACTCGTCGAAACAGATGACCACCGCCTCCTGGGCGATGCGGTCAGCGACCTTCTCAAGGGGATTGGCCTCACCTGGCAACTGCCGCAACTCCAGGTGCACGCGCTGCATAAAGCGATTGAAATGGCTGCGCATCTTGCGGCGAAAAGGCAGACTCTCGTAGAACAAGTCCATCAGATAGGTCTTGCCGCGCCCGACGCCCCCCCAAACATAGAGGCCTTGCACCGATCGCAGACGCCGGGTGCGCGCAAAGCGATGGAAGACGCCGCGCATTTGCGCTTCTTCATAGCGCCGCACGAGATCGGTGCGCAGTTCTTCTAAGGCTTGCAAAGCCTGTCTTTGGGCTGGATCGGCGACAAAACCCGCCGCCAGATCCCGTTCATAGCGCTCAACTAGCGTCCCCACCCCGATTCATCTCCTGCACGGCCGCCGTCATAAAAGCACGGACCCGTTCCAAATGCCCATGAAAAAAGTGCCCGCAGGCGGTGACAATATCGAGGCGACGCACGGCCGGGGTCTGCGCCACCCAGGCACGCACCTCGTCGACAGCGACCAATTCATCGCCATCACCCTGCAAGACCCAGGTCGGGGTCGACAGGGAGAGCGTGGCAAAAGGGTAATTATGGACAGGGGGCGCTACCAGAAGCAAGCCCTGCAACTGCCACGGCGCCAGCGCCGTCGCGGCGACGGAGGCCGCGATGAAACTGCCGAAGGAAAACCCGGCGAGCAGCAAACGCGGTGGAAAACCCAGCGACTGCACGTGCGCCAGCACGCAGCGCATGTCGTCTTGCTCGCCGCGTCCATGATCATGCTGTCCCTGGCTGGCGCCGACACCACGAAAATTGAAGCGTACCGTCGCCAGCCCCTGCTCCTGCGCCGCACGCAGCAAGGAAGTGACGACCTTGTTGTTCATGCTGCCACCACCGAGCGGGTGCGGGTGACAGACGATCAAACTGCCGATAGGATCCAGCCCGACATGGATGGCCAACTCGAGATCACCCGCCGGTCCAGCGATGACCGTCACCGTCTCCAGCGCTTTTGCTTGCGAAATTTCCACGATATTTCCCCATCTGTGCTGATCGCCCCGGGCCTGGATGGTATAGACTTGGCCGAGATCATGCTACGGGGGTGTCTATGTCTTGGTGGGGGGGTATTCTGTCGCTCGGCGTCGGTGCGCTTTTCGGTTACCTGCTCGCGCGCCGACACAATCACGACCCGCGTATCCAGGAACTCGAGGGTCTGCTCGCCTCCTTGCAGACCAAATACGACCGTTACCAGGAACGCGTCACCGAGCACTTTTCCGCCAGCGCCCAGCTGGTCAACGGCCTGACACAACAATACCGCCAACTGCATGAGCACCTGCAGGTCGGCGCCGACAGCCTGTGCAGCGATACCCGTCGGCATCACCAGGACAATCCCAGCAAAGCTTTCATCCCCCTTGGACAGACGACCTTGCTGCACTCTCCCGACCAGGCCGTCGACCCACACTACCTAGCGCAGATGGCGCCACCACGCGACTATGCCGACAAGGTCGCCAACGAACCCGGCACCCTCGATGACGAGTTCGGTCTGAAATAGCGCTCAGACCGGCACTGGGCAATCGATGAACTGATGCTCGATGCCGTGTCGCGCCGCCAGCCACTCACCGAGAGCCTGCACACCATAGCGCTCGCTGGCGTGATGGCCGATCGCCAGATAGTGGATGCCAAGTTCGCGCGCCTCATGCACCGTGCGCTCACTGATCTCACCACTGATGTAGGCGTCGAGCTGCAAGGCGGCGGCGGCGCCGATGAGATCCTGCGCCGCCCCGGTGCACCAGCCGAGACGCCGGATCTGTGCCGGTCCGGCGGCGATCACCTGCGGCACATGACCGAGAACGCTCTGCAACTGCTGCGCCAGGGTCGTCACCGAGCAAGTCGCCACCTCACCGTGCAGACCAGTCATGCCCTCACCTTCGAGTTCGGCGACGACGGACCAACCCAAGCGGTCGGCGAGCTGACGGTTGTTACCCAGGCGCGCATGCAGATCAAGCGGCAGGTGATAAGCGAGAAGGGAGACGTCGGCGCTGAGCAGACGCTGCAACCGCTTCTTTTTCATACCGGTGATGCAAGCGTCTTCGCCGCGCCAAAAATAGCCGTGGTGCACGAGCAGAGCATCGGCGCCGACGGCAAGAGCGCGATCGATGAACTCCAAGGACGCGGTCACCCCGCTGACCAGCTTACCGACCTCAGCCCGCCCTTCGACCTGCAAACCATTGGGCGCATAGTCGCGGCAACGCTTGACTTGCAGTTCTTGCTCGACGCTGAACAGAATTTCACGCAAACTCGCCATCATATTCCCCTTGTCCGCGAGCACAAAGCCCCCATAATCTCGGCGACACCGTGTGCCGCATGGAGCTAACCGATGCAAAAACTACGCAATCTGGCACTGACAGCGCTGATCTTCATCGTTCTCATCAGCGCTTACAAGCACCGCAGCGACTGGCTGGGTTCGCTCGCCGAACATCTGCCAGGGCTACCGGGGGCGAGCGTCACCGTGCAGAACGTCACCCTGCCGCCGCCACCCGCCGGCATGGGACCGGTCTCTTACGCCCAAGCCGTGCGCCGCGCTGCGCCCGCCGTGGTCAATATCTACACCAGTGAGACCCTGCACGCCCCGGCCAATCCTTTCTTCTCCGATCCGCTGTTCAGCCACTTCTTCCGGCTGCAACCGCGCACCGAACAGCGCCATGGACTCGGCTCCGGCGTCATCGTCAGCGCCGCCGGCTACCTCCTCACCAACAACCACGTCATCGATGGCGCCGACAAGATCACCATCGCCCTCGCCGACGGCCGTGAGGTCGCCGCCGACGTCGTCGGCAGTGACCCTGACACCGACATCGCCGTTCTGCGCATTCACCTCGACCATCTTCCGGTGGCGAATCTGCGCCTTCAGCAGCCCGTTCAAGTCGGTGACGTCGTCCTCGCCATCGGCAACCCCTTCGGCTTCAGCCAGTCGGTTACCCAGGGCATCGTCTCGGCCCTCGGCCGCCAGGGTCTCGGCATCAACACCTATGAGGACTTCATCCAGACCGATGCCGCCATCAATCCCGGTAATTCCGGCGGCGCCCTGGTCGACGCCTATGGCAACGTCGTCGGCATCAACTCGGCCATCTACTCGCAAAGCGGCGGCAGCATGGGCATCGGCTTTGCTATCCCCATCGCTTTGGCCAAGAACGTGATGAGCGACATCATCAAGGATGGCCGGGTCATCCGCGGCTGGCTCGGCATCGAGCTCAGCGCCCCGGCCAACGACGAGATGCCGGCGGCGACACCTGCGACCCAGGCCGTCGTCGTCGCCGCTGTCCTGCAAGGAGGGCCGGCCGCCGAAGCGGGAATTCAAGCTGGCGACCAACTCATCAGCATCAATGGCCATGCCCTGCACAGCGACAGCGACGCCATGCGCCGTATCGCCGAACTGCGTCCCGGCAGCGTCGCTCTGTTCACCTTGCACCGACATCAACAGACCTGGCAGGCCCGCGTCCGCATCGGTGAAAGACCACGGCAACAGCAGTCCGTGCAGGACAACACTCAACCCTGAGCGCGATAAGCGGCAGAGCGCGCGTGCGCGTCGAGTCCCTCGGCGCGCGCCAGCAACTCAGCGCAAGCGCCGAGCCGTCGGCCGCCCTCGACGCTGGGCGCGATCAGGCTGCTGCGCTTCTGAAAATCGTAGACGCCGAGTGGCGATGAGAAACGCGCCGTACCGTGCGTCGGCAGCACATGATTGGGACCGGCACAGTAGTCGCCGAGAGCCTCAGCGGCGACATGGCCGATGAAGATGGCGCCGGCATGACGAATGCCCGGCAACAGCGCCTCGGCTCCGTCGCAGGCGAGCTCGAGATGCTCAGGCGCGACGCGATTGATCACCGCCAGCGCCTGCTCACGGCTGCTCACCTGGATCATGGCGCCACGCGTCTGAATCGCCGCTGCGATGATGTCGCGGCGATCCATCTGCGGCCAGAGGCGCTCGGCAGCGGCAGCGACGGCGGCGAGCATAGCGGCATCATCGCTGACCAGGATCACCTGCGCCTGCTCATCATGCTCGGCTTGTGAGAACAGATCCATGGCCACCCATTCCGGATCGGCGCTGTGGTCGGCATAGACGAGAATCTCGGAGGGACCGGCGATCATGTCGATGCCGACCTGACCGAAGACCTGGCGCTTGGCGGTCGCGACGTAGATATTGCCCGGGCCGACGATCTTGTCGACGGCAGGCACCGTCTCGCTACCATAGGCCAGCGCCGCCACCGCTTGGGCGCCACCGATACGAAAGATCTGATCGACGTCAGCGACGGCTGCCGCCGCCAACACCCAGGGACTGACCTCGCCGGCCGGCGTCGGCACGCACATGACGATGCGCCCAACCCCCGCCACCCGCGCCGGAATGGCATTCATCAGCACCGAGGAGGGATAGCAAGCCTTGCCGCCGGGAACATAGATGCCCACTGAATCGAGAGCGCGCACCTGTTGCCCAAACCAGCTACCATCGGCGTCCGCGATACGCCAGGAGGGCTGCAGCTGCTGCTCGTGATAGCGTCGAATACGCGCCGCCGCTTCATGCAAAGCAGCCCGCCCAGCCTCCGGCAAGGACAAAAGCGCCGCTTGCTGCTGCTCGCGCGTGACCTGCAATTCCGCCAAGGAGTCTACCGCCAGACGGTCGAAACGCTGCGTGTACTCGAGCACAGCAGCATCGCCACGCTGGCGCACATCAGCGATGATCTGCCGTACCTGCGCCTCGATCTCGGCCCCGATGGCCAGATCCAGGTGCAGCAGGCGATCGAGTCGTTCCGCAAAATCGCCGGCGTCGGCGCGCAGCTGTTGCCAGTTCAGCGGCATGTCATTCTCCCCGCTCGGCGACCACCGCCGTCAACCTCTCGAGCAAAGGCTGAATGCGCGCGTGCTGCCAGCGCAAGGCGGCTTTATTGATGATCAGACGCGAACTGATCGCAGCGATCAATTCCTTGGGTTCGAGTCCATTTTCTTTCAGGGTCTTGCCAGTATCGACGACGTCGACGATGCGATCGGCCATGCCGAGCAAAGGCGCCAACTCCATCGAACCGTAGAGCTTGATGATCTCGACCTGCTCACCGCGTTCGGCATACCAGTCGCGCGTGGTGCGCACGAATTTGGTGGCGATGCGCAGACGCCCGCGCAGCGGCTGTTCATCGATACGCCCGGCCACCATCAGCTTGCAGCGCGCGATGCGTAGATCGAGCGGCTCATAGACGCCACACGGACCGTGCTCCATGAGCACATCCTTGCCAGCGACACCGAGATCAGCACCGCCATTTTCGACATAGGTAGGCACATCGGTGGCGCGCACGATGACGATACGCAGCGCCGGATCCGTGGTCGGGAAGATCAATTTGCGGCTACGCGCCGGATCATCGAGCAGCTGGACCCCCGCCTGGGCGAGCAAGGGCAGGGTGTCATCGAGAATACGCCCTTTCGACAGGGCCAGGGTCAGCACCGCGCTCATGCCGGCGCCCTCTGCACCTGCGCACCGAGCTGACGCAACTTTTCCTCGACCCGCTCGTAACCGCGATCGATGTGATAGATCCGATGGATATGCGTCTCGCCCTGTGCGACGAGAGCAGCCAGCACCAAGCTCATCGAAGCCCGCAGATCGGTCGCCATCACCGGCGCCGCCTGCAAGACATCGACGCCATGGATGATGGCGGTATGGCCGTCGACGACGATGCTGGCGCCTAAGCGATTCAGCTCCTGCACATGCATATAGCGATTTTCAAAGATCGTCTCGATGATGCTGGCGGTGCCTTCAGCGATGCAGTTCATCGCCATGAACTGCGCCTGCATGTCGGTCGGAAAAGCAGGAAAGGGCTGTGTCCGAAAGGAGACGGCATGCGGCCGCCCGGTCATCTGCAGGCGCACCCAATCCTCTCCGTAGCTCACCTCCGCCCCGGCTTCCTGGAGCTTACGCAACACCGCCTCCAACAACTCAGGATCGGTATCGCGACAGGTGACATCGCCTCCAGTCATGGCCGCAGCGACCAGATAGGAGCCAGCTTCGATGCGATCCGAGACGACGCGATGCTCACAGCCATGCAGGCGCTCGACACCGGTGATATGGATGCAATCACTGCCGGCGCCACGGATGTTCGCGCCCATGCGGTTGAGCAGGAGCGCCAGATCGACGATCTCCGGTTCACGCGCGGCATTCTCGAGGACGCTCTCGCCTTGCGCCAGAGCCGCCGCCATCATCAGATTCTCGGTACCGCCGACCGTCGCCATATCAAAGAGCACGCGGGCACCACGTAGACGCCCCTGCACGCGCGCATGGACATAGCCGTTCTCGACTTCGACCTCCGCCCCCAAGGCGCGCAAGCCGAGGATGTGCTGATCAACCGGGCGCGAGCCGATGGCGCAGCCCCCGGGCAGAGAAACGCGCGCCTCACCGAAACGCGCCAGCAAAGGGCCGAGCACGAGAATGGAAGCGCGCATACGCCGCACCAGTTCATAAGGCGCGAAGGCCTGCACCGCTTCGCCGCTGGTCACGTCGAGACTACAGGTTTCATTCACCAGGATGTCGGCGCCGAGCTGACCGAGCAGCTGCACCATGGTGGAGATGTCCTGCAGCTGCGGAATATTGTGCAAACGCACGGTATCGGCGGTCAAAAGCGTCGCCGCCAGCAAGGGCAAAGCGGCGTTCTTGGAACCGGAAACGCGGACTTCACCGCTCAGACGCTGCCCGCCGGTGATGATGAGTTTATCCATGATTCAACCAAACATGCTGATCTTTTGCCACTCTTGCGGGGTCAGAACACGCATGCTGACGGCATGAATAGCCCCGGAGGCGATGGCCTGTTGCAGGCAGGCGTAGACGCGCTGCTGCCTTTGCAAGGAGCGCTGCCCCTCGAAATCGGCGCTGACCACCGTCAACTCCACCTTGTGACCGTCACCCTCCACCCGCAGAGGGTCGGCCTGTGGAAAACCCGTGCGCACGAGAGCGCTTATCTCATCATTGGTCACTTCGATTCCCCGCATCGCGCACGAACAAAAAAGACAATCCGGAAACGCCGACGATGGCCTGCAAACGCTCGCTGGCGCCCTGCAGATGCCAGGGACGGCCCATGCGCTGCGCCGCCCGCCACCACGCCAACAGGACGGCCACGGTGATGGAGTCGACCCGCGTCAAGGCACTCACATCGATAGCGACGGCTGGCAAGGCCGCCAATCGCCGCAAGCCCTCGTCACGCACGGACGCTGCATCGGCAAAATCGATGGCTCCATCCAGGGTGAGCAGGTCACCAACTTGGCGCCATTGCACACTCATGAGTGCTGACCCGCCGTCACCGCCTGCGCGTGCGGCAGCCAGTGGGCGATGACTTGATCGAGGTTATTATGATATTGCTCGACGTCGCTGGCAAACTGATTGCGGAAGGTCAGTCCAAGATTGATGCCATTGAGCACGACGTTTTCCAACATCCACGCACCATTGGCCGCCCGCTGCAACTCATAGGTCACCGGTACATTCTGCCCGGAGTTCATGGTGATGAGCATGTCGACCGTCGCCGTCGCCGCGTTTGCGGCCGTCGCCGTCCGCGCCGGCAGGACGCTGATGCGCTCATGATCGTAGGAGGCGAGACCATTGCCATACGTGCGAATGAGACTGTCCTTGAATTGCGCGACGAACTTCTGCCGCTGCGCATCGCTGGCCTGACGGTAGAAGCGCCCCATGACGCGGCGCGCTATGGTCGGATAGTCGACGTAAGGGGTGATGTTCTCATCGACGATGCGAAAGAGTTGCGCCGGATCTTTGGTATAGGCCGGGCGCTCAGTCACCAGGCGATGCAGCAATTGCGTCGTCACCTGCTGCATAAAATCCTGCGCTGACAACTGGCTTGAGGCCAAAGGCGTTGACGCAGGCGCAGGCGCAGGCGCAGCTTGCACCGCCAACCCCGGCCAAAGCGCTATGGCGACGCCCAGGAGCAGTCGCGACAAGATCGACACTTCCGACATTTTCATCGCCATCCTCCTCAGAATCCGCCGGTCGACTTGCCGGCCGTAGCGCCTGCCGGCGCTGCTGGTGCCGCTGTCGCCTTGTTGAACAGGAATTTACCGATCAAGTCCTCGAGCACCAGGGATGACTGGGTCTGCAGGATCTCGTCGCCGTTTTTCAGATTGCTGCTATCCGCGCCGGGGACGATGCCGATGTATTTGTCACCGAGCAGACCCGAGGTCAAAATGGACGCCACCGAATCGGTGCTGATCTGATTGTCTTCCTTGTAGATGTCCATATCCACCCGCGCCGTCAGCGTCTTGGGGTCGAGACTGATCGCCGTCACCCGCCCGATCGGGACGCCTGACATGGTGACGCGTGCGCGCACCGTCAGACCGGCGACGTTCTGGAAATGGGCAAAGAGGCGATAGGTCGGATGGTTGCTGTCCTGCGCCAGACCGCTGACCTTGATCGCCAAAAACAACAATCCGGCGATGGCAGCGAGCAGGAAGGTGCCAACCGCGAGCTCTAGAGACGCATTTTTCATTGAAACCCTCCAAACATGACCGCCGTCAGAACAAAATCGAGACCCAGAGTGGCCAACGAGGCATAGACCACGGTCCGCGTCGTCGCCGTTGCGATGCCCTCAGCCGTCGGCTCGCAGGCATAGCCCTGCCACACCGCGATCCAACTGATCACCGCACCAAAAGCCAGGCTCTTGATGAGACCGTTGACGATATCGTGCTGAAAACTGACCGCCGCTTGCATGCGGCTCCAGAAAGCGCCGATGTCGACACCCAGCCAATCCACCCCGACCACCTTGCCGCCGAGAATGCCGACGGCGCAGAAGATGATGGTGAGCAAGGGCATGCTGATCAAACCGGCCCAGAAACGCGGGGCGACGACGCGATGCAGGGGATCGACACCGATCATCTCCATGCTCGACAACTGCTCTGTCGCCTTCATCAGGCCGATCTCGGCGGTCAGCGCCGAACCGGCGCGGCCGGCGAACAACAAGGCGGTTACCACCGGCCCGAGTTCACGCAACAAGGTCAGTGCGACCATGGTGCCAAGGGCCTGTTCACTGCCATAGGTGATGAGGATGTTGAAGCCCTGCAAGCCGAGGACCATGCCGATGAACAAACCCGACACGATGATGATCAAGAGCGAAAGAAAGCCGACGGCGTAGAGCTGCCGCAAATAGAGCGGGTATTGCCGCAGCTGCGGTCGGCGCAGCACGGCCTGCACGAGAAAGATCAGCGATGCGCCGAGGCTGCGCAACGACAGCAACCCGCGTTCGCCTTGATGGCGAAGAAATTCGTGCATGCTCAAAGCTCCAGCATTGACGTCTGCATCGGCGCTGAAGGATAACGGAAACGAACCGGGCCGTCTGCCTCGCCGCGTAAAAACTGCTGCAAAAAGGGTGAGTCGTTGCTACGAATCTGACTGGGGGTGCCTTGGCCGATGACGCGGCCTTCCGCCAGGACGTAGACGTAGTCGGCGATTGACAGGGTCTCATCGACGTCATGCGAAACGATGATCGTGGTCAGACCGAGGCTCTCACGCAGTACACGGATCAGGCGCACCAGCACGCCCATGACGATGGGGTCCTGGCCTGCGAAAGGTTCGTCGTACATGACCATCTGTGGATCGAGGGCGATGGCACGCGCCAGCGCCGCGCGCCGCGCCATACCACCGGACAGTTCGTGCGGCATGAGGCGTTCGGCGCCACGCAAGCCCACCGCCTCGAGCTTCATCAACACCAGATCACGTAGCAGATCCTCGGGCAGGCCGGCGTGCGCGCGCAAAGGAAAAGCGACGTTCTCGAAGACGTCAAGATCGGAGAAGAGCGCGCCGCTCTGAAAGAGCATGCCCATCTTGCGTCGCACATGAAAGAGTTGCGAACGCGACAGCTCGGGAACGTTGTCGCCGTCGACGCGCACCACACCGGCATCCGGGCGCAACTGCCCACCGATGAAACGCAAGAGCGTCGTCTTGCCGCAGCCGGAAGGCCCCATGATGGCCACGATCTGGCCACGTGCGATATCGATGTCAACACCGGAAAAAATGACATTCCGGCCACGACTGAAGTGTAGATTGCGTATCTCGACCAAAGGGCCGTCAGCGCTCGCTAGCGTCATCGCTCTTTCCATCCTCGCCTGCGCGGTGGCGCCGACTATAGCACAAGGCTCGCCTCGGCAAGCGTGATCCTCGTCCAGACGGCAGCTCCAGACCTGCGCTGCCATGCCTTTTTCTTGTATACTCGGCGTCCCTTTGAACGAGGCTCGTCATGCTTGTGGACCAGTTCATCGCTTCTGCCCAGCGGGTCATCCGCATCGAGATGGCGGCCCTCACCGCCCTGCAGTCGCTGATCGGAGCGAATTTTGCCGAGGCCTGTGCGCGCCTGCTCGCCTGCACCGGTCGCGTCGTCGTCATGGGCATGGGCAAATCCGGCCATGTCGGCGGCAAAATCGCCGCCACCCTGGCCTCGACCGGAACCCCCGCCTTCTTCGTCCATCCCGGCGAAGCCAGCCATGGCGACCTCGGCATGATCACCCGCAGCGACATCGTTCTCGCCCTCTCCAACTCGGGCGAGACCGCCGAGATCCTGACCCTGATCCCCGTCCTCAAGCGTATCGGTTGCCCTTTGATCAGCATCACGCGTGCGCACACCTCGACCCTGGCCCAGCACGCCGAGGTCAGCTTGTTGACCGGTGACGTCGCCGAAGCCTGCCCGCTCGGCCTCGCCCCGACGTCGAGCACGACGGCGAGCCTGGTCCTCGGCGATGCTCTGGCGGTGGCCCTGCTCGAAGCACGCGGCTTCACCGCCGAGGATTTCGCTCTGTCGCACCCAGGCGGCGCCCTCGGTCGCCGTCTGCTGCTCACCGTCGCCCAGATCATGCATCAAGGCGAGCAGTTGCCCATCGTCAGCGAGGGCACGCCTCTACGTGAGGCCTTGCTGGTGATCACCGCCAAGGGACTCGGCATGACCGCCGTCGTCGACACCCAGGGTCGCCTCAGCGGTGTATTCACCGACGGTGACCTGCGGCGCGCCCTCGACCATCATGTCGACCTGCACCAGACGCCCATCGAAACCCTGATGACACGACAATCGACGACCGTCCGTCCCGGCATGCTCGCCGCCGAAGCCTTGCGCATCATGGAAGAGCGCAAGATCAATGGTCTGATCGTGGTCGATGCCGACGAGCATGTCGTCGGTGCACTCAACATGCATGACATGCTGCGCGCGGGGGTGGTATGAACGACGCTGATTTCACCCGCCGCGCCCGTGCCATCCGCCTCCTCGTCCTCGACGTCGACGGTGTGCTCAGCGATGGCCGGCTCTATTTCAATGAGCAGGGGGAAGAGCTCAAATCCTTCGACACCCAGGACGGCCACGGCATCAAGATGTGGCGGCAAGTGGGACATCGCGTCGCCATCATCACCGGACGCAACTCGCCCCTGGTCCTGCATCGGGCGCGTAATCTTGGCATCGACTTGGTCTTGCAGGGCCGCGAAGACAAGGGACGCGCGCTCGATGAGGTCTGCGCCGAACTCGCTTTGCCGACGCAGGCGGTCGCATATTGTGGTGACGACCTCCCCGACCTCGGCGCCCTGACGCGCGCCGGCCTCGCCCTCGCGCCCGCCAACGCCCATCCTTTCGTGCAGGCGCACGTCCACTGGGTCTGCCCGAAACGCGGTGGCCGTGGTGCCGTACGCCAGATCTGTGATCGCCTCCTGCAGGCACAAGGTCATCTCGAAAGCCTGCAGAGGGCCTATCTGGAGACGCCGCCGTGAGAAGCGTCAGCCTCGACCAGCGCAATGTTCTCAGCCTGCTCGCCGCGCTCTTTCTTCTTGGCGTCCTCACCTATGAGCTCGGCCAACGCCGCGCTGATCTCTCCGCCGCCAGTAGCGAATCACCGACCCTGCCGGACTATCGCGCCACCAGCATCGAGAGCATTTCGACGGATGAGCGTGGACACGTCATTCGCCAGATGACCGCCGACAACCTCGACCACTACATCCATCCCGTCGATCACGCCAATCTGCTGCATCCGCGCGTCATCATGCTGGAAAATGACCTGCCCACCTGGGAGATCGACGCCCTGCACGGGGTCAGCCTGGACAACAACACCCACCTCATCCTGAGCGAACAGGTGCATGGCCGGCGACTGACGCAAGACCCCAGGGAACGCATGCAGATCGACACCAGCCTGATGCACGCTTATCCCGATGCTCAGGCGGTCAACACCACGGTCAGCGTCCATATCGACTCAACCCAGGGCATCACCGATGCCGTCGGCATGGACGCCAGCCTCAAATCCGGTTTGCTCAATCTGCACCACAACGTGCGGGGAAATTATGTCTTGCAACGTTAAATATGCTCTTGTCATCGCGCTCTTCATTCATCTTCCGGTTGCCCGCGCGCTCGATTCTGATCGCGATCAGCCGGTTCAGGTAACCGCCGATAGCGCCTCCTACAATCAAAAAAGCGGCGTCGCCATCTATATCGGCAACGTCGTCGTCATTCAGGGCAGCATGCATCTATGGGCTGACCAGTTGCAGGTGCAGACCGATGCGAACGGCAAGATCGACACGGCGCACGCCACCGGCAACCCGGCGCGTTACGAACAGATCCAGGATCCACAAAAAGGTCCGGTGACCGCGCATGCCCTGATCATCGACTATGATGTCAAGCAGGACGAGATCACCCTCACCCACAACGCCCATATCCACCAGGACGATTCCACGGCTGATGGGTCCGTCATCCATTACCGGATACAAGACCAGCACATCGACGCCATCGGTGACAACAAGGATCGCGTCTTCCTCGTCTTTCCTCCGAGTGAAAACAAAACCGGCAAGGATAAAGCGACGCCGACTGCTCCGGCAACGACCGCTCCGGCAACGACCGCTCCGGCAACGACCGCTCCGGCAACGGCCGCTCCGGCAGGAGCGACGCCTCCTGCCAGCGCCCCTAGCAACGAAAAACCGGGAGTTCATGGATGAGCCTGTTGCGCGTTGAACATCTGGAGAAGTCGTTCAAAAGCCGCACCGTCGTGCGTGACGTCAGCCTGAGTGTGGCCAGTTCCAGCATCGTCGGCCTGCTCGGGCCCAATGGCGCCGGCAAGACGACCAGCTTCTACATGATCGTTGGACTGATCTCTGCCGATCGCGGGCGTATCAGCATCGATGATCGCGACCTCAGCGCCATGCCCATGCATGAACGGGCGCGCGCCGGTATCGGCTATCTACCGCAGGAAGCCTCGATCTTTCGCCGCCTCAGCGTCGAGGAAAACATCATGGCCGTGCTCGAAACACGCCGCGACCTGACGCGCGAAGAGCGCCACGCCAAGCTCGACCAACTGCTTGAAGAGTTTCATGTCCCGCATTTGCGCAAGAGCCATGGCATGAGTCTCTCCGGGGGTGAACGACGGCGCGTCGAGATCGCCCGCGCGCTCGCGCTTGAGCCTTCCTTCATCCTGCTCGACGAACCTTTCGCCGGCGTCGACCCGATCTCGGTCAACGACATCAAGAGCATCATCACCCACCTGCGCGAGCGCGGCATCGGCGTGCTCATCACCGACCATAACGTGCGCGAGACCCTGACCATCTGTGAAAAAGCTTATATCGTCAGCTCCGGCGAGGTCATCGCCGAAGGCGCTCCGGAGATGATCCTGGCGCACGAAACCGTGCGCAAAGTCTACCTCGGCGCGCAATTCACCCTCTGAATCGGCGCGCTCCCTGACGCCCCGTGCGGGCAGGTGGCGGCGCCTCCTCGTCGTCATCTTCGTCCTTCCGCTCAGCCAGACGCCAGCGCTCGAGCTTCTCTTGTACGGCCGCCAAGATCGTCCCCTGCGGATAGTGCCCCTGCGCATCGGCGACCCCGACCTCGCGCCCGAGTAAGAGAGTGAGCGCCTCATCGACGTGCGCCACGGCGTGGATGACAAACTTGCCCGCCCGCACCGCCTCGACCACCTCACTTCGCAACATGAGATGGCGCACGTTCTGGACAGGGATGATCACGCCCTGGCCACGCCGCAGCCCCTGCAATTGGCAGGCGGCAAAAAAGCCTTCGATCTTTTCATTGACACCGCCGATGGGCTGCACATCACCGCGCTGATTCATCGAGCCGGTGATGGCCAGAGACTGTCGCACCGGATATCCCGACAAGGATGAGATCAGAGCGCAAAGCTCGGCCAAGGAGGCACTGTCGCCATCGACACCACCGTAGGACTGCTCGAAGGCCAGGCTGCCAGAGAAACGCAGGACCTGGTCGCGCCCGAGCGTAGCGCGCAGATAATGCGACAGAATGAGCACGCCTTTTGAATGCAAGGCCCCCCCGAGATCGACGTCGCGCTCGATATCGATGACGTCACCGCCGCCGCAGTGCGTCGTCGCCGTCACCCGCGAAGGTTGACCAAAACCAAAACCGGCATAGTCGATGACGGTCAGGGCATTGACCTGAGCCAGCACCTCTCCCTGACAAACGAAGAGTTGGCTACCTTCTTCGATATCGCGCAAGAAATCACGGCGTAGACGATCATGCCGCGCCTCCATGCCGGCGATGGCGGCCTCGATGTGACGCGTCCGGATGCGCCGGCTGCGCCCGGAACGCGCCAAATGATCGGCTTCCCGCAAAAGATCGGCGACGCTGGCGGCGTGCAGGGCGATATGGCGTTGATCTCCCGCCCAGCGCGCGCTTTCCTCGACCACGCGCGCCACCGCGGCGCGTTCAAGATGGCGCAAAGACTCCTGCCGCACAAAGTCGGTGAGGAAACGCGCATAGAGCAATTCATTGGCCGGCGTGCGCGGCATGGTCGCCTCGAAGTCAGCCCGTATCTTGAAATAATCCGCCAGCTCCGGATCGAATTCCTGCAGAAGATGAAAGGTCTCGCGATCGCCGAGCAGGATGATCTTGACCTGCAGGGGAATGGCGTCGGCTTCGAGCGATAAAGTTCCGGTCAGGGTGAGCATCTGCTCGAGCGAAGAAAACTTCACCGCCTTGGAACGCAAAGCGCGTTTCAACCCCTGCCAGGCATAGGGCTGCTCGAGCACCTGTTCAGCCTCGAGCATGAGAAAACCGCCATTGGCGCGATGCAGGGCGCCACCGCGGATGAGGGTAAAGTCGGTGGCCACCGTCCCCATATAGGTGATCTGCTCGACATGACCGAGAAGATTGTAGTGCGTCGGCAGATCTTCGAAGATGATCGGCGCGCCGGCATCTTCGGCATGACTGACCAAGACATTGACCTGATAGCGCGAAGGCACCTGATCATCGGCGGTCACGCTGGCGACGGCGTCCTGCTGCTCACCCTGATTGAGCACCAGATCGATGTTCTCGAGAATATCGCGCTGCATCCGCTGCAGGTGCCGGCGACAAGCCGGCAGATGCGTATACGCCTGCAGCAGCGGTGCCATCTCCGGTTCCAGCACCGAGGATGCGACTTCCTCGTTGAGCTGACGCATCTTCTCGCGATTGAGCTGTTCCTCGCGGTTGAGGCTTTTCGCCAGCTTGCGCAGGCGTCCTTCCATGTCGTCCATGACCTGCTTGAAGGCGGCCTGGGCTTTTTTCGTCAAAGCCGCGAAGTCTTCCACCGACATCACCTCGCCGGCCTCGTTCATCGGCGAAAATCCGTATCCGCCTGGCGTGCGCAACACCAGCTTGAGTTTCTTTTTCTCTCCCGCCTGCGCTAGTTCACTGAGCTGCCCCTGTTGGGTGCGCGACAGCTCACCTTTCAGACCTTCCATCCTTTCGTAATAGAGATCATTTTCGAAAGCCGCTTCCATGGCGCGCGTCAGACGCCGCCAGAAAGCGTCGACATCGCGCTTGAAAGTAGGCGCGACACCTGACGGCAGCTGCAGCGCCTGGGGACGACGCGGATCGTCAAAATTATTGACATAACACCAGTCGGCAGGCGCCGGCATGGTCTGCGCGACCGCCCGCAGGTAGCGCAGGATCATCGTCCGCTTACCCAAACCATGGGCTCCGACGGCGAAGACGTTATAGCCGTCATGCGGCATCGCCAACGCCTGCTGCAGGGCACGCCGAGCGCGTTCCTGGCCGAGGAAGTCGTTCTGACCTTCCAGCTCCTCGCTGCTGACAAAAGGCAAGTTGTCTTCACTGCTCGCCAGATAGAGCTGTTCAGGCGACAAAGTCGTGGTCATCAAAAATCCTGTCTCGGTGAAGATTCGGGGGGGAGAGCATAGACGCCGCTGGCCTGGGCCACCAGCTGCTGACCCTGCTCAGCGTAAATGCGCACATCGAGGACGACGCTGCGTCGACCGTGGCGCAAGGCTTGCACGCGCGCGTGCAGATCGCCCGGCTGCGGGCGCTGCAAAAAGTGGATGTGCAGGGATTGTGTCAGAGCCATCTCGGCACGTTCGATACCGAGATGCAGGACGCAGGCGTACATGGCGGTATCGGCCAGCGTCATGAGGCTGGGACCGGAAACGCTGCCGCCTGGCCGCAGATGCAAAGCCGCCACCGGCATCAGACACCAGAGCAGCCCATCACCTTGCACCTCGAGCACGCGCAAGCCCTGATCACCTTCCGGCGCCAGGGTGGCCATGAATTCATTGATTTGCGCGACCGTCCTGTGCATGCCATCCCCACGGCGGGTTAGAGGGTCTATTATGTCTCATCGCGCTGGTGGACAAAAGCATAGCGCGCACGCCATGCCTAGTATCGCCGATCGGGGGGCGGCGAACGGGGAACGGCGAACTCGCCGGTGCGGCTCAGGGCGCCGTTCCACCCTCATCCGGAAAACGTTGCCGCAAGCGATGCAGCTCTGGCTCCGCCTGGTGCAAGGCCGCGACACAATCGGGATCGAGACGGCCGCGCGCAACCTCATCGCCCATCTCCTTCCAGACCGCCTCATCCGTCCACGCCTCCTTGTAGACGCGCCGACTGACCAGGGCATCATAAACGTCAGCCACCGCGACGATACGCGCCTCGATGGGAGTATCGGCCATCTTCAAGCCACGCGGATAACCGCTGCCATCGCCGCGTTCATGATGCGCCGCCACGATATTGCGCATGATACGCGCCGCCAGATAGCCATCGACAAAGAGTTCATGCGTCATATTGTCGATGATGCGCACGCCGATGGTGACGTGTTGTTGCATGATGCGCCATTCATCACTGTCGAGTCGACCTGGCTTGAGCAGGATGTGATCAGGAATACCGACCTTGCCGATGTCATGCAGGGGCGCGAAGAAGAAGAGATATTCGATGAACTCATCGGTCAACTCATGCGTATCGCGCAAAGCGCGCGCCATGAGACGGGAATACTGCGCTATGCGCTCAAGGTGCGCCCCGGTTTCAAGATCGCGCATCTTGGCCAGCCCGACCGCCACCTGCACCGTCGCGATAAGCGCCTCGACGACCTGTTTTTGCAATCGAAACAGTTGCGCGACCAGATCGGCCAGTACATCGAGGAACTCGATCAGGGGGGCATCGAACACCGCAGGGTTCTTTGAATCAAAGAACAAAAAGGCGAGCAACTGCCGCCCCTGAAAAATCGGCACGGTATAGCTGGCGCGATAACCCTGCCGGATCAGCCAATCGGTATGGTGCGTCGGGTACGAATAGCTGGACACGATGTCATCGACGACGCGCGAACGCCGCGTCCGCGCCAGATCGAGCAGGGAAGGCACATGCGACAATGACATTTCATACGAGCGCAAAGCCTGGTCATCGCCATGACTGCTGGCAAAGGTCTTGAGCAGATCGCTTTCTTCATCGTAAACCGCCAAGGCGATTCGATCGACACAGGGCGCACGCACACGCACCATCTGGTGAATGTGCCCGAGCTGCTCGCCCATGTTATGGGTCAATGGCGTCTGTGTGACAAAACGCACCCCACCCTGCGGAGAGGGGACCGGACTGTGTACCACCGATACCGACATACGACCTCCCGCAACACAAGTATCCGCCACAGGTATAGCCCAATTTCCATCGGCAAGCCTGGCCTTCTATCGGAACGGAAGCGCAGGCTGCGACTGTTCAAGCGCCGGGGCTGATGTCAAAATGCTCACCACTTCGTCGTCCAACAGGTTCTTGACATGCGCGCCAGTCTTTATCCTCTCGCCACCCTTCGCGATACTCCCAACGACGCCGAGGTCATCAGCCACCAGCTGATGCTGCGCGCCGGCATGATCCGTAAACTGGCGACCGGGCTCTATACTTGGCTTCCAACCGGCCTGCGCGTTCTACGCAAAGTAGAGCGCATCATCCGTGCCGAAATGGACGCCAGCGGTGCTCTCGAGTTGCTCATGCCCGTCACCCAACCCGCCGAACTGTGGCAGGAATCGCAGCGTTATCAGGCCTATGGCCCGGAACTGCTGCGCTTTCAGGACCGCCATCAACGCCCCTTCGTCCTCGGCCCGACCCACGAAGAGGTGATCACCGATCTAGCACGCCGGGAATTGCACTCGTATCGACAACTACCGGTCAATTTCTATCAGATTCAGACAAAATTCCGTGATGAAGTACGGCCGCGTTTCGGCGTCATGCGTTCGCGTGAATTCATCATGAAGGACGCCTACTCCTTCCATCTCGATCAGGCCTCCCTGGAGAGTACCTACGCCGAGATGTACGCCACCTACACCCGCATCTTCACCCGACTCGGCCTCAATTTCCGCCCTGTGCAGGCCGATACCGGGTCGATCGGCGGCCAGGGCTCGCATGAATTCCACGTCCTGGCGCAAAGCGGTGAAGACGTCATCGCTTACGCCGAAAACTCCGATTATGCCGCCAACATCGAGATGGCCGAGGCCCTAGCTCCGTCGCGCACCCCACCGTCAACGACCCCCATGTGCACGCTGGCGACGGGGCAGGCGCACAGCATCGACGAACTCTGCGCCCTGCTGGGGCTGCCGGCCGAGCGCATGCTCAAAATCCTCATCGTGCATGGCCGTCCCGACGCAACCGGCGCCCAGCCCCTAGTCGCCCTGCTGCTGCGCGGCGACCATGAACTGAACACGATCAAGGCGGAAAAGATTGCCGCCATCGCACAACCGCTGACCTTCGCCAGCGCCGAAGAAATCCATGCCGCCACCGGTCTGCAGACGGGCACCCTAGGCCCGGTCGGCCTGCCTTTGCGCATCATCGCCGACCGCGCCGCCGACGCCCTCGACGATTTCATCTGCGGTAGCAATCAGGCGGAACAGCATCTGCAGCATGTGCACTGGCAGCGCGATCTGCCGCGCGCCGAAGTCGCCGATCTGCGCAATGTCGTCGCCGGCGATCCTTCGCCCGACGGCGGCGGTCGCCTGCAGCTCTGTCGCGGCATCGAGGTCGGCCACATCTTCCAGCTCGGCCAGAAGTACTCGGCGGCGCTCGCCGCCTCTGTCCTCGCCGAAGACGGTCGACCGCTGACCTTGACCATGGGCTGCTACGGCATCGGCGTCACCCGCGTCGTCGCCGCCGCCATCGAGCAAAATCATGATGCACAGGGCATCGTCTGGCCGGACAGCATGGCGCCTTTCCATATCGCCCTGATCGCACTCAACTGGCACAAATCACCGCGCATCCAAGAAGCGGCCTTGCAGCTCTATCGTCAGCTACAGGACGCAGGCTTCGACGTCTTGCTCGACGATCGCAACGAGCGACCCGGCGTCAAGTTTGCCGACAGCGAACTGCTCGGCATTCCGCACCGGCTCGTTCTCGCAGAAAAGGGCCTGGACGCAGGCAGTATCGAATACAAACGGCGCCGCGATGGCTTCGCCGATGAGCTGCCCTTGCAGAATCTGATCGACAGCCTGCGTACGCGCGTGCGCCTGGACTGAGTCTCAATCCGACCTGCCCGGATGCTGCTTATGCTAGAATCCGGGCGCTGCAACCCTGGATATGCGCGCATGAGCGACCCAAGAGAAAACAGCAACAGTATCGCCAACCATATCCTGCCGACCTCGGCGACGATGGTCGGCGTCTGCATCACCGTCATCAGCATCGTCAGACTGACGGAAGCGACACGCCACGTCAGCACCATCATCGATAGCATCTTCGCCCTCACCGGGCTGGTTTTTCTGCTCAGCTGTTTTCTTTCCTACATCTCCATGCGCGCGATGCGACTCAGCATTGGCCTGGAAAAATACGCTGACATTTTCTTTATGCTCGGCCTGTCGATGATGGTCATCGGCGGTTTCATGCTGGCCATGGAGTTCGAGCATTTCTAGAAAATCTCTTCAGCGCCTGCACCTGCCGACGCTGCGCAACGAAGCCGAAACGATCGAATCAAAAAAAGCTTGCATGACCTCTTAACTTTGGCGTACGATGCGCACGCCGCCCTATGCGGCACTCGTCGTACTGACCCCCTCAGGCCCTACCGGCCATGAATTTGGTTGGCTACGATCTACGCCGGCCGATCGCTTTGTCTCTGCAGAGCTCGCCTCCACCGTATCGGATCTGCATGATCCTCACTTCGGGATGTCCATGACATTTGAATCTTTGGGCCTGTGCCCCCCCTTGCTCAGGGCTTTGAGCGATAGCGGCTATGAAAATGCCACCCCCGTTCAACAGCAAGCCATTCCCCTGGCCCTCACCGGTAGCGATCTTATCGTTTCGGCGCAGACCGGCAGCGGCAAGACGGCAGCCTTTCTGCTCCCCGCCTTGCAACGCTTCGAACAGGACAAGGATCGCCTCAAGGAAGCCGGCCCACGCAAACAGCACGGCCCACGCCTGCTCATCCTCACCCCGACGCGCGAACTCGCCCGTCAGGTGACGCAGGCGGCACAGACTTACGCCCGCCACCTTCCCGGCGTGCGCACCGTCGCCATCCTCGGCGGCACCCCCTATGGTCAGCAGCAGCGCATGCTGTCGCGTCCCTACGACATCCTGGTGGCGACGCCGGGACGCTTGATCGACCTGCTCGGCCAGAACCTCATCCACCTCGATCAGACACAGACGCTGGTGCTCGATGAAGCCGATCGCATGCTCGACATGGGCTTCATCGATGACGTCGAAAACATCGTCGAACGCCTGCCGCAGGAGCGGCAGACCCTGCTGTTCTCCGCCACCGTCGAAGGCGACCTCGCCGGCTTGGCCAAGCGTATTCTGCGCAATCCGCAGCATGTCCGCCTGAACAGCGTGCGCGAAAGCCACGACAATATCGAACAGCGCGTCTATTTCAGCGATGACATCGAGCATAAAAAGGCTCTCTTGACCTCTCTGCTCGCCGCTCAGGATGTCGATCAGGCGATCATCTTCACCTCGACGCGGGTCGATGCCGACCATCTGGCGGAAGAAATCGCCTCCTGGGGCATCAGCTGTTCCGCCCTACACGGCGACATGCGCCAGAGTGCGCGCAATCGCACGCTGGAGAACATGCACAAGCGCAAGACCAAGGTCCTCGTCGCCACCGACGTCGCTGCCCGTGGTCTCGACGTCGCCGGCGTCTCACACGTCATCAATTTCGACCTGCCGCGTGGTGTCGAAGATTACGTCCATCGCATCGGCCGCACCGGCCGTGGCGGACGTGCGGGTGTCGCCATCAGCCTGGTCAGTTCGCGCGATCGTGGCCTGCTGGCGCGCATCGGCCAATACACCGGTCAGCACATCCCGGCCAGTACCATCGCCGGTCTCGAGCCGAAAAACAAAGCCTCGCGCCAGGACAACGGCCGTGGCCAGCGTCCCGACCGCGAGCGTGATCGCGATCGCAACTCACGCCCACGCTTCCAGCAGGATCGCGCACCACGCCCGGCAGGACGTCAGCACGAACAGCGCCCGGCGGCTCGCCAGCATGAATCGCGGCAACCACGCCAGCACGATGATGGCGCGGCGTCGACCTACCAGATTCCCCTGCTCGCGCACAGCCTCGGCCTCGATGGCCATAGCCGGCCAGCAGCGCCTCGCCATGGTCAGCAGCATCAGGGCGACAAGCGCCATCCTGCGGCAGCAGTACGCCCACGCAAGTACGGCAATGGCAATGGCAATGGCAATGGCAATGGCAATGGCAATGGCAATGGCAATGGCAACGGTCACGGCAATGGCGCAGGACGGACGCTGCGCAACTTCGATCGCATGTCGCCGGCGCCACGGGCGAATTGGGAGTCGCCGTCGCCCGACTACGCGTCCCGCCCGGCTACGCATCCCGCCCCGACCATCACCCTGGTCAAGCGCCGGCGTATCCAGGCGCAGGAAGAAAGCGGCGAGTAAGTAAGACGTCTCAGCGGACCAGGAACCCGCCCGGGTTCTTGGTCAGAGCGACGGAGACGATGAAAGCAAAGACGCACAGGGCTGCGCTGCCGTAAAGCAGGGACGCTTGACCTTTCGCACGCAAAGCCTGACGCCCAAGTAGAATGTAGAGCAGGAGCGCAACGATCTTGCTCAGCATCCACGTCTTCAAGCCGCCCCAAAGAACGACGAGAAGCACAGCCGCCAGCAATAGAACGCTGTCATTGATGTGCGGCACCAGACGCCAGAAAAGCTGCTGACGCCATGCCCGCCCCTGCCCCTGCAGCCACCAGCGCGCCAGAAACAGACACAGACTCAAGCTGACGCTGCAAATATGAAGGAGCTTGATCAGCAGATAGGAGTGCATCGGTGCGTCCGCCTTGCATGTGCCCCCATTCTAAGCGTAAATAAGCTCAGGCTACAGCTCCTTGATCCCTCATCTCCTGGCGAGACCCTGATGAACGACGCCTTACCCTCTCCTTGTATCGGCACTTGCTCCACCGTCTTCGGGGATGAGGTCTGTCGCGGTTGCCGCCGTTATCTGCATGAGATCCAGGCCTGGAACGCCTATGATGCGGCGCTCAAGGCGCGCGTCTGGGCCCGTCTTGAGACGGAATTGCAACAGGTCTTCGCTCGCCACTACCGTATCGTCGATACCCAGCGGCTCCAGGCACAAGTCCCGACGCGCGCTCTCGCCCACGCCAGCCTCGCCTATCGCGCTGTCGACCTGCTGCAACGGCGGCCAACGCGTGACCCGCAAGACATCGGCCTGGTCGCGCTACAGCCCGGCTCGCCCGAGCGCTGCATCGCCAATCTGCTGACCGAACTCTACACCCTGGCACAAGCGCACTATGAGCGTTCCTACGGCAGATGCAGCGGCGCCACCCGCGGGAACACCATGACGAACTCACTCCCCTGATCCAACTGGCTACGCACTTCGATGCGTCCACCCAAAATGTGAACGATGAGATTGTAAACAATGGCCATGCCGAGACCGCTACCGCCGGCCTCCGGTCGCGTCGTAAAATAGGGCTCGAAAATGCGCGACAGATGTCCAGGCTCGATACCACAGCCATCGTCGCTGCACACAAAATGAACGTCATCACCGCTCGCCCAGGCGCGCAGCCCGATACAGCCGTGGTCACGCCCGGCGAATGCGTGCAGACGGGCATTGACCAGCAGGTTGGTGAGGACCTGGCCGAGAGCTCCAGGATAGCCGTCGAGCAGTAGATCGGGAGCGACATCGACCTCGAAGTGAAGATCGATACCGCGCACCGAAGCGCGAAACGTGACGAGATTGTCGGCGATCACCTCGTGCAGGAGAAATTGCCGCCGGCGCTCACTACTTTGATCAACCGCCATCTGCTTGAAATGACCGATCAGATCCGCCGCTTTCTCGAGGTTGCGCTGCACCAGGATCAGTGCCGCGTTGGCGTCGGCGAGAGCGCTATCGAGCTGGTTGCGGCCGAGACTCCCATCCTGCAGGGCAGAAAAAAGCTTCTTTTGACCTTCGCAGAGAAAACTCGTCGACAAGATGGCATTGCCGATCGGGGTATTCAATTCATGCGCCACCCCCGCCACCAGCATGCCCAGCGCCGCCATCTTCTCGCGATTGAGCAGTTCCTCCTGTGTATTGCGCAAAGACCGCAAGGCCTGGGTGAGCTCCTCGGTGCGCGCCTCCACTTTGACCTCGAGCAGATGATGCGACTGCTGCAACTGGCGACGATGTCGTTCGCGCTCGAGACAAAGGGCGACCAGACTCATCGTCCCCATGATCAATCGCCAGGAGCGGACATCGGGATGCGCCACGCGGTCGTAATACATGGCAAACGATCCGAGGATGGGCTTGCCGGTCATGCGTATCGGCACCGACCAACAGGCGTGCAGACCAAAAGAGAGGGCCAGGTCATGAAAAGGTCGCCACAAGGGATCCGTCGCGATGTCGCTGACGATGACCGCCTGTTCGATCGCCATGGCGGCGCCGCAGGAGCCTTGATCCCGTCCGATGCACGTGCCTTCGAGTGCCGACGAATAGCCCACCGGCAAAGAGGGCGCCGACAGCGGATGAACGTGCACACCATCCTCGTCGAGCGCGACGACCGAGCAGTAAAGCCCATCGATCGACGACTCGACCTCGCGCAAAATCGCATCGAGAACCTCAACGATCGAACAATCCTGGACGATCATTTCCAGCGCTTTGCGTTGTATCCTGCAGGGTAATGCCTCTTCTTCCATGCCCACCTCCAGCACCCAACAGCCCATTCTGGCAGTCTAGCACGCCATGACCGGCTTGCTGCAGCGGCTTGATCAAGGCGACTCGGCGCGCAAAACCTGCAAAATACGCCGATAAACCTGGGGGTCCTTGACCTGCACTCCCGGCGCCGCCGGTTGCAAAGCGGCGTGCTGGCGCGAGAGAAAAAAGCGCAGCGCCGCGACCACGGCGAATGCGTGTTGCGTGCGGGGGTCTCGTTCCGCTGCCGACAGAGGCCGTTCTTGCTCATACGCCTGGAGAAAGTTCGACCAGGCCACCGGCTGCAACACACCGCCTTCGTCACGACACCAGTCGTGCTGGCAGATCGCCAGGTCAAAGAACAGGGCATCACGTCCCGCCACATAAAAATCGAGGATGAGGGCGAGCTGGTCACCCTGCCACAGCACGTTGTCGCGAAAAAGGTCGGCATGAATACCACCCGACGCCCAGGTCGTCGCCGCCAGCGCCAGATCGATCTGTTCGGCCCAGCGCACAAGATCGCGATCCGCAACCGCCAGTCTGGGGTGCAAGGCCGCCGCCTGCGCCTGCCGCCAAGGTCGGGCGCGCGGATGATCGGGACCGTTCCAGGTGCGCAGGGCTTGATGCAGACGCCCAAGCCACATCCCAAGACTGCGCAACTGCGCCAGATTCGGCTCCTGC
Organism: Pseudomonadota bacterium; assembly: GCA_021851865.1. Taxonomy (GTDB): domain Bacteria; phylum Pseudomonadota; class Gammaproteobacteria; order Pseudomonadales; family Moraxellaceae; genus JAJZHK01. The sequence goes on along the minus strand of JAJZBU010000001.1, from coordinate 18,170 downwards.
ACGGGGATGGCAAAACTGCGCGGCACGAGCAGGGCTGGTTTGTCGTGCAGCGTGAACAGCTGCCGATGACAAGGTTGCACGACCGGCAACCCCTGAGCATGCAGTTGTATCAGAAGATCGACATAGATCTGTGCCTGGGCATGGTCGAGGTGCTCGAACAAGGTGAGCACCCAGTCGCCGCGCGTCGTGCTGAGAAAATAATTGCTGTTCTGCACGCCCTGGGTGATGGCCTGCAGGCGAAGGATGGCGCCGAGATCGAGCGTCACCAGCAGATCCTGCAGATCGACCGGCGCGACAGGCGTGAACACCGACATCAGGAATCGACGCCCGCCATCACCCGCGCCGTACCCGGCAACCACAACGGCGCCGTGAGGACGCGCACCGACGCCGTCGCGAGAGCATAGTCGTCACTGCGCAAGCAACCATCGACGAGATAGCCGCAAAGATCAGAAAGAAAATGCATATGGGTGACCAGAACGAGATCCTCCTGAGCGTCGTGCAGGCGTTCGGCACAGGCGCGCACCGATCCTTCCGGCGTGATCTCGTCCCAAATCTCTGGAACGCCACCGAGGGTGGCGGCGAGAATCTCCGCCGTCTCCTGGGCACGCCGATAGGGACTGCAGATCAGGCGTCGACCCGCCCAAGCCGCCTGCAAGCGCGCGGCGAGAAGTTCAACTTGCTGCCGCCCGGCGCGGGTCAGGCGACGCTCGGCGTCGCTCATCCGCAAGGGCTCCGCCTCGCCATGACGCACCACCAGCAAGCGCATCACGTCCCTTCCCCCTGCCGCCACATCAAGCTGAACTCGACGTCTTCACTCGCTCCGGCGTGCATCAGCCTGGCGATGACCTCGGGCATGGGACGGTGTTCAAAAATGAAGGCATAGAGCCCCTGGACGATGGGCATGTGCACTTTGAGCTCATCCGCCTTGAACTTGACCTGTTCGATGGTATTGACCCCTTCCGCCGTCTGCTCAAGTTCCTCGACGATCGCCTCGAGGCTCTGTCCGCTCGCCAGGGCCTGTCCCACCTGATAGTTACGACTGAGCGGTGAAGAACAGGTGGCGATGAGATCCCCGACACCGGCGAGGCCGAGAAAGGTCAGGGGATTGGCGCCCATACGGCAAGCCAGGCGACTCATCTCAGCCAGCGCCCGCGTCAGCAGCATGCTGCGCGCATTCTCGCCCGGAGCGAGGGTGGCGGCGATGCCCGAGGCGACGGCATAGATATTCTTCAAGGCGCCGCCGAGTTCGACACCATACACATCGCTATTGGCGAAGACGCGCAACCGCGGCGACACCAGAGCCTCATGCACCGCTTGCCGCAAGGCTTCGTCCTGGCTGGCGATGACGGTTCCCGACAACACGCCCTGGGCGATCTCGCGCGCCAAATTCGGGCCGCTGAGGACACCGATGCGCGCCACGCCGGTCTCTTCACGCAAAATCTCGCTCATCAGACGAAAACTATCCTTCTCGATGCCTTTCGTCGTACTGACCAGCATGACCTGCGAAGGTAGCAGAGCTCGACAAGCGCCGGCCACTTGGCGTACCGCCTTACTCGGCAAGGAAAAAAACACCAGCTCGACCTGCTCCAGACAGTGCGCCAGATCGCAGCTGAACTGTAACTGCGGGTGCAGTTCCAGCCCTGGCAGATATTTGCGGTTCTGGCGACTCTCCTGCATGTCCTGCAATTGCTGCGGATCGCGCAGCCAGAGGCGCACCTGATGCCCACGTGCCGCGGCCGAGTGCGCGATCACCGTCCCGAAACTACCCCCACCGAGCACGCTGACACGCATGAATCCTCTCCTGACTTTGGCTGACGCTCCAGGCGACAGCCGGTAACACAAGAACAACAAACAGCGCTACACTGATAGTAGCAGTCGCGACCAGCGTCAGCGGTGGGAGGATAGCATGAACCAGCGTTTCGTCGTGGCCATGATGGCTACCCTGATGACGGCATGGAGCCACGCGGATCTGACCGAGCTGTCACAAGGCTCACTCAACCAGTCCTATATTTCGGGCATCTCGATTCCGCACGTCAACAAGAAAGTGCCCTGTGCCGGTTCGGCGCAAGGCGTCAGCCGTTGCAACGTCGCCGAAAACCAGACCTTGAGCGATGATGGTCAGGGCAGTCTGAGCGTCAGCGGTACACCGCTCAACGCCGTCGGTGTGCAGACGGCCTTGAGCGCCATGGGCACGGAAGCGCCGATCGACGCTCACGCCACCATCCCGACCAGCAGCGGCTTGGCCGTGCAGAATGGCCAACAGGTGACCATCCAGCTGATGACACCGATGAACATCACCACCAATGCCAGTTCGCCGTCGGTGGATATCAACACCGGGCCAACGGGAGCTGTCATTCACTTCAACCTGCCGTCGCATTGAGCGGCGGCAGGCAGGTGGTCGGTCACACCGGCAACTGTGCGAGCAGCTGGTTGAGGTGGGCGACGAAGTCGGAAGGATCGCGCAACTGGATGCCATCGGCGAGGGCCGCTTGTCCATAGAGGACGCTGGCCAATGCGGCGAAGCGTTCCTCGTCACTTTCCTGCTCCATGCGGCGGATCAGTGCGTGCTCGAGGTTGATCTCCATGCTCGGCTTGGTGTCAGGTAATTTTTGACCGGCCGCCTCGAGGATCTGACGCGTCGCCAGACCGATTTCACCTTCGGCGACGACGAGGCAGGCGGGAGAATCGATCAAGCGCCCGGACACTTTGACTTCAGCGACCTGCTCACCTAGGGTCTTGCGCAAGCGTTCGATCAGGCTGGCGTGCTGTTCGGCCTGCGCCTTGAGCTCCTCAGCCGCTGGAGTATCGCCGAGATCGAGGTCACCCTTGCCGACATGGATGAACTTTTTGCCGCGGTATTCGTGCAGCCAGGACATCATCCACTCGTCGATGCGCTCGTGCATGACCAGCACCTCGACGTCCTTCTTGCGGAAAATCTCCATGTGCGGGCTCTTGACCCCCGCCTGTACGCTCTCTGCCGTGACGTAATAGATGCCTTTCTGCTCAGCCGGCATGCGTTCGATGTAAGCGTCGAGGCTGGTCGCCTGGCCGGCGTCGATATGGCGGCTGCTGACAAAACGGAAGAGGCTGGCGAGCTTCTCCTGGTTGGAATGATCTTCGACCACCCCTTCTTTGAGAACGGCCCCGAAGGTCGACCAGAAACTGGCGTATTTTTCAGCATCGCTTTCGGCCAGCTTGCTCAGCATGTCGAGAACACGCTTGGTCAGGGCAGCGCGCATCGCTTCGATCGAAGGACTGGACTGCAGGATCTCACGCGAGACATTCAACGGCAGATCATTGGAGTCGATGACGCCTTTGATGAAGCGCAGATAGAGCGGCAGGAACTGTTCCGCCTGATCCATGATGAAAACGCGCTGAACGTAGAGTTTCAGGCCCTTCGGTGCCTCGCGATTGAACAGGTCGTAAGGCGCCTTGCCGGGGACGTAGAGCAAGGAGGTGTATTCAAGCTTGCCTTCGACCTTGTTGTGGCTCCAGCTCAACGGATCGCTGAAATCGTGCGCCACATGCTTGTAGAAAGCGATGTACTCCGCATCTTCGATCTCATTGCGCGGCCGCGTCCACAAAGCCGATGCCTGGTTGATCACCTCGTAGTCAGCGCTTTCGCCTTCCGCTTTCGCCTGTTGCAGCATGCGCACGGGCACGCCGATATGCTCGGCATATTTATGGATGATGCTGCGCAGGCGGTAGGCGTCGGCAAAATCGTGCGCATCTTCCCGCAGATGCAAGACGATCTCGGTGCCGCGCGCCGCGCGATCGACTTGAGCGACGGTGAACTCACCTTCGCCGCGTGAGGACCAGAAGACGCCTTGATCAGGCGCCAAACCGGCGCGTCGACTATAAACATCGACCGACTCGGCGACGACAAACGCGGAATAGAAACCGACACCAAACTGACCGATCAGGTGGGCGTCTTTCTGCTGATCACCGCTGAGGTGGCGCATGAACTCGGCGGTGCCGGAACGCGCGATGGTGCCAAGATTGCTGACGATCTCTTCGCGCGACATGCCGATGCCATTGTCACGCACACGGATGGTATGCGTCGGCTCATCGACATCGATCCAGATGCCAAGGTCGCTATCCTGCTCGAGCAACTGCGGTTGATCGAGGGCGGCAAAGCGCAGCTTGTCCGTCGCATCGGCGGCATTGGAAACCAGCTCACGCAGGAAGATCTCCTGATTGCTGTACAGGGAATGGATCATCAGGTGCAAAAGCTTGGAGACTTCCGTCTGAAAGCCCATGGTCGCGCCGTCACGCAATCCTTCATGCAGAGTTTCAGTCATCTTGCAACATCCTCATCGTCATCGATGTCAGCATAGTTGGGGGGCAAATCGGCGATTTCAAGACCTGCTGTCATCGTCGTGCGGCTCTGCTAGACTCAGGGCCCGGATGACCTCTCGTCATCCCCAGCATGAACCACATAGGATGTCCATCATGAAACGATTGATCGTAGCAGCAGCCCTGCTGGGCTCGATGTCCCTGGGCGCTCTCGCCGACAGCGATACCGGCTGTGGCGTCGGCACCGTCCTCTGGGCCGGCCAAAGCGGCGTCATCCCGAAAATCCTGGCGGTCACCACCAATGGAATCTTCGGTAACCAGACCTTCGGCATCACCACCGGCACCCTGGGCTGCTCGCCCAATGGCGTGATCAGCTCGCGCGTGCGCCTGACCATGTTCACCGGCTCCAATCTTGAGCATCTGGCCAAGGACATGTCCGTCGGACACGGTGAATCGCTCAACACCCTGGCGGATCTGATGAAAGTTCCGGCCGACCAGAAAGCCCATTTCTTCGCCCTCACCCAAAGTCATTTTGGCGAGATCTTCGCACCCCAGAACCAGACTGCCGGCGAAATTCTCGGCTCGCTGCAGCGGGTGATGCACCAGGATCCACAACTGGCCGCCTACGCCAGCTGAGCGGATGACCCCGGAGTGTGGGCAGCCGCCCACGCTCCCTCCGCACCGAACACGCACCACCAGGAGCTGCCGTCGGCCGCATGGATGAACGCACGCGACACCTCTTCGACCCGTTCTACAGGTTCTACAAGTTCTACTTTGAGCAGCGCTGGCTCGCATGGCTGAGCGTCTGCTTTTGCCTCATCCTGTCCGGCATCACCGCCCCGGCGCGGGCGGATGTGAGCGCCGCTGATCTCGATCACTTAGCGCAGGATCCTTACTGGCGACAGCTCTTGCACATGCCGCGACAGGGGGCACAGGACATCAGCCGCGCCCACGGCGGTGGTTTTTTTCTCGCCACCGACGGTGCCGTGAACGCGCACGCTGAACTGCTCGCCGACATCGCCGCCTGGCGTCGCGCGCCACTGAGCGGTGACGCCGCTGCCGCCTGCCTCCTGCCGGCGCGCTATGCCTGGGTACGGCAACGCCTGCCCGCTCTGGCGCTACCGCCGGCACCGGCCTGTCCGCAATTGCAACGCTGGCTGCAAGCCCTGGCCGTGCAACGCATCACCCTGGTCTTTGCCAGCGACTATGTCAACAATCCTTCCTCCATGTTCGGTCACACCTTTTTGCGCCTCGACAATCGCCAGGCCGATCAGGACCCTCTCCTCACCTACGCCATCAGCTACGCCGCCGCCACCCACGAAAGCAATGGGCTGCTCTTCGCCGTGCGCGGGTTGACCGGCGGCTACCCCGGCATGTATAGCCTCTTGCCCTACTATGATAAGGTCAAGCAATACAATGACTTCGAGAATCGTGATTTGTGGGAGTACGGTCTCGCTCTCGATCATGCTGAAATCCAGCGCATCCTTTTGCACGTCTGGGAACTGCGCCAAGTCGCTTTCCCTTATTATTTCTTTTCCGACAATTGCGCCTATGAACTGCTCAAGCTGCTCGACATCGGTCGCCCCAGCCTGCATCTGACGCGTCGCTTCCATCTCTACACCATCCCCGCCGACAGCGTCCGCGCCATCACTGCGGTGCCCGGCCTGGTACTACAAAAACACTATCGTCCCGCGCAATCGACCCGTCTCGCCTGGCGCGTGCGTACCAACAGCGCCACGATCAATACCCTCGCCGAACAGCTCTATGCCAACCCATCAGCGCCCTTGCCCGCGTCGCTGACGCTCACGCAGCAAGCCCAGTCCCTGGAAACCGCCTTCGACGCCTTGAAACTGCACCAGGATCGCGGCGAACTGGGTATGCGTAGCGATCCTGGCAAGGATCTCAGCCTCTTGCTATTGCGCCGCGCCGGCATCGACCTGCCCGATCAGGCCACTCCCACTCCGATCGCCACCACCGATCCCAGTCAAGGCCACGACAGCAGTCATCTGCTTCTCGCCGCCGGCACCCGGCAAGGCGCCACCTTCGATGTCGGCTGGCGACCGGCCTACCACGATCAGAGCGACTCTCCCGACGGTTATCGCAAGGGCGCCAGCATCGATTTTCTCGATCTCGACCTGCAATACCGGCAGAGCGACCGACAGTGGCATCTCGACCACGCCACCCTGCTCGCCATCCAGTCACTCAGTCCATCTTTGCCCTTTCAGCGCTCGCTCTCCTGGCAGATGGGCGTGAGCGCGGAAGATCTGCCGCTGCAAGGCCATACCCTGCAAGCCAATGCCAGCCATATCCTCTTGCGTCTGCACGGCGGCGTCGGCATGAGTTGGACTCCGGCCGCACCCTGGCAGCTATGGACCCTGGCCGACGTGCAGACCTTGAGTGGAGCCGGCCTGAGCCGGCCCAGTATCGGCGTCGGCCCTGATCTCGGCTTCACCTATCACCACGGTGCCTGGCAAACCTGCCTGGAAATGCGCGCCCATCAGAGCAGCGGCCTAGGCTGGCTCGCCGAACCCAGTCTGAGCCTCGACGATCGACTGCAGCGTGATGAGAGCCTGCGCCTGAGCACCGGCATGATGGCCTTGGCGGGACGACGCCTGGCCTATCTGCGCCTCGCCTGGATACACGATTTCTGATGCAGGCCGAAAACGGGCAGCGTATGATGCCGGCATCTTTTCCTCCCCCATGGCAGAGCCCTTCGTATGAAAATCGCAGATAACAAGGTTGCCCTTATCCACTACACCCTGACCAATGCCACCCAGGACGTTTTGGATAGCTCCGAAGGTCAGGAACCCCTGGCCTACATCCATGGTCATGGCCACATCGTGCCCGGCCTGGAAAATGCTCTCGATGGCCGCAGCAAAGGTGACCGTTTCAGCGTCACCGTCAGCGCCCAGGAAGGCTATGGTGAACACGACGAGCACCTGACCCAATCGGTGCCCCGACAGATGTTTTCAGGCGTCGACGAGATCGAAGTGGGCATGCAGTTTCACGCCCAGACGGAGCAGGGCATGCAGGTCGTCACCGTGGTCGAAGTCGCCGACGACACCATCACCATCGACGGCAATCACCCTCTGGCCGGGCAAGACCTGCACTTCGACATCGAAGTCGTCGATGTGCGTGATGCCAGCGCCGAAGAACTTGAGCACGGCCATGTTCACGGTGAAGGCGGACATCACCATTGATGTTTGATGTTTGATGTTTGATGTTTGATGTTTGATGTTTGATGTTTACCGTGCTCGTCGGACAATTTACCCTTGACTAACAAAAGTTCACTGAATTGTCCGACAATAAAGCGCGATTTTTCATGTTCAGGTTTGTTAGTCTGGTTTCAGCAGACCAACGCTCTCCTCGGTCGCACTGACCAGAGTGGGTGCGTTCGCGCTGCGGATGCGTTCGTGACCTAGCAGCTCTTTCCCAGGGTATCCTCCTCAGTGGCCCTGCCGATTGAAGGCTGTGTTGATCGGTGACGACGGGGTTCCCTCAACCCTAGACATCCCAGCTCACTTAGACTCGTCTGCTCCGCAGAACCACCCACCCGGTTCTGCGGTTTTTTTATACACATCCATATCCCCCTCAAGCCATCACCGTCAGGTGTCGCATTCGCCATGCTATGCTTGGGGCCTCCCGGCCTTATCTGCAGATGCCATGCACCGACCGCACAACCGAAGACAGCTCGCGATGGCCCATCGCGTCCTTCCCCTCTCCAGTAATCTGTCGCGCATCCTGCGGCGCTTCTACGTTGCCATCATCGCGCTGCTCGCCCTGCTGATCGTCGGCAGCTTGGGCTTCATGTGGCTCGGACCGGCGCACACCCCTTTCAGCACAGCGCTGTACATGACCCTCATCACCATCACCACCGTCGGCTATGATGAGGCCGTGCCGCTACGCACCGCCACGGCACAGCTTTTCGCCGGTATGCTGGCATTGTTCGGCTTCGGCACCCTGACTTTCCTGTTTACAAGCCTGACCCTCTTCTTTTTTGAGTCGGACATCGACGAACGTCTGCGGAGAACACGTATGGATAGAGAGATCGCTCGTCTGCGCGGGCATTACATCATCTGCGGCTATGGCCGCGTCGGCCACAACGTCGGACAGGAACTGCTGAGCACCGGTCGCGATTACGTCGCCATCGAAGAGCAGGGCGAGACGCTGCGTCATGAACTCGAACGCCATCCGCGCCTCCTTTATTTGCAAGGCGACGCCAGCGACGATGAGGTCCTGCTCATGGCCAACATCGAGCAGGCGCGCGGCGTCTTTGCCGTCACTGGCGACGACTCGCGCAATCTGATGATCGCCCTCAGCGCCAAACAACTGCAACCCCATGTCCGGGTGGTGGCGCGTTGTCATGACGTGCGCAATATCGGCAAGATGCAAAAAGCCGGCGCCGATGCCATCGTCTCGCCCGATTTCACCGGCGGCATGCGCATCGCCTCAGCGATGATACGCCCGCAGGTGGTCACCTTTCTCGATGAGATGCTGCGCAGCGACGCCGGACTGCGCGTCGAAGAAGTGGCTCTGTCGCACAATACGCCGCTACGCTCCTTCGAGCACATTCCCCTGCGCGGCCAGAATTACATCATCGTCGCGCTACGCCGTCAGCACGACACCTTGTTCAATCCGCAGGTCCACACGCCCCTGCACCAGGACGACATTCTCATCGTCATGATCAATCCACAGGGGCGCGATGAACTCGCCCGACATCTCGATCCAAGTCCGGGTGATGAAGTGTTCGTCTGATCAAGGCAGCACACTCCGGTGACCGTGCTAGAATGAAATCCTCTTCCCGTCCTCGCCCGGAACCCGGATGAAACCCGCTGCCGCGCGCCCTGCTCGAACACCACGACGCCTGCACAACGACCACCGCTCGCGCCTGCTCCTCGCCCTCTTGACCGGCCTGCCCCTGGCCGTGTGGCTCGCGCCCCATATCGGTGCGCTCAATGCCGCCCTCGCCGCCTGGGACATCGGCATCGCCCTCTATCTGAGTTTGCTCGCCGTTCTCATCCAACACGCCGACGACAGCACCAGTCGCCAGCGCCTGAACCAGCATCCCCATGGGTTCAGCATCCTGATCTGGATCGTCGTCACCGCCATGCTGTCGCTCGTCTGCGTCGGCTTGATCATGAACATGCACGGCAGCTCTAGTCATCATGTCGTGCTGCTGTGCGCCATCGCCGTCGTCCTCGCCTGGCTGATGATGCATGCGGCCTTTGGCCGCTACTACGGGCAGATTCACCATGAATTGCAGCAACATCAGGTCGCCGATGGCGGCCTGCGCTTCGCTGGCGAACACCCACCGCGCCTGATCGACTTCTACTATCTGTCCTTCATGGTGGCGCTATCTTATACCAGCGGCGACGTCGTCATCACCCATCACCGGCAGCGGCGCGTGCTACTGCTGCAGGCTCTGGTGGCCTTCATCTTCTACTCGACGGTGGTCACCTCCATTCTCAGCGCCCTCTTTTTTCTGCCCAGCCACGCCACGCTCTAGCGCGGCGACGGGGCACCTCGAGCACCTCGAGCATCTAGAAAACCTAGAGAATACAGAGACGATTCTGGCCACTGCGCCGCGCCTTCAGGCGCGCCTCATCGAGTCGCATGAGCAGTGCTTCGACAGACTCATGTCCGTTGAGAACAGTGACGCCAGCGCTGAAAGTGCAGAAAAAATCCTGCAAGGAGGGATGCAGACTGAGCGCTGAAAACTTCTGCCGCAGATCCTCGACGAGACCGCCGGCGCTGCTCAGCGCGCAATCTCCGAGCAAAATGATGAAGGTTTCACTGCCATAACGCCCCAAAAGATCGGTACGGCGGACGCGGTTGCGCAGAAGATGCGCCAGGGTGCGTAGGACCATATCGCCGATGAGGTGACCGTAGGTGGCATGGATGTCCTCAAAATGGTCGATCTCGAGCAGAGCGACGCTCAAGGGCTTGCCATGGCGCAGGCTACGCACAATCTCCATGCCGAGGCGGTTCTTGATCTCGGTCTGCGTCAACAATCCGGTCAGACCGTCACGCGTCAGCGCCTGGGTGAGCAGGCGTGAGCGGCGCGCATGCGCTCGTACACTGGCGATGAGCCGATCTTCGTCATGGCCCGCAAACAAAACCTGATCGGCTATCTGCCAAAGCGCCGGCGAAGACACCGCTTCATCGACATGAAAAAGCAGGGGCATCTGCATCCAGGCGTCATGCAGGCGCACGAGACCGGCCCACTGCACGGCACTGTCCGGATCGGCGACGTCGATCAACAACACTTCTGGTTGCAAAGTCGACAGGCCGGCGAGCAATTCCTCGCCATTGCTGACGCTCTGCACCTGCAGTCCGGCCGCCACCAAAATGCCCTGCAAGGGCGAATCTATCAGCGGCGACAGCAGAAAAACGCGCGGTGGCTGCCCTTGCTCGGCGCCGAGGATCTGCTCCAGACGCTGATACAAACCCGCAAGGTGCACCGGGCGACTGAAATAGCCCCCGACTCCGGCCCGTACCGCAGCCAGTTGTTCGGCGAGACTCTCGTCCTGACCGATCAGAATGCAAGGCGGCGCCGTGTCCGTCGCGCGCAACGCCGAGATCCAGGCCAAAGCCCCGGCCTGTTCATTCCTGGACGATCCCAGCAAGATGGCCTGCGGCGGGCGCCGCAGCGTCGATGCCTGCAGGGCATCGAGGCGCAGAAAGACTTGCACGCGATAGCCCATGCTCTTGAGCTGCTGTGCCAGATGCTGGCCATGACTGACGTCGGCATCCTGCAGATAGATCAGGGGCTCCTCCGCCGGACGCAACAGTTCCCCGCCATCGTCGAGATGCGCCACGACATCGGCGAGTTCGTCGAGCAGGGGCGCCAGCAGACTCAACGCCGGCGGCTGCAGATCGCCAGCACGTCGTCCGACCCAGGGCTCCAGACGCTGCAAGAGCTCGATATGACCGACGCCGTCGAGTTCCTGCAAGGGCTGCAAGACGCTGTACAGTCGCCAGCGCACTTCCCTCTGGGTGTGGGTATCCTCCTGATGCAAGCAGGCGACGTACTCGCGCAGGGCATCGAGGCGACGACTCAGTGCCCGTTCATCTGCATGCTCTTGATCCTCGGCGGGGGGATACTGCGGCGACATGAGATGACAACTCCCAAAAGACTATGATCAGCATAGACCCCTTGGCCGACGTCGCCAGTTCAGCGCTTGATCACCATGCCCTGACCTATGGGCAGCGGCCAGACACGATAGCCGCGGCGCTCGAACCAGGGGTCCTCCTGTATCTTTTATGAACTACTCCAACCAAGTCGCTAAGCGATTGGATGGAGTAGTTCATCAAGCTCTTGGCTTCTTCCAGCAAGGCATGAAAGCGCGCCGGATCGCGTATGCTCCAACTCGCCTTGCCATCGAAATTGAAAATGAGATCGGCGCGCGCCGGACTGAGGGGAGAAGAAGGACATCGTTCATAGCTCATACCTCAGCGTGTGGTTCGCCGTCAGGGGATTTCCTGGGTGAGTACTGCGAAGGACTCCGCCGGCAAACCCGCCAAGCGTCGTTCATGCATGGCCAGATAAGCCGCTTCCAGCTCGCGAGTACGCGCCCGGCTGCCAAAAAGCTGCTCACGCAGATGCGGCTGCGCCAGATGCTGACGTATGGTGGCGCGGTAGCTAGGTTCATGCGCCAGCGTGATGACACAGTCACGATAAGCACTGAGACTGTCGGTGACCAGCATCGGCAGTTGCGCAGCATGCAGCAGGCTGGCCGCCATGCGACCGGCGAAGGTGTCGCCTAGGCAGGTCACCAGCGGCAGACCGCACCACAGGGCGTCGCTGCTCGTCGTCCCGCCGTTGAACGGCAGGCTGTCGAGGGCGATGTCGGCCAGGGCGAGACGCGACAAGTGCTCCTGATAGGGCAAGGAGTAAGCAAAACGCAGGCGATGCGGGTCGACCCCTTGCGCCTCGGCATAAGCGCAGAGGCGCTGCATGACATCCATGCTGTCGGCGAGCAGCCAGAGCAAGGCCTGCGGACAGGCCTTGAGAATGTCCATCCAGATCGAGAACATCACCGGGTTCATTTTATAGGTGCCGTTGAAGGAACAGAGCAGCAGCGCCTCCTCCGGCACGCCGAGCTCGGCGCGGGTCATGGGCAAAGGCAGAGGGCGGGCGTCATCATTGATTTGAAAAGTGGTCGGCAGATAGACCACCTGCTCGCTGTAATCCTGGCGGCGGTCGGGCGGAATCAGCCAGCGATCGGCGATGATGTAATCGTGATAGTTGGAACCCATGCTGCCCGGATAACCGAGATAGTTGACCTGTACCGGCGCCAACCCACCGGCAAACAACGAGGTCCGCTCACCGACGGTGTGACCATTGAGGTCGACGGCGATGTCGATGTCATGTTCACGTGCGATCTGCCAGACCTGCTCGTCGCGACAGGCACTGATGTCGATGAAATGTTCGGCAGCACGGCGCAGTCGCTGCTGCATGCTGTCCTCCGGGCAGTCGCGCAGCGAATACAAAAAGACCTCGAAGCGCTGACGATCGTGCAACTCGTAGAGGCTGGCGCTGAGCAGGGAAACGGCGTGCTGGCAGAAATCGGAGGAAACGTAGGCGATGCGCACACGTCCCGGCCGCCGTGGCAGCCACGTCGTCGGTCGATGCCCTAGCCGCCGATCCTCGACATAGATGCGCGCCGCGTGCGTCTGTTGCGCCGGTGTCGCCGGCATCGCCAGCAAAGGCAGCAGGATGGTGCACTTTTTACCGTCATCGATCTTGTGAAGAATGCTCTCGATGGTCTCGAGCATCGACTCCCACTTCGCCTGAAACATACGCGAGAATAACCAAGTGCCGAGCAGATAGTCTGTGTCCGGGGCGAACTGAAGCGCCTTATGCGCAAAGTACTCGGCCCGCGGCCAGTCACGGCTGGAAAGGTAAATATTGGCCGTGTTGAGATAAGCTAGGGCATAGTCGGGTTTGAGTTGCCAGCAGGTGAGATAGGCCGCCAGGGCCTCATCCAGGCGCCCCATCTCCTGCAGGATCAGCCCCCGGTTGTAATGCAGATCAGCGGCCTCACTTTGCACCTGCAGGGCATGATCGATGGCGGCGAGGGCTTCCTCATGCCGCTGCAGGGCGATCAGAGCGTTGCTGCGATTGTTCCAGGCGTCGACGTTCTTCGGATCAATGGCCAGGGCCTGCTCAAAGCTGCGCAGAGCGTCGAGTGGACGACGCCATTTCAGTTCATACACCCCCCAGGCATTGATGGCCTGCGAGGCCGGTTCTGGCGGTGTTTTAAAATCCTGCAGCAGGGACTGCGCCTCGCCGATCTCGCCCGCCTCGAGCAGAAGCACCACGAGGTTACGCCGCACCTGCGCCTGATCCTGTCGAATGGCATAAGAACGACGATAACAATCCAGCGCCTGGGCGCGATCACCCGCGGCCAGGGCAGCGTCTCCGCGCTGACAGAGCGCCAGGACCTGCGCCGACACGTCCAGCATCGGCGCCGCCGTGCTCTTGATGCGCCGTGGCGGCCTCATGCACTGCCCCCATCCGCACGCTGAATCTGGTATTTGCGCATTTTTTCCACCAAGGTGGTGCGGCGGATACGCAGTTTTTCGGCGGCGCGCGCGACGACGCCATTGCAGTCATCCAACGCCTGGGTGATGAAGGTTTTTTCGAGATTGTCGAGATAATCCTTGAGATCGAGACCATGCACGGGCAGGTTGGCCGCCGGCAGATCATGCGCCAGTTGCATCGATGGCCGTGGCGACACCTCTTCCTGGACAGGGGTGACGACTTCGCTCGCCTCCTCGTCACCGAGATGACGATAGCGTTTCGGCAAGTCCTGGGCGTTGACGAGGCCGTAGGGATGGGTGATGACCAAGCGTTCGATGAGATTGGCCAGTTCCCGCACATTGCCGAACCACTCGTGCCGGGTCAGCGACATGACCGCGCCGGAGGAGAACTGCAAGGATCCACGCTTCTCGCGCTCCAGACGCTCCACCAGCTCATTGATGAGGAGAGGGATGTCCTCGGTGCGCTCACGCAGGGGCGGCATCTCGATCGGGAAGACATTGAGGCGATAATACAGATCCTCGCGAAAGCGCCCCTCCTGAATGAGATCCTCGAGTTGCCGGTGTGTCGCCGCGATGATACGCACGTCGGCCTTGAAGGTCTTGCTGCCTCCGACCCGCTCAAAGGTACGCTCCTGCAACACGCGCAACAGCTTGACCTGCATGTGCAAAGGCATATCGCCGATCTCGTCGAGAAAGAGCGTCCCCCCCTGCGCCAGCTCAAAACGCCCTGGACGGGTGCTGATGGCGCCAGTAAAAGCGCCTTTCTCATGACCGAAAAGCTCGCTTTCAAGCAGTTCGGGCGGGATGGCGCCACAATTGATCGGAACGAAAGGGCCTTCGCGACGACTCGACTGATAGTGGAGATTGCGCGCGACGACCTCCTTGCCGGTTCCCGATTCGCCCAGGATCAGGACGGTGACATCCTTATCAGCGACCTGGGCCATCAAGCGCCGCACTTCACAGACGGCTCGGCTGGCGCCGACCAGGGAACGGAATAGTTCGGCGTCACGACGATAGATGCGCGAAGGATCGCTCTGCTGCTGATCGCGATAGACCTGCGCTCGGCGCAGGCTGTCGACGAGGGGGGCATGACCGATGGGATAGTCGACACGACCGATGATCTGTTGCCGGAATTGCTCATCACTGCGCTTCGGTTCAGGCAAGGCCTCGCCGAGCAGCACCATGGGCAAACCCTTGTCCCAGGCAGCCAGAGCCTCGATGAGACCAACCGCTTTCTCAGGTGGCGACACATCGACATAGGCGACGAAAAAGTCACCGCGCTGGTGGCCAGCGGCCAGCACCGCCTCCAGCCATCCCGGCGACGCGGTCGCCACGACATCTTCACCGACGAAGTCGAGGATGATCGACAGATCATGCCGTCTTTGCGCATCGTCTTCGATCAGCAATACCTTGGAGTCATGCACCATCTTCGACACCGGCTTTCACCCACAGCGACATATCGTGAGTCATCAGTTAAGCAGGAGATGGCTGGCAGTCAAATAGTTGGCGCACAAATCGTGCAGGACATGGTCGAGGCCGGCACTTCTAACCCTGTCGCCCTAGCGGTCACGCCAGGGACTGTCGCGCAGAAAAGCCCGCAAGGAGGAGAGCCGGGCGCTGGCCTGTTGCTGCTTGTCGGCACGCCAAGCCTGCAGATCGGCGACACAATCGTCATAACAGCGCTGCGCCGCTTGCGCCCACAGCGCTAGATCCGCCGTCACCGCCTGTGCCGCGAACCAGTCGCGCAACTGCTGGTCGAGCTGCTGCAGACGCTCGACATCGCCGGACGCACTGGCAGCGCGCAGATCGTCGAGTTGACGCTGCAGGGACTCAGGCATCGACGATACCATCCCAGCCCTCCTTGACCGTCAGCATCAGCGACTCCACTTCATCGAGAGCGACGCGATCACAATGCGCATTGGCGTCGAAGAGGCGGCGCAGCATATAGGCATAGAGGCGATCGAGGTTGGCAGCAATGTCGCCGCCATCTTTGAGATTCAAGCACTCGCGCAAATAGGAGATCATCTCGACCGAGCGGTTGACCTGACGCGTCCGGCCGGCGACGTCGTCATGCTCCATCGACCCACGCGCCTTGCTCAACGCATCAAGCACGCCTTGCATCAACATTTGCACCAAACGATGCGGGTTGGCGTCGGTGACCATACCGGTGGCATGGACTTGGTGATAGCTCTTCATGGCCAGACTGGCATTCATACGATGGACTCCTCATTGCTCCCGAGGCGCGACCGTACGATCGCGCTACTCCCTATAGCGACCGCTGCCGCCACCTCTTGAGCGACAAATGCGGCAAAACTTTGGCGGCAAAAATTTTCCTAAAGCTTTGCCGCTTCGGGACGCTAGCTAGGGTAAGCGACCACGGCAGCACATTGAGCGCCTCGTCGTTGTCCAAGAACCCAAGGAGCACACATCATGTCACTGATCATCAGCAACAACCTGAACTCCCTGATGGTTCAGACCAACTTGAGCGCCAACCAAAGCCAGCTGTCGACCGCCATGCAGCGCCTGTCTTCGGGTCTGCGCATCAACAGTGCCGCTGACGACGCCGCCGGTCTTGCCATCGCCACCAACCTCAACGCACAGGCCAACGGCGACGGCCAGGCGATTCAAAACGCCAACAACGCCAGTTCCCTCGCCCAGATCGCCGACGGCGCCCTGGCCAACATCACCAACGACCTGCAGACGCTGAACACCCTCGCGGTCGAATCCGCCAACGGCACGAACTCATCGAGCAACCGCGCCGCTCTGCAGACACAGGCCAGCGCTCTCATCGCCGACATCCAGCATATCGCATCGTCGACCAATTACAATGGCGTCAATCTGCTCGACGGCAGCTTCAAGTCGGCCTTCCAGATCGGCGCCACCGCCGGTCAGACGGTCGGCCTGAGCATCGCCAACTCACAGGCCGCCGTGCTCGGCGCCGGCCAGGGCAACGGCATCGCCGCCCAGGGTACGAGCAGTGCTCTCGCCGCCGGTGACTTGGTCATCAATGGCGTCGCCATCGGTGCCTCGCTCGCCACCTCCGACACCGCCTCGACGACCAATGCCAGCTCCAGCGCTATCGCCAAAGTTGCCGCCATCAATGCGGTCAGCTCGCAGACCGGCGTCACCGCCTCGGTCGATGCCAACGTCGCACAAGGCGCCGCCATGACGGCCGGCGGCGGCGCCTCGGTCACCGGCGTGCTGACCATCAATAATGTCGCCATCACCCTGACCACGGTCGCCAACAACACCGCCGCCACCCGTCAGGCGGAAGTCTCGGCGATCAACGCCGTCAGCGGCCAGACCGGCGTCACCGCCAGCGATACCGGCAGTGACACCACCGGCGTCACCTTGTCTGCCGCCGATGGCCGTAACATCGCCATCGCCGCCGGTGCTACCACCCTCAGCGCCGCCCTCACCGGCATCGGCCTGAACGCCACCTCGACCACCCAGGTCAACACCTATGGCGGCTACACCTTAAGTTCCAGCAATGGCCAGCCGATCAGCGTGCAGAGCGGCACCGGCACCCTCAGCGACAGCGGCCTGCAGGCGGGCACCTATCAGCCCAACACCGCCGGTGTGGCCTCGACCACCCTCGCCGTGGCGACCGGCGCCACCACGGGGGCGGTGACGTCGGCCGGGCTCGCCAGTGGCGACCTGGTCATCAATGGCGTCGCCATCGGCGCTACCACCGCCACCTCCGACAACCTCTCCTACAGCAACAACGCCAACAGCTCCATCGCCATCGCCGCGGCGATCAACGCCGCCAGCTCGACCACCGGCGTCACCGCCACGGTCAACGCCAACACCATCACCGGCACGGTCGCCGGCGCCACTGCAGGCCATACCGGCACCCTGATGATCAATGGCGTCAATACGGCAACGATCACCACCGGTGCGACGGCTTCGGCGACCGCCAGCAACATCATCGCCGCCGTCAACGCCATCAGCGGTCAGACCGGCGTCGCCGCGACCCTCAACGCCGCCGGCAATGGCGTCAATCTGTCGGCCGCCGACGGGCGCAACATCTCGCTGAGCCTGAGCACCTCTGGGCAGAACTTGGCCGCTGCTGATGTCGGTCTGGGCATCACCACCGCTGTTGGCGCCACGACCACCACCTATGGCACCTACACCCTGAGCTCGGGCAGCCCGATCAAGATCGGCAGCAACACGCTCAATGGTCAGGCCAACGCCGGTCTCGCTGAAGGCAGCTACGGTGGCACCGCAACCGGAGAGTCGCTGAACAACCTCGACATCTCGACGGTGAATGGCGCCAACGCCGCCATCACCGCGGTGAGCAATGCACTGAACTCGGTCAACGCCATCCG
>JAJZBU010000019.1 GCA_021851865.1 Pseudomonadota bacterium | reverse complement strand
GGCCGCACAGTTGCCGATCTTGGGGTCCTCAAAATCAGCCAGACCATGCTGAGCCGCCGCGCTCAGACGGCCGCGATGCTGCAGATAGAGATCGTAAGGGCTGTTGAAGGCCGCGAAGCGCTGGTCCTCGGTCTCATAACGCGCGATCGCAAACATCGCCTCGCTGACCAGCAAACGATCATCCCTGAGCACCGCCGGCCCTGCCAGCGGCAACAGGGCCTGTGGCAGACCGAGGGCCTTGAGCTTGCCGACGAGCATGGCCAAAGAGGTATTGCCCATCTCGAGTGGATTGAGCAGGGGGCCGAGCGCCTGTCCCTGCAAGGTGTCGGCGCGGCCGTCCCAGAAGAAGCCACCGCGCGGCACCAGGTCGCCCGCCTGTTTGGCGGCAGAGCGTGGCAGATGCGTGAGTAACACCGGCTTCGCGCCTTCATCATCATGTGGATCTTCCGGGCCGACACTGAAAGCCGGTGTGCTCAGGACATAGGTCAGATTCGGGACGGCGCGCAAGCCCTGCTGCCGGCCATCGGCGCCGCCGAGGGCGGTGGAAGCGGCGTCGGCAGGTGCAAAAGCGTGCGCTGGATCATGACAGCTGGCACAGGACTGGTGGCCAGAGAGCGAGAGGCTGGGGGCATGGAAGAGCTGCGCACCGATCTGCGCCATGGCGCTGAGGCGCGGCGTCGCCGGCGACGGAGCGGAGTGATGGTGGCAGGCACTCAGCCCGACACACGCCAGGATGAGCAGTAGACGGCGCTGATGACGGCGCATGGCAACTCTCGCAGACAGGATCAGCGCGCATTAAGCCGCAGTATCATGGCGGTTTTATGAAGCTGTTCCATGAAGCTGTCACCCGCTTTGCAGCGATAGCCGATAGAGTTCGGTGAGAACTCACCCAGGGGGGGATGGAAACGGATTCTCGCTAGCGACACCGCGGTCAAGCCGCTCTATGGCCAACAGGACCGCAGTGATCCCGTACTGGGGGTCGGTGCGCGCTCCCCTGATACATCGACGCACCCCCCCCTCCCCTCAACTCTCGGGATGTTGCTGATCTGACATGACTTCTATGCCATATCGGATCATAGGGGCCATATCTCTGCCATCGATGATGAGTTGGCGCTCATCCATCTCCGGGTATGGGCCGACTAAGTGGCCATCAACATCAAAGTCAACGGCGGGGAGATCGCGCCGGTAATGAAAATGATATGAGACAGGCTTGGTGCGATTTGATTCGCTGCCGGCCTTTCGGTAATGCTCGCGAATGATGTTGCTGAGGGCTGCCACCTGAATACGGGCGGGCTTGTTGTATAGCCATGTGATGTTTCTTATGTTGTTCTTTTCGGATAAGCCCAAACCCATACGAGTGAAGAACGATAGTCCGGCGATGGCGCTGTGGTCGATATCGGCATGCAGGAGCATGTATGAACGATCAGCCTTGCACTGTTCAGTAAAAGCCATGATGGCACTGATGTCTTGCAATGCCTGGATCTTCATTGATTCTTCGGCATGGAACTCATTCAACAAGAAGTTTATGATCGATTGACTGCCATGCAGGCCATCAAAATACGCATTTTCGGCATTCAGCTCAAGGAGTGGGCTGGCAATGACGGATTTTAGTCGCGCCACCCCCTTCTCGTGTTCAATGTAGCCCAGCTTGCGCGCTAAATCCTCAAGATCATATTTTGCCGCGTGGCTCTTGATGAAATCGATGAAGTGCATGCTCGTCTCCATGGGTTCACTTCCGTATCGGGTTTCGCTCTCGTCGCGGATCAGCGGGCCACCTGCTGATGAATCCTGCCCATGGATATCATCATCACGGCTATCGACAGGCGTCGCTAAGCTGTTGCCGGGTGATGGCGCTTCTGGTCATGCCGCGTAGGGGCTTGATTCTATGCGCGCAATCCTTATACAGGCGCTGGATCTTGTGCATAGAATCATGGTGGCGGGTGTACGATGACGTCGGCTATTTAAGCCCAGGGGTCTTCGCTATCCTCGTCTTCGTCATGAGTGAGTTCGCTGGTTTTCAGCAAGTAATCAGGATCATCCTCGTCCTCATCGTCATCATCCTCCTGGTTGTCCAGCTGTAGGGTAAAGTGTTTGATCAGGCGAGTCGGTACTTTCCGCCAGCGTTGCACTGAAGTCAGCTCGACAAAAGCAAATACACCATCTAAATCGATCATCAAAAGTTGATTGTCAAGGCACTCATCGGCAAGCGCCGTCATCATATCGCTGGTGAGTCTGTGAACCTTGAGCAAGGTCTTGAGGTCATCGCGGTCGATAATATAACGACCCTGGCTTTTGCCGCAGAATTCGGCCGTATAGAGCTCATCCTTGAGCAGTTCGGCCAGTTGCGCAATGCGTCCTGACAGTCTTTCAGCGAAGTAGGTATCCATGGTCTTGTCCTCGACGGTGTGATGGATGGAGGCGCCAGAGCGGCGGTGGAAGCCGCAAGGTGCCGACACGCCCATCGTGGTGACAAAAAGCTTGTAAAGCAAATATCATTTTCGCATATGCTTGGTATTCATTTTCTATAGGTTGATATTACAACCGTTTTTTGGAAAATTCCCTAAAATAGAAAATATTTCCGCGCATATTTCACAGGAAATTTCAGTATTTTCGGCGGTCGGTGATCGCAACGCTGCTTCAGATTGATGTCACAATCCAGTCCATCAGCGGGCTGTCGGTGATCTTCCTGATGGCAAGTCCGACCCGTATTAAGGCGGAAAAATTCACCAATTTGACGCCTGGATAGACGCTGCACCAGGGCTCTGGAAAGGTGCAGTCATGGTCGTGCAGGAAGCCGGCCTCGCCACCTGCTGGGGGAAAGAATGGCCGTATAATCCCAGTTCAATGCCCCGAAACGGAACTGAATCGCGTCCATCGATGGCCATGGCGGCCATGGTGCGCTAGCACACCCGGGTATAGCCGTGTGAGTTTTTGGGGCGCCTGCACGGTTGGCTGCTCGGGCTCTGCCGGCGATGCTTGTCGGTGTGAGGTCAGGCCGGGTGCAGGGGTATCACACATCGCCGGCGCACAGGTCCAAAGAGCAAGCCCGCGATATCGGTGATGACATTAGCGATGGGCGTGCTGCCGGATCAGCAAAAGTACTGAATTGATCAGTGGCAATGCCACCCATAGGGTCCATAACAAAGCGACGACAGCGATGCTGTAGACTGGTGCCGAGTCGCATCGACGCATAGCCAGCCACTCCATGACTGCCAATGCTGAAAAGTAACAGCAATGATCGATCAGCATATAGAGGGGGCGGGAGAAACCTTGGTGATTTTGCTTCTTGAAATAGCCGTTTTCGGGAAAAGCACGATGACTCTGATGACACTATAAGCGCCGATGAGCCATGCAAATAATGTAATCCTATGATCGGGGCACGGAGATGATGCCAGCATATCAACGCCCCATGCAAGAAGGGCGGCGCTGCTGATGGCGAAATACACGCCTACTTTTTGATAGATTGAGAGCTGTATGGATCGTAAGAAGATCGTGCCCCCTCCGCCCATGGGGTAGTAAAAATAGACTCCGGTCTTTCCAGACTCTTCGAGCAGTGCCATCCACCATACTCCTCATGATATTGAAGGCCAGTCCTTGGCGGGCATTTTGGAATGAACTGCCGGGGCTATATGCGCCTGCACCTAGGGTCAAGCTGCCCCCCCTAGGTAGGGGGGGCGGGCGACTTACTGTGCCTCCCCGGTGCTGCTGTTGAGCAGGTAAGGGGTGGTGTTGGGGCTGGCCTGGAAGTTGAACATATTGAGCAGGGTACCGGCGATGCTGTCATAGGAGCCGGCGATACGCTGACTGCTTAACCAGTTGTCCTCGATGAAGCGCAGCACCGAGCTCTGATCAGTCAGCGTGTGATCGACGAAGTTGGCGCGCGCATAGGGCGAGATCAGCAGCAGTGGCTGACGCATGCCATAACCACAACGACCTTGCGCGACCTTGCCGCCGTCGAAGCCGGGGAGCCTGGGTGTCTTGAGCGAAGTGCAGCGGCTGAGATTATCGAAGCCGGCCACCGGGATGTTGGAGCCACGCACGACGGCGCTGACATGGTCATACCAGCCATCGGAGTCATCATAAAGAATGATGACGGCGGTATTGGCCCACTCAGGGTTCTGCTGCAGGGTGTTGATCACCGTCGTCACGAAGGTCTGCTCGTCGAGGGGATCGGAATAGCCGGCGTGGCCATCCTCATAGGCGGGCGCCTTGAGAAAGCTGACGGAGGGGAAATTGCCGACTTTGAGCGCATCGAAGAAGTCATGCAGATCGTACTGGTGATTGGCGCCGCCATCCTGGGCACTGCCCACGACACTGGCATTGGTCGGACGTACATGCTGCGGATTGGCTGTCGAGGCATAGTACTGGAAGGGCTGATGATGCGGCATGTAGTCGACGATGTTCACATGCGTGACGCTCGAACTCGTCGAACGCTGGCAGCCGGTCGTGCCGTTGGCGTTGGTCTGGGTCAGGTCGAAGCCGCCTTCGAAAAAGCCCCAGGTGATGTTCTGGGCATTGAGCAGATCGCCGACGTTCTTGCCCTGCATGGAGAAGGTCGGGCGCTTGCTATTCGAGCAGACGTCGCCGCTCGGATCGGTGTCGCCGATGTCGGTCAGGCCACCACGACCATCGGGCACGAGGGTGGCGTTGCGATGCCCCTGGGCGTCGGTATATTCGCCGAGCGTACCATCGGCGCCGAGCGCAGAGCGGGTCTGCGCGCCATCGGTCTGGCCGGAGATCAGGTTGATGGCGCCGGGCGTCGACTGACCAAAGGTCGTGCCGAAGGAGTTGTCGTTCATGGCGTAGTGTTGAGCGTAGTTCCACAAGGCGGTGACGGTGTTGCCGTCGTAGTAGCCCATGACTTGGCCACGGGAGCCGAAAACGCCGGCGGCTCCGGAGGTCCCCGATCCGGTGTTTTTGGGAAAGAGATCCATGAGCAGATTGTCGAAAGCCATCTGCTCGGCCGGATAAGCGTGGTCCTGGTCGGCGGTGGCGGCCTGGGAGGCGTCAAGGCGAAAAGGGTTGACGGCGCCACGGTCGTTGGCGCTGTTCAGTCGGTTCGGATTGGCGGTGAGCAGCGTGCCGCTCAGGCCATTGACCCTGGGGGTGCCGGGCAGGGCGGTGAAGGCAGGCTCGCCAGCAGGATTGGTGGCATTGGGGTAGGTGGCGAAATAGTGGTCGAAAGAGACGTTCTCCTGAAAGATGATCACCAGATGCTTGATCGGTGTCGTCGTGCTGGCAGCATCGGCGGGGCTCACGCGCGTAGCTGAGCGCAAGCCGTTGCAGGCACTCAGGGAGATCACCACGCCAGCGTAGGCCAAAAGTTGCCAGCAAGTCTTGCGGTAGAATGATTTCATGCGGGGGCTCGCTCGCGTGGGAATGGGTCCAGTCGATGCTGGGTCGACGGCGGATCGATCAAACTTTACGGCATTCGCCTGAATGTTAACAGCTTGGCGGCCAGTCCGGTTGCAGGCCGGTGAGGATGTTCGCGGTGCGCGGATTACATGCCAAAGAACAGAGAGACATTTCTGGCGATTTTCGACTGCTCATAGGCAAAGTCTTTAACAGATCCATCCTTATTAAATAATATGGTGAGCAGCTTTTTGTGGCCTTCAAGTTGCGGGGTAAACGGAAATTTTTGCGATAAAATCTCAAAATCATAAGTCCAGACCAAGAGGCCGTCATCGGTAAATGACATGCCGGAAGGTCCGCCGAATCTTGATCTTATTTCGTTTTTGGTTGTCTTGCCGTCGATGATCTGTTCGTGGATATTTTCTGCAGAAATCGACCGTAATTGTTCGTCGCCCACGCTGACGGTTGTGCAACCGGTCAGCAGGGCTAGGCTGAGGCCTAGGAGGAATAGACTATATCGCATTCTCGGGCGCATTCGGATGAGTGTCCTGTCATGGGATGGTGGTAGCGCTGTCGAATACTATCGTCCATGGGATCGCCTTTCAAGGCGATGATGGCCGTCAAAGCGTGCAAATACCTTCCCGGCATGGGGGTTTCGCCGTGGGCCTATTGGGCGCCGTTGTCTCCGTGCTGCCGGCCACTCAGTCACCGCACGGCCGGCTCGCGTTCGTCGATCAGCGGCAGTGATTGTGTACGTCAAATTGTGCGGGAGATGCGGCCGGATGCTGACGACGTGGCGTCCTACCGGCCGGTCGTCTCAACCCACCGCCTCATAGGCCGACATCTTCATCATACGGGTACGCAGCACATACTCGAAGCTGAAGCCTGGCCACATCGTCGAGTTCGAGCCATCGGCATTGAGATACCAGCTCTGACAGCCGGACAGCCAGGAGCTATGGCGCATGCGCTGCTGAAAGTTCTGGTATTGCTCGTCGACGACGGCTTTTTTGACGTTGAGATAGCGCAGTTTGCGGCGCAGCAGGGTCTTGGTGTACTGGGCGATGTAGTGGTACTGGGCCTCCTGATAGATGAGCACCGAGGTGTGACCTGGCCCTGAGTTGGGGCCCATGATCAGCAGCATGTTCGGGAAATCGCTGACGTTCATGCCGTAATAGGCCTTGGGTTGGCCGGCCCAATAGTCGGTCAGGGACTGCCCCTGCAGTCCATGGATAGCGAAAGGATAAGCCGGCGCACCGATGTCGTAGCCGGTGCAGTAAATGATGACGTCGAGAGCGTGTTCCTGGCCATCGCTCGTCGTCAGGCCATGCGCGGTGATCGCGCTGATGCCGTCGGTCACGAGATGCACGTTCGGGCGGGCAAAGGCGGGGAACCAGTCATCTGAGACCAGGGTGCGCTTGCAGCCGACCTGGTAGTCCGGTGTCAACTGACGGCGCAGCTGCGGGTCGCGGATGTGCTGATGCAAGGCGCGCTTGTGCAGCCATTCGCCGATGCCGAGCAAGGGGGGATACCACATGATCGCCGGCAGAGCCGACTCCATCGTCCAGTACAGGCCGAAGCGCTGTGCTTTCTGCATCCATGGGTGCTGGCGCCAGCGCTGCTGCTCCTGTGCGCTGAAAGAGCGGTTGTGCTTGGGCAGGACCCATGAAGGAGTGCGCTGAAAGACCTTGAGATCGGCGACTTCAGCGGCGATGTTGGGGACGACCTGGATGGCCGAGGCGCCGGATCCGATGACCCCGACGCGCTTACCGCGCAGATCGAGATCGGCATTCCAGCGTGCCGCGTGCACCGCCATGCCCTGAAAGCTGTCCATGCCGGGAATGTCCGGATATTTTGGGTGACTGAGGGCTCCTGTCGCCGGTACCAGGACGCGCGCAGCGGTGACCTGGCCATCGTCGCTGCTCACCATCCAGCGACCGCTGGCGGCATCGAAGCTGGCGTCGGTGACGCGGGTATGGAAACGGATATAGGGTTTGACGCCGTACTTGTCGGCGCAATGCTCGATGTAGTGCAGGATGTCTTCCTGACGCGAATAGGCCTGCGGCCAGTTAGGATTGGGTTCGAAGGAGTAGCTGTAGAGATGTGAAGGCACGTCGCAGGCACAACCGGGGTAGGTGTTGGTGCGCCAGGAGCCGCCGACACCCTCCTCTCCTTCAAAGATCACAAAGTTCTTCAGGCCTTGCCGCAGGAGTTCGATGGCGACTCCCAATCCAGCAAAGCCGGCGCCGATGATGGCGACGTCAGTGGTTTGATGCGACTTCGTCATATTCAGGTCCTCAACGTGGTCGTGGAGATCAGCGGGTCTTGCGCTTGCGTGGGGTGGCGACGGCCGGCTGAAAATTCGCCACTTGCGCCACCAGAGCCTCGGCCTGTTGCAAGAAGCCCTGGTTGTCGTGCATCCAGGGGTGGAAGCCGGGGCGAAAGAAGTCCAGCCAGTCGGGAAAGACGCGGCGCATGACGCCGGGCCGACCGATGAGAATCTGACCGAGGCGGCGCCAGCCTTGGAGTTTGAACAGGCCGCCGCTGCGTTTCAGCATGGTCATGTAAAAGGGTAGGAGGAGGCTCCAGAACAAGGTATTGGCGATGACGAAGGCGGTGACGCGCAGGCTGTAGGCGCGCACACCGGTGCCGACGACCTGGGTGTAAGCGTCGAAGCAGACGGCTTTGTGCTCGGTCTCCTCCAGCGCATGCCAGTTCCAGATGGCGGCGTAGTGGGCCTCAGCATCTTTCAGCAGGAATTCGTTGCTGAGCAACATGTCGCCGAGCACGGCGGTGAGGTGTTCGAGCGCCACCGTCGCCGCCAGCTGGAAAGCGTCGGGCGTCTTTTGGACCGCCTGCAGCAGCTCGACGACGATCTTGTCGAGAGCCTCGATAGGCATGCCAGCCTTCTTCAACGCGGCGTTATAGGCTTCGTGCTCGCGCGTGTGAAAGCCTTCCTGGCCGATGAAGGCGGAAATCTGCTCGTTCAGCGCAGCATCGGTCAGTTGTGCGCGAAAGTTGCGCACACTCTGGATGAAGAAGCGCTCACCGGCAGGAAAAAAGATGGACAGGGTGTTGAAGAACTGGGTGACATGCATCCCCTCGGGATGCCATGTCAGCACGAGGTCTTCCGGCAGAACAAATTTCAGGTTGCGACGAATCGGCTGGATAGAGGCGTTCACATGCATACTCCTGCGATAGAGAGATCAGGAACTGATGGCTGACATTTTTTTATGTGCCATTCAAGGATGGTACAGTTGTACACTCGGAATGAAAACTGACGCAGATCAATTTTTAGCGCCCTGGCTTTAGTGTATTGGAGCGCGGGCGTGGGCAGCGGTGGGGCTCAGGGGGTGAGGTGACCAAAGCGACCGTTGCGGTAGTCGGCCATCGCCTGCTCGATTTCTGCGGCCGTGTTCATCACGAAGGGACCGTGCGCGACGATGGGCTCGGCGATCGGCGCACCGCTGAGCAACAAGGCGTGCACCTCCTCTTCCAGGGTGTCAAAGCACAGGGTATTGCCGCTGCGCTGCATGACCGCCAGTTCTCCAGCCAGGACGGTCTGTCCGTGCAGGCTGATCTGACCACGCAAGAGGAACAAGGCGATGGGCTTTGTTCGCGCCGATCTGTGGCGGCGCTACGGCGGACTGTGCACGGTGGGCAAGAGTGCGGCGGATATTCGCAAGGAAATCACGGCAGCCGGCTGGTACGCATCTCTCGATGTTGATGGCACGATTCGCGCCGAAACAACCAAGGATGCCGTCAATGACATCCTGACATACAAGGCGGCAGCCCTACAGAAAGTGCGTCAAGCCATTGCCAGACGCACGGCCGATCCAGACGAGCGCAAGCGACTCTATACGCTTTTGCGCGAAGACCGCTGGCTTGAAGATCCGTACTTGCACCGGATGATGCGCAAGCATTTCCGCCACGGCGCCTCGCACTGCGACAACCCGTTCATCGTCAGGTCGGACAAGCACGAAACCCACGTGGTCGATGGTCGCTTGGTCGTTACGATCAAGATCGCCAAGCAATACGGTGAACCCATCCAGCTTGTCACGACCAGCAACGGTCAAGGCGTCGATCTCACGGGCTGCAATCTGCGCCTGATCGTCAAGGGCGATGCCGTCGAAATCCATGACGCCACGGAAAAAACAGCGGGGCGTCCTTGCGGCAAAGCGGAAATCGGCGTCGATAAAGGCTACACCGAAGCCTTCACCGATTCGGACGGCGTGCACCACGGACGGCGTTTCGGCGAAACGCCGTCCGAGTACAGCGATCAGGTGGCAGCAACAGGCAAGGCGAGGAACCGCCTGCACGCACTGGAAAAGAAGCACAGAGAGGCCGGCCGGATCGCCAAGGCCGACCGCATCCGACAACACAACCTCGGGCACCAGAAGCTCGACGCGCGGCGCCATCGGACGCGGCAACGGCTGCGCACCATCGCTTATCAAGCCGCGCACAGCGTCGTCGATAAAGCGGCGGCCGTGGCATCCGAAGATCTGACCTTGCCGATCAAGGGTAAAGCGCAATGGCGGAAGTACAACCGCCGAATGAGCGGCTGGGCGAAAAGTGTACTCGCCCAAGCGCTCGAAGAAGTGTGTTCGCAGCGGGGAGCCACGCATGTCGTGGTCAATGCCGCCTATACGTCGCAAATGGACTCGTTCTCTGGTTTGCTGGAAGGCAGACGGGTGGGCGACAAATTTCACCGTGCCAACGGGGACGTGCTCCAGGCGGACTTCAACGCAGCGCGGAACGTGAAAGCACGACTCCACGACCCGGATATCGTCCGGTTCATGCCGCACATTGAAGTGCGGCGGATTCTGCTGGCGCGTTCCTCCGGCGCAACTGAGCGTCAAGAGGCTTCAGTTGGGCGGCGAAAGCCGCGTCAACGAAGTGCGGATAAATCCTATAAGCAACTTTGCTCAAGTTTTTAGAAACAGCAGAAAAGGCGACATGGCAGCGGCGATGTCGCGGTAAGAGAAGACGCTCTGCACCGGAAAACCGTCACCGACCCAGTAGCGGCCATGGCTGCGGTGGATGAAATCGAGCTGTTTCATACGCGATTCTCCCGGGGCGGCGCTGTTCATCACTTTGCCACCGCTGCCGGCATGGCCGCCGCCAGCTTCTGGCTCAGTTGCCATACCGCCATGGCATAGAGGGCGCTGTGATTGTAGCGCGTGATGACGTAGAAGTTCTCGTAAGCCAGCCAGAACTCGCGGCCCTGGTGGCTTTGCAGGCGCACGACGCCGACCGGGGTGGTGTCCGGGACCGGCACCTGCGGCTGTAGTCCGGTGGCGCGCAGAGCGCCGATCGTCGTGCTCGTCTCCAAGTTGGTGTCGAGGTGGGCATCGTAGTCCTGGCTGGTGATGTCGGCGCGGTCGATCACCGGTCCTGGCCGCCAACCCTTCACTTGCAGATAGTGCGCGATCGAGCCGATGGCGTCATCGGCGTCGTGGAGTAGATCGATGCGACCGTCACCGTCGAAATCCACCGCCAGGTTCAGCCAAGCCGAGGGCATGAACTGCGGGTAGCCCATGGCGCCGGCGTAGGAGCCGGTGAGGCTGGCCGGATCCATTTTCTGCTGTTGGCACAGGGTCAGGAAGTGCAGCAGTTCCTGGCGGAAGTAGCGTGTCCGGTGTGGTGCGTCGAAAGCCAGGGTGCTGAGTGTATCGAAGACCTTGTACTGGCCGGTGCGCTGGCCGTAGCGCGTCTCGACGCCGAGGATGGCGACGATGACGGCGGCGGGTACGCCATAGGTGCTCTCGGCGCGGCTCAGGGTGGCGGCGTGCGCTTGCCAGAAGGCGACACCGGCGGCGACGCGGTCAGCGCCGAGAAACAGCGGCTCATATTGCGCCCAGGTCATGGCTTCGGCCGGATGTTGCATGGCCGCCAGGACGCTGTCGAGATGGTGCGCCTGGGCAAAGAGCGCGGTCAGGGTCGGCTGGTCGTAGACGCCTTGTGCGGCGCTCTGCGCGATCAGCGCCTGCACTTCCTGATAAGCGGTGAAGGGCGGACGCTCCTGCGCCAGGGCGGGGTGATGGCAGGTCAGGCTCAGCAGGGTGCACAGCAGATGTTTGAGCATGCGGGTCTCATCCGAGAAGTTTTTTATGGCTGTGGATCGACATCAGCATGCCGAAGCCAGCGAGCAGAGTGACCACGGCGGTGCCGCCGTAGCTGATGAAAGGTAGCGGGACGCCAACCACCGGCAGGATGCCACTGACCATGCCCATGTTGACGAAGACGTAGACGAAGAAAGACAGAGTGATGGAACCGGCGAGGAGGCGGCCATAGCCATCCTGGGTGGCATTGGCGATCTGCAGGCAGCGGGCGATGAGCAGGGCGTACAGGATCAGCAGGACCATGACGCCGATGAAGCCGAACTCTTCACTGAAAGCGGCGATGACGAAGTCGGTGTGCCCTTCCGGCAGGAAGTCGAGGTGGGATTGCGTGCCGTGCAGCCAGCCCTTGCCGAGAAAGCCGCCCGAGCCGATGGCGGTCTTCGACTGGATGATGTTCCAGCCATTGCCGAGGGGATCGGACTCGGGGGAGAAGAGGGTGATGATGCGCTGACGCTGGTAGTCGTGCAGAAGAAATTTCCACGCCACCCAGGCCGCCGGCAGGGACGCGGTCAGGGCGCCGCCGAGGATCCACCAGGACAAGCCGGCGAGGAAGAGGCAGAAAAATCCAGCGCTGAAGACCAGAATGGCGGTGCCGAGATCGGGCTGGCGCGCGATCAGCGCCGCCGGCACGATGAGCAGAACCAGACTGACCACGAAGGGCAGGATGCGCGGCGGCAGCGGCCGCGCTGACAAGAACCAGGCGAGCATCATCGGCATGGCCAGCTTCATGAACTCCGAGGGCTGGATGCTGGTGACGCCGGGGATGTGCAGCCAGCGCCGCGCGCCCAGACGCACCTGGCCGGCGACGGCGACGGCGAGCAGCAGCAAGGTGCCCAAAGCATAGAACCAGGGCGACCACAGGCGATAGATGCGCGGTGGAATCTGGGCGAGGATCAGGAGCAGGGCGAAGCCGAGAAGAAAGGAGCCGCCCTGCTTGGTCAGCATGCCGAGGTCGCGATCGGTCGCCGAGTAGACCTCGAACATGCCGAGGACGGCGAGCAGGCCGAGGAGCAGAAACAGCACGGGGTCGAGTTTGAGCCAGAGCCAGAGCGAACGGCGTTGCCGGAATTCGCGGCCATCACGCGGCGCATGACGGAGAAAGCGTTCTTGCGGAGCCATGGTCAATGTCCCTCGGCGGGCGGTGGTGAAGCAGGCGGGACGGGGGCGGGGCGGATGCCGAGAAGCCAATAGTCGAACATGGCGCGTGCGATGGGAGCGGCGGCGCTGCCGCCGTGTTGGCCATTTTCAACCAGAACGGCGACGGCGATGCGCGCCTGCTCGACCGGAGCGTAGGCGACGAACCAAGCGTGGTCGCGCAAGCGTTCCGGAGTTTCGGCGGCGTTGTACTTCTGGCCGTTGAGGCCACGCACCTGCGCCGTCCCGGTCTTGCCGGCGATGGTATAGCCCTTGAGCGTGCGTCCGATGCTGGTGGCGGTGCCGTGCGGTCCACTGACCACGGCCGCCATGGCGGCGCGCACGCCCTGCCAATTTTTGATGTCGTGAACGGCGATCTGGCCGATGGGATGATTGCCCGGGTCGTAGGCGATGGCGCCGCTGGCGGTGCGCAGCAGATGTGGGCGTAGGATCTTGCCGCCGTTGGCGACCATGGCTGTGGCCAGGGCCAACTGCAAGGGCGTGACGGTGAAGTAGCCCTGGCCGATGGCGACCGAGAGCATCTCGCCCGGATACCAGGGCTGGTGCAGAACTTTGCGCTTCCAGGCGGTCGACGGCAGGATGCCGGTCTTTTCATTGACCAGGTCGATGCCGGTGCGACGACCAAAGCTGAACTGCGTCATCCAGTCGTGGAAACGATCGATGCCGAGGCGGGCACCGACCTGATAAAAGAAGGTGTCACACGACTGCTCGATGGCCAGGAAAAGATCGACGACGCCATGGCCACCTTTTTTCCAGTCATGAAAGATGTGCGAGTCGCCGGGTAGATGGTAATAGCCGGGGTCCTGGATCTTCCAGTTCCAGTCGATGACGCCGAGTTCGGCGGCGCCCAGACCCTCGATCGGCTTGATCGTCGATCCGGCCGGATAGACGCCCTGCAGGGCGCGGTTGTAGAGCGGTTGGTCGGGGTCGTCACGCAAGGCCTGATAGAGCTTGTAAGGGATGCCGCTGACGAAGGGGTTGGGGTCGAAACCGGGTGTGCTGACGAAGGCGAGGACGCCGCCAGTCTGCGGGTCGATGGCGACGACAGCGCCGCGATGCGCCCCGAGAGCGTCGTAGGCGATCTTCTGCAGCTCATAGTCGAGATGCAAGGTCAGGTCATCACCGCGCACCGGCGGCGTGCGTTCGAGAACGCGGATGAGGCGGCCGTGCGCATTGGTCTCGATGTGCTGGTAGCCAGGACGCCCGTGCAGCAGGGCCTCATAGTATTTTTCCAGTCCCGATTTGCCGATCAGCAGGGTGCCGGCGTAGAGGTCGGGGTCGAGCTTGTCCTGCTCGCTGGCGCTGATGCGCGAGACGTAGCCAAGCACGTGCGAGAACATCGCCCCATAGGGGTAATGGCGTGCCAGTTCGACGCTGATATGGACACCGGGCAGCAGGTATTTCTCCTCACTGATGCGCGCGATGTCGGTGTCGCTGAGGCGCATCTTCACCGGCAGATCTTCAAAGCGGTGCAGGGTTTGCGCCTTTTCCCGAACCCTGGCGACGTCGGAGTCGCTCAAGTTGAGCAGCCTTTGCAGGCGGTTCAGCGTCGCGTTCAGGTCCTCGTCGCGATCACGGCGTAGGTTCAGCGTATAGGTCGGCTGGTTGTCGGCGAGGATGACGCCGTTGCGATCGTAGATGATGCCGCGAGGCGGTGGCAAAGGCTCGAGATGCACTCGATTGTTTTCTGACAAGGTGCGGTAGAGGTCATAGTCGCGGATCTGCAGGACGAAGTAGCGCGCCAACAGGGAGAGCAGGGCGATGAGGACCAGAATGCCGGCGGCCACCGAGCGCCGCTGAAAGAGGGCCTGCTCCTGTGGGTTGTCCTTGATGTTGATGGGCTTGCTCATGCCGGATCATTCGCCAAAAGCGCCATGGTAACGAAGCGCGTCGCGCTTGTCAGCGGTGATAAGGGTGGCCTTGCAGAAGCGTCCAGGCACGATAGATCTGTTCGGCGACGATGACGCGCACCATCGGGTGCGGCAGGGTCAGCGCCGACAGTGACCAGCGTTGCCCGGCTTGGCTCAAAACCGCCTCGCTCAGACCGTCAGGACCACCGACGGCGAGGCAGACATCGCGCCCAAGTCCCTGCCAGAGGCGCAACTGCTCGGCCAGATCGGGGGTGCTCCAGGCCTGACCATCGATGGCCAGGGCGACCAAGTGATCCTGCGCCCGGCGCGCCGCCAGCAGGGCTTGCCCCTCCTCGCGCAAGGTGCGCTGCAGGTCCGCCGACTTGCCGCGATGACCGGCGGCGATCTCCACCAGTTCAAGGCGCAGGTCGCGTCCCAGGCGCTTGGCGTACTCTTCGTAGCCTTGTCGCACCCAGGTCGGCATGCCCTGGCCGACGGCGAGAAGACGGATTTTCATGCGCTCTCCCCACCGACGTGCGGTTCAGCCCGGCAATTGCGAAGCACGCGCGCTGGGTTCACCCCAGAGACGCTCGAGGTCGTAAAAGGTGCGCGTCGCCGGCAGCATGATGTGCACGATGGCGCTGCCGAGATCGACCAGAATCCATTCGGCGTCGCGCTCACCTTCGACGCCGATCGGACGGTGTCCGCAGGCGCGCAGCTTCTCCTGCACATGATCGGCGAGGGCCTTGACGTGGCGTGTCGAGGTGCCGCTGGCGATGATCATCGTGTCGGCCAGGGATGTTCGGGTGCGCACATCGATGGCGTGCACCTGAACGGCTTTGAGGTCGTCGAGGGCATCGACGATGAGGGGGACGATGGCGTCCTGTTGATCCATGCTCATGGGTTCTTGCTTACTCCTGTGTGTAGAGGCGATGTTCCAGTATATAGGCGGCGACAGCCGGCATGAGACCGTCCATCGCCGCGCCGGCGCCACGCGCTAGGGCCTGACGCAAATGACGCGAGGCGATGGGTAGATAAGGCGTCTCCAGCCAGGCGACCTGACCTTGCCAGCTGTCGCTGAGCGCGGTCAGCGGCTGTCGGTGACGTTGCAGCCAGGCGGCGATGGCAGGATCGATGGCGCGGGCGTCTTCATCCGGGCGCCGGATGATGAGCAGATGAGCGACGTTGAGGAGGCTCTCCACGTCCTTCCAGCGCTGCAGTTCCGGCAGCACGTCTTCGCCAAGGACAAAGATGAGGGGGCCGGCGTGTTCCTGACGCAGTTCACGCAGCGTGTCGATGCTGTAGGAAGGCGGTGGACGGCGGCCCTCGCGGTCATCGACGCGCAGGCGCTCCTGACCGGCGCAGGCCAGCTCGAGCATGCGCAAGCGGTGGACGAAGGGGGTGCTGGTGTTTTTCAGGGGCGAGCAGGCGGCCGGCAGGAGACGCAGTTCCTGCAGCGGCAAGCTCCGTAGCAGGGCCTCGGCCAGAGCCAGATGGCCACGGTGGACGGGATCGAAAGAGCCGCCGAGGATGGCGAGGGCGTCAGCCGCCACGAATCTGCCCGTCGCCGATGACGATCCATTTGAGCGAGGTCAGGCCGTTCAGACCGACGGGACCGCGGGCATGGAATTTGTCGGTGGAAATGCCGATCTCGGCGCCGAGTCCGTATTCAAAGCCATCGGCGAAGCGCGTCGAGGCGTTGACCATGACCGAGCTCGAGTCGACTTCGTTGAGGAAGCGGCGGGCGCAGGCCAGATCGCGTGTGACGATGGCGTCGGTATGGTGCGAGCCATAACGCTCGATATGTTCCATGGCGGCGTCGAGGCCATCGACCAAGCGTATGGCCAGGATGGGAGCGAGGTACTCCGTCGACCAGTCCGCCTCGCTCGCCGCCAGTAGTTGCGCATCGAGGGCGCGGCTACGCTCACACCCACGCAGCTCGACGCCGCGCGCGCGCAGGGGCGGCAGCAGGCGGGGCAGGGCCTGCGCCGCGATCGACTGATCGACGAGCAGGGTTTCCATGGCGTTGCAGACGCCGTAGCGGTGCGTCTTGGCATTGACGACGATGCGTTCGGCCATGGCGAGGTCGGCGTCGGCGTGCACATAGACGTGACAGATGCCGTCGAGATGTTTGATCACCGGCACGCGCGCGTGCGCGCTGACCCTCTCGATCAGGCCCTTGCCGCCGCGCGGCACGATGACGTCGACATACTCCGGCATGCTCACCAGGCGATCGACCGCCTGGCGTTCCGTGGTGTCGAGCACCTGCACGGCGGCGGCCGGCAGACCGCTGTCGGCGAGGCCCTGGTGCAGGGCCTGGGCGAGCGCCTGGTTGCTGCGCAGGGCTTCCGAGCCACCGCGCAAAATGGTGGCGTTGCCCGACTTCAGGCACAAGGCGGCGGCGTCGACGGTGACGTTGGGGCGCGACTCATAGATGATGCCGACGACCCCGAGCGGCACGCGCATCTGGCCGATCTGGATGCCGGAGGGGCGGTATTGCAGGTCCTCGATCTCGCCGATGGGGTCGCGCAGGGCGGCGACCTGCTCCAGACCTGCGAGCATGTCAGCGAAGCGCGCCGGGTTCAGGGCGAGGCGGTCGAGCAGGGCCGCTTCCAGTTTTTGCGCCTCGGCGGCGCGCAGATCTTCGCCATTGGCCTGCAGGATGGCGGCCTGGTCGTGTTCGAGCTGGCGGGCGATGGCCAGCAAGGCGGCGTTCTTCTGCGCCGTGGTGGCGCGTGCCATGGGGCGGGCGCATTGGCGGGCGGTCTTGCCGAGGCCCAGCATATAAGCATTGAGGTCCATGTTCATCCTGGCCGATGGGAGATGAGGATCTTCCGGTTTACGAGTGTTCCGCCGCATATCGGGAGGCTGGCGCCCGAGCGATGAAATTTATCCTGCAAAGGTGTAGGATAAACTTCCGCCTCGGGGAAGCGAAGCGGCACGAGCGACGACAAAACAAAATAATATAACAAGAACACGGCAGAGCCGAAGAGGTCGATATGGAATTTCGCCAGGAAGATTATTCCCGTCATGCACTCAAGCAGCCGCCACATCAACAGTTTATCGGGCGCTGGCAGATCAATTATCTCGCTTTCAATGGTCCGCAGGGTACATCGAAGCCGCCCCTGATCGTCCTCGGCGGTGCTTTTCAGAACTTCAATTCCTTCAAGTACTGTCTCGAAGCCCTGCTCGAAGAAGTGTCGGTGATCATGGTCGACCTGCCTTCGCTCGGCGACAACGAGCAGTTGGCGCCTGAGCTCGGCATGGAAGATCTCGCCGATCTGCTGCATCAGTGGACGGTGCGCAATGACCTGCACAAGGTCTCGATCATGGGCCTGTCCTTGGGCTCGGTGATCGCCAGCACTTTCGCTTACAAATATCCGCAGGCGATGGAGCGTCTCATCGTCACCGGTATCCTGCCGAAACCGCGCAAGAGCTGGCGCATGCTGCTTGAAGAGTCGATACGCGTGCTCGACGAGGCACGTCTTGATGAATTCGGACAGGCGGTGGTGCTGTATCTGGTCAATCACGCGCGTCTCGGTGAGACCGCCATCAGCGACACCACGCGCCGTCTCTTTCATCGCCAGATGCGCTCTTTCTCCAGCAATGAACAGGCGCGCTACCGCATCAACGCCCGTCGCCTGCTCGAAGTCGAGAGCATCCTCGGTTACCCGACGTGTCCGACCCTGGTCGCCACCGGCGAGTTCGACAGCTTCACGCCGCCTTTCGAGAATGCGCTGTTCGCCGCGCGTTGTCCGCAGGCCACCTTCGCTCTGGTGGAAGGCGCTGATCACGTCGCCCAACTTGAGCGCCGCGACGAGTGCATGGCGATGTTTGTCGCTTATCTGCGCGGTCAGGATCTGGCCCAGGTTGCCGGCATACGTCCGTTCGCTCTTGGCAACTATGAGCGTATCGAGCATCGTGGCGAGCCGCGCTTTGCCCCCTGCAATCCGCACGCGCGCGTCATCAGCATCTCGCGCGTCGACGGCTCTATCGCTGTCGATGTGCCGGTGCGGGTACGCGACATGAGCTTCTTCGGCTGCTTGCTCGAATACGATCATCAGGGCTTTTCACTGGCCGAGCACTCGCGTGACCTCATCCTCTGTCTCGAGGGTTCGGCCTTGCGTATCGAGCTCCTCGTCTTCGAACACGGCGAAAACACGATGCGCTGCCTGTTCAAGCACGGCCGTTTCGAGACCGCCTATGAACTCAAGGCTCTGCTTGAGGACGAAAGCTTCTTCCGCTGCCGCTTCCAGACCGAACGGCAGCACGGCGAAGTGGCGCGTATCTACCGCGTCGGCTGAATGTCCTCGCCGATGCTGGCGCGCACAACGCGCACCAGCGACTCGCCACGCGCCCGCGGCAGGGCGCTGGCGGTGAGTTCCTGCTGTGGATCTAGGTATTGCAGATGCTCAAAGCCACAGGCGAGAAACTGTTGCTCGGCTTCCTGCGCGTCGCGAAAGTGCAAGGTGAAAGAGCTGCGTGTCGCCAGGGCCAGCCAGCGGTTGGCTTGGCGAATGACGGCGGCCATCGGGTGCTGCGTCAGCTCGACATAGTTGTCGGTGAGGTAACAGGCGGCGGGAAAGGCGTGCAGCGCCTGCCCCAGGCGTGACCAGACGGCGGCGATGGTGTCGCGGCGGAAGTAGTTGACCAAGCCTTCACTGATGACGGTGATCGGGCGCGTGCGGTCGAAGTGCGTGCTGAGGACGCTCTCCAGGCTGAGAGG
The DNA here is from genome assembly GCA_021851865.1 of Pseudomonadota bacterium. GTDB lineage: Bacteria > Pseudomonadota > Gammaproteobacteria > Pseudomonadales > Moraxellaceae > JAJZHK01. Next base: position 32,344 of record JAJZBU010000019.1, on the reverse strand, counting down.
CCCGCTTTCTTCCAAAATATTGCAGCTGACCACGCGGTGCTGGCTGGCGTCGACATCGAGGCCAGCCAGCAGGCGCTGCTTATGCGCCGCCATGGCTGGCAGATCGGCCTCGACGTAGAGCAGATGCGGGTGACGCTGGCGCAAAGACCAGCCGCGCGGGCTCAGACCACAGGCGAGTTCCAGCACCTGGGTGTGGCCGGCGTCGATGTTGCGTTGCAATTCACGATCGAGCAGCGCGTGCCGGGTGATCAGGGTGGTCTGCACATTCTGCCCGATCAGTCCGCGCGCCAGCTGTTCCAGCGGTTGCATCAAAAAGTGGTAGAGGCGGCCTTGACGGGTGACGAAGGCGGGGCTGGACCAGCGCTGCAGATACCAGACGTAGCCGGTGTAGTGGGCGGTGAAGGAGATGCTGGAGGTGTCGGTGGCGGAGTGTGTCATGAGGGCATCCTTGCGCTGGCGTGGGGAAGATGGGCGGCTGGCCGTAACGGGCGCAGCAGGGGGCGGCCGGCGAGTGCGCAGAGCAGGCGCAGCAGGCCGAGTTCGGCGGCGAGTTCGCCGCGTCCTTTGATGGATCGGTCACAGGCGTGGGCAAGGTCGAGCAGGCCCTGCAATTGTCCGAGCGTGAACCGCGTCAGGGCTTTTTGCAGCGCGGGCAGACGACGCTCCCAGGCGCCGGCGGCGCGCATGGCCGTAGCTGGTGCCTCACCGCGTGCCTGCGCCGTCGCCGCAGCGAGCAAATGGCGCAGATCGTTGCACAGAGCCGACAGCAGCAGGGGCAGCGCTTCACCTTCTTCGAGCAGATATTGCAGGATGTCGAGGGCGCGTTCCGCCTGACCGGCGAGGGCGGCGTCACTCATCGCGTAGACGTCGTAGCGGGCGGCCGGTGAGCTGCTGGCGAGCAGGGTTTCGATGTCGATCACGCCGGGCGGACAGAGCAGCTGCAGCTTGCTGATCTCCTGCGCTGCCGCCAGCAGATGACCCTCGGTGCGTTCGACGAGAACGGCGATGGCCTCGGGGCTGGCCTCGAAGCCGGCGGCGGCGAAGCGCTCGCGCAACCAGGCAGGCAGGGCGGCGGCGTCGACTTTGTCGATGTCGAGCAGGACGCCCTGTCGCTCCCAGGCTTCGATCCAGGCGGCTTTGAGCTCACGCGCGTTCAGGCGTGGCAGGCTGCAGACGAGCAAGACGTCAGGGTCGGGGCGCGCGGCGAGTTCGGCCAGGATGGTGGCCAGTTCCTGGGTCGGCGCCTGCGAGCAGCGCAGCTCGAGCAGACGGCGATCGCCGAAGAGCGAAGGGCTGTGCGCTGCTTGTAGGATCTGTCCTGGCTGCAGGCCGCGTTCGAGGTGAAAGACCTGGCGCTCGCTGAAGCCCTGTTGGCGTGCTGCTTGGCGCAGAGCGTCGAGGGCTTCCTGGCAGAGCAGGAGCTCATCGCCGACGATCAGGTAGAACGGCGCCAAAGGCGCCTGTAGATGCGCCTGCCATTGCCGCAGGCGCAGTCTCAAGAGCCTTTCCCGCTGCTGCTGGCCGGTGCCGGCGTGGCGCCGTCGAGCTGGCTCGGCTTGATCGCGGCGAGGCGGTGGCCGAGCTGCTGCACGGCGTCGCGACGCATGTCGGCGATCAACTGGTCGGCTTCGGCGTTGGCGCCGCTGATCAGGTTGGGCGCGGTCTGATAGTCGTTCTGTTCGACGATGGGGTTGCCGGGAAAACGCTGTTTACCATCTTTGGAGACGAGAAAGTAGGCCAGGGTATAGATCACGTGCACGTTTTCGACCTGCACCTGCGGATTGTAGATCGACGCCTGCTGCACCACGTTTTCCTGTGTCACGACGAGGGTGTAGGCGCCGTCACCGGTCTTGACGCCGCTGAGCTCGAGCATGCGCTCGATTTCCTGGCTGAGCAGGGTGGCGTCTTTGGGGATGCTCAGGTGCAGAATCTTGAGCTCTGGTGCCATGCTGTATTGCCCGCGCAGGTGAAAGCCGCAACCGGCGAGCAGGAGGAACAAAAAGAGGGCAAGTCGTCGCATTAGAGCACCAGATTGATCAGTTTGCCGGGGACCTGGATCACCTTGCGGATCGGCGCACCGGCGAGGTGGCGCTGCACATCGGCGTCGGCGAGGACGCGCGCCTCGATATCGGCGGCGCTGGCCTGGCTCGGTAGCAGCAGACGGGCGCGCAGCTTGCCGTTGATCTGCACCACCATCTCGATGGTGTCGCGTTGCAGCGCCTGCGCGTCGACCACCGGCCAGGGCGCGTCGATGCAGTCGCCTTGACCACCGAGCGCCGGCCATAGGGCATGGCAGATGTGCGGGGTGATCGGCGCCAGCAGCAGGGTGAGGTTGCGTAGGGCTTCGGCCTCATAGGCGAGCTCGCTGTCATGGCGCGGGGTGAAGCGCTGGATCTGGTTGAGCAGCTCCATCGCCGCGGCGATGGCGGTGTTGAAGGTCAGGCGTCGGCCCATGTCGTCGCTGACTTTGGCGATCGTCTCATGCGTCTTGCGATGTAGCTCGCGCGCCTCGGCGCCGACGTCGCCCACGGGCAGGGCCGGGCGGGCGAGATGCGCGTGGACCGCCTTCCACAGGCGGCGCAAGAAGCGCTGCGCGCCTTCGACGCCGGCGTCGTTCCATTCCAAGGAGGCGTCCGGTGGCGCGGCGAACATCATGAACAGGCGGGCGGTGTCGGCGCCATAGGTGTCGATGATGGCTTGCGGATCGACGCCATTGTTTTTGGACTTCGACATCTTTTCCATGCCGCCGGCGATCACTGGCCGGCCATCGCTGTGCAAGGTGGCGGCGAGCATGCGGCCTTTGTCATCGCGTTCGATGTCGACGTCGGCTGGATTGATCCAGTCCTTGCCGCCGCCTTGCAGGTCGCGGTAGAAGGTCTCGGCGACGACCATGCCCTGGGTGAGCAGGCGGGTGAAGGGCTCATCGCCGCGCACCAGGCCTTCATCGCGCAGCAGCTTGTGAAAGAAACGCGCATAGAGCAGATGCAAGATGGCGTGTTCAATGCCGCCGATGTAGTGATCGACCGGCAACCAGCGCGCGGCGGCGCGCGCTTCGACCATGCTGTCCGTGGCTTGCGGTGAGGCGTAGCGGGCGTAATACCAGGACGATTCGACGAAGGTGTCCATGGTGTCGGTTTCGCGCCGCGCCGCTGCGCCGCACTCGGGGCAGGTGCAGGCGTGAAAGGCGGGCATCTGCGCGAGGGGCGAGCCCTTGCCGGCGGGGATGACATCCTCGGGCAGCAAAACCGGCAGGTCGGCGTCGGGCACACAGACGTCGCCGCACTGCGGGCAGTGGATGATGGGGATGGGACAGCCCCAGTAGCGCTGCCGCGAGATTCCCCAGTCGCGCAGGCGGAACTGGGTACGCACGCTGCCGCGACCGGCGGCCTGCAAAGCATCGCCGATACGGGTGAAGGCAGCGTCGAAGTCGAGGCCGTCAAAGGCGCCGGAGGCGGTCAGCCGGCCGGTGTGCGTCCAGGCGGCATCGGCCGCGGGCAGATGACCATCGGCGTCGAGGATGACCTGGCGCTGAGGCAGGCCGTACTGACGCGCGAATTCGAAATCGCGTTCATCGTGGGCGGGCACGGCCATGACGGCGCCCGCGCCATAATGGGCGAGAACGTAGTTGGCTACCCACACCGGCAGCTTCTCACCGCTGATCGGGTGTATGACGTGGCGTCCGCTGTCCATGCCACGCTTTTCCAGGGTCGCCAGGCTGGCCTCGGCGATCGAGCCGGTCTGACAGGAAGCGATGAAGGCGGCCAGTGACGGATTGTCGGTGGCGGCGCTTTGCGCGAGAGGATGTTCGGCGGCGACGGCGACGTAGGTCACTCCCATCAGGGTGTCCGGACGCGTGGTGAAGACTTTGAGCTCGCCCTCTCCTTCGGCGTAGGGGAAGACGATCTCCATGCCGTACGACTTGCCGATCCAGTGGCGCTGCATGGTGCGCACCTGCTCCGGCCACTGCGGCAGCTGGTCGAGGCCTTGCAGCAACTCGTCGGCGTAGCGGGTGATGGCGAAGTAGTACATCGGGATCTCGCGGATCTCGACCGGCGCGCCGGAACGCCAGCCGCGCCCTTCGATCACCTGTTCATTGGCGAGCACGGTTTGATCGACGGGATCCCAGTTGACGACGCCGAGCTTCTTGTAGATCAGACCTTTGCGGTAGAGTCGGGTGAACAGCCATTGTTCCCAGCGATAGTATTCCGGGCGGCAGGTGGTGATCTCGCGCGACCAGTCGATGGCGAGGCCGAGGGCCTTGAGCTGGGAGCGCATGTAATCGATGTTCGAGTAAGTCCAGGCGGCCGGCGCGACCTGGTTCTTCATGGCGGCATTCTCGGCGGGCAGGCCGAAAGCGTCCCAGCCCATGGGTTGCAGCACGGCGCGCCCCTGCATGCGCTGATAGCGAGCGATGACGTCGCCGATGGTGTAATTGCGGACGTGTCCCATGTGCAGCTTGCCGGAGGGATAGGGAAACATCGACAAGCAGTAGAAAGGCTCGCGCTCGTCATCGTCGCGTACCTCGAAGGCCTTGCGCTCAGCCCAGTGCTGTTGTGCCTGCGCTTCGATGAGGCGCGCTTCGTATGATTCATGCATGGTTCAGGGGATCCTTGAAACGTGGTGCGTCACGCCGACTTGAATGCCGATAGAATAACGAAGAGCGCCGGACAAGACCAGAAGGGCTGCGTGCGATCGGGGTGGGCATGAACGGGGCGTCGTACGGTACACGCCGGCTCAACCCATCTGGGGCTTGGCACCGCCCTGCCTGCATGTCGTCAGGCGCCTGCTCACCGTCGCTCTGCTGTCGGCCGCTGGGTACATCGATATATTTACAAATCTCATGTAACAGACCAAGATGTACGCGTACATCTTATCGTGTTGCGAGGCATGTATGGTCCACACCAAACTATTCAAAAACGGCAATTCCCAAGCGGTGCGCATCCCGGCGGAACTGGCCTATAGCAGTTGGGACATAGACTTGGTGATTGAACGACAAGGCGATGAGCTACGCATCCGGCCAGCACGGCGACGTATGGGCGATGTGCTGGGTAAGCTCGCCAAGTTCTCCCCGGACTTCATGAATGAAGGGCGGGGTCTCAATATGGAAGACGAACGTGAGTCCTTATGACTCCCCAGTACATGCTCGATACCAATATTTGCATTTACCTGATGAAGCACCAGCCCCCGCAGGTTCGTGCTCGTTTTGCCATGTGCTTTGTGGGTGACGTGGTCATCTCTGCCATCACGCTGGCAGAGTTGGAATTCGGTGTTGCTTGTTCAGGTGAAGCCCAATCCGCCAACCAGGGGCATCTGGACAGCCTGCTTGAAGACATCCTGGTTGCTCCGTTTGAAGCCCGGGCAGCGCGCGCCTATGGTCGGCTGCGCGCGGCCCATCGTGCGCGCGACAAGAAGAAGGATGCGTTGGACAAGCTGATTGCGTCTCACGCGCTGTCACTGGGCGTGACATTGGTCACCAACAACGAAGCCGATTTCCTCGGCTTTGTGGGCCTGACCGTCGAGAACTGGGTCAACAATCACTGATCACGCTGTGGAGGCGACATCTTGCAAGCTGAAAACGACCGCCAGCGCTGCGCATCCCTTGGATACAACAGTCTCTCATCGCGATACATCTCCTGATGGACAGATTGACTTTCACGATGTGAGCTCGATGGGGGCATCGCCTCGGTCGTCGGCCTTGTCCTGGATCTTACCGCGGCGATGGCGGACACATCGTTTGTGGCCTTGCCCGGCTACGCGGAGGCGCAGCGCTATGTGGGTGCATGCAATACTAAAAGCCTGTCTGTTACCGCCCTTGGCGCCGCTGCTGCTCGTCCTGCCCTGGCTGTGTCTGGGCGGTGGGCGGCGCGCCCTGGCGCTGGCCTTGGCGCTCAGCTACGTCAGCTCTTTGCCGCTGACGGCGGTGCTCCTGACGCGCCTCCTCGCGACGGCAGACGCGCCCTTGCGCCTGCCGCCATCACCCTGGAGTCTGGTCGTGCTCGGTGGCGGGCGGCTGACGGCGGCGCGCGAGTATAGCGGCGATGGCCCTTCGGCGGCGACTTTGCAGCGCCTGCGCTACGCCGCTGCCCTGGCGCGATCGGCGCCTGCGGTGCCGGTCTGGCTGAGCGGTGGACGCGTCTACGGCGAGGATCTCGCCGAGGCGACGCTCATGCAGCGCAGTCTGCAGCGCGACTTCGCCCTGCCGCTGGCGCGTCTGCATGGCGAGGACGTCAGCCGCAACACCGCCGAGAACGCCGCGCAGCTGGCGGCCCACCTCGGGCGTGGTGCGCGTGTCCTGGTCGTCACCGACGCCCTGCACATGCCGCGCGCCCTGCATGAACTGCGCTGCGCCGGCCTGCAGGCTTGGCCGGCGCCGCTCGCCGGCTATCGTCCGCCGCCATTTTTGCCGCTGCTGTTCCTGCCGCAGGCGCAGGCGACAGCCAGCGTCGATCACGCCATTTGGGAGGGCGTTGGGCGGCTCGTGCGCTGGAGGTGCTTTTCATCGCCTGCCGCCTATGCCAATCTGTAGGCTTTCCGGTGGAAGCTCGCAGTGGAGGGGTTTATGACAGGTATCGTCGTTTGTGGTGCGGCGGGGCGTATGGGCCGTTCCTTGGTGCAGGCGGTCACGGCGGCGGGTGCCGTCCTCGCCGGCGCATTGGAGCAGAGCGGTCATGTTTCCCTCGGTGAGGACGCCGGTGTCCTCGCCGGCGGCAGCCCCCTCGGCGTGCGCCTCAGCGATGACATGGTGGATCTGTTCGCGCACGCCGACGTCATCATCGACTTCTCTTTGCCAGGACCGACCATGGAGCACGTCGCCGTGGCGCGCATGCTGAAGCGGCCGATGGTGATCGGCACCACCGGCTTCGACGCCCGCCAGCGCGAGCGTCTGCGTGAGGCCGGCGGTGACATTCCGCTGCTGGTGTCGGGCAATTTCTCGGTCGGCGTCAGCGTCGCGGTCGATCTGCTCGAGCGTGCCGCGCGCGCCTTTGGCAAGACGGTCGACGTCGAGATCGTCGAGGTGCATCACCGCCACAAGGTCGACGCGCCCTCGGGTACTGCCTTGATGATGGCGGAAGCGGTGGCGACGGCGCGCAGTCAGGATCTCGCCGAGGTCATGGTGCAGGGGCGTAGCGGGCACACCGGCGAGCGCCCGTCCGGCCAGATCGGCGTCCATGCCCTGCGCGGCAGTGATGTCGTCGGCGACCACCAGGTCTGGTTCATGGCGGAAGGTGAGCGCCTGGAGATTCGGCATGTCGCCTCCAGTCGCATGAATTTTGCGCATGGCGCCGTGCGCGCCGCCCTCTGGTTGCAGGGACGGGCGCCCGGGCAGTATGAGATGCGCGACGTCCTCGGCCTGCAGGACTGATCATGCGCAAACACGCTCTGGTGCGTTTGGCGCTCGCCATTTTACTGTGCGCTGTCCTCGGCTTTCTCGCTTGGCCGGCCCCCTTTCACGCGCAGGCCTGGCGACCTTCGCCGTTGCCGCCCTTGCACTTCACTGACGACCTGAGTGCGGCGGTACTGTGGGGGCGTGGCGAGATCCACGGTCCCGAGGACGTCGCCGTCGATGCGCAGGGTCGAGTCTACACCGGCTTGGCGGACGGACGTATCGTCAGGCTGGATGGACAGAGCGTGCAGACCCTGGCGCGCACCGGTGGTCGTCCTCTCGGCTTGATCCTCGTCGACGCCCAGCATCTCGTCGTTTGTGACGCTTGGCGCGGCCTCTTGCGCGTCGGCATCGATGACGGACGCGTCGAGGTCCTCAGTCATGCTGCTGAGGGCCTGCCTTTTGGGTTTACCGACGATCTCGCCGCCGCTGCCGACGGTCGTATCTACTTCTCCGATGCCAGCAGTCGCTGGCATCAACCGGACTACATGATGGATCTGCTCGAGGGGCATCCTTATGGCCGTCTTCTCGTCTACGATCCGCAGACGCGACAGACGCATACGCTGTTGCGTGGCCTGTACTTTGCCAATGGCGTGGCGATGACGCCAGATGACGCTGCCGTCCTGGTGGTGGAGAGTTTTCGTTATCGCATCCGTCGTTACTGGCTGAAAGGAGCGGCGGCGGGGACGACCGACATCTTTGCCGACAATCTGCCGGGGATCCCCGACAACATCGACGTCGATGCCCGTGGTCATGTCTGGGTGGCGTTACCGACGCCGCGCCGCTTCGACATCGACGCGATGATGGCGAGCCGCTGGTTGCGTGAGCGCACGGCGCTCCTGCCGCTCTGGCTGCGTCCGGGACCCTCGCACGTCGGTCTGCTGGCTGAACTCGACGCGCAGGGACACCTGCTGCGTCTGCACCGCGACGCCGACGGCGAGCACCTGCGCATGATCACCTCGGTGCTACCCGATCACGATCGCCTCATCATCGGCTCTCTGGAGAATGATCGGGTCGGGGTGCTCCACCTGCCGGCTCATTGAAGCGATAGCTGGCAACGCGATCACGTCCCTGCGATTTCGCCAGGTAGAGCGCCTCATCGGCGCGCAGGACCAGTTGCTCCGAGGTGATGCCGGGCATCGGTATCATGGTGGCGACACCGATGCTGACGCTGACATAAGCCTGATCGGGGTGGGGGATGGCCAGTTCCTGAATGCCTCGCCGCAGATTTTCGCCGATGTTGAGCGCTGCTTCCGGCGCGGTGTCGGGCAGGATGAGGGCGAATTCTTCACCGCCATAACGCGCCGCCAGATCCCCCGGTCGCTGAGCGTAGCTGGCCAATTTCTGCGCGATCTGGCGCAGGCATTCGTCGCCCATCTGGTGGCCGAGACGATCGTTGTAGGATTTGAAGTGATCGACATCGAGCATCAGCAGGCTGAGCGGTGTTTCGCTGCGCGTCTGGCGCGACCACTCCTGGAGGAGGGCATTGTCAAAGCAGCGGCGGTTGGCGATGTGGGTGAGGCCATCGGTGGCGGTGAGGATCTCGAGGTGCAGATGCGCCTGGCGCAGGTCACTCTGCTCGAGATCGAGCAATCGGCTCTGCAGATGGTTCATGCGCAAAGAGCGCTCGATGAGAAAGGTGCCGGGCAGAGCGAAGCTCAGCGCCAGGCAGAGGACGAAGCTTTGGATGGTGATCGTCTCTATATCCGCATGGATACGCGCCAGATGCATGGCGAGAACGGCGCACAGCGCCACCGCCGTCAACAGGCCCCAGGAGAAGAGCAGGCGTGAAACGACAAAGCCGCCCATGATCACCAGGACGCTGCCGATGGCGTAATAGTCGTTGAGCGGAGCGATCTGCAGTTCAGCGAGGAGCAGGGCGGTGGCGTAGGCGACGACGGTGTTGATCAGGATGAGCATCTGCTGGCGCGGCCGGGCGTGCTCACTGGTCGAGTAGGCGAGGCTGAGCATGAGCAGGACGGCGGAACCGACGCTGATGCGCAGGGTCGGCAGGTAGAGCTGTGGCGTCAACCAGTAATTGCCGGGTATGGGCAGGAGCAGGGCGATCAGGCCGAGCAGTCCGGCGACCTGGATGTGCAACTGATAGCGCTGGCTGTAGTCGGCCTGAAAAATGCGCTCATCCTCGCTCGGAAAGCGCAGGCGGCGCGGTGACGAGCGCAGGTAGCGGAGCAGGGCGCGCAGTCGTGGCAGGGTGTCGGCGTCACTCATGTTTCCGCACTCCAGGTCATGACGCGATTGCGGCCGCTGCGCTTGCTGCGGTAGAGCGCCTGATCGGCGCGTTCGTAGAGCAGGGCTGGAGAGTTGTCGCGGTCGGGAATCAAGGTGGCGCAGCCGATACTGACGGTGACGTGGCCGTGGGTGCTCTCCGGATGCGGGATGCTCAAGGAGAGGATCTCCATGCGGATGTTCTCGGCGATGAGCAGGGCGTCGTGGGTGTCGGTGCCGCTGAGGACGACGGCGAACTCCTCGCCGCCATAGCGCGCAGCCAGGTCGCCGGGGCGGCGGACGTGACTGCGCAGGGTTTCGGCGATATGACGCAGGCAGCTGTCGCCAGCAGGATGGCCGAAGGTGTCGTTGAAGCGCTTGAAGTGGTCGACATCGATCATCAACAGGCTCAGGCTCTGCTGTTTGCGTTGCGCCCGCACCCACTCGGTGGCCAACGTGCTGTCGAGCGTACGGCGGTTGGCGATGAGGGTCAGACCGTCGATAGCGGTGAGGTATTGCAGCTGACGGTTGGCTTCTTCGACCTCGCGGTTCTGCAGGGACAGGAGGCGTACCTGCAGATAATTCTGGCGCAAGGATCGTTCGATGAGGAAGTTGCCCGGCAGGCTCAGTAGCAGGCCGAGGAGGAGGATGACCTCACGACCACCGATCGACAGCAGCGAGGTGGATGACAGGATGAAGGGCTGGCAGAGGAGAACGATGAGTGCGGCGGCGATCAGGCCAAAACGGAATTGCAGGCGGCAGAGTACGAAGATCAGCAACATGACGAGCAGGATGCCGCCCTGGTAAAAGTGGCTGATCGGCGGATTCGCCATGTCGGCGAAAATCTCGACACCGAGGCTGCCGACCAGGGCGTCGATGACCACCAGCCATTGTAGATACGGACGGCTGCGCGGCTGGCGCGCGAAGATGTAAAGGGCGAGCAAGGGCAGGCTGGCGATGACTCGTACCGCCCACATCTTGTAGTAGCGATCCGGTAGCCACAGCCAGTCGCCGACGCCGCAGGCGAGGGTGGCGATGAGGCCGAGCAGCATCGCCAGGGTGATGTCGGCCTGATAGGTTTCGCCGTAGTGGCGTTGAAACTCTGCTTCCAGCGGCTGCGGAAAGCGCAACCGCCAACCGCGCCCCTGCAGTTGCTCTGTGAGCGTCTGTGCCGGAGGCGTTTGCGCTAATCGAGCCTGCGTCATCGCCACGCCTTGCTGTCTTAAGGAATGGTTTCAGCTTAGATCAGTTATGTGGGGCTGTGCATGTTTTGTGCTCATGAAAAGCTCAGATCGATCTCGATACTGACGAGATGGCCGGCCTCTTGCTGCAGATCCATCAAGGTCAGGGGGTGCTTGTCCAGCCAAGCGCGGCTGAAGTTCAGGTGCAGACGGCGCGCCGCCTGCACTTGCAGCTGCCAGGGAGGAGGGGTCGTGAGATTTTGCCGGGCATGGTTGAGCAGCACCGCCAGACGCAGCAGGACGGCGGTGAGCAGCAGTCCTTCGCCACCATGATCGAGCAGGGCCAAGCCCTGCTCCTCGCGCAGCTTGCGGCGATGGGCGCCGACCAGTAGGGCCAGTCGCTCCTGCTCGGTGCGTGAGAAGCCGGCCATGTCGGAATAGCGCAGCAGGTAGGCGCCGTGCTTGTGAAAGCCGCTGTGTGCGACATCGAGGCCGACTTCGTGCAGGTCGGCAGCGTGTACCAGGGCGCTCGTGTCGAGGTTGCTGGCGAACTCAGGCGGCAGCATGGCGGCCAGTTGCAGGGCGGTCTGCCGCACCCGTCGCGCCTGTTCGACGTCGACGTGATAGCGCGCCTGCATGGCACGGATGGTACGTTTGCGTACGTCGATCGTCTGGCCATGACGACCGATCATTTCGAACAGCACGCCCTCGCGCAAGGCGCCGTCGACGTAGTGCATGCGTTCGATACCGAGCTCTTCAAAAAAACCCAGGGTGATGGCAAGTCCCGAGGCGAGCAGCGGTTTGCGGTCGTCCTTGATGCCGGGAAAGTCGATGTGCACGGCGTGCTGGAAGGCCAGCAGGCGGGCGCGCAGCTCGAGCAGACTGGGCAGGTCGATGGTGTCGGTGGTCTGCAGGCCGAGACCTTGCAGCACGCCGAGCAGAGCCTTGATCGTGCCCGAGGAGCCAAGCGCCTGATCCCAGCCCTGGGCGCGGTAGCTGGCGGCGATGGGCATGAGTTCGTAGCGGGCGCTGAGAATGGCGCTGTCCATGCTGGCGGCGTCGATATGACCGTCGCCGAAGAAGCGGCGCTGGTAGCTGATGCTGCCCATGTGCAGGGATTCGAGCAACAAAGGCTCATAGCCGTCGCCGATGATGAACTCGGTCGAGCCGCCGCCGATGTCGACGACCAGGCGGCGCCCCTGCGCCGGTTGCGTGTTGGCGACGCCGAGGTAGATGAGGCGTGCTTCCTCACGGCCGGCGATGATCTCGATGGGACAGCCGAGCTGGCGCTCGGCGCGGCGCACGAAGCTGACGGCATTCTTGGCGACGCGCAAAGCATTGGTGCCGACGACGCGGCGGTTGCCGGGGGCGACGGCGCCGAGGTGCTGGGCGAAGCGGGCGAGACAGGTGAGGGCGCGCTCCTGCACCTGTTCGGTGAGCCGTCCGCGTTCATCGAAACCGGCGGCCAGCTGCACCTTTTCCGACAGGCTCTCGATGATGCGCCACTCGCCATGATCGGGGCGCGCCACGACCATGTGGAAACTGTTCGAGCCCAGGTCAATGGCGGCCATCAGGTCGCTTTCAGTCGCTTCTTGCACCGCTGTCATCCTCGTCTTCATCCTGCCTGCCGGCACTTGGCTCGCACGCGATGCAAAGGCGGCGCGAACATGATATTCTGGCGCCATTCCCTACACCCTGGAGTTTGTCCATGAGCCATGATCTGATCGTGCATACCAGCGATGCCAACTTCGAGAACGACGTCGTCAAGGCCGATGTTCCCACGCTCGTGGATTTCTGGGCGCCGTGGTGTGGTCCGTGCAAGATGATAGCACCGGTGCTGGACGAGATGGCGGCGGAGTATCAGGGCCGTCTCAAGATCGTCAAGGTCAACGTCGACGATCATCCCGGCGCGGCGCAGAAATTCGGCGTGCGCGGCATCCCGACGCTGATCCTGTTCAAAGGTGGCAACATCGAGGCGACGCGCGTCGGTGCGCAGTCGAAATCACAGTTGTCGGCTTTCGTCGACTCGCATCTGTAAGCTGGAAGTGGCCGGTAGCGATGCTATCGTTACCGGCGGTGTCGTTGACAGGATGGACGACTTGTCCTATAAAGGAAATCACAGGGCGTCGACATAGGCGTTTTGGACCTTCCCGCGCGTCTGCCTCGAGATGGTTTCTGGCCGATCTTCCACGAAAAAATCCATAGCCAGCATCCCCGGTGGGTACTGCGCACTCAACAGCTGAAATCTTTTCCTTATGAATCTGACTGAACTCAAGAAGAAACCGATCGCCGCTCTCGTGCAGATCGCTGAGCAGATGGGCCTCGAGAACATGGCCCGTAACCGCAAACAGGACGTGATCTTTGCCATTTTGAAGACGCATGCGCGCAATGGCGAAGAGATTTTTGGCGATGGTGTGCTCGAGATCCTGCCGGACGGCTTCGGCTTTCTGCGCTCTTCGGAAGGCTCCTATCTTGCTGGTCCGGACGACATCTATGTGTCGCCGAGTCAGATTCGGCGTTTCAATCTGCGTACCGGTGATACGGTGACCGGCACCATACGGCCGCCGAAAGAGGGCGAACGCTATTTCGCTCTGCTCAAGGTCAATCAGATCAACTTCGATTCGCCGGAAAATGCCAAGAACAAGATCCTGTTCGAGAACCTGACGCCGCTGTTTCCGGACAAGCGCATGATCATGGAACTCGGTAATGGTTCGACGGAAGACCTGACGGCGCGTGTCATCGACCTCATTTCACCGGTCGGCAAGGGACAGCGTTCGTTGGTGGTGGCGCCGCCGAAAGCGGGCAAGACCATGCTCTTGCAGAACGTCGCGCATTCGATCACGCGTAACAACCCGGAGTGTTTCCTCATCGTCCTGCTCATCGATGAGCGGCCTGAGGAAGTCACCGAGATGCAGCGCACGGTGCGCGGCGAAGTCGTCGCTTCGACCTTCGACGAGCCACCGGCGCGTCACGTCCAGGTGGCTGAGATGGTCATCGAAAAGGCCAAGCGCCTGGTCGAACACAAGAAGGATGTGATCATCCTGCTCGACTCCATCACCCGTCTGGCGCGCGCTTACAACACCGTCATTCCGAGTTCCGGCAAAGTCCTCACCGGCGGCGTCGATGCGCACGCTCTCGAGCGCCCGAAGCGCTTTTTCGGGGCGGCGCGTAACATCGAGGAAGGTGGTTCCCTGACCATCATCGCCACCGCCCTCATCGACACCGGTTCGAAGATGGACGAAGTGATCTTCGAGGAGTTCAAAGGCACCGGCAATCAGGAGATCAACCTCGATCGTAAGATCGCCGAGAAGCGAGTCTTTCCGTCGATCAACATCAAGAAGTCGGGAACGCGGCGTGAAGAGCGCCTCATGGGTGAAGACGAACTCAAGAAGGTGTGGATCCTGCGCAAGATTCTGCATCCGATGGATGAGATCACCGCGATCGAGTTTCTCATCGACAAGATGAAGGATACCAAGACCAATGATGAATTCTTCGACATGATGAAGCGTCGCTGAGGCGTCGATCCATGGCGTAGAGACGCTGATCTTGCTATCATCCGCGGTCTTCTTGCCCGTGAGATCTGTCGAGGTGATGATGTTCGATTCCAGTATGACGATTGAGAGTTTCGATCCTGAGCTGGCTACCGCCATGGCGGGTGAGTCACGCCGCCAGGAGGAGCATATCGAACTCATCGCCTCCGAAAACTATTGTTCGCCGCGCGTCCTGGCGGCGCAGGGCTCCAAGCTCACCAACAAGTACGCCGAAGGTTATCCGGGCAAGCGCTACTATGGTGGCTGTGAGTACGTCGATCAGGTCGAGAGCCTCGCCATCGAGCGCGCCCGTCAGCTGTTCGGCGCCGACTACGCCAACGTCCAGCCGCACGCCGGCTCCCAGGCCAACGGCGCGGTCTTTCTCGCTCTGCTCAACGCCGGCGACACCGTGCTCGGCATGAGCCTGGCGCACGGCGGGCACCTCACCCACGGCGCGGCGGTGAATTTCTCCGGACGCACCTACAAAGCGGTGCAGTATGGACTCGACACCAGCACCGGTCTCGTCGATTACGATCAGGTTGAAGCGCTGGCGCTCGAGCATCGGCCGCGGCTGATCATCGCCGGGTTCTCAGCCTATTCGCGGGTGATGGACTGGGCACGTTTCCGTGCCATCGCCGATCGTGTCGGCGCCTATCTCCTGGTTGACATGGCGCACGTCGCCGGTCTTGTCGCCGCCGGCGTCTACCCGAGCCCGGTGGCCATCGCCGACGTCACCACGACGACGACGCACAAGACCCTGCGCGGTCCGCGCTCCGGTCTGATCCTGGCCAAGGCCAATCCCGAGATCGAGAAGAAGCTCAATTCGGCGGTCTTTCCCGGCATCCAGGGTGGTCCGCTCGAACACGTCATCGCCGCCAAGGCGGTGTGCTTCAAAGAAGCCATGCAGCCAGAATTCGTCGCCTATCAGCGGCAAGTGGTGCGGAATGCCCAGGCCATGGCGGAAGTCTTCGTGCAGCGTGGCTTCGAAGTGGTCTCGGGCGGCACCGACAACCATCTTTTCCTCCTTTCCCTGGTGCGCCAGGGGCTGACCGGCAAGGACGCTGACGCCGCCCTTGGCCGCGCCGGCATCACCGTCAACAAGAATGCCGTGCCCAACGATCCGCTGTCGCCTTTCGTCACGTCCGGCATCCGCATCGGTACGCCGGCGGTGACCACGCGCGGCATGCGCGAGGGCGAGGTGATCGAACTCGCCGGCTGGATGTGCGATATTCTCGGCGATCTGAACGATGTCGGGCGACAGGAGCGGGTGGCGGCGCAGGTCAAGGCCTTGTGCGCGCGTTTCCCGGTCTACGCCGCCTGAGTCATCGCCCTGGGGCTGTGGAGGCCGCCGATGCATTGTCCCTTTTGCGCCGCTGAGGACACCAAGGTCATCGATTCGCGTCTCGCCGCTGACGGTAACCAGATTCGCCGGCGGCGTGAGTGCGCGCAGTGTGGTGAGCGCTTCACCACCTTCGAGACGGCCGAACTAGTCATTCCGCGCGTGATCAAGACCGATGGCTCGCGCCAGCCCTTCGATGAGCATAAGCTACGGCGCGGCATGATGCACGCGCTGCAGAAGCGCCCGGTGGCGCTCGAGCAGATCGAGGGCGCGCTCAGTCACGTCATGTCGCGTCTGCGCGCCACCGGCGAGCGCGAAGTGCGCTCGCGCCTCATCGGTGAGCTGATGATGGAGGAACTGCGTCGCCTCGATCAGGTCGCCTATGTGCGTTTCGCCTCGGTCTATCGCAATTTCCAGGACATCGCCGAGTTTCGTGATGCCATCGACCGCCTCGATGACGGCGGTGCGCATGAATGATCGCCGCCTGATGGCGCGTGCGCTCGAACTGGCGCGACGCGGCCTCTACACCACCCATCCCAATCCGCGCGTCGGCTGTGTCCTGGTGCGTGACGGTGAGGTGGTCGGCGAAGGCTATCATCAGTACGCCGGTGGTCCGCACGCCGAAGTCGTGGCTTTGGCTCAGGCGGGTGAGCGGGCGCGCTCGGCCACCGCCTACGTCACCCTCGAACCCTGCGCTCATCATGGCCGCACGCCGCCTTGCGCCGAGGCGCTGATCGCCGCCGGCGTGGCGCGCGTCGTGGCGGCGCAGGAAGACCCCAATCCACGCGTACGCGGTCAGGGCCTGCAGCGTCTGCGTGCCGCGGGTATCAGCGTGCACTGTGGCCTGCTCGAGAGCGAGGCGGAAGCGCTCAACCCCGGTTTTTTGCGCTGTATGCGCGGTGGCCTGCCTTGGGTCAGGGTGAAGATGGCGGCCAGTCTCGATGGTCGCACCGCTCTCGCCGATGGCAGCTCGCAGTGGATCACCGGTCTGCCGGCGCGCCAGGACGTACAGCGCTGGCGGGCGCGTTCGCAGGCCGTGCTCACCGGCATCGGCACCGTGTGCCGCGATGATCCGCGCCTCGATCTGCGTCCGGAGCTGTGGCCGGAGGGGGATTTTCCGCAAGGGCGCGTGCTGCAGCGCATCGTCCTCGACAGCGACTACCGCACGCCGCTCACCGCTCGTCTCCTGCAGCAGGGTGGGGCCGACAGCTGCTGCATCGTCGGCGGGCCGCTCAACGCTGCGGCGCAGGCTTTGCAGCAGGCGCGGGTGTCGATTCTGGCGGGGGACGCACGACCGCAGCCGCGCCGGGTGCTCGAGCTTCTGGCGCAACGCGGTCTGCATGAAATTTTGATCGAAGCCGGGCCGCGCCTGGCGGGCAGCTTCATCGCCGCCGGCGTCGTCGATGAGCTCGTGCTCTATCAGGCGCCGACCTTACTCGGTTCACAGGCGCTGCCGCTTTTTGATCTCGCCGTCGCGACGATGAGTGAGCAGCTGCGCTGGCAGATCATCGATCAGCGTCAGGTCGGCGACGACCTGCGTTCGATCCTGCGGAGGGCAGCCTGATGTTCACCGGTATCGTTGCGGCAGTGGGGCGGGTGACGCAGCTCGAAAGACGCGGTGGTGACCTGCGCCTGAGCGTCGCTTGTCCTGATCTCGACATGAGTGACGTGCAGCTCGGCGACTCCATCGCCACGCAGGGCGTCTGTCTCACCGTCGTCGCTCGCGGCGAACAGTCCTACACGGCGGATGTGTCGCTGGAGAGCGTCGAGCGTTCCACCCTCGGGCGTCTGCGTCTCGGGCAGCGCCTCAATCTCGAAAAAGCCATGTTGGCGACGACGCGTTTCGGTGGTCACATCGTCAGCGGTCACGTCGACGGCATCGGCGAGATCGTCGAATGCAGCCCCCTCGGTCGTGCCGTCAATTACCGCGTGCGCGTCGCCGACGAACTGCTGCGCTACATCGCCGAAAAAGGCTCGGTCACCGTCGACGGCATCAGCCTGACCGTCAATGGTCTCTACGCGGACGGCTTTTTGCTCACCATCGTGCCGCATACGCTGGCGATGACGACACTGAACGACTGGCGGCCTGGGACGGCGGTGAACATCGAGGTCGACGTCCTGGCACGTTATCTCGAGCGTCTCCTGCAAGCCGCGACTCCGGCTGCTGATACCCGCATCACCCCGGAATTCCTGGCACAACATGGCTATATGAAGAGGACCTGAGAAGATGGCGCTAAGCTCCGTAGAAGCCTTGATCGAGGATCTGCGTCAGGGACGGATGATCGTGCTCATGGATGACGAGGATCGCGAGAATGAAGGCGACCTCATCATGGCGGCCGAAAAGGTGCGCCCCGAGGACATCAACTTCATGGCGCGGCACGCGCGTGGCCTGATCTGCCTGACCCTCACCCGGCAGCGCTGTCAGCAACTCGAATTGCCGCTCATGGTGCGCCACAACGGTTCCAGCCATGGCACCAACTTCACCATGTCGATCGAAGCGGCGAGCGGTGTCAGCACCGGCATTTCGGCCGCCGACCGCGCGCACACGGTGCGCGTGGCGACGGCGCGTCACGCCAGCGCCAAGGACATCGTCATGCCCGGGCACATCTTTCCGCTCATGGCCCAGGACGGCGGCGTTCTGGTGCGCGCCGGTCATACCGAGGCCGGCTGTGATCTCGTCGGCATGGCCGGACTCGAGCCGGCGGCGGTCATCGTCGAGATCATGAACGAAGACGGCAGCATGGCGCGCCGCCCTGACCTCGAGCGCTTCGCCGAGGAGCACGACCTGCGTATCGGCACCATCGCCGACCTCATCCACTATCGCATGGTGCATGAGCAGACGGTGCGCCTCCTCGCCGAGAGCCAGCTCGAGACTGCCTACGGCAGTTTTCGGGCGCTGCGCTTCGCCGATGTCGCCAGCGGCCAGCAGCATCTCGCTCTGGTCCACGGCGATCTCAACGCCGTTGACGTGCCGACGGTGCGCGTGCACGTGGTCAACCCTCTGCGCGACTTGCTGCACGTGCAGTCGCCGGGTCAGCCCGGCTGGGATCTGCATCGTGCCATGCAGACCATCGCCGCGGCGCCCGCTGGCGCCCTCGTCATGCTCGGCCATGATCTCAGTTCGCAGGAGCTCTTCGAGCAGTTGCAGCATCTGCAGCAGGAGACGCCGCGCGCGACGGCGGTCTCGGGCGCCTACCGCACCATCGGCACCGGTTCGCAGATCCTGCGCGCCCTCGGCATACGGCGCATGCGCCTGCTCAGTTCGCCGATGCGCTTCAATGCCTTGTCAGGCTATGGCCTGGAAATCGTCGAATATGTCGCCCATTCATCCCCCCACTGAGGAATCCAGCATGCAGGACATCCAGATCATCCAAGGACACTATACGGCGGCGCAGGATGGCCGTTTCGCCATCGTCGTCGGCCGGTTCAACAGCTTCGTCGTCGAGTCTCTGCTCGCCGGTGCCCTCGATACCCTGAAGCGGCACGGTGTGCCCGATGCCGCGGTGACCATCGTGCGCTGCCCGGGGGCCTGGGAGCTGCCGTTGGTGGTAAAAAAGCTCATCGCCAGCCCGTCCTATGACGCGGTCATCGCTCTCGGTGCCGTCATCCGTGGCGGCACGCCGCATTTCGACTATGTCGCCGGTGAGTGCGCCAAGGGCCTCGGCGTCGCCCAGCTCGAGTCGGGTATTCCGGTGGTCTTCGGCGTCCTCACTACCGACAGCATCGAGCAGGCGATCGAGCGCTCCGGCACCAAGGCTGGCAACAAGGGCAGCGAAGCTGCTCTCACCGCCCTGGAAATGGTCGACTTGCTGCGCCAGATAGGTTGAGATGATGGCCGAGCGTGACTTCAAACCTTCGGCGCGGCGTAAGGCGCGTCGATTTGCCCTGCAGGGGTTGTACGAGTGGCGGCTGAGCGGTAATCCCGTGCACGAGATTGAGGCGCGCTGTCATGCCGAGAATGATCTGCGCAAGACCGACGTGCTCTATCTCGGCGAACTGCTGCAGGGTGTCGTGCGCGAACAAGCCGAGATTGATCGCCAGCTGCAGTCCTTCATCGATCGCAAGATCAGCGAGCTGACGCCGATCGAGCACGTCATCCTCGCTCTCGCCGCCTATGAGTTGAACCACCGCCGCGACATCCCCTATCAGGTGATCATCAATGAGGCGGTGGAGCTGGCCAAGGACTTCGGCGCCAGCGAGTCGCATCGTTACGTCAATGGCGTGCTCGATGCCTGGGCGCGCCAGGTCAGGGCCGATGAGCGCGCCGCTCGCTGAATTCGAGCTGATCCGGCGCTACTTCAGCTTCGCCTCGGCGAGCGCCGATGTCTGCCTCGGCGTCGGCGATGACGCGGCCCTACTGCGGCCGCCGCCGGGAGAACTTCTGGTCGCCTGTTGCGACACCCTGGTGGCCGGTCGTCATTTTCCAATCAACACCGCCGCCTTCGACATCGCCTGGAAGGCTTTGGCGGTCAATCTCTCCGATCTGGCGGCGATGGCAGCGCAGGCGCGCTGGTTTCTGCTCGCTCTCACCCTGCCTGCGGCCGAGGACGCCTGGCTGCGCGACTTCGCCAGCGGCCTGCGCGCCCTGGCGGATTTGCATGCCGTGCAGCTGGTCGGCGGCGACACCACGCGCGGCCCATTGAGCATCACCATCACCGCCTTGGGCAGCGTGCCGGTCGGTCAGGCCTTGTGTCGTTCGGCGGCGCGCGTCGGCGATGACATCTACGTCAGCGGCTATCCCGGTGAAGCCACCCTAGCCCTGGCCGACGTGCTCGCCGGGGGGGATGGCGGGGCCCTGCGCTCCTGTCTCGATCGCCCGCAGCCGCGTCTGCAACTGGGTCTCGCCCTGCGCGGCCGGGCGCACGCCGCCATCGACATCTCCGATGGACTGGCGCAAGATCTCGGTCATCTGCTCAGCGCTTCTGGCGTCGGCGCCAGCGTCGACATCGATGCCCTGCCCTGGCGGCAGAGCGGTCAGCGCGACCTCGCCGCCATCTTGCAAGGCGGGGACGACTACGAGCTCTGCTTCACCTGGCCGCCTGACCAGCCCTTGCCGGCGACCGATGTGGCGCTGCAGCGCATCGGTCGTATCGAAGCACGCGCCGGTCTGCGTTTCTGGCAGGGTGGATGCGAGGTCGATTTACCCCAGACAGGATACCAGCACTTTTGAGAATCAAGCTGCCGGCGGGCTTTCAGACGCGACATCCTCTGCACTGGCTCGCCTTCGGTTTTGGCAGCGGTCTGTCGCCCTATGCCCCGGGCACCACCGGCTCGCTCCTCGCCCTACCGTTTTTTTTGCTCTGGCGAGCGCTGCCGCCGACGGCTTTTTTCGTGGCCATGGCTGGCCTCTTTCTCCTGGCGACGTGGATTTGCGAACGCACCAGCCGTGATCTTGGTGTGCACGACCACAGCGGCATCGTCATCGACGAGTTTCTCGGTCAGTGGCTGACCCTGTCGCCCCTCATCCTTCATCGCGTCGGTGGTCATGCTTTGCTGTGGTTCATGCTGCTCGGCTTTCTCCTCTTTCGTGTCTTCGACATCGTCAAACCCTGGCCTATCCGCTGGGTCGATCGGCACGTCCATGGCGGCTTCGGCATCATGTTCGATGATCTGCTGGCCGCCGTCATGGCGGCGCTCCTGCTAGGGTTGGCGCAGGTCGTCTACGGCGTCTGAGGCAACAGTGCGTTGCCGCGATAGGCCGGGCAAAGTCGCTGGCGCGTGTTAAACTCGAGCCTCTTTTTCGGCAGGAGTGAACCATGCCCGTCAAGTTCATCGCCCATAGCCATCTGCCTACTCGTTATGGCGCCTTCGAAATCCACGCTTTTGAAGATCTGCATACGCACAAGGAGCACATCGCCCTGGTGATGGGTGAGGTCGCCGATGGTGAGCCCGTCCTGCTGCGCGTGCATTCAGAGTGCCTGACCGGCGACGCTTTCGGCAGTCAGCGCTGTGACTGCGGTCCGCAGCTCGACCTGGCCATGCGCAAGATCGCCGAGGCTGGACGCGGTGTCATTCTCTACCTGCGCCAGGAAGGCCGTGGCATCGGCCTGGTCAACAAGATCCGCGCCTACGCTCTGCAGGACCGTGGCGCCGACACCGTCGAGGCCAACGAACAGCTCGGTTTTGCGCCCGATCTGCGCGAGTATTCGATGTGCGAGAAAATGTTGCGCACCTTGCAGGTGGCGCGGGTGCGCTTGATGACCAACAATCCGCGCAAGGTCGACGCCTTGCGCGCACACGGTCTGATCGTGCTCGAACGGGTGCCGCTGCAGACCGGCGAGAATCCGCACAACCGCGCGTATCTGCGCACCAAACACGACAAGATGGGACACATGCTCGAAGGCATGAGCGATCAGGACAACAGCGACTGAAAGCGTTCCTTGATGCGGGCTTCGATGCTGGCGGCGTCGAGGCCGGCGTCAGCCAGCATCTGCGTCGGCGTACCGTGCTCGATGAAGCGATCGGGAATGCCGAGCATGAGCAGCGGCGTCGTGCGCCCTTCCTGATGCAGGCACTCGGCGATGGCGCTGCCGGCGCCACCGGCGATCTGATGTTCTTCCACACTCACCAGCAGGCGGTGCTGATCGGCCATCGCCAAGACCAGCTCGACGTCGAGGGGCCGCACGAAGCGCATGTCGACGAGGCTGGCCTGTAAGCGCTCGGCGATGTCGCGGACGCTGTGCAGGAGTGGGCCGAAGACGAGGATGGCGATGTCCTGGCCACGCCGTTCGACGCGCGCCCGTCCCAGGGGTAGGGTAGCGAGGTGGTCGGGGATGTCGGCGCCGCAGCCGCAACCGCGCGGATAGCGCACGGCGGCGGGACCGCGTGCGGCGAAGGCGGTCGACAGCATGGCGCGGCACTCGGCCTCATCGGAGGGGGTCATGATGAGGATGTTGGGAACGGTGCGCAGGAAGGCGATGTCGAAGACACCGGAGTGGGTCGGGCCGTCTTCTCCGACCAAGCCGGCGCGGTCGATGCCGAAGGTGACATCGAGATTTTGCAGGGCGATGTCGTGGATGAGCTGGTCATAGCCGCGCTGCAAAAAAGTGGAATAGATGGCGACCACCGGTTTTTCGCCCTCGCAGGCGAGGCCGGCAGCCAGGGTCAAGGCGTGCTGTTCGGCGATGGCGACGTCGTGATAGCGCTCCGGGAACTCGCGTGCGAAGTCCTGCATGCCGGAGCCTTCGCACATCGCCGGCGTGATCGCCACCAGGCGGCTATCGGCGCGCGCCATGGCGCACAGCCAGTCGCCGAAGACCGTGGAGAACTTCTCGCCGCGCCGTATCGGCGGCGTTTGCGGGCGCGGTGCATCCATCTTGGTGATGGCGTGGTAGCCGATGGGGTCGGCCTCGGCGGGAGCGAAGCCTTTGCCCTTGGTGGTGTAGATGTGCAGCAGCTGCGGGCCAGGGGCGCTGCGCAGATTGCCGATGGTCTCCACCAGTTCGGCGAGGTTGTGCCCATCGATGGGGCCAACGTAGTTGAAGCCTATGCTCTCGAACAGGGCACCGGGCGCCTGCAACAGATGCTTGACGCTCTCTTCGGTGCGGCGCGCGAAGTCGAGGGTGCTGGGCATGGTCGAGAGGACGCGCTTGCCACCCTCACGCAGGGCGATGTAGCTGCGGCTGGCCCAGATGCGCGCCAGATAATTGGAGAAGCCGCCGACATTGCGCGAGATCGACATGTCGTTGTCATTGAGAATGACGAGCATGTCGGCGCCGGCGTGGGCGGCGTGGCTCAGGCCCTCGAAGGCGAGGCCGGCGGTCATGGCGCCATCGCCGATGATGGCGCAGACGTGCCGCTTGCGGCCCTGACGGCGAGCGGCCAGGGCCATGCCCAAGGCGGCTGAGATCGAGGTCGACGAGTGGCCGACGCCGAAGGTGTCGTAGACCGACTCCTGGCGACTGGGAAAGGCGGCGAGGCCATGACGCTGGCGTATCGTCGTCAGCGCTTCGCGGCGGCCGGTGAGGATCTTGTGCGGATAGCTCTGATGGCCGACGTCCCAGACCAGGCGGTCCTGCGGCGTGTCGTAGCAGTAGTGCAGGGCGATGCTCAGTTCGACGACGCCGAGGCCAGCGCCGAAGTGCCCGCCGGTCTGACCCACCGACCAGAGCAAAAAAGCACGCAGCTCTTCTGCCAGCTCGGGCAGGGCGTCGAGTGGGAGCTTGCGCAGGAGGACGGGGTCGTTGATTTCGTCGAGCAGCGGAGTCTCGGGGCGCTCGCGGGGAATGGCGTCAAACATCCTGCACTAGGACCTCGCACACGGTTCGTGCTGCATTATACCCGCAACTAGCGATCACGGGAGATCAGATAATCGGTCACGGCGGTGAGAGGGCCGGTTGTCCCGGGAAGTTCAGCGAGAGCGGCCAGGGACTGCTGGTGCAGCTGCGCGCTGAGCGCGCACGCCGCCTCGAGACCGAGCAGCTGCGGATAGGTGGCCTTGCCGAGGCGCTGGTCGGAGCCTACCGCCTTGCCGAGGATGTCGGTGTCGCCGATGACGTCGAGGATGTCGTCATGCACCTGAAAGGCGAGGCCGAGGCGGTCACCGAAATGCTCGAAACGAGCGAGCAGGTCGGCGTTGACAGGTCCGGCGCTGAGGGCGCCGAGGGCGAGGCTGGCGCGGATCAGGGCGCCGGTCTTGTGGCGATGGATGGTCTCCAGTCGTTCCAGGTCGATGCTCTGTTGCTCGGCCTCGAGATCGAGGGTCTGGCCGATGGCCATGTCGCGCGCCGCACTGGCCAGGATGTGCAGCATCTGCAGACGGCGTTCGGCGTCGCCGCCGGCGGTGCTCAGGCTGGCGAAGGCGAGGGCCTGCAGGGTGTCGCCGGCGAGCAAGGCGACGTCCTCGGAGAAGCGTTTGTGGCAGGTTGGCATGCCACGGCGCAGATCGTCGTCATCCATGCACGGCAGGTCATCATGCACCAGCGAGTAGCAGTGGATGAGTTCGACGGCGATGGCGGCGGCGTCGGCCATGTCGGGTTCACCACCGCAGGCGCAGCAGGCGGCGTAGGCGAGAGCCGGGCGGATGCGTTTGCCGCCATTGAGGACGCTGTAGATCATCGCCGCGTGCAGTCGCGGCGCGACGCGGTTCTGCTTTTCCAGAAAGTGGTTCAACTGTGACTGGATGCGGGTCTGGACGGTCGTCAGAAAGGACTGCGGATCAGAGATCACCGGCGTCCCCCGCCTGAAAACCGCTGCGTTCATCGGCGATGAGCACCTGCACGCGTTGCTCGGCCTGGTCGAGCAGGCTCTGGCAGCGACGACTGAGGGCGACGCCGCGTTCGAAGGCTTGCAAGGCTTCTTCGAGGGGGGCGTCACCGCGCTCGAGCAGACGCACGACGGCTTCGAGCTCTTGCAGGGATTCCTCAAAAGAGCCGATGTTCGATGCAGCGTTATCCGACAAGATCGGCCTACTCCATGGACGGTGCGAGCAGGCGCCAGTCTAGCATGAGTGAATCAGGGGCCAAAGAGCTGCTGTGCTTCCGTCTGACTGGCGCTCTGCTCTTTTTGCAGGGTCGCCGTCGTGTCGATCTTGCTGCAGTCGACGCCGTAGAGATGCGCGACGTCGATCTCGCCGGAGGCATTGGCGCTGGCATAGCGCCGGCATTGTTCGGCTGCCGACAGTTCTCGAATGTGACGCTGGTAGGAGACCCAGACTTGCTGTAAGTGCGCCGATTGCGCCAGGCAATCGCTGATCGTGGTGCAGAGGTGCACATGCAGCTGCGGCGTCGTGGCCTTGCTCGCGGCTTGGCGAATCAGGTCAAGATCGCTGGCGCTGAGATTGTAGATGAAGCCGGGTTCGTCGGCCTCGATCCGGGTCGTTTGCAAAGAATCGGCGGGACCGAAGCACAGGCCCGGCTGCATGGCAGCGACATAGAGGTGCTCGCTGTCGGGGTAGCTGTTGCCAAGATCAGGGCCGAGCTTGGCGCGCACCGGCAGATGCAGGTCGGCGACCATGAGATAGTGTTCCGACTGGCCCTTGAAGGCGAGGGGGCAGTCGTTGTCATCGAAGCCGTCGTCGCGCACTTGCGGCAGGATGCCGGCCCAGCGCCGGTTCCAGCGCGCGTCGAGGCGGGTCAGCAGCTGTTGCCGGGCGTGCAGGCGCGCCAGGGCCAGGCGGTAGGGGCTGCGGGCGGGATCACCGATCACCTCGGCGAAACCCTGTTGCACGGCGTAGGTCGTCTGGGCGGCGGCGTAGCCCTGTGCTTGGCATTGTGCGGTCATCTGCGCCGTCGCGTGGATGACGGCGTCGCACTCGTTGACGCGGCTTTGCGTCACCAGACAGGCGCGTTGTACGTGCGCGCTGTGGCGCAGATCGGCGAGGCAACCGGCCTGCGCCGGAAAACTGAGGATGGCGACGAGGATGATGATGAGGCGACGCATGGGCTTCCCTCCCTGGTGGTCCTGATCAGCATAGCAGAGCCAGGCCGGCGTGGTGCGCTTCAGGGCACGGCGACCTGCGTCAGGCGGCGGGCGAGGATGGCGGCTTTGCGGCGCAGATGGCGCGTGCGTCGATGGTCGTCGGCGGCGCGTGGATCGGGAATGGCGGCGGCCAGCCAGCAGGCCTGGGCGGTGTTGAGGTGGCGGGCGTGGACATGAAAATAGTGTTCGGCGGCGGCGTCAGCGCCGTAGACGCCATCGCCCCACTCGATGACGTTGAGGTAGATCTCGAGGATGCGGCGTTTGCTCAGCAGATGCTCGAGCATGAGCGTGATCAGGCCTTCCTCGGCCTTGCGCCAGGGCGTGCGTCGCTCTGACAGGAAGAGGTTTTTGGCCAGCTGCTGCGAGATCGTCGAGCCGCCGGCGACGATGCGGTGGTGGGCGAGGTCCTTGTTCCAGGCCTGTTCGATGCCCAACCAGTCGAAGCCGTGGTGGCGCAGGAAACGCGCATCCTCAGCGGCGAGGACGGCGGCTTTGAGGGGATACGCGATGGCGCTGTAGGGCACCCAGTGTTGGCGCAGCTGTGCGTCGGGATCATCGCTGCGCAGCCGGGCAAGGCCGGCGCGCATGAAGGCACTGCTATCGGGGTTGTGCTGACGCCACCACAGCACATGCGCGAGCAGCCACAGCTGATAGGCGAGAAAGACGCTGCTGAGGCCGAGGAGCAGG
Source organism: Pseudomonadota bacterium (assembly GCA_021851865.1). Classification (GTDB taxonomy): domain Bacteria; phylum Pseudomonadota; class Gammaproteobacteria; order Pseudomonadales; family Moraxellaceae; genus JAJZHK01. The sequence continues at coordinate 5,578 of JAJZBU010000019.1, read as the reverse complement.
CGAGGCCACCAGCGCCGGCCGACGCTCATCCTTGCAGTCCCGCCTTGCGCAGCAAGTCGCCGAGGGTGGCCGCATGTGGCGCTGCCGGCGCGGCACGGCCGCTCTCCCGGGGCGCGTTGGAGGTCTTTTTTACGGTTTTCGACGCTGCCGCCGGCGCTGTCTTGGCGACGGCGGTGTTGGCCTCTTCCTTGCGCATCGACAGGCCGATGCGCGAACGCGCCACGTCGACCTCGACGACGCGTACCGTGACGATGTCGCCGGCTTTGACCACCTCATGCGCGTCGCGGATGAAGCGATCGGCCAGCGCCGAGATGTGGACGAGGCCGTCCTGATGCACTCCGATGTCGACGAAAGCGCCGAAAGCGGTGACATTGCTGACCACGCCTTCGAGCTGCATGCCGGGTTTGAGTTGCTCTATGCTGTCGATGCCTTCGAGGAATTCCGGCGCGCGGAAGTCCGGACGCGGGTCACGGCCGGGTTTTTCCAGTTCGCTGAGGATGTCCTGGACGGTGGGCAGGCCGAAGCGCGCGTCGGTCAGGCTGGCGGCGTCGACGCTGCGCAGATAGCTGCTGTCGCCGATCAGGGAGCGCAGATCGCGCTGACTGCTCTGCAGCAGGCGAGCGACGACGGGATAGCTTTCCGGATGCACGGCCGAGGCGTCGAGGGGATCGTCCCCGTCGGGAATGCGCAGAAAGCCCGCCGCCTGTTCGAAGGTGCGGTCGCCGAGGCGGGGCACTTCCTTGAGCGCCTTGCGGCTGCGGAAGGGGCCATGCTGATCACGGAAATCGACGATGTTGCCGGCGATGACCGGGTTGAGGCCGGCGATGCGGCTGAGCAGCGCCGCCGAGGCGGTGTTGACGTCGACGCCGACGGCATTGACGCAGTCCTCGACGACGCCGTCGAGAGCGCGTGCCAGGCGGCTCTGCTGGACGTCGTGCTGGTATTGGCCGACGCCGATCGCCTTGGGTTCGATCTTGACCAGTTCGGCGAGGGGGTCCTGCAGGCGTCGCGCGATGCTGACGGCGCCACGATAGGAGACGTCGAGGCTGGGGAACTCGCGCGCCGCCAGTTCCGAGGCGGAATAGACGGAGGCGCCGGCCTCGCTGACGACGATGCGGGTGAGGGCGAGTTCGGGATGGAGCCGCATCAGCTCCGCCACCAGCTTGTCGGTCGCGCGCGAAGCCGTGCCGTTGCCGATGGCGATGAGCTGGACGCTGTGCCGCTGGCAGAGTTGGGCGAGCTGCTGCAGCGCCCCCTGCCAGTCGCGTTTCGGTTCGTGCGGGAAAATGACGCCGTGTTCGAGCAATTTGCCGGTGGCGTCGACGACGGCCATCTTGACGCCGGTGCGCAGACCGGGGTCAAGGCCGAGGGTGGCCTTCATGCCCGCCGGGGCGGCCATCAGCAGGGCCTTGAGATTGCGTGCGAAGACCTGGATGGCGTCGACCTCGGCGCGCAGTTTGAGCTCGCTCAGAGCTTCGCTCTCCATGTGCGTCTGCAGTTTGATCTTCCAGGTCCAGCGCACCACTTCCGCCAGCCAGGCGTCGGCGGCGCGCCCTTGCGTGACGATGCCGGCGTGGCTGGCGATGAGGAGCTCGCCGGGATGACGATCGGCCTCGGCGCTCACCGGCAGGTCGACGTTCAGGCTGAGGATGCCTTCGTTGCGGCCGCGAAAGAGTGCCAGGGCGCGATGCGAGGGGATCTCGCTGAGCTTCTCGTCGTAGGTGAAATAGTCGCGGAACTTCTGTCCGGCGGCTTCCTTGCCGGCGACGAGGCGGGCGTGCAACAGCCCCTCGCTCTGCCGCCGCTGGCGTAGATCGGCGAGCAGATCGGCGTCTTCGGCGAAGCGTTCCATGAGGATGTAACGGGCGCCCTCGAGGACAGACTTGCTATCGGCGTAGGGCGTGTCGGCCTGGATATGGGCGACAGCAGCCGCCTCGGGGTCATGCTCGGGCTGGCTGAGGAGGAGGTCGGCGAGGGCTTCCAGGCCGGCTTCGCGCGCCAGTTGACCCTTGCTGACGCGGCGCGGTTTGTAAGGCAGGTAGAGATCCTCGAGGCGGGCCTTGTTGTCGGCCGTGGCGATCTGCTGCGCCAGAAGGTCGTTCATCTTGCCTTGCTCGACGATACTTTTGACGATGCTGGCGCGTCGTTCTTCGAGTTCGCGCAGATAGCCGAGGCGCTCTTCGAGATGGCGAAGTTGCGTATCATCGAGCCCGCCGGTAACCTCTTTGCGGTAACGTGCGATAAAAGGAACGGTGGCACCGCCGTCGAGCAGGGCGATGGCGGCCTGGATTTGTTCGGGTCGCGCCGTCAGTTCAGTGGCGATACGATCGATGATGGTCTGCATGCGTCATCCGGGGGTTTGGCCTGAGCCGGCGATTATATCGATGTGCGCCGGTGATGGGCAGATGGACATGATGAGCAAATGGACATGATGAGCAGATGAGCCGTAGAAGTGGAGAAGAGTGATGGAAGAGTCGCTGCAGAAAGTCCTCGTCGTCGACGATGATTCGCGTTTGCGTCACTTGTTGCAGCGTTATCTTGAAGATCAGGGCTTTCAGGTACGCACGGTCGCCGACGCCGCTCAGATGGATCGCGCCATGGCGCGCGAGCTTTTCGTCCTCCTCGTCCTCGATCTGATGTTGCCGGGCGAGGACGGTGTCTCGATCTGTCGCCGCCTGCGCGAGCAGGGCAACAACGTGCCGATCATCATGCTGACCGCCCGCGGTGGTGACTCTGATCGCATCGGCGGTCTCGAGGCTGGAGCGGATGATTATCTGGCCAAGCCTTTCAATCCGCAGGAGCTGCTCGCCCGCATCAGGGCGGTGCTGCGGCGGCAATCGCGCGAGTTGCCGGGGGCGCCGAGTCCGGGCGGCGAACAGGTGCAGTTCGGCCCATTTCGTCTCGATCTGGCGACGCGCAAGCTGAGCCGCGACGATCAAGATCTGCCTTTGACCACCGGCGAATTCGCTGTCCTCAAGGCGCTCGTGCAGCATCCGCATGAGCCCTTGTCGCGGGACAAACTGATGAATCTGGCGCGTGGCCGCGAGTGGGGGGCGATGGAGCGTTCCATCGACGTGCAGGTGTCGCGTCTGCGCCGCTTGATCGAAGAGAACCCGGCCAAGGCGCGCTATATCCAGACCGTCTGGGGTATCGGTTACGTCTTCGTGCCGGATGCCGGGGCATGAAGTGGAGCGAGGCCTGGCGTCGCCTCAAGCCGCGCTCCGCGCTGTGGCGGACGACCCTGGTTCTGGCCATCGTCGTCCTCGCCAGCCAGTTTTTGTCCATGGCTTTTTTTGCACTCAATCTCTATTCACCGGAAGTGCAGCAGCACGCCAAGCTGTCGGGGACGGTCCTGCGCCTGCTGCGGCAGTCGCAACAGGGGACCTTGCCGGCGGCGGAACAACGCTATGACGAGCGCTGGATCGAAAAACGTTTCGCCATGACCGTGGTGCGCGATCCGCGCCAGTTTCCGCATCTGATGGTCAAGCCGCTCGCCGACGTGTTCACCAACTACTACGCCCGCCAGCTCTCCGAACAGTTGCATGAGCCGGTGCGCGTCTTCTTCGTCTTCAAGCCGGTGCCGGTTTTGTGGCTGCATCTGCCGTCGATGCGCGGGGTCTGGGTGCGCGAGCCCCTGCCCTATTTCGCCAACTACAATCCCTTCGTCATCATCGCCTGGGGCCTCGGCGTGCCCCTGTTGACCATCGTCGCCATCGTCGTCCTCGTGCGCCAGCTCAATCGTCCGCTCAAACGCCTCGAGCAGGCGGCGTTGCGTGTGGCGCGTGGACTTTATGGCACCCAGCTCGACGTCGAGCATGGTCCGAGCGAGATTCGCGCCGTCAATGGCGCCTTTAACCGCATGACGCGACAATTGGTGCAAGCCGACAAGGATCGCAGTTTCATGCTCGCCGGCATCTCGCATGATCTGCGCACGCCGCTGACACGCATGCGTTTGAGCGCCGAGATGCTGGCCGAGCGCGAACTGGCGGAAGGCCTCATTCTCGACATCCAGGACATGGACGAGATTCTCGACCAGTTCGTCGCCTACACCCGCGACGGCTCCGAGGAAGTGGCCGAACGCATCGACTTGGTGGCCCTGGTACAGGAGGTGGCGGCGCAGTTCGCGGCGATGATCGAGATCCGGATCGAGGCCGAGGCCCTGCCCAAGGTGTGGGTGAAACGCCTGTCGATCAAGCGCCTGCTTGGCAATCTCGTCAACAATGCGCGCCGCTACGGTCAGCCGCCCATCGATATTCATCTGCGGCAGCGCGGCACCCGCGTCGAGCTCAGCGTGCACGATCATGGTCCCGGCATCGCTCCGGCGGAAGTACCGCGCCTGCTGCAGCCTTTTCAGCGCGGCGAGAACGCACGCAGCGGCAGCTCCGGCAGTGGTCTTGGCCTTGCCATCGTGCAACGCATCGTGCGCATGCATCATGGGCGTTTGCTCGTCTCCAACCATCCAGAGGGGGGGCTGCTCGTGCGCATCAGTCTGCCCATGGCGCGGTATCCGCGGTGATGCGCCAGGATCTGCTTGCCTGGATTTTCGCTTTCAGCCTGCTCGATCTGTGGGCCGGTCTGCTCTTCTGGCCGCACTGGTGGCAGCGCGGCTGCTGGCGGCGGCATTTTCAGTCCTCCGTGTGTCTGGAGATCATGCCGGGCAGCCATGAGCTCTCCTACTTCACGCGCGGCCTGGTCCTGCGCCGCCTCGACGATGAGCGGCTGCTTTGGCGGCAACGTGCTTGGCAGTGGCTGTTAGGGGGCTGGCACGGCCAGGTGCGCTGTCGGCGTGAAGGCCTGCTGATCAGTCGGCGTCTGGGCTTGGCGCCTCTCCTGGTCTGGCCTTTGCTGCTGTTGCTGCCACATGGGCTGCCGCTGTTGCTGGCTCTGCTCTTCGCCGCCTGGCGTCAGCGCGTGCACGCCGATCGCCAGCTGCATGCCCTGTTCGAGTTCCTGCGCCGCCCGCTTTATGAAGGCTGATGTGGTGGATGTGCAGTGTCGGTGCTTCAGTTCGCCCGAGTTCAACAGTTAACGCCATAACCATATGATTTATAACGATGTCACTTTAAAAAATGCCCCTACAACAGGGTTAGCTGCTCAACTTTCGTGGGCTTGTTGATACCCAGGTCGGCGAACAACTGGGTCTGTTCGGCGGTCATGGACGACACGCCGGTGACGGCCTGCGTCCCATCCAGGGTGAGGCGGTGATGCTGTATGCGCCGTAGTAAGGACAGTGCTCGTTCCGGCGATAGCCGGTTGTCGGCACCGCGCAGGCGCTGGCGCAGGATGCGATGAAGTATCAGCGCCATAAAACAGAGGGTGGCATGCGCGCGAATGCGCTCTGGCAGGCGGTGGTACACTTTGTAGCGCCCCACGACGTCGCTAGGCGTCAGATCGCGGGCATTGGTGACGAGCAGGAGCTTGCCATCCATCAGGCGGGCATGAGCCAGAGCGCGTTCGTCGACGCTGTAGGTGAACATTTCGCTCTTGAGGTCGACGCGGATGATGCGCGCCAGATGAGCCTCACAAACCGCATGGTAAAACCGCGCACGGGCACCGCCGTCGGAGAGCTTGCGTCCGC
>JAJZBU010000018.1 GCA_021851865.1 Pseudomonadota bacterium | reverse complement strand
GAGTTCAAGGAGCATCTGGCAAGCGTCTACAAGAAGCCGGTACTTTGGAGCCGCAGCTACTGCATTCTGACCTGCGGCGGTGCACCACTTGAAATCATCAAGCAATACATCCAGCAACAGGCCAGACCCGAAAAGTAACCGCCGCTACGCGCCGGGCGCTATCCCCCTCCATCCAATCATAAAATTGGATGGAGCCCCTCGCGCAAAAACGGGTGGCGCCGCTGCGGCGAGCGTGGCGCCGTCGCCGGTGATACGCGCGAAGTCCTTGGCTGTCGCGCCAGAGCGGCTGACGCTGCCCGCATTGGCGCCCGAGGAGCTCTACCACCTATCAGTCGTCCAGGCGTCGAACCTCAATTTCGCCGTCGCTGCCGATCGCATCGACGACCTGCAGGAGCGTGACGCCGGTCGCGACTCCATCGGTGCTTTGACCCTGGGAGGGAATGAGAAGATTCTCGGTGCCTGGTCCTGCTTCGACCCTGTCGGCGGGCAGAACTGGGACATGAATTTTTCGGCGAATGGCTATCTTTTGATCCAGATGGGGGCGCGGCGAGGTCAAGTGCCCTACCATATGCATGACGGCCTCGTCAGTTTCCAGTTGCCGGACCGACGCTTCGATGATCACGTCGAGGAAATCAGCGCCGACAAGCTCGTTCTCCGTTATGCTGGCCAGCGTGTCGCCTGTGTTCGCCGCTGAGTCCTGCATTCGCTTGAAATGTGACGCAGCCATCCCGATCTAGACAGCAGAGAGAATGATCGAGGTGTTCCATGCGTAATGAACAATTGACGTCCATGCTGCAAGCGGCTCTCGCCGACGCCAGCTCCCTGGCCAATCAAGGGGACCAGCAGTTCATCGAGCCGCAACATGTCCTCCTCGCTTTCCTGCGCCAGACGCAGGGCAGTGTGCCATCTTTGTTGCGTCAGGCGGGCGTCGATGTCAAGGCGCTCGAGGGCAAGGTCGAGCAGATGCTGCAGCGTTTGCCGCGCGTCAGTTCGACCCAGGCCGACGTGTCGTTGTCGCAGGAGTTGTCGCGCGTCCTGAACCGCGCCGAGAAGCTGGCGCACGCCCGCCACGATGAATTCATCAGCAGCGAGATGGTTCTCCTGGCCATGCTCGAATCCGGTGAGTGCGGTCGGGTGCTGAAGGAGGCCGGCCTGCAGGCCGCTCGTCTGGAGCAGGCCATCACCAGCCTGCGCGGTGGCGAGGCAGTACGCGACGCCGAGGCCGAGGGACAGAGGCAGGCTCTGGAGAAATATTGCATCGACCTGACCGCGCGCGCCGAAAGCGGCAAGCTCGATCCGGTGATCGGTCGCGACGATGAAATCCGACGCACCATCCAGGTGCTGCAACGGCGCACCAAGAACAACCCGGTGCTGATCGGCGAACCCGGCGTCGGCAAGACGGCCATCGTCGAAGGTCTGGCGCAGCGCATCATCAATGGCGAAGTGCCGGAAGGTTTGCGTCATAAGCGCGTCTTGGCTCTCGACATGGGGGCTCTCATCGCTGGCGCCAAATTCCGTGGCGAATTTGAGGAGAGACTGAAAGCGGTGCTCAAGGACCTGAGCAAGGAAGAAGGCCGCATCATCCTGTTCATCGACGAGATCCATACCATGGTCGGCGCCGGCAAGGCGGAAGGCGCCATGGACGCCGGCAACATGCTCAAGCCGGCGCTGGCGCGTGGTGATCTGCACTGCGTCGGGGCGACGACCCTCGACGAGTATCGCCAGTACATCGAAAAGGACCCGGCCCTCGAACGGCGTTTTCAGAAAGTCGTCGTCGATCAGCCTTCGGTCGAGGACACCATCGCCATCCTGCGCGGCCTCAAGGAGCGTTATGAGCTGCATCATGGCGTCGACATCACCGATCCGGCGATTATCGCTGCGGCGCGCCTGTCGCAGCGTTACATCACCGATCGCCAGCTTCCCGACAAGGCCATCGATCTCATCGATGAGGCGGCCTCGCGCATACGCATGGAGATGGATTCGAAGCCGGAAGTGATGGACAAGCTCGATCGTCGTCTCATCCAGATGAAGATGGAACGTGAGGCCTTGCGTCATGAGGAGGATGCGGCCTCGCAACAGCGCCTGCTCAAGCTGGAGGAGGAGATCGCTCGCCTGGGCAAGGAATATGCCGACCTGGACGAGGTCTGGCGTGCCGAAAAATCCTCTCTGCAGGGCTCGCAACAGATCAAGGAGGAGCTCGAGAAGGCGCGCCTCGACTATGAGGCGGCGCGCCGTTCGCAGGACCTGGAAAAGATGTCACGCCTGCAGTACGACGTCATCCCCAAGCTCGAGAAATCGCTGGCGCAGGCCGCCAGCGGTGAGGCCAGCGCCGGCGCGGCGCCGCATCGCTTGCTGCGCAATCGCGTCACCGAAGAGGAGGTGGCGGAAGTCGTCAGTCACGCCACCGGCATCCCGGTGGCCAAGATGCTCGAGGGTGAGCGTGAGAAGCTGCTGCGCATGGAGGATGTCCTGCACGCCCAGGTCATCGGCCAGGACGAGGCGGTCACCGCCGTCGCGCATGCGGTGCGGCGCGCGCGCGCCGGTTTGGCCGATCCACAGCGGCCGAATGGATCTTTTCTGTTTCTCGGCCCGACCGGGGTGGGCAAGACCGAGCTGTGCAAGGCGCTGGCGCGTTTTCTCTTCGACAGCGACGATGCCATGGTGCGTATCGACATGTCGGAGTTCATGGAAAAACACAGCGTCGCGCGCCTCATCGGCGCACCGCCCGGTTACGTAGGCTACGAAGAGGGCGGTTATCTCACCGAGACGGTACGCCGGCGGCCTTATGCCGTCCTCCTCCTCGATGAAGTGGAAAAGGCGCACGCCGACGTCTTCAACATCCTCTTGCAGGTGCTTGATGACGGTCGCCTGACCGATGGCCAGGGGCGTACGGTCGATTTTCGCAACACGGTGGTGGTGATGACCTCCAACCTCGGCTCCGATCTGATTCAGAGCATGAGCAGCGGCCATGAGATGGCGCCGTACGAGAAGATGAAGGGGGCGGTGATGGATGTGGTCGGGCAGCACTTCCGGCCGGAGTTTCTCAATCGCATCGATGAGATCGTCGTCTTTCATCCCTTGCGTGAAGAACAGCTGAAAAAGATCGCCAGCATCCAGTTGGATCGCCTGCGCCAGCGCCTGCAGGAGCGCGAACTCGGCCTCGAGCTCAGTCCCGAGGCGATGGCGCGGGTCTGTCAAGAGGGCTATGACCCGATCTATGGCGCCCGGCCTTTGAAGCGGGCGTTACAGAGCCTGATCGAGAATCCTCTGGCGGAACATCTGCTGCGCGGTGAGTTCGTCGGCGGTGACATCATCCAGGTCGATGAGGAGCGTGGCCGCCTGAGTTTTCACAAGAAGCTGCTGCACTGAGTCGGTTCCAGGTGGCGCAAGATCGCCACCTGTCCCCCTCAAGGCGAGCAGAAGGCTTTGATCTGCTTGTCGTTGTCGATTTCGGCGGCGGCCATTTCCTCGGGCGTCAGGATGCGGTACTGACCGGTCTTGCTGTCCATCATGCGGACACGGCCGTGATCGTGCAAAGCGGCCTTGTTGGCGAGGAGTTTCTTGCAGCGGCCGGCGTAGTCGTTGTTCTTCGCCGCCAGCGCCGCTGCGTCCTTGGCCGCCTGGGCCTTGTCGGCGGCTTTTTGCGTATCCGCCTCGGCGTTGGCGTCGCTTTCACGGGAGGCGTCGAGGGCCTTGATTTCATCACCGGCGTCAGAAGAAGGCGCTGACTGCACATCGAGGCGCTGTACGCCGGGTTGTGACATGGGCGGAGTATCGGAGAAATGCGCTAGGCCTTGCGCATCGACCCATTTATAGATGCTATCAGCGGCAGCGATATGGCAGAGTGCGAACACCGCCAGAGGCAGCGCCATGCTTCTTATGCGCATCATGATCCTTCTCAACGACGTCATATGTCCGTCTAGCATAGCACGAACCAGGAAAGTACGGCCTCCTCCAGCCATCCGCTGTTGTGCCGCGTTCATCGGTCAGGGGCGTTCATGACGCCAGAGAATTTCCTCGCTTTCTTCTTCCCGGGCCAGCTGTCGTGCCGTGACGAAGAGCCAGTCAGACAAGCGGTTGACGTAGGCTAGCGCCAGCTCCGGCAAAGCCTCTTCCTGTCCGAGGGCGACCAGTTGGCGTTCGAGTCGGCGCGCGATGGCGCGTGCCAGATGGGCGCTGGCGGCGGCGCGCGTGCCGCCGGCGAGGATGAACTCCTTGAGCGGGCCCAGGCTCGCGTTCATGGCGTCCATCTGCTGCTCGAGACGGACGATGGCAGCGGCGTCGAGCAGCGCGATGCCGGAACAGGCGATTTCGCCGCCGAGATCGAGCAGTTCCTGCTGCACTTGGCGCAAGGCCACGGCGCTGGTGTGCGCGGCGGGCAGCTCGCAACGGACGAGGCCGAGCGCCGAACTCAGCTCATCGAGGTCGCCGAGCACCTGCAGGCGCGGATGATGCTTGCTCAGGCGACGGCCGTCAGCGAGGCCGGTCTCGCCGGCATCGCCGGTGCGCGTGTAGATCTTGCTCAGGCGATGCCCCATGGCGCTCTCTCCTTAGAAGTGTGCGTCGAACCCGACCTGGACGAGACGGGGTTGCCCACGATAATAGGAGCTGGTGCTGTTCGCCGCCACGATCTGGAACTTGTTGCCGAGATTGTCGACGCTGGCGAGGAGCCGGAATCCCGAGCAGACCTGCCAGTGCGCTTCGACGTTGACGATGGCATAGCCGGGCAGGGTGATGGTGTCATAAGCGCTGTTCGGCGAATCGTTGGCGCTCAGCAGGCTCCCCTGTATGCCCCAGCGTGACGTGTTATAAGCGAGATTGCTGTTCCAGCGCGCGCGCGGCCGACGCGGCAGGTCGGTATAGGCGACGAGATCGCTGGCGCGCTCGAGGTCGAGGCGGGAGTGCAGGGACCAGGGGCCTTGCTTCCAGTCGACCTGGGTCTCGATGCCGCGCAGCAGGGCGCGATCGATGTTCTGCGTCTGGTAGATGTAGTTGACCGGATCGATGAGCACGTAGTTGATCAGGTCATGGACGCGATCACGATAGAGGGAGGCGTCGATGTCCCAGTTGCCATAGTGGTTCTTGCTGCCGATCTCTTCATTGGTCGAGGTCTCCGGCTGCAGCGCCGGATTGCCGCCATAGCCGTAGAGATCGTTGCCGCTCGGCGTCTTGAAGGCGGTGGCGTGCGAGGCGTAGAGGTGATGATCGGCGTCGAGGGCATAGCCTAAGGTCGCCGAACCGGTGAGGTGGTGGCCATAGGTATTGCTGCCGTCATAGCGACCGGCCAGTTCCGAGCTGAAGGCGCCATGATGCCAACGGTCTTCCGCGTAGGCGGCGGCGTCGTTGAGCATGGCGTTGTAGACGCTGCCGTAGATGCTGGCGGCGACGTGTTGTTGGGTGTTGGTGCCGCCCGCGATGATCTGCTGGTTGGGGCTGAGCTGCAGGGTGTTTTGCCAATCGACTTCGTTCTGGTCGGTATGGGCGTAGTCACTCGAGTAGCGCTGATCCTGATGGTCGATGTTGCGCGCGACGATGAGCTGGGTTTGCCACAAGCTGCTCGCCTGGATGTTGAGCTGTATGCGCCCCTGGCGCGCGAGGGCGTTTTGTTCGACGGGTGAAGTGCCATTGATGTACTGGTTGCGGCCATCCTGCTGGGCGAAGGAACTTTGCAGCTTCCAGCGATCCTCCGACCAGGTCATGTCGGCGGCGCCGTGGTGCATGAAATTGCCGCTATCGACGTTGGGATTGGTCGCTGAGCTTGGCGTCAACAGAGCATAGCCCGCGGTATTGTTATTGCCGGCCGACAAGGAACCGGCGAAGTGACCGTCGACCAGGTCCTGGCGTACTTCGCTCTGCCGTGTCTGTTCCGGTCCCCCCTGAAAGAGCACGTCGGTCCCTGTTCTCGTCGCTTTGCGGGTGATGATGTTGATGACGCCGCCGATCGCGTTGGCGCCCCATAGGCTGGACAGGGGGCCGCGCACGATTTCGATATGGTCGATGTTGAGCGGGTCGACCAGATAGGCCAGGCTGGCCAGATCAGCGCTGCCATTGTTCACCGGCACGCCGTCGATCATCACCAGGGTCTGGTCCGAGTTGGCGCCGCGCATAAAGACCGAAGTCTGCTGGCCAGGACCGCCCAGACGCACGACGTTGAGGCCGGCGTAGTTCTGCAGGAGGCCGCCGAGATCGAGCTCGGGAGCGGCGGCGATCTGTTCACGGCTGATGACCTGCACATCGGCGAGGGCGCTGGCGCTGCTTTCGGCATAGCGACCGGGAGTGACCACCAGGGGGCTGTCATCGGCCTGGGCAGCGAGGGCCGCCATCAGGATCCAGGGGAAAAGCGATTTCATTGTGAGTCCTCAAGTCGATAGGGCTTGAGGCGAACGTGCGCGAAGCGCATCGGTCACGATGCGCTCACACCCGTGTCGCCCACCGCAACACTGTGTTTGACGCTCATGGCCGGTATCCGGGCTGGACGCGTGGATGGTCTTCATCCAACCAGACCCCTTCCCAGATCGGATCGATCCAGTGGGCTTTGTCCGGCTTTGACGCGTCGACCGTTGCGGGGGCAGCGCTTGTGCCTTGCGGCCAAGACTTCCCGTTTAACCGATGCAGGCATCGGCACCACGAGGCGAAGGCGCGCAATTTAACATAAATGTTACAAAGCCCCAAGCGCGTTCTTTTTGCCCTAGATCAAGTCGTCGCGAGCGCTCCTGGATATATATGCATATAGAATTTATATTATGGGTGTGAGCGCCCATGCCGATTTTTGACGACCTCAGGAGTATGCATCATGCCGCATCCAGCCCTTGTCGGAACGAACGCATCGATGTGCATCTTGCGGACATACCGAGCCGAGAGACACTGCATCAGCGCGTGTGGTTTTGAATTGGGCACTGTTCGGCTCGCCAACCGCGCCTCAATCACGTCAGGAACGGTTGTGTATGTCAAGTTGTGCAAATTCCTTCCTGCTGCCGAGTGCCGACATGGAACAACGGTCGCTGCTGATGCAGCAGGCGCTCACCCATCTCGACGATCTGCACGCAGGGCGCCAGGAGTTCGCCGACCTGGCGCAGCGCCGTTCGGACTGCCCTTCGGCGGCGCAAGGCGGTTATCTGGGCTGGGTCGAAGCTGCTCAGATGGTGCCGGAGTGGCAGGCGCCTATCCTTTCGGCACCGGTCAGCAGTCGCTACGGCGTGCATCTCGTCGAAGTCTTGCAACGGCGCCCTGGAGCCGCGCTCAGCCCAGCCGCGGCGAGAGAGGCCGGGCGCGATCATTTACGCCGTCAGCGCTGGGTCGCCGCCGTCGAGGAGAGACTGCAGAGCTTATGGATGGAAGCCGATGTACATGACGTGCCAGCGCCGATCCTGCTGGCGACAGGAGCACGTCTATGTCCTTGAATATGGCCTTGTTGACGGTATCGACGAGTCGGCGCGGGCAGGAGGATCTCTCCGGTACCCTGCTCAGCGAGAAGGCAGCGCTGGCGGGCTATCATCTGGTCGAGCATGTGCACGTCCCCGACTCCATCTATGCGATCCGGGCGGCGCTTTCCTTATGGATCGACGACGCAGCGGTGCATTTCATCGTCGCGACCGGCGGCACCGGGCCGACCGCCGACGACCGTACGAGCGCCGCCTTGCGCCCGCTGCTGGACAAGGAGCTGCCCGGCTTCGGTGAGCGCTTTCGCCACCTGTCATGGCAAGATGTCGGGCAGGCCGGCATGCTCTCGGATGCGCTGCTCGGTCTCGCCAATGGCAAACCGATCTTTGCTTTGCCCGGATCCCCCCAGGCCTGCCGTCTCGCCTGGGATGATCTCATCGCTCCGCAGATGAGCCAGGATGCCTCCGGCTGCAGCCTCGGCCGTTGGCTGGAGCGCCTGCGGCCATCGATCTGATCAGTCGATGGCGACCAGCCAGGCGATGTCGTCGCTGAGGCTGAGGCTCTGCAGCTGGATCAGTGCGATGCGGCTCTGCCTGGCCTGCATGCGTGCCTGCAGCAGTTCGAGATCGCTGGCCATGCCCGCCTGTACGGCGAAGGACGCCTGTGCCGCCTGCTCGTCGGCGAGCTGACTCCGGTGCACCTGCAGATCGCGACGCGTCAGGCTGGAGGCGAGGCGATGGCGCGCATCTTCGGCCTCGCGCAGGGCATTGAGGGCGCTTTGCCGATAGCGCGCCACTCTTTCTTCGTAAGCGGCGCGTGCCTGTGCATTCAGAGCTTTACGCTGACCGGCGTCGAAGAGGGTGACCAGGGAGCTGGCACCGAGCGACCACAGTTCGCTCGGCACATCGAAGAGATCCTGCGGTGCGCCACTCTCGAAACCAGCGCCAGCGCTGAGCTGGAAGCGAGGAAAATAAGCGGTGCGGGCGAGGCCGATCTGTGCTTCGGCGGCCTGCAGCAGATGGCGGGCGCGGGCGACGTCAGGGCGGCGAGCGAGGACGCTGGCGGGCAGGCGATCGCGCAGCTGCACGCTCGGCAACTGTGCTGCCAGCTGCGGCTGAAAGCTACCGGCGGCGCGGCCGAGCAACAGGGCGATGGCGTGTTCCTGCAATGCGATGTCGGTGTTGAGCTGATCGAGATCCTGGTCTTCGGCGTCGGCAGCACTGGCAGCGGCATCGACGGCGCTGATGACCGTGGCGCCGTGATCGAAGTCGCTGCGCACGAGCTCGGCGTAGCGACGGCTATCGGCAACTTGGGCTTGCAGGAGCGGCTGCATCTGATGATCGGCGAGGAGGCCGATGTAGGCCTGCGCCAGTTCAGCCTGTAGGCTCAGGCGCAGCGCCCGCAGATCGTCCTCATCGGCACGCCAAAGACTGTGCGCGATGCGGATCTCATCGTGCAAGCGGCCAAAAACGTCGGGTTCCCAGGCGAGCGCCAACGACAGCTGCTGATCTGTGTAACGATAAGGAAAACCAGGATAGTAGGTGGCGCGTGTGCGCGACAGCTGCTGATTGCTGGCGCCAGCCGCCAGATCCAGCTGTGGCCAGAGTGTCGCCTGCTGGCCCTGCAAAAGGGCCTGCGCCTGTTCGACATGATGCAACTGCGCGATGAGATCCTGATTGCCTTGCAACTGCTGTTCGAGCGCATCGAGGTCGGCGTCGTGCAGGTCTTGCCACCAGGGCGCTGCGTGCTGTGGCGTCTCGTTGAGCAGGACGAAACGTGGATCCACCGTAAATTGGGTCGGCAGCGGCAGGGACGGCGTCCCTGTATGCCGAGGATCGAGCGAACAGGCGGCCAGGGTCACGCCCAGGACAAGAAGGAGCAGGGACCTCATGGTGCCGCTCCGGCGGTGTCGTCGTGGCGTCGGCCGACGATGTGGACGGCTTCACCTTCGCTGATAGCGTCGCTCGGATTGTCGATGACCGTGGTATTGGCAGCGAGGCCGTGCAGGATCTCGATGCTCTTACCAAAATCACGGCCCGGTGTGAGGCGCAGCAGATGCATGCGCTGCTGGTCATCGACGCTGGCGACCTGGAGATCGCGGCCACGGAAGATGAGAGCGGTGATGGGGATCTGCAAGCCTTGGCCCTGGGTCGAAGAGAAGCGTACCTGGACATAGTCGCCAGGGCGCAGGTGGTCGCCTGGATGATCGATGCGGAGCTCGACCTGACGCGTGCGCTCCTGTGCATCGAGGCCGGCGGCGATCTGGATCACTTGCGCCGGCAGCGTTGTGCCAGGCGCTTGCGGGTAGCTCAGCTCAGCCGTATCGCCGACGTGGATGAGGTCACTCCAGGCTTGCGGGACGGCGGTGAAGACGCGCAAGGCTCCGGTCTGGGTGAGGTGGAACAGAGGGTGCTGGGTGTCAGCGACGGCGAGATCGCCGACATCGATCAGGCGCGCCGAGATTTCGCCGTCGAACGGCGCCACGATGCGTTCGTAGGACTGCTGGGCGAGCAGGGTGTGCAGACGCTCGCGGCTCGATTCGGTGAGGCTGAGGCTGGTCGCCCAGGCGCTCTCCTTGTCTTCGAGATCCTGCCGCGACACCGTATGGGTACGGAAGAGCTGGCGCCAGCGATCGAGGGTGATGCGCGCCAGCTGCGACCGTGTCATGGCCGTCTGCAGGTCGGCCTGGGCCTGCTGCACCTCGGCGTCGAGTTCCGGCACGCGCAGCGTCGCCAACAACTCGCCAGCACGGACGTGGTCGCCGATGTCATGCGTCCATGTCCGCACATAACCGGAGATGCGGGCGTCGACGTCGGCGTCATGCCAGCCAATAGCGCTACCGGGAAGCTCGAGGTGACGAGCTTGCCGCATCGGCCACGGCGTGAGCACGATAACCGGCATCACCGCGGCATCGCCAGCCTGCGCTTGCAAGGCGTGCAGATGATGCCGGCGCTGGTTCATGCCGGCCACGGCCACAGCCGCCAGCAGCAGGGCGATGAGGAGGGAGGGGCGGAGCAAGCGCTGCCTGACGGTCATGAGGCACTCCTGGAGCGACTATGGAGAGAAGCGAAGACGATGGGCACAAAACTCAAGGTGGCGATGGTCGCCAGAATGAGGCCACCGATGACGGCGCGTCCAAGCGGCGCATTCTGTTCACCGCCCTCACCTAGGCCTAAGGCCATGGGCAACATGCCGATGATCATCGCCAGGGCGGTCATCAGAACTGGACGCAGACGCGTCGTTCCGGCGTGCAGAGCGGCGGTCGGCGCATCGTCACCGGCAAGCAGGCGTTCGCGCGCAAAACTGACCACCAGGATGCTGTTCGCCGTCGCCACACCGATGCACATCAAGGTCCCGGTCAGCGCCGGCACGCTCATCGTCGTGCCGGTGATGAAGAGCATCCAGATGATGCCGGCCAGGGCCGCCGGCAAAGCGCTGATGATGATCAAAGGATCGAGCCACGACTGGAAGTTGACGACGATGAGCAGATAGACGAGGACGATGGCGGCGAGGATGCCCCATGTGAGGTCATGGAAGGCGGCGTGCATGGTCAGCACCTGGCCATGCTGGCTGAGGCTGCTGCCCTGCGGCAAGGGGGGGAGAGAACGGACGACGGCGTCGACGTCATGCGCGACGCTGCCGAGGTCGCGCTGCCAGGTCGAGCCGTAGATGTCGAAGACGGGTTTGACGTTGTAGTGGCTGACCACGGCAGGTCCGCTAGCGCGCTCGAAGCTGGCGAGGTTGGCGAGCAATTGCATCGGTTGGGCGGTGCGTCCAGTCACCGGCATCGCCTGCAGATCGTTGAGGGTCTGCATGCGATACTCCGGCGCCTGCGTCGTCAGCAGATACTGGACATGGGTTTTCGGGTCGAGCCAGAACACCGGCTGCGTCTGCATGCTCCCGGACAAAGTGATGAGCAGGCTCTGCGCTACGTCATTTTCGGTCAGCCCCAGGCTCAAGGCGCGATCGCGATCGACCTTGATCTTGATCTCCGGGTAGTCATAACGCTGCTGGATACGCAGATCGACCAGTCCCGGCACTTTTTTCAGCGCCGCCAGCAGACGATCAGCATATTGACGGTCGGCTTCGACCTTGAAGCCGGCGATCTGCAGGTCGATGGGTGCTGGCAGCCCGAAGTTGAGGATCTGGCTGACGATGTCGGCAGGTAAAAAGCTGAACTCGGTGTCTGGGAAGCGGGTCGGCAGCTGTTGGCGCAGAGCCGCGATATAGTCGGCGGTCGGCGCATGTCCGGGACGCAAAGAGATCATGATGTCGGCGTCACCAGGGCCGATCGGCGCCGAAGTGCTGTAGGACAGATTGATGCCGCTGTAAGGCAGGCCGATATTGTCGATGAGGCTGTCGATCTGGTCGGCCGGGATCACCTTCTTCACCGCCGCCTCGACCTCGTCGCAGAGCTCGGCGGTCTGTTCGATGCGCAGGCCGGTGCGGGCGCGCAGATGCAGCTTGATCTGTCCGGTATCGACGGCGGGGAAGAAATCGCTGCCGAGGCTTGGCAACAGGAGCAGACTGCTCAGCATGAGCAGGGTAAAGAGCGTCAAAGCCCGGCGCCGCGCCTGCAAAGCGCGTTGCAAGGCGCGCTGGTAGCGCGCGCGCAGACGATCGAAACCGTGTTCGAAGGCGAGCTGGTAGCGCTGCAGCCAGCCGCGCGTCGTGGCGATCTCTTCCTGGTGTGGTCGCAGCCAGTACTGCGCCAGCGTCGGCACCAGCGTACGCGACAGCAGATAAGAGGCGAGCATGGCGAAGATCACCGCCTCGGCCATGGGCACGAAAAGGAAACGGGCGACGCCGCCGAGCAGGAACATGGGCACGAAGACGATGCAGATGCACAGGGTCGAGACCAGGGCGGGGACGGCGATCTGGTGCGCGCCATCGAGGATGGCGTCATGCACCGGTTTGCCCTGCTCGAGATGCCAGTTGATGTTCTCGATGGCGACGGTGGCGTCATCGACCAGGATGCCCACCGCCAGTGCCAGGCCACCCAGGGTCATGATGTTGATGGTCTCGCCGAGCAAGCTGAGGCAGACGATGGAGGCGAGCACCGACAGCGGGATCGACAGGGCGATGATCAAGGTGCTGCGCCAGCTGCCAAGAAAGAGCAGGATCATGGCCGCGGTGAGCAGAGCGGCGATCACGCCTTCGCGCACCACGCCGTGGATGGCGGCGCGCACAAAGACGGACTGATCGCCGAGCGGGGTGATCTGCAAGGCGGGGGGCATGTCCTTGCGCAGCTGCGGCAGCATGGCGCGGATACGGTCGACGACGTTGAGGGTCGAAGCCGAACCGGTCTTGAGCACACTCATCAGCACGGCACGATGGCCATTCATGCGCACGATGTTGGTCTGTGGCGGGAAGCCATCGCGGACATGGGCGACGTCAGCGAGGCGGATGAGTACGCCGTGCGCATACTTGATCGGCAGACGATTGAGTTCATCGATACCGACGGGGCTGGCGTTGAGCTCGATGAAGTACTGCAGATCGTCGATCTTTTCCGTGCCGGCGGGAATGATCTGATCCTGATTGACGATGGCTTGACTGACGTCAGCCGCCGAAAGACCCAAGGTGCGTAATTTGTCGGGATCGAGATCGACTTGCACCTGGCGCTGCGTTCCGCCGTAAGGCCAGGGCAGCGAGACCCCGGCGATGGTGCTCAGCGGCGGACGCAAAAAGTTGTTGCCGAGGTCGAAGAGCTGCGCCTGCGACAGGCTGGCACTGGCCAGCGCCAACTGCAGGACGGGGACGCTCGAAGCGTTGTAGGCGAGGATAAAAGGAGGGAAAGTCCCGGGCGGCATCTGCCGCAGCAGGGTCTGCGAGATCGAGGTGATCTGTGCCACCGCTAGGTCTTCGTTGACCCGCGGCTGGAAGTAGTACTTGACCACGGCGATGCCATTGAGCGAGTTGGACTCGACGTGCTCGATGTCATTGACCGTGGTGGTGGCGACGCGCTCGCTGAAGGAGACGACTCGGTCGGCCATATCCTGCGGCGGCAGACCATTGTAGTTCCAGACCACCGCCACGACCGGAATACGGATCGTCGGAAAGATGTCGGTGGCGGTGGTGAGCAGGGCGTAAACGCCGGTCAGCAGGATGACCAGCGCCATGACGATGAAGGTGTAGGGTCGTCGTAGCGCCAGTTGCACGATCCACATAAGAAGCTCCGCAGCGAAGTCGCATCGAACGGGAGATCATACAGGAATAAATCATAAATTTCGATATGGAGTGCTGGCGAATCATGATTCCAGCGTCAGTCGCTGGTCGCGCGTCTCCTTGAGACCGAGACAGGCGAGCAGGGAGAGGATGGCGGCGAAGGCGAGGTAAGCGCCGACGGCACCTAGGCCGTGATGCAAGGCCAGCCACGTCGCCAAATAGGGCGCCAGAGAAGCGCCGAAGATGCCGGCGAGGTTGAAGGCCAGCGATGCGCCGGTATAGCGCACATGCGTCGGGAAGAGTTCGCTGAGGAGGGTGCCGACCGGGCCGTAGGTCATGCCCATGAGGGCGAAGCCGAGGATCAGAGCGAGCGCGGCATGGTGGGCGAACAGATGCCCCATGACCAGACCATAAGCGACGATGGCCAGACTGATGCCGATCATCGTCGTCCGTCGTCCGAAACGCTCTGCGCCATAAGCCGACAAGGGAATGGTCAGGGCGAAGAAGACGACGCTCAGCATCTGCAGGCGTAGAAAATCGCTGCGTCCAAAGCCGAGATGACTGGTGCCCCAGGAGAGGGCGAAGACGGTCATCAGATAAAAGAGCGCGAAAGAGGGCAAGGCCAGCAGGGTGCCGAGGAGGATGCGGCGGTGATGCTGCTGCAGTACGCTCAACAGGGGGAAGCGCAAGCGTTGCTGCGCCGCGATGATCTGCGCGAAGACCGGGGTCTCCTGCAGTTGCAGTCGCACATAGAGGCCGAGGAGGACGAGCAGGCTGCTGGCGATGAAGGGAATGCGCCAGCCATAGGCGACGAAAGCGTCATTGCCGAGGATCTTGCTCAGGGCAAGAAAGGTGGCCGAGGAAGCGATGAAGCCGATGGGTGCCCCCAGTTGCGGGAACATGCCGTACCAGGCGCGTTGCCCCTGCGGCGCATTTTCTGTCGCCAGCAAGACGGCGCCACCCCATTCGCCGCCGAGGCCGAAGCCTTGGCCAAAACGACAGAGGGCGAGGAGCAGGGGCGCCCAGACGCCGATGCTGGCATAGCCGGGCAACAAGCCTATCGTCACCGTCGACAGCCCCATGGTCAACAGAGCGGCGACGAGGGTCGCCTTGCGCCCGATGCGATCCCCGAGATGTCCGAAGACGGCCGAACCGATAGGGCGGGCAAAAAAGGCGATGGCGAAGGTCGCCAGCGATTGCAGGGTCGCGGCATTGGCATCCGAGCTCGGAAAAAACAGACGCGGAAAGACCAGCACGGCGGCGGTGGCGTAGATGTAAAAATCGAAGAACTCGATGCTGGTGCCGATCAGGCTGGCGAAGAGTATGCGGACGACATTGCGGGGTGCTGTGTTGGACATGGAGCTCTCACTGATTCAGGGAGTGATCGACATGCAGGTCATGCCGGCTGCTGTCTTTTACTGCACGACGATCCCTGTCGGCAAGTCGTTCCGTATCTGCAGGTTCAGATCAGCGGTCTCCGGCAAGGTCTTGCGCTATCCGCAATGTCACCCTGCTGCGAGGAAGGGCATCGCCACCTCCAGAAAAGCCTGCGGCGCATCGACATGAGCAAAATGCGATGCTTTTTCCAACCATTCAATACGCGCATCAGGAATGAGCTTCGCCAAGCGCTCGCCAACGATGGGCGGCACCATCTTGTCCTGTTTCGCGTAAACCAGCAACAGGGGGACAGGGAAGTGGTCCAGGCCCTTGAGCGTCTCCTCAAAGCGGCGCATCTGGCGCACCGACAGCGTGTCGGAGAGGTGACGCGCCAGCCCCAGCACGCCGTTTGGCGAGGTCAGTGCGCCAGCGTATTCGCGCTGCTCCTCGCGCGATTTCAGGGTCTCGTCATAGTAGTGCACGTTGGTGTGTACCCAGCGCTCAGGATTAAGGCGCACCAAGGCGCCGACCATGGCTTCGAAGGCGGATGGGATGGATGACACGAGCGATAGCGCGTGCATGCGTGCCGTCGGCAGGCCGGGGCTGTGCAGATTCACCAGCCGTTTTATAGCGCTTGGCTCCAGCAAAGCTAGGCGCATCAGCAGGTAGCCGCCCATGGAGTTGCCGATGGCAGGTGCGCCCCATATTCCGAGTTCGTGCAACAATTCACCGACGGAGCGCGCCAAGTCGTCGGGACCGTAGGAGGTGTTGGGCTTGTCGGAGCGGCCACCACCGATCAAATCGGGGATGTATAGCGTGTAGTGCCGACCTAGCGACTCCATGACATAGCGAAAGGAATAGCTGGCCGTCATGAGCCCGTGCAGGAGCAGCAAGGGTGGGCCATCACCGTAGACGCTGACGTGCATCTTTACGGCGCCGAAGTGTGCGCTGTGCATCATCACCTGGCGCTGTTCCGCGCGAAAATAAGGGTGAGGCAGGCGCGGAACGTCAGGCACCGCGGTAAAGTGCATTTGCGCGAAGGGCTTGAGCTGTTGCGACATGGAATTCCTCCTTTTAAGATCTAAAACGGTCGCTTTGCGCTATGCGCATTGGTGCGCATAAAAAGGTGTGGCGACGGCGGTTTATGATGGCGCTTCAGTGTGCAGCGGCATCTTTTGCTTAGGCTATTTCGCTCGCTTGCTTCTCGGGTATGCAAAATTTCAACGTCTTCCTAAGACACTGCTGGGCTGGGCGTTGCACGCGCAGCCCCTTCGTTCAGTGGCGGTACATGAAACCCGCCCGTCATTTCCGCCAAGAACTCAGCAAAGCGGATCGTGGTTTTGTCCGCATATGGCGCACCTATAATCTGGACATTCACGGGCAGCCCATCCGAGGTCAAGCCAACAGGGGCACTGGGGCCGGTAGACCCATGAGCGTGGCCGGAGCAATCCACATGAACATGTCGGTATAGTGGCGATAGCGGCTATCAACGCGAATCCGGCGCAAACTCATAAAGTGAGATTGATCGTGAGGGAAGGCGGTGGTCAGAGTCGGCGGAGTAAGAATCACGTCGTAGCGCTCGAAATTATTAACAAATGCCTCGCGCAGCTGCAGGCCAGCCTCGTAAACCACCAGCCATTCGGCGTAGCTCAAGGCGGCGCCCTTGTAGAACTTGTCGGCGTGGCGGGGCAGATCCAGGTATTTGCACATACCTTGCAATATAGGCGCGCTCATGCCCATGAACCAGCGCTGGGCCAGCGCTGCCCCGGCCATTTTGTTGGCACTGAGTTGGATGGCGTAGCAGGCAAACAACGAGTCAAGCGATACGCCCTTGGGCGAGCTCTTCACAAGCTCGACACCGGCGGCCTTCAGGCGGGCCATCAACTCTGTGTAAACGGCGGTCATGCGACTGTCGATGGGGCAGCTACTGTCGTCTGTCCAGAACAGCACGCGAAATTTCTGTAGGGTTTCCGGGTGAGGCGCTGGCGGATTGAGCTGCCAACCCGGCAGCATTGCAGGCCCGGCAGTAGCCAGCACCTCCAGCATGAGTTGCAGGTCGGTCGCGTAGCGGGCCATAGGCCCAGCCACGCTTAAGGGGCGCTCGCCCAGCTGGCCGGGTCGTCCGGGAATATGACCGCGCGTAGGGATGATGCCGTAGCTGGCCTTGTGCCCATACACGCCGCAGAAATGTGCAGGAATGCGGATCGATCCGCCGATATCGCTGCCCAGTTCCAGTGGTGTGAAACCGGCGGCGAGGGCAACCGCCGCACCTCCGGAGGAACCACCCGGCGTCAAGGCCGTGTTCCAAGGATTGCGGGTCGTACCGTAGATGGCGTTGTAGCTCTGGATGTCTGAGGCCATGCAGGGCACATTAGTTTTAGCAAAGACAATGGCGCCAGCTTCCTGCAGACGGCGCACCGCAACGGCCGGCTGCGTCGGTCGGTGGGTACGCAGCTGCGGATTGCCGGCGGTGCAGGGCATGCCGGGTACCGCATAGGTGTCCTTGATGGTCAGGGGCAGACCGTGCAGGGCACCCAGCGGGTCGCCGCGGCGCACCTGCGCATCCGCCTTATCGGCGGCTTGGCGAGCCCGCGCCAGATCCTGCGCCACGACGGCGTTCAGCCTTGGGTTGTGACGCTGTATCCGCGCCACGTACTCTTCCAGCAGATCGCGGCTGCTCAATTCGCCGCTGGCCAGTCCGGCCACCAGCTCGCTGGCGCTTCGGTATGCCGCTGTAGTCTTCATGGTCCACTCCAGCTGTCTCTACGGTGGGCTCAGCAAATTGAGCATTCGCACCTGTCTGTACAAGGGGGCGAAAGGATGCTAACCTAACGATAACTAGCTTAAATTACTTGGCGGTCGTTAACTTGTCAACTTCAGATAGCAGAAAAAACGCTAGAGGTGGAGCCCCGAGCACTGTCACGGGCAGCGAGGGGGCAAAGCTCGTGCGCCGCAGGATGAGTGCCGCGGCACGCCGGGAAACAATTATCCGTGCGGCGACCGCCATCTTCGCCGAGCAAGGCTACGATGGCGCGTCCATGGATGAGATCGCGCGGCGTATAGGAGTGTCGGTCCCGGTTGTTTATGATCACTTCGCCTCGAAGCTGGCTCTGTATGAGTGTCTACTGGACCTGCACTTCACGGAACTGAGAGCGAGTTGGCATGATGCCTTGCTGGGTACCGGCACGCTGCAAATGCGTATGGCGGCCTTTCTCGACGCATTATTTGCCCATGTCGAGTCGCATCCAGAGGCTTGCCAGATGTTGTTTCGTGATTTTACGAGCGACACCTCGGCACGGACGCTTTATCGCCAAGCGGAATTGAAAAGCTGGTCGATCATGTTGCCTATGTTGCTGCAGCAAACCAGCTTGATGCAGAATGTCACCGCGGATTTTACGTCAATTGAAATGATGTTGTGGATCGTCAGAACCGGTCTGAAGGGTCTGGCTCTGTGGTGGTACGAACACCCGCATGTGCCTCGCCAGCAGGTGATCGCTGCGGGTATGAGCGTCTTGTGGATGGGAGGGGAGCAAGTGCTTCAGGGTAAATCATGGTCCATCAAATAATGTGCTTAGGCGGCTGCGGTCTTGGCGATCAGACCAATCTTCTGGCGCTCAATGCCGCCATCGAAGCTGCGCGTGCAGGTGAACATGGGCGTGGCTTTGCCGTCGTCGCCGATGAGGTTCGGAGCTTGGCGGGCAAGACGACAGAATCGACGCGACATATCCAGGCGATGACGAGTTCGATCACGTCCGGTATAGGTCGTGTTTTAGGTCGTCATGATCAAATCGTCCAAGCTGTTGCAAAAGTTCAGCAGGCGGCTGCATCCTCGCGCCAGAGTATGGATGGCGTGCGCAGCAGCCATGCCAGCATTGTCGATGAAATGCACAAACTGTCGCAGACGATTCAGAAGCAGACAAAAGCGGGCCAGCAACTCAGTGGCGAGATTGATCGAATGGCTGGGTCTGACGCATTGAGTCAGGCGGAAGCGCTCGTCCACGGCGAGGCCGTGACGCTCCTGCAAGCAGCCGACGATATCCGCACGGCGGTCAAAGACTATCTCAACGTATCGGGTGAATCACGCAGCTGACGCCGCCGGTGGGAGGGAAGGCGATCGAGCATGTCCTGATCGCTGTACATGCGATAAATGGTCGATATTTCGGCCATGCCGCTGACATTCACTGCAAGATCGTGCAGGATGCCATCTTCCAGGCTATAGACCAGTCCATGCACGGTGAGGTGCTGGCCCCGCTTCCATGCGTCCTGCACGATGGTGGTATGGCAAACGTGTGCGACCTGGTCGCAGACATTGAGCTCGCAGAGCAGATCACAAGCTTCTTCGGTGTCCAAATGGTCGAAGAGACGCTGGTGATGGATGTAGACATCCTTGATATGACGCAGCCAGTTGTCGATCAGCCCCATGCTGCGATTTTCCAGAGCCGCGCGCACCCCGCCACAACCATAGTGGCCGGTGACGATGATATGGCGGACTTTGAGAACATCGACGGCATACTGAATGACGGACAAACAGTTGAAGTCGGTGTGGACGACGACGTTGGCGACATTGCGATGAACAAAGACTTCGCCCGGCAGCAAGCCCATGATCTCATTGGCAGGAACCCGCGAATCGGCGCAACCTATCCAGAGAAAATCGGGTGACTGCTGTTCTGCCAGAGTTTTGAAAAAATCCGGCTGTTCTGACTTGATCGCCTCAGCCCAACGCTGATTATTGGCGAAGATCGCTTCGAGTGAACGGTGCGGCATCGTCTTCTTCCAGGCCGGCCGACCTCCATACGCGGAGGCCGGCCAGACGATTGAGCTTAGGGCAGCAGGTGACGCACGGCGTCACGCTCTTCCTGCAACTCTTTCTCTGTGGCCTGCATACGTGCACGCGAGAACGCAGAGATTTCGAGCCCGGTCACGATACTCCAGTCACCATTCTTACAGACACAAGGGAAGGAATAGATCAAACCCTTGTCGATGCCATAGGAACCATCCGAGTAGACCGACATGGAGACCCAATCGCCTTCTGCGCTACCGAGAGCCCAGGTGCGCATGTGATCGATGGCGGCACTGGCGGCGCTGGCTGCCGAGGAAGCGCCACGTGCCTTGATGATCGCGGCGCCGCGCTGCTGCACACAGGGAATGTACTCACTCTCATACCAGGCATGATCGACCAGGGAGGCGGCAGCCTTGCCCGAGACCGTGGCCTTCGAGATGTCGGGGTACTGGGTCGAGGAGTGATTACCCCAGACGATGATCTTTTTGACATCGTTGACCGAGCTCGCCGTCTTGCCCGCGAGCTGAGCCATGGCGCGGTTATGATCGAGGCGGGTCATGGCGGTGAACTGACGTGGATCGATGTCCGGAGCGTTGCGCTGAGCGATCAGTGCGTTGGTGTTCGCCGGATTGCCGACGACGAGAACCTTGATCTTGCGGCTGGCCACTTCATTGATAGCTTTGCCTTGCACCGAGAAGATGGCGGCATTGGCCTCGAGCAGATCCTTGCGCTCCATGCCCGGACCACGCGGGCGGGCGCCGACGAGCAGCGCATAATCGGCGTCACGGAAGGCGACTTTGGGGTCATCCGTCATGACGATGCCGGCGAGCAACGGAAAAGCACAGTCATCGAGCTCCATCGCAACGCCCTTGAGGGCTTCCAGGGCCGGCGTGATTTCCAGAAGCTGGAGGATGACCGGCTGATCGGCGCCGAGCATGGCACCCGAGGCGATACGGAAAAGCAGGGAGTAGCTGATCTGACCGGCGGCACCGGTGACGGCGACGCGAACGGGGCTCTTCATCGAAAGTCTCCTGAACAGGGTGAATAGAGCAGCAGGTGGCCACCATTGTACCCACTGACGCCTTCGATTGCACCTTCAAATCGCCGCCGCTTTCCTTAGAATCTGAGTTAAAATACGCTCGCCGGTCGTCGGGGATAGGGCATCATGCTGATACGCAAGCTCTTTGGTTTTGAGAGCGCACACATCGTGCGCAACTGCTCGACCGACCGTTGTCGTCGTTCGCTGCACGGCCATAGTTACAAGGTTGAGGTCCTGCTTGAGGCCCACGCACTGGATCATGGTCAGATGGTCTATGACTTCGGTCTCATGAAGACCGGCATTCGTGATGTCATCGATGCCTTTGATCATGCAGTGACGTTTTGGGATCGGGACGACGCCGACTACATCGCTGCCTGTCAGCGTTTGAGTGCGCGCTGGGTCTCCATCCCCGTATCGCCGAGCGCCGAACAGTTTGCGCGCATTTTTTTCGTCATGATCGACGCTATTTTGCAGCGTACGATCATGGTCAATGGTGAGCAGGACGTGTGCCTGCACTCGATCATCGCGCATGAGACGGAAACCGGCTATGCGCAGTGCTTTCGTGAAGACGCCTACAATCCGCGCATGGGTGAGATCGCCCTTGCGCGGATCTTGTTTTCAGAGCAGGTGCGCAGCGAGTGGAAGGACCCCGACTTTTATGAACGTCTGCTGCGGGGAGAGAGTTTCACCAATCCTGCGGTGCCGCATCAGGTCGATCTCGGATAACCTCGGCACGGGCACGAGGATGCAGACGCTGCGGCGAGACCAGTCCGTCGTGTTATCCTGACGCGAGCATCCTTAAGTCAGAATTCAGCGATCGCATGGAGTACGGTATCCGCCAAATTTTGCCGGGATGATACAGGGATGATACAGGAAGGACAGGTCAGACATGTTGGTTGAAGAGACGAGCCTACGCATCAAGCCGCAGCAAAAGCGTGCTGTGGAGAAAGTCGATCGTATTCTCAAGGCTACAGCCTTGTTGCTTGAGCGATCTGGGGTTGAGGAGCTCAACATCCTCGCGATCGCCCGCGAAGCGGATCTGCCGCCGGCGACGATTTATCATTACTTCGAGAATCGAACCGCTATTTTCATGGCGTTGGCTGAGCGGACGATGCACGAGGTCGACATGGCCTTCGCCGCGGCCTTGTCCGCCGCCGCCGGTAGTGGTGATCCCGATTGGTTGGCGCTTTTGCGCCAGCTGTATGAGGCCTACAAGGCGGCGCCGGGATATCGCCATGTCTTGCCTTTGTTGCGTTACAGCGCCGGCTTGCGTGAGATCGTTTCGGTCTCGAACCGGCGCTCGGTTGAATTTCTCATGGCCGCCTTGCGTCACATCCCCGTGCCGGCTGCACGCCTGCAGCGTGTCGCCCTGATGATCGCCGAGGCCGTGCAGTGTTTTCTCGACCTCGCCTTGTGTGCCAGCGACGACGCTGAGGCGGAAGCTTACGTCAGCGAAATGCAGGTCATCGTCGGTGCCATTGCGCTGCACTATCAAGCGATGGCCTCTTCTCTCTCACGGTAAGGTGGCTGCCGGGGGAGCGGCTGGCGGGAAGTTGACATTGCTGGCGCGGGTAGCCCACTGACACAGATGCTGCTGTAGGGTTTGCGTGTCTTTTCCTTTCGCTTGTGCGAGAGCGAAAGCATAGGCAGCGTAGCGACTGGCCTCGGTCATATCA
This sequence comes from Pseudomonadota bacterium, assembly GCA_021851865.1. Classification (GTDB taxonomy): domain Bacteria; phylum Pseudomonadota; class Gammaproteobacteria; order Pseudomonadales; family Moraxellaceae; genus JAJZHK01. The sequence goes on along the minus strand of JAJZBU010000018.1, from coordinate 29,635 downwards.
CCATCGGCACTGGCCCGGTCAGCTTTTTTGGTATAACGCTGATCGGCATGGGCGAGTTCGGGTAACAGGCGATCGACGATAGCCTGTGCCAGTCCAGCCGTCAGGCGGTCGTCAATCTCAGCGTCGGAAGGTAGGCTGGGCAGTTTGAAGGGCAAATGAAATTTGCCGATCTCGACGCCTTCGTGGCCGGTATCTTCGACGTCGATGTCAAAGCTTGGGCTTTCGGTGTCGAGGATCTTGTTGCTGCGCACGTCGATCAGACGAAAGGCGGCTGTCGCTGTGCCGACCTTGCGCACTCGCGTCATCTTGACCTGTATGGTTTGTTGTTGATCGACTTCGATGGTCGGTGCCGGCTGCTCCGTCTTCTTTTGCTCGCGCGCCGACAATTGCTGCCATTTGGCATAAGCCGGATTGGGTTGCTCACTGCTGTCGGTGGTGACGCGCATGGTCTTCTCACCATTTTCTTCCGAGGTGTCGATGTGGGCTTGCAGGAGTCGGCCCTCGATCACCTCGTCGACGGGACTATGGTCGCCGTGATTGCTCTTGAGCAATGCGACGAACTGGTCGTGATCGATGATGCGGACGTCATAGGGAATGCGATGGAACAATTCCTGAGCGATGCGCGTCGACAGACCGGCTCCTAAAGCCTCCTGGCCGGCGGCGCTGGAGAAGGCGGGGATGCTGAGGGTATGCTGCGCATGGGTGCGCACCAGTTGGAGTTCTTGATGCAGCAGGGCGTGCAGGTTGTCGTCGTGTGAGGAGAACTCGCTGGCAGCGAGCAGCAGACCCAGGGCCTGGCCGTGCTGGCTATTTTTACTGGCGACGACATAACGCTCCACCATGCGTTCGGCAAAGGCTTTTTCTTCAGGCAGCGTATTCAGGCCCAAGCCGGCGAGTTGACGCATGCGCCGCTCGCGGTGCAGATTGTCGTAGGCGTGATCAGCGCGTTGTGCGAGCAAAGCGGCGTTCGCCTGGGCGAGATAAAAGTTGATCATTTCACCGCCAGACTGTGGCAAGTCGGCGATGAACTGCGAGAAGTTTTTCATTTTGGCGGCGGCGACGAATTTTTCATAAGCGCCTTGCAGATGCCCGGCGTTGATCTCGCCCCAGAATTCGTGATTGAACAGGCGCGCCTGCGCTGCGATCAGGCGCCGACTGAACTCCTCATTGTCAGGGTCAATCACCGTCAGGGGGGTCAGGGCGGCGATCATGGCTGCATCGTTACGATGTTCATGGGCGGTATGGACCTGGTCTTGAAGGTTGGCCACCAAGTCTGAGCGTTCACGGCTGAAGCCGGCGTCATCGGTGAGATCCATCAATTCGCCAAGAACACGATAACGTTCGAGATAGGCATTGGTGTCCAGGGTCGCACGTAGCGTCTGCAGGTGATCGATACGCGTCTGCGTGCGCTGTCTTTGCGCTTCGAGATCATCGTCGAAGTGCATGGCGATATCCGCATCATAGCGCTGTAGCGCGGCCGCCCGGCGCGTCGCCGCTTCCAGAACCGGCAGCGGAATCAAACCCGTGCTGAGGGTGTGGCTGGCGAGTTGCTGTTTCAGGCTGGCGACGAGCCGCTCGGCCAAGCGATGCCCCAAAACGTGCAGGTTCTGCTCGGACAGCTGACGCCGATGGCCGTGCACCGCCGGTGTGATGCGTGCCGCCAGATTTTCGTAGGCTTCATCAGGGCGCTGGGCCGCCATGGCCGCAGTGACGTCAGTTGGGGTCACCACGGGTGGGCGGCTCACACAAGCCTGCAAACCCAGGGTCAGGAACAGGCCCAAGTACCAAATCTTCTGACGCATGATTCCAGAGCTCAAGCTTTCATGGAGTCGCCTATCATACACAAGCGTACTTCTCCTAGCCTAGATGGACAAAGGATAAGGATCTATGATTTCTGCAAAGAGACACCGGCGATCAGACCGAGAATGAGGCCGCTTTTGAGAATCGCCAGATCTCCGGGCCAGCCTGGCGCAAAGCTGGCCAGACCCTGGTAGAGCAAGCAGAAGCTCAGGGCCCCCGCCCAGGCGAACAAGGCGCCGCGGCGGGCGCGTGGCAGCAGGTACAGACCTGGAGCGATGAAGAGCTCGGCTAGTATCGTCCCCCCTAATTGCTGGCCCAGGCTCTGGCCCGGCCACGGCAGCAGCTCAATCAGGGCGAGCAGCAGGCAGGTCCACCACAATCCGCGCACCATGGGCTTCATGACGCCCCCTGCGCAGCGTCGGTTGACATCCGGCACCACTTCGCCAGCCTCTTGCCCAGCGCGTCAGCGAGATCCGCTTCTGTCGGGCTCAAGCGCGGACGATCGCCGATATGGCCGGCGCCATAAGGGCTGCCACCATCGCGCGAATGTGTGAGGGCGGCCTGATCATAGGGCAGTCCAACGAGCACCATGCCGTGGTGCAAGAGTGGCAGAATCATCGAGAGCAGGGTCGCTTCCTGGCCGCCATGCGCGCTCTGGCTGCTGGTGAAGACGGCGGCGGGTTTATCGATCAGTGCGCCTTGTAGCCACAAAGCGCTCGTCGTTTCCAGAAACGCTTTCAATGGCGCGGCCATCGTTCCGAAACGGGTGGGGCTGCCAAGAGCCAGACCGGCGCATCCGGCCAGGTCGGCGAGGGAGCAGGCGAGGTCGCCGTCAGCGTCGCTTTCGTCTGTCGACGACAAGGGCGGGACCGTGCGCAGGCGCACGTCCATGCCGCTGGCCTCGACGCCGCGCGCTATGCGTCGCGCCAGCTCGCGTGTCGCGCCATGGCGACTGTAGTAGAGGACGAGGACGTAAGCAGACATGAAGACTCCACGACAGACGGGGACAGGCGGGATATATTCTATGCCATAGACCTTTGTCATGGATATCGCCCATGTGTCGAGCCGCAGGTGATCGATACCCTCATATACAAAATCAGGTCGATGGCGATCGCCCGGCGAGGAACTCCTGATCATGTCCAGCTTTTTGCGCTCTTTGCACGCCAGTGTCCGTTCCTTCATCGCTGACCAGGGGCCGCAGCAGGCATCGGCTCTGACCTTGAGCACCTTGTTCGCGGTGGTGCCGCTGATGACCGTCACCTTGGCGATTGTGCGGAGACTGCCCTTCATGGACACCCGCGCCAGTGAGCTGCAAAACTGGCTCCTGGGCCACCTTTTGCCGGCGGTGAGCCTGCAGTTGCAAAGCCATCTGCAGGAGTTTTCACGGCAGACCCATCGACTGACGTATCTCGGTCTGTTGATGTTGCTCGTCACTTCGGTGTGGATGCTGATGAAAATCGAGGCCAGCTTCAATGCGATCTGGCGCGTGCGCTCGAGACGAGCCAGTATCGACACGTATCTACGCTATTGGGCCTTGCTCAGCCTTGGCCCCGTGCTCCTGGCGGCGCTTCTGGCCTTGAGCTCCTATCTGGCGACGTGTCGACTCTGGTCCCCCGCCTGGCATCAGCTCAATCAGGTTCTCGCTGGTCTCGATGGACTCCAGCTCATCGTCAGTTGTTGTGCTTTTAGCCTGCTCTATGCGGCGGTGCCCAATTGTCAGGTGCCGTGGCCGGCCGCTTGGCGTGGCGGCTTGCTGGCGGGTATTCTCTTTGAGCTGGCCAAACACGGGTTCGCGGTCTTTATCACCTCCTTTAGTACCTATACCCTGATCTATGGGGCTTTTGCGCTTTTTCCGGTCTTCCTGTTGTGGTTGCAGTTGTCGTGGATGATCGTCCTGCTGGGCGGGCATTTTTCACGTCTGTGTGCCTTGCCCCAGCCGGTGGCTGATGAAGTCGATCCATTTTTGATGTTCCTGCAAGTACTGGTCGATCTGCGGCGCCGACAGGCGCAAGAAGAAGGTTTGCCGGAACTCGCGGGTATGCGCCTGGCGCACGCCGCCCACCATGATGACTGGCGTCAGCTGGTCGACGTCTTGAACGATCTGCAACTGGTGACGCGCGATGAGACAGGAGCTTTTCATCTGGCGCGTGATCTGCACACACTGACCTTGTACGAGGTCGCACAGCGTCTACCCTGGCCATGGCCGCGAGCAAAGGCGCTGACAGCTTTCGCGCGCGAGCCCTGGGTCCTGCGTCTGGGCGCCCTCTTGCGGCAGTTGCGCGCGGAGGATGAACGTGTGGCGTCGATGTCGCTGGCTGAGCTCTTGGACGATACGGCGCAAGCCCTTTATACTGACGCGCTCACAGCCCCCGCGAGTCGCCCTCATGACACTGATCCAGCGTGAAGATCTCGTGCAAAGCGTCGCTGACGCCTTGCAATACATTTCCTACTACCACCCCCTCGATTTTATTCAAGCCGTGCACCGGGCTTATGAAAAAGAGGAGAATCCGGCTGCGCGTGACGCCATGGCGCAGATCTTGATCAATTCGCGCATGTGCGCTCTCGGACATCGCCCCATCTGTCAGGATACTGGGGTGGTCAATGTCTTCGTCGCTGTCGGTATGCAGGTTCGTTGGGATTTCGATGATCTCGAGGCGGCGATCAACGAAGGCGTGCGGCGCGCCTATCTGCTGCCGGATAATCTGCTGCGCGCCTCCATCGTCAGCGATCCTGCCGGTGCGCGCAAGAACACGCGCGATAACACGCCGGCCGTCATCCACGTCAAGCTGGTGCCTGGGGATCAGGTCAGTATCGACGTCGCCGCCAAAGGCGGTGGATCGGAAAACAAGTCCAAGATGGCCATGCTCAATCCCTCGGATTCCATCGTCGATTGGGTGTTGAAGACGGTCCCCAGCATGGGGGCGGGCTGGTGTCCGCCTGGGATGCTCGGCATCGGCATCGGCGGGACGGCGGAAAAGGCGGTGCTCCTGGCCAAGGAAGCGCTGATGGATCCCATCGATATTCAAGATCTGATCCAGCGTGGCCCGCAAAATCGCATCGAAGAACTGCGCCTCGAGTTGTATGAGAAGGTCAATGCGCTCGGCATCGGCGCTCAGGGCCTGGGTGGCTTGACCACGGTCGTCGACATCAAGATTCGTGATTATCCAACCCATGCCGCATCCTTGCCCGTGGCCATCATTCCTAACTGTGCCGCCACCCGGCACGCACATTTTGTGCTCGACGGCAGCGGTCCGGCCGAGCTCAAGCCGCCGCGCCTGGAAGACTGGCCGCAGATCAGCTGGAATCAGCAGAGCGCGCGTCGCGTCAATCTCGACGCAGTGACGGCCGAGGAGATCAAGACCTGGAAAACGGGTGAGACTTTGCTGTTGTCGGGTACTTTGCTCACCGGGCGTGATGCGGCACACAAGCGTATGGTCGACATGTTGGCGCGGGGAGAGAGTCTGCCCGTCGATCTGCGCGGCAAGTTCATCTACTACGTCGGCCCGGTCGATCCTGTGCGTGACGAGGTGGTCGGTCCGGCGGGCCCGACGACGGCGACGCGCATGGACAAATTCACCGAGACGATTTTGGCCGAGACCGGACTCATCGGCATGATCGGCAAGTCTGAGCGCGGCCCGGTCGCCGTCGAAGCCATCCGTCGCCACGCCGCCGTTTACCTGATGGCCGTCGGTGGCGCAGCCTACTTGGTTTCAAAAGCGGTCCGCCGTGCCCAAGTGTTGGCTTTCGCTGATCTTGGCATGGAGGCGATCTACGAGTTTGTCGTCGAAGACATGCCGGTCACGGTGGCTGTTGACAGCAGTGGCGATTCCATACACGCCAGTGCGCCGCGCATCTGGCAAGGAAAAATCGGAAAGATCCCGGTATCGAACTGATCGTTGTGCGGTGGGGCCGGCTATAGTGCGGCCCCGTGTTCAACGCGGATCGATCGGTGCTCCCGAAGGTGTGTGCTGGCCATCGGCGACCAAGTCGTAGTGCCGACCTTTCTCGTCATGACAGCTGCCGAGCACCTTGCTGCCTTGGAAGAGAAAGGAGCAGGTCAGGCGCGAGCCATCATCGGCCGTCATATTGGCGCGCGCGCTGTTCATGTTGACCTCGGAGACCGTGTTGACGAAGGCCGGAGCCCCAAAAAGGGCCATCGGATTGGTGCTGATGGCTGTGCCGTGGGCGACCAGATAAAAACCATGATAGAGCTTGCCGGCGATGTCGACACTGATGTCGCCGTTGCCGGGATTCATCTGTCCATGCCAGACCCTTTGTTTCTGGTCGTAGAGGTTGAAGGACAGCGGAGCGCTGGCGCAGCCTGTCAATGCGGCGGCCACCAGTGCCAGTGCCGGCAGGGAGAGACGTAGGGGGTGTGAAGCAGAGCGCATGCAACCTCCATAACGGGAAATGGGCGCGTTCATGATTCTCGCAATATGCCGTAAACGCCAGCATCCGACAAGAAAATAGCCGGGTTTTCGCGATCATCGAGCTTGCTCGTGGATACGCCATTGATCCGTGTCGCCTAGCCTGGATCAAGTCAGTTGGGGTGTGGCCATCGAGAAATCATCTGACCTTCGACCTTAGCATCGATGCATCCACACTGCAGCAAAGTGACACGATCCGCGCGCATCGGTCAGCCTTCATGGCGACTTACACCCCTTCCCAGGACTCTGTCGGCGTTGAGCCGCCACTACGGTGCATTTTGCCTGCACTTTTTACAGAGGCAGAGTGCGCAGTTCGGGCAGATCCTGCGCGTGTTCAAACAGCTGCATGAAGATCTCGCCACATTGTGGTGCCGTGGAGATGGATCGCATGTCGGCATAGATCTGCCCATCGAGACGGCGGATGATGCCCAGGCGATCGGCGATGAGCCATGATTCATCGGTGGCGAGATCGGCGCGTGCGCGCTTGCGTACTTTGATGCAACTCGGCAGGCGTCGCGCCAGGTCAAGCAGGCCGTGACGGGTGTGCACACTGGCGCTGTCTGCGGCGAGCAGGACATGGAGCAGGACCTGACGCTCGCGCAAGGCACGCGACAGATCCTCGAGCCAGTCGGTATCGTTGAAGCGCTCAGGGTCGAGATCCGCGCTGAGGAGGAGGAGTTCGTGCCGCACCTCGCAGGTCAGCAGGCGATCGAGCTGGCGGGTTTCGTCCAGGCTTTGTGGGCGCAGGATGCCGCTGTCTTGTCCTAATTGGTAGGTCGTCATTAAAGATCTCATCGCCGAAGGGTCAGGCTTCATCAGGCGCGGCCAACCTGAGAGGAGGTCGCCGATGCGCGGGTCAGAAAATGAACGAGCCGGTCATCTGCGTCTCGCTGTGTCTCGCCGTTGTTCCAGGGCAAGGTCTGGCCAGCAACCCTGTCAGTATAGATGAAACGCGCTACCGGATCACACCCGGGCGGAGCGCTGTGCCGCCTGAGTCGACCATCAGCCAGTGTTCGAGCAGAAATCACTCTGGCGGCATGCCGGCGAGCCAGCGGCTCACAGGGCGCCGGCCAGTTCAGCGGCATAGCCGATATAGCTCGAAGGTGTCAGCGCCAGCAACTGCTGGCGGGCAGCCTCAGGCAAGGACAAGGTGGCGATGAAGGCGTGCAGGGTCGCCGCATCGATACGCTGTCCGCGCGTCAAGGCTTTGAGCTTTTCATAGGGCTCAGGAATGCCATACCGACGCATGACCGTCTGTATCGGCTCGGCGAGCACTTCCCATGCCTGGTCGAGGTCGGTCGCGATGCGTACGGCGTCGACCTCAAGTTTGCCGATGCCCTTGAGGCTGGCTTCGTAGGCGATGAGGCTGTGCGCCAGACCGACGCCGAGATTACGCAGGACGGTGGAGTCGGTGAGGTCGCGCTGCCAGCGCGAGATGGGGAGTTTATGGGCCATATGCTCGAGCAGGGCATTGGCCAGGCCGAGGTTGCCCTCCGAATTCTCGAAGTCGATGGGGTTGACCTTGTGCGGCATGGTCGATGAGCCGACTTCACCTTCTTTGCGGCGCTGGGTGAAATAGCCCAAAGAAATATAGCCCCAGACGTCGCGGTTGAAGTCGATGAGGATGGTGTTGAAGCGGGTGACGGCGGCAAAGAACTCGGCGATGCCATCATGCGGTTCAATCTGGGTGGTGTAGGGGTTGTGACTCAGACCCAGGTCCTGGACAAAACCCTGCGCCAGGGCCGGCCAGTCGACCTCGGGATAGGCGACCCGATGGGCATTGAAGTTGCCGACGGCGCCATTGATCTTGCCGAGGATCTCGACCTCGCGCAGTGCCTGGATCTGACGCCGGAGACGATAGGCGACGTTGGCCATCTCCTTGCCGAGGGTGGTCGGGGAGGCGGTCTGACCATGGGTGCGGGAGAGCATCGGCAGGGCAGCGTAGCGGTGGGCGAGGTTTTGCAGCGCCAGCAGGACGTCGTTCATCCAGTCGAGCAACAGCTCCCGCGCCGTACTCAGCATGAGGGCATGAGCGAGGTTGTTGATGTCTTCGGAGGTGCAGGCGAAGTGGATGAACTCGCTCGCGGCGGCGAGTTCCGGCGAAGACTGCGAGCGATCCTTGAGGAAGTACTCGACGGCTTTGACGTCGTGGTTGGTGATCGCCTCTTTGTCCTTGATCCAACGGCAGTCGTCTTCCGAGAAAGATGTCACCCACTGTTCCAGTTGTTGCAAGCTGGCGTCAGAGAAGGGCGGCAGTTCCGGGATGCCGGGGTGACGTGCGAGGGCTTGCAGCCAGCGCACCTCGACCAGGACACGAAAGCGCATCAAGCCAAATTCGCTGAAGATGGGCCGCAGCTCAGCGACTTTGCTGGCGTAGCGACCGTCGATAGGAGAGAGCGCTGTCAGAGGATTGGACATGGATCGGATCTCGTTATGATTCCAGGGAGAGTGCATGAAAAAAGCTTTCGTCACGAGCGCAGATGACCCCGCCACCGAGACAGACCTCGTCTTGATAGAAGACGATCGATTGCCCGGGGCTGATCGCACGCTGAGGCTGCATGAAATCGACGCGATAGCGACCGTCTTCAGCGTGCAGTCGACAAGTCTGGTCGGCTTGCCGGTAACGGATCTTGGCCGTCAGGGTCAGCGGTAGTGACGGAATGTCGCGCACCCAGGCGATCTCCTGCAGCCACAAAGTGCTGGCGTACAGACCCGGATGCTGGCTGCCTTGTCCGACGATCAGAGCATTGCGCGCGAGATCCTTGTGCAGGACATACCAGGCGCGCTCATCCCCCTGGCCCTGACCGCCGATACCGAGACCTTGACGTTGGCCTTCCGTGTAGTACATGAGGCCGAGGTGTTCGCCGAGGACTTGGCCGCTGGTACTGAGCATGGGACCTGGTTGTGCTGGCAGATACCGCTGCAGAAATTCGCGAAAACGGCGTTCGCCGATGAAACAGATGCCGGTCGAGTCTTTCTTGCCGGCGGTGGCCAGGCCGAGTCGATGCGCGATCTGTCGGACCTCCGTTTTGCACATGTTGCCGACGGGAAACAGGCTCCGGGCCAAGGCATCACCGCTGACGGCGTGCAGAAAATAGGATTGATCCTTGTTGGCGTCGAGGCCGCGCAGCAGACGCGCAGCGCCGGCGGCTTCATTGCGGCGGGCGTAGTGGCCGGTAGCGATATAGTCGCCGCCGAGGGCGCGGGCATAGTCGAGGAAGGCGCGGAACTTGATTTCCTTGTTGCACAGAATATCCGGGTTGGGGGTGAGCCCGGCACGATAGCTGGCGAGGAAGTACTCGAAGACGCGGTCCCAGTATTCGCTGGCGAAATTGATCGTCTGCAGGGGGATGCCCAGGCGATCACACACCGCCTGCGCGTCGGCGAGATCGCGTAGCGCGGTGCAGGCGTCGCTGCCGTCATCTTCATCCCAGTTTTTCATGAAGACGCCGATGACTTCATGCCCCTGCTGTTGCAGGAGCCAGGCGCTGACCGATGAATCGACACCCCCCGACATGCCGACGATGACCCGGCTCATACGATGACCACAGGATCACAGAGGAGGTCGAGGGGATAGCGCCGGCCGGCGCGATGGTCATCGATGCAGCGCTGCACCATGGGGCTGCGCTGCTGCGTCGCGGCGGCGATGTCGGCGTAGCTCAGCCATTCGGCGCGCAGGATGCCGGCGTCGAGGGGCTGGTCAAGCTCGTGCAGGGCGCGCGCGGCAAAACAAAAGCGATAATAGGTCATCGTCCCGGCCTCTGGCGGGGTGTAGACATAGACGCCGATCAGGGATTGAATTTCCACTTCCCAGGCGGTCTCTTCGCGCGTCTCGCGTATCGCCGCCGCTATCAACGTCTCACCGGCTTCGACATGGCCGGCGGGTTGGTTGTAGACTTCCCTACCGGCCTCGACACGCTCGTAGACCATGAGGTAGCGCCCGTGGCGTTCGACCACGGTGGCGACGGTGATGTGCGGGGTCCAGGTCATGCGATATCCTGCCGACGGAGAGTGTCACGATGAGCGAAAGGCCAAGATTATCACATCTCGATGCCGCTGGCAGGCTGTCGATGGTCGACGTCAGCGCCAAACCGGAGAACCAGCGTGTGGCGCGCGCTCGGGCGCGGGTGCGCATGCAGCCACAGACCCTGGCTTTGCTGCTCGATGGGCAACTGGCGAAAGGTGACGCCATCGCCGTGGCGCGTCTCGCCGGTATCGCGGCGGCGAAGAAGACGGCGGACCTGATTCCGCTTTGTCATCCCTTGATGTTGACGCACATCGACGTTCAGATTACAGCGGATGCTGATCTGCCCGGGGTTTGTATCGAGGCGACCTGTGCTCTGGTGGCGCGTACGGGGGTGGAGATGGAGGCGCTGTGTGCGGCCAGTGTCGCGGCATTGGCGATCTATGACATGTGCAAGGCCGTGGATCGCGGCATGCTGATCGAACAGGTCGCACTGCTGGAAAAAAGTGGTGGACGCTCTGGCCATTGGCGACGTCAGGAGCTCTGATTCATGCGTCTTGCAATCAAGTACTTTGCGCGTCTGCGTGAGCAACTAGGCTGTGCCGAGGAAACTTTGGAAGTGGCCACTCCTCTGCGGGTCACTGAGCTGATCGAGTTGTTGCAGCAGCGTGGCGAGCCCTGGCGTGGTCAATTGTGTGATCCGGTGCTCATGGTCGCCGTCAACCAGTGCATGACGACGCGTGCGCAAAAACTCGGCGATGGTGATGAGGTGGCGTTTTTTCCTCCTGTGACTGGTGGGTAGCGCATGTCAGCGTCGGCCTTGCAGGTGCGCATACAAAATACCGCGATCGATGTCGCCGCCGAAGACGCGGCCTTGCTCGGGCGTAGTGGCGACGCCGCCGGTGCCCGGGTCAGTTTCGTCGGCTTGGTGCGCGCCGACCCGGACGGGGGAGTGAGAGGACTGACTCTGGAACACTATCCCGGCATGACCGAGCGCGCCCTCGGCGACATTCTGGCCGCCGCCGCTGCGCGCTGGCCCCTGCTGGCGGCAGGTGTTGTGCACCGAATTGGGTCGATGCAACTGGGTGAGAACATCGTCTGGGTCGGTGTCACCGCGGCACACCGTCAGGCCGCGTTCATGGCGGTTGAATTCATCATGGATCTGCTCAAGACCGAGGCGCCTTTTTGGAAAAAGGCGGTCGGCGCTGCGGGAGAGCACTGGGTGTCGGCGCGCGCCAGCGATGAACAGGCGCGTCAGCGCTGGGCTCAGGCAGGGTCTGCCACTCTCCCGACGGCAGTGTCCCCAGATGATAAGGACCGATAGCGACGCGGACGAGACGCAGGGTCGGTAGACCGATGTGCGCCGTCATGCGTCGCACTTGGCGGTTGCGGCCTTCGCTGATACTGATTTCGAGCCAGGATGTCGGGATATGGGCGCGGTATCGTATCGCCGGGGTGCGCGGCCAGAGATCGTCGGGTTCAGCGATCACCCGGGCTTGTGCCGGGCGTGTCGGGCCATCGTTCAGGCTGATGCCCTGGCGTAAAGGTGCCAGCATCGCGTCGTCGGCCTGACCTTCGACCTGTACCCAGTAGGTCTTGCTCCAGTGCTTGTCTGGATGGCTGATCTGGTGCTGCAGGCGACCATCGTCGGTGAGCAGCAACAAGCCCTCAGAATCATAGTCGAGACGTCCCGCCGGAACCACGCGCGGCACGGCGATAAAGTCCTTCAGCGTCAGTTTGTCGGCGCTGGCTGAGAACTGACTCAGCACCTGAAAAGGTTTATTGAACATGATCAACATGATACGTAGGCGGCGCCTCTTGTCACTCCAATGATGGCGCTTTTGAGGCTATACTGTGCGCGCCCGGTTCGTCAAAAACGTAAGTCTAGGGAGTACCAAGTTGATGGGATACCAAAAGATCAAGGTGCCGGCTGATGGTGACAAAATCACCGTAAATGCCGACTTGTCCCTTAATGTACCAAATTTTCCGATCATTCCGTTCATCGAAGGGGATGGTATCGGAGCGGACATCAGTCCGGTGATGATCAAGGTGGTCGACGCCGCTGTGCAGAAGGCCTACCGTCATCAGCGCGCCATCTCGTGGATGGAAGTCTTTTGCGGTGAAAAAGCCACCCGTGTCTATGGGCCGGATGTTTGGTTGCCGGAAGAGACGCTGGACGTCCTGCGTGATTATGTGGTCAGCATCAAGGGGCCGCTGGCGACCCCAGTCGGTGGCGGCATCCGTTCGCTCAATGTCGCCATGCGCCAAGCACTCGACCTCTATGTCTGCATGCGCCCGGTGCGCTGGTTCGATGGCGTGCCGAGCCCGGTACACCACCCGGAACTCACCGACATGGTGATCTTTCGAGAAAACTCGGAAGACATCTATGCCGGCATCGAATGGAAGGCGGATAGCCCTGAAGCGATCAAGATGATCGCTTTCCTGCGGGAAGAGATGGGCGTCACCAAGATCCGTTTTCCCGAACACTGTGGCATCGGCATCAAGCCGGTGTCCAAGGATGGGACGCAACGTTTGGTGCGCAAGGCCATCCAGTACGCCATTGACAATGACAAGTCCTCGGTCACCCTGGTGCACAAGGGCAACATCATGAAGTACACCGAGGGAGCTTTCCGCGACTGGGGGTATGAACTGGCGCAGGAACGCTATGATGGCGAGCTCATTGATGGTGGCCCCTGGATGCGCATCAAAAATCCGCGCAACGGTCATGACATCATCATCAAGGATGTCATCGCCGACGCCTTCTTGCAGCAGATTCTCATGCGTCCGGCAGAATACTCGGTGATCGCCACCTTGAACCTCAATGGCGACTACATCTCCGACGCTCTGGCGGCTGAAGTCGGCGGTATCGGCATCGCTCCCGGCGCCAACATCGGCGGCTCGGTGGCCATGTTCGAAGCGACGCACGGGACGGCGCCCAAGTATGCAGGTCAAGACAAGGTCAACCCCGGTTCCATCATCCTCTCGGCTGAAATGATGCTGCGGCATCTCGGCTGGGGTGAGGCGGCCGATCTCATCGTCAAGGGAATGAGCGGTGCGATTTCCGCCAAGACGGTGACCTATGACTTTGAGCGTCTGATGCCGGATGCGCAGCTTTTGCGTTGCTCCGAGTTTGGTGATGCCATCATCGCGCATATGGGCGACTGATCGGTAAGTCCTAGCGGCCGACACCGTCGTGGGGGTCGGCCGGGTTTGAGTTCAGTGACCAAGGTAGCATGAAACGGGCTCTTGCTCTTTGGTCAGGAACTGCGACAATGGCGCCTCTCGCCAGCATAGGGATACGCGTATGAGCGCTTATTTTGCCTTTCCAACCGCCCCGAGCCTCGCTCTTGATCTTGAAACGGTCTTGGATCGCCTCGATCGTCACGATCCTGCTCCGCAGTGGGAGCTGTACGTCAAGATGTCGGCTGAGTTCACCGACGCCGTGCTTCAGACCATTCTGCTCGATCTGGTCAAGGCGACGGGAAGTAAGTCAGGTATCCTCGAGCAGTTGGCGTCCCTTCTGCGTGGCACCATGCACGTTCTTCTACGTCAGCTCCTTGCCAAGCGCAGCAATGCCGAACTGGCGCAGGCGGCGACCTATATCCATGCGCGTCGGCGTTACCGTGGTCAGTCCGTGTACGTCGCCATTCCGCTGAGCGACTCCTTGCGCACCCGCTTCGAGATGGTGTTTCTCGAGATCGACGCTGGTCGTGGAGAGGCCAATCGCGAAGAGTTGCGCATCGCCATGTCAGAATTCGTCGACCAAGCAGTGCAAGGCTATTACGACGATTTCGTCAAAGCTCTACCCTTGGGCTTCATCATGAGCAAAGCATCCAGCGTCGCGCGCATGACGATTTTCAAAGGCGCCCATGCGGCGATGAACAAGATGATCCCGTCGCTCACCCAGAGCGAACTCAAGGGTCTGGCCGATTATTTCGACACCTTCCTGCTCAGTGATCCCGAACTCACCGAGCACCCGCAGGCTTGATCGAATAGACCTGCGTGAGTTGTCACGGCGGTCCTAGAGATCGCCTTAGTACGACTCTAAGATGCTACTTCCCGTCAGAGAGGATATGTCGTGAGTCTCTATTTTGCGTTTCCCGCCGGTGACCGTCTGCAACAGGACAGCGTGCAGCTTCTGGCCAATTTCGAGCAAGATCATCCCGCCGCGCAGAGCGATCTTTTTGTCAAGGTAGCCAACGGCTTCGCCGATGTCGTGATCCAGACACTGCTTCTCAACATGGTGCAGAATATGGAGGGTGGGCATCTGGCGGCGCGTATCATGGAGAAGCTGGCCGGCGTGATCAAAGCGACGGTGCATGTTCTGATTCGGCAGACCCTGCATAAGCGCAGTAATGAAGAATTGCTGCCTCTGCTCGCCTTCGTCAAGTCGCGTCGACTGGTGCGCTCAGAAGATGGCCAGGATCGCGATTACATCTGCTTTCCCTTGCCCGTGGACCTCGCCAGCCGCTTCGAACACGTCTTCCACCGTATCGATCAGGGACACGTCGAAGAGGAACGTATGGCTCTGCGCGACGCCATGCTGAGCTTTTCTGAACTGGCGCATTATCACTTTTATGACGAGCCGACCCAGATCCTCGAGCTCGGCTTTATCGCGCGCAAGGCCGCTGCTGTTGGCGGTAGTTCGATCCAGAGTGGCTCACAGTCATCGATACGACAGATTTTCAGCCAGCTCAAGGAGCAGGAGATCATCGACTTCGTCAGCTACTTCCGGACGATGTTCATCGAGGTTTGAGGGGAGGGGGGAAGCCCCCCTGAGAGGGGGGGGAGGCGAGGGTCGCTCGCTGTACTCAATCGAGGCGGCGTGAGTCCAGGCGTTGCAGTAGATCTTCGCAGGCGCGCAGAATCATTTCCTGAGTCATCGGAATTTCATGACCTTCGGCGTCGAAAAAGGCGCTACCTTCGAGGTTCCACGGCTCCGGCACAAGAAAGAACTTATCGCTGCCCTGAGCTGGGGTGACACGGCTGGTGTTCATCATCGCGGCACTCCCGCAATCTTCATGACTGCAGTATGAGGGGTGTCGGGGGAGCTGTCCTGCGGAAACGTGTCCGAGTTGTAAACAAGTTTGATAGGGGCTCGGCTTTTAGGGGTGGTTGAAGGCCGTCAAATGATTTATTATTGAATCAATATAGTGATCCTGATCACGCCAATTCGAACGATGAGGGGTTGCCGTGTCGACTCGCTCCATTCCATTGTCACTCATTCGTTACCAGGGTCCCATGCTGCGCGCCTGGAGCCGTGCTTTCGCGCGCTCTTGGCTGCCGTTCGTGCGGCCTTCGCAAAATCCGGCCGAATTTGAGGATCTTGCTGCCATTCACTGCCCCCTGCCGATCGAGCTGGTGCGCGCCTACATCGCTTGGTCGGGAGGACAGGAAGAGGGGGTGTTGCCACCGCATATGTTTGCCCAGTGGGGTTTGCCCTTGGCCTTGCAGGTGATCGAGCAATCCAAGTACGACCTGGTTGACATCATCAATCAGGGGGTGCATATGCGATGCAATGGGCCTCTGCCGCTCGACGCTCCGCTCGTCGTGCGCGCCAGTTTGCATTCCATGCGCGAGGAACAGGGGCGGGCCGATCTCGACGTGCGCATCGTCACCGGCACCAAGCAGCGCCACGATTTGGTCGAGGCGACCTTGCACACGACTTTTCTCAGCCCGGCGGCACGGCGTGCGGTTTTGCGTTCGGCGCGGGTTCAGGTGGAGAGCTGGCAGACGCTCGGGGTCTGGCACGCTGAACCCGATGATGGCTTTCAGTTTGCTCTTCTGACCGGTGATTTCAATCCCATTCACTGGATCGACGCCATCGGACGCAAGTCGGCTTTTGGCCGCACGGTGCTACAGGGACTCGGTCTTTTTGCGCGCACCTATGAGTGTCTGCAGGAGTCCATGGCGGTGTATGAGCTGGATCTGCGCTTTCTGCGCCCGATTCCCTTGCCCTCCGGTTCCTTGCAGGTGCAAGTGAGTCCGGAGGTGGATGTCGTCGACGGCTATCATCTGCGCGTCGTCGACGCCGAGGGCAGGGTCAGGGCGGCGGGTCGCGTGCAGACGCAGGCGACCGAGTGAAGCTCGCCCCGCCGCGTTAGCGGCGGCTGGCTACCGGAGCACTCTCGAGGGTCGGCGCTTTCTGGTTCTTCATCGCCTGCGTCCAGTCGAGGATGACCTCACCGGCTTCATGTACGAAGCCATCTTTCTGGATGTCGCTGTCGCTCGGCTCGCTCTCGGTATTGTCGGCGTCGTTGTTCAGGCTCTCGAGGGTCTTGAGCGGCGCCTCTCCTTTCGCCTGACGGCGGGCATTTTCGATGGCCAGCTGCTGTGCGTCGAGGCTATTTTGTTCCTGACGACGTTCGCTTTCCTGCAGGCTCAGGCGGGTCTTGCCGCGTTGCGTGCGCAGCAGTGCCGCTTCTGCGCGCGTGTAGTTGAAGTCAGGCGATTGGGCCGCGCGCACGGCGTCTTCCTTGCGCAGGGTCGGCAGGATCGACTTCAGGTCAAAATAGGTCTGGTAGTTGACCGGGCTGATACTGTCGGAGGGCATGGCGTTGGGCAAGGCGCTCTCGCCGATATCCTTGTCATCGATGAGACTGGGGAAGAGGATGTCCGGAATGACGCCACGATTCTGGTTGGACTCTCCCGAGATGCGATAGAACTTGTCTTCGGTGATCTTGACCTGGCCATAGCCAACGTCGCGCAGAGCCTGGACGGTGGCCTTACCGAAGGTGGTCGAGCCGATGATCAGGCCACGCTGATAGTCCTGAATGGCGCCGGAAAAGATCTCCGAGGCGGAGGCGCTCAAGCGATTGACCAGGACGACCAGAGGGCCGCTGTAGCTCATGCCTTCGTCAGTGTCGCCGAGGACTTCAACCTGTCCAGTCGAACTGCGCACCTGGACGGTGGGGCCGGTATCGATGAACAGGCCGACCAAGCTATTGGCTTCCTGCAGGGCACCGCCGCCATTGTTGCGCAAGTCGATGATGAGACCGTCGATCTGCTGTTGCTTGAGGTCTTCGATGAGGGCACGCACATCGCGAGTGGTGCTGCGATAGTTGGGGTTGCCGTCCTGTTCAGCCTGAAAATCGGCGTAGAAAGTCGGCAGGACGATGACGCCGATGCGGTGTTTGACGCCTTGTCGGGTGATCTCGATGACATGTTTTTTCGCCGCCTGATCCTGCAGGGCGACGGTGTTGCGAACGATGCTGATCGTGCGCGTCAGGTGTTCGTCATGGCTGCCGGCGGGAAGAATTTGCAGGCGCACCAGCGAGCCTTTCGGGCCGCGGATGAGATCGACGACCTCGTCGATACGCCAGCCGACGACATCGACGAAATCACCATTCGCCTGGGCGACGGCGACGATACGATCGCCGGGCTTGAGGGCGTGACCTTTGTCGGCGGGACCGCCGGTGACTAAGCGCACCACCTTGGTGTATTCATCTTCAGTCTGCAAGACGGCGCCGATGCCTTCGAGCGACAGGGACATGTTGATGTTGAAGTTTTCGGACACACGCGGGGTGAAGTATTCCGTGTGCGGATCGATGCTTTCGGTCAACGCGTCCATGTAGATCTGGAACGCGTCGTCAGCGTGCGCCTGATAGAGATGGGTGAGCTGGCTCTGATAGCGCTTGCCGAGCAGCTTGAGGATGTCGGCGGGGGCCTTGCCGGCCAAGCTCAGGCTGAGTTCGCTGGCCTTGACGCGCTGCCGCCAGAGATGGTTCATGGCGGAAGGCGAGGTGATCCATGGCGCATGCTCACGATCGGTTTCCACCCAATCTTCACGCTTGAAGCTCATCAGCGACTGCGACTGCACGAGGCTGAGTTCGAAATTGAGTCTTTCGATCATGCGCTGCTGGAAGCGGTTGTAGATCAAAAAGGCCGCGTGCAGGTCACCGTGGCGCAGGGCACTGGCCAGGGTGTTGCGGTAGGGCTCAAAGCTCTTGATGTCGGTGGCATAGAAATAGCTGCGACTGGGGTCGAGATCCTTGAGATAGCGATCGAAGACCTTGCTGGAAAAATGGCTATCGAGGCTCGGGTGCAGGTAGCTGTAATGCACCAGGTCCTTGGCCACATCGACGGCTGCCGCCGATTCCTGGGCGGTCGGTGTCAGCTCGGTGAAAGCGGTACTCGGCTGCGTCGAGGAGGTGAATCCACCGGTGAACACGAGGGCCACGGAGATGAAGGCCAATCCCAGAAACTTGCGGGGGTAGCGGGGCGCGGGCATTGCTTTTTCCAGTTGCCAGATCAAGGGCCGACGGAGGCCGTACGGCTGCGTGCAAGTATATGCACACACCCGTGCATCAACAACCAGATCTGTGCATCTTTGTCTTGAATTTTTCTCTTCGCGGCGAGCTTTGCGACCCATCCTGTCGTCGCGCTCGGGTCTGACCGCGTCTTGACCTTGGGGGATGCCGGGCGGGACGATGCTCGACGTATAATGGTGGTCCAGGTGAGCAGGAGTCAGGGTGATGAGCAGCGGTGCTTTGATGTTGGATCTCGAGGGTAGCCACTTGCGTCGTGAAGAGATGCATCTTCTGGCGCAGGCCGAAGTCGGCGGGGTGATCTTTTTTGCGCGCAATTATGAGGACCCGCAGCAGCTCATGCGCTTGGTGCACGAAATACGTCGCCGTCGTCCCGACCTTCTTCTCGCCGTCGATCAGGAAGGGGGGCGCGTGCAGCGTCTGCGCGAAGGCTTCCAGATTCTGCCGGAGATGGCGGTGTTCGGTGCGCTCTATGAACGCTCTCCCGAGGAGGCGCTGACGGCGGCGCATCGGGTGGGCTGGCTGATGGCGAGTGAGGTCTTGGCTCTGGGTATCGACATCAGTTTCGCGCCGGTGCTCGATCTCAATCCCGGCGTCAGTGAGATCATCGGACACCGCGCTGTTCACGCCGATCCGACGATCGCGATAGCTGTGCTGCAGGCCTATATCGCCGGCATGCAGGCGGCGGGTATGGCGGCGACCGGCAAGCACTTTCCCGGACATGGTTCGGTGGCGGCCGATTCGCATCTCGATTTGCCGATCGACCATCGTTCCTGGGCCGAGATCGAGCAGTATGATCTGCAACCGTTCAAGGCCCTAGCTTCGGTGTTGCGCGGCGTCATGCCGGCGCACGTCCTTTATGCCCAGGTCGATGAACGTCCCGCCGGGTTTTCGTCATTTTGGCTACAGGACGTTCTGCGCACGCGTCTCGGCTATCAGGGCGCCATCCTGAGCGATGATCTGAGCATGCGTGGCGCGGTGCATTACGGCTCGGTGCAGGAAAGGACGGATCTCGCCATCGCGGCGGGTTGCGATATGGTCCTCGTCTGCAACGATCGCGCCGCGGCCGAACAGACCTTGGCGCATTTGCAGCGCCAGGGCGACCGCCGCAACGCCGCCGCCACACAACGGCTGCAGGGATTGCGCGGGCATTTTCGCATGCACTGGCCGGCGCAGCAGCAGCATCCGGATTACGCCGCCGCCTGCCAGTGTGTGCAGCGCTTGCGCGCCGAACGCATCAACTGAGCGCTTGCAGCAGGTTTTCGATGAAGCGCAGGCGCGCATCGGGTTCCAGTTGCGGATGAAAGAAACGCAGGCGCATTGAGCCTTCGAGTTTGTAAGTGCGCGCCTGCTTCTGGATCAGATCGATCAGCTTCTTCGGTTCGATGCTCGTTTGCGGCGAGAAATCCAGGCGACCGCCTTCGGCGTGTGCGTCGATATGAACGATGCCGAGACGCTCGGCGCGCTGGCGCAACGTGTGCACGGCGAAAAGATTTTGTACGGCAGGCGGTAAAAGGCCGAAGCGATCGATCATCTCGGTGCGCAACTCCTGCAGTTCTTCGGCACTTTTGGTATGCGCCAGGCGTTTGTAGAAGACCAAACGCATCTGCACGTCGGCGAGATAGTCGTCGGGAATCAGTGCGGGGAGGCGCAACTGGATATCGGCGTGCAAGGCCAGCGGCTCATCCGCTTGCGGGGTGTGGCCGGCGCGAATGGCCTGTACGGCACGGTCGAGCATCTCCATATACATGCTGTAGCCGAGCGCCTGGATGCCGCCGCTTTGTTCATCGCCGAGCAGTTCGCCGGCGCCGCGGATCTCGAGATCCTGACTGGCGAGGATGAAGCCGGCGCCGAGATCCTGCGCCTGCTCGATCGCCTGCAGACGTTTTTCGGCGTCAACGCTCATCGCTTTCTTGTCGGGCGGAGTGAGCAAATAGGCGTAAGCCTGGTGGTGCGAGCGCCCGACACGACCACGCAGCTGATGCAATTGCGCCAGACCGAGCTTGTCGGCGCGTTCGATGATGATGGTGTTGGCCGAGGGAATGTCGATGCCAGTTTCGATGATGGTGGTGCAGACCAGGACATTGAACTGCTTGTGATAGAACTGCTGCATCACCTGTTCCAGCTCGCGTTCGCGCATCTGGCCATGCGCGATGGCGATGCGCGCTTCGGGAAGCTCGCTGCCGAGCTCCTGGGCACAACGCTCGATGCTCTCGACCTCATTGTGCAGATAGTAGACCTGTCCGCCACGCAGTAGTTCGCGCAGGACGGCTTCTTTGATGACCGATCTTTGCTGGGCGCGCACGAAGGTCTTGATCGCCAGGCGGCGCGCCGGCGGCGTGCTGATGATGGAAAGATCGCGCAGTGACGCCAGCGCCATGTTCAGGGTGCGCGGTATCGGCGTGGCGGTCAGGGTCAGCATGTCGACGTCGGCGCGTCGCTGTTTCAGTGCCTCTTTGTGTTTGACGCCGAAACGATGCTCCTCATCGACGACCATTAGCCCCAACTGGCGGAAAACGACGTTGCTTTGCAGGAGTTTGTGCGTGCCGATGAGGATGTCGACTTTGCCGTTGGCGAGATCGTCCAGGATGACCTTGATCTCCGCCGCCGAGCGGAAGCGCGAAATGACTTCGATATGGACCGGCCAGGCGGCGAAACGGTCGCGAAACGATTCGTAATGTTGTTGCGCCAGCAAGGTGGTGGGGACGAGCACCGCCACCTGACGCGCGTTCTGAACGGCGACAAAGGCGGCGCGCATGGCGACCTCGGTCTTGCCGAAGCCGACATCGCCGCAGACCAAGCGGTCCATCGGTCGCTCCTGCGCCATGTCGGCGAGGGTGGCAGTGATGGCCTGGGCCTGATCGGCGGTTTCCTCGAAAGGAAATTCAGCGGCGAAGCTGTCGTAGTCGATGTCGCGCAGACGATAGCTGTAACCGGGGCGAGCGGCGCGACGGGCATAGACGTCGAGCAGTTCAGCGGCGACGTCATGGATCTTTTCCGCCGCTTGCCGGCGGGCTTTTTGCCACTGATCGCTGCCGAGACGGTGCAGCGGAATCTGCGCGTCGTTCGCGCCGACGTAGCGCGCGATCAGCTGCATCTGGGCCACCGGGACATAGAGGCGGGCCTGATCGGCGTATTCCAGTTGCACGAACTCCTGCATCTGACCTTCGACAGCGAGGCTGACGAGACCGAGGTAGCGGCCGACGCCGTGCTCGATGTGCACCACGGCAGCGCCGATCTGCAATTCCGCCAGACTGCGCAGCGCCATGTCTTCCTGAAAGCCCTGCTGCGCGTGGCGCCGTCGTCTTTGCATGACGCGCTGACCAAACAACTGCGCTTCGGCAATGATCTCAAGACCAGGGGCGCGCATGCCGGCGTCGAGCGGCGCGATGCTCAACATCAGCGCTTCCGTGCTGCTCAGAAAGCTTGGCCAGTCGTCACACAGGCGCGCCTGTAGCGGCGTCTGGGCGAGTTGCTCGCGCAGAGCCTCCCGGCGGCCGGCGGTTTCGGCGGTGAGCAGGATGCGGCGATCGCTGGCCTGCTGCACATAGGCTTGCAAGGCGGCCAGCGCCTGTGGTTGATGCGCCGGCGCAGGCAGCGAGGGCGGAGGTAGATAGCCACAGTCCTGTGCGTCGACCGCCTCTGGGCCATGCAGACGTATCCTGGCGCGAGGTTTGATTTTGGCGAAGATCTCGCTGTCGCGTAGATAGAGGGTAGCCGGGGGCAGCAAGGGGCGTTCCTGATCATGCCGCAGATCTTCATGGCGCTGTTCGATGTCGATCCATGCCTGGGTCAGCAGCTGCGGTAATTCATGATCATGAAAGATGATGCAGCGTTCCGGCAGGTAGTCGAAGAAGGTCGCCGTCTCGCCAAAAAAGAGCGGGAGATAAGACTCCAGACCAGCGCTGTGCAAACCTTGCATGACGTCTTGGTACAAAGGGATGTGGCGTGGATTGACGCCGATGTGGCTTTCCCATTGTTCGCGAAAGCGGGCGATCGCAGAACGGTCGAGCGGGCATTCGCGCGCCGGGAGGAGTTCAAAGCGCTCGATCACACCGGTCGATCTTTGCGAGGTGATGTCGAAAAGACGCAAGGTGTCGATTTCATCATCGAACATTTCGATGCGCACGGGTTGCTCGGCGCCCATCGGAAAAAGATCGATGATGGCGCCGCGGATGGCGAAGTCACCGTGTTCATAAACGCAGTCGACGCAGCGATAGCCGATGGATTGCAGCTGTTGCCGCAGGCTTTCGAGATGCAGTCGCTGGCCACGGGCCAGAGGCATGGCCTGGACCTGGATATGGCCGACGGGTGGCAGGCGAACGATGACACTATTGACCGCGGCGAGGACGATGCCGCGCTGCATGTGTGGCAGCCGGGCGAGGGTCGCGATGCGTTCGGAGAGGATGTCCTGGTGTGGCGAGAAACGATCGTAGGGCAAAGTCTCCCGGTCCGGGAAGACGCAGCAGGGGAGGGCCGGATCGCTGAGAAAAAAACCTAATTCCCGTGCCAGACGATGGACTTGCGCGCTATCTTTGCAGAGGGCGAACAGCAATTGCTCTGAATCGGCCGCTATTTGTGCCAGGGTGTGACCCAGGGCGGCTCCTGGCAGGCCTTGCCAATAGCTGTATTGGCCGGGTTTGGGAAGAGGGGGAAGGGGAGGAAGAGCTGGCATCATCGAAAATTGGACATCCTGGGTCGCGCGCTGCGGCAGTATATAAAGGTGTCGGGAGCTGTCGATATCCCGTCGTGACAGATGGTAGGGGGAGAGGTGAGGATGTCGCAAGTCATACGCGTCGAGACGGCGGCCGGAACGCTGCAGGGAGAGGCCTGTCAGCAGGGCGGAGTGAGGTTTTTGGCGATACCTTACGCCGAGGCGCTGACAGCGCAGCGGCGTCTGCGCGCGCCTTTGTCGCGCCGCCCCTGGGCCGGGATTCGTCCGGCCGTATCCTGGGGCGCGGCGGCGCCGCAGGAGAGCCCGGATTTTCTCGGCATCGGTGCCTGGGGCGAAGACTGTCTGCATCTCAATGTCTGGAGCCCGGATGTGTACGGGCGCCGTGCCGTCATGGTCTGGATCCACGGTGGCGGCTATTGGAGCGGCAGCAATGCCCAGCGTCTGTACGATGCCGAGCATCTCGCCCGGCAGCAGGATGTGGTCGTCGTCAGCGTCAACTACCGCCTCGGTCTGGCTGGGTTTGGCGATTGGCGCGCTTATCCGGAGCTGGCCGCCGACAGCAATTGCGGTTTGCGCGATTTACTGCTGGCTTTGCAGTGGGTGCAGACGAATATCGCCAGCTTCGGTGGCGACCCTGGCGCCGTCACCTTGTTCGGTGAATCGGCAGGCGGCATGGCCGTCGCCACTTTGCTCGCCGTCCCGGCGGCGAAAGACCTGTTTCATCGCGCCATCGTGCAAAGTGGTAGCGCCGACCACGTTTATCGCGCTGAGGTCGCGCAACGGGTCAGCGCCGAGCTGTTGACCGCGCTCGCCTCGCCGCAGGTGCTGCAGCAGGCGAGCTGGTCGGAGTGGCTGCGCCTGCAGCGCAGCAGCTTGCGTTGTCTGCTGCCGCGCGGCCTCGAGGCCGTGCAGATCATGCAGTACGGCATGCCGGCCCTGCCGTATATCGATGACGACCTGCTGACACAGACCGCTCTGACCGCCGATATCGATGAGCGCCCCCTGCTGATCGGTTCGACGCGCGATGAATGGTCGATCTTTCTCTACCATCCGGAGTTGCTGGGGGGGAGAAAGACGGATGCGCAGGTCTATCAGCAGGAAGACTGGCGCGCATTGGTACGCCGTGGTGTGCCGACGCGTGCCGAGGCCCTGGCGCAGGCCTATGAAGACCTTCTGCCCGAGCAGAGCGCTGACGCACGCATGATCCTGTTCGAGAGCGATCGCATCTTCACCATGAGCAGCTTGCGTCTCGCCGAACGTATTCGCGACCGCGCCTGGGTCTATCGTATGGACTGGCCCTGCGCTGGTCTACGCCGTCTTGGCGCCTGCCACATCGTCGATTTGCCTTTCATTTTCGCCACCCTCGAGGCGCCTCTGGGGCAGTTTTTTGCGGGACCAAGCGCCGCTGCGCAGCAACTCGCCCGTCTCATGCAGGATCATTGGGGTCACTTTGCCCGCCAAGGTCGCCCGGCGGCGAGTTGGCCGGCTTATGGAGAGCAGTCCTGGGTGCAGGTGTTCGCCGAAGATTCACATCTCGAGCAGGATCCCTATCGCGCGCGCCGTCAGATCTGGCGGCAACACTGTGGCTGGTGAGGCAAGTTTTGCATTTTTGTAATGAGCCCGGCTGCGTGTCTAGGGTTTCCAGGGTACTTGCAGTACACTCAGTGGGCTTTCCGCCCGCCTGTGGTGGGCCACAATAATGAACAAAATCAGATGATGGCCGCGCTTCTCCGACGAAGAGCGCGGTCATGCGGAGGCATGGTGCTTAACGAGGATCTCGAGTCGGTGCTGAAGGAACAGCTGGCGCCCTTGTCGCGGCGCACTTTCCTGCGTCGTGGCCTGGGGGCGGTCGCGGGGGTCGCCGTGTTGTGCGGCACATGGCGGGATGCCATCGCCGATGAATTCATCGCCGTGCCTTCAGAGATTCGTTTTCTGTCGCCGCTCGAATATCGCGTGCTCAACAAGATACGCGAAGTGTTTTTGCATCCGGAGGTCTTGGGTATGCCCTCGACGGTGGACATCCCGGTGATGCAGAACATCGATCTCATGATCAGTCACGTCAGCAAACCGGTGCGAGCCAACATCAATCTCGCGGGCAAGATTTTTGAGTTCAGTCCAGGTTATCGACTCAGTCGTTTTTCTGGCATGTCGGACGATGCCGCCCTGGCGCATATGGAAAAGTGGCAGCATGGCTATTTCTTCCAGCGCGGCCTCATCACCGCTCTCAAGTCTGTCGTCGCCCTGGCTTATTGGCGTGATCAGCGGGTCAATCCCTATCTCGATTACGATGGTCCTGTGTCCGTGAAATGGGGTGTGCGCAAGCTGGGCAATGCGCCCATGCCGACCGACCTGTGATCCTGTCACCATCGCGCACGGTCGCGCGGGCGGTGCGAGCATAACGAGTAAGGGATGAGTGAGCGATGAAATTCCATGAAGTGCCCAAGGACGGACTGCCGGTCATTCAGGCGCGCGATCATATCGAGAAGGTCTTGCGTCTCAATGCTGATGTCGTGGTCATCGGTTCGGGAGCCGGTGGCGCGGTCATGGCCTTCGAACTCGCGCGCCAGGGGCGTAGCGTCATCGTTCTTGAGTCGGGGCGTTATGTAGCGAGCGCCCAGATGAATGAGGACATGGCTGAAACCATCCAGCGCAGCTACGTCGACGGCGCCCTGCAGGTCAACACCACCTTCGACGTGCCGGTCTTTCAGGGGACGGGAATCGGCGGGTCGACCGTCATCGACGCTGGGGTGGCCTTCCGCGCCCCCGACTATGTTCTGCAGCACTGGGCGAAAACCCTGGGTTTGAAGGCCATGGCACCGGAGCGGCTGCGTCCGTTCTATGAGAAGGTTGAAAGACGTCTTTCCGTCCATATCAACGAACCGCATGAAATCAATGAGTGCGCCAACAAGGTCGTGCAGGGCTGCGAGGATCTCGGTTGGTCCTGGAAGCCGCTGGCGCGCACGGTGAAGCAGTGCGCCTTGACCGGGCATTGTCTGGCCGGTTGCATGACCGACCGCAAGCAGTCGACCCTGGTCACCTACCTGCCCTGGGCTGCGGCCATGGGGGCACGCTTTTTCTCGGATTGTCACGCCACCCAGATTCTGACCACGCATGGCCGTGCCTCGGGTGTTCTGGCCAATGTCATCGATCCTGACTCCAATGAAATCGTCGCGCAGATGCGCATCGACGCGCAGGTCGTCGTGGTGGCGGCGGGCGCCGTGCAGACGCCCCTGCTTCTGCAGCGCAGTGGGCTGGGCATGCAGTCAGGTGCACTTGGGCACAATCTCTACCTCAACCCCTTCGTCTCGATGGTCGGACGCTTTCCGCAACCCGTCTATGGCTGGCGTGGGGCGCTGTCAGGCGTCTACGTCGATCAGTTCCTCGGGCCACACGACGGCAAGATTCTGATGATGTCGGGTTTGCCGGCGCCGGTGCAGTTGCTTTCCACCGGTGGCCTCGGTGTCGGGCACACCCATATGGCTTTCATGGGTGACTATCGCTATTACGCCATGCTGCAGGTGTTTGTTCAGGATGAAGGGCAGGGTTCGGTGTTCAGTTCCGGGACGACGCACGATCCGCACAAGAATATCCAGTGGAACCTCAGTCATCAGAATCTGGATGACCTCAAGCGCGGCATCGCCGCTGCGGCGCGCATCTTCTTTGCGGCCGGTGCGGTCGCGGTGCGTTTGCCGACCTTCCAGACGACCGAGGTGCATTCGGTCTTCGATCTCGATCAGGCGGTCGCCAAGATCCGTTATGAGCCGATGGGCATGTACAGCCTGCGCGTCGCTTCTTTGCAGCCGCAGGGAACCTGCCGTATGGGTACGGACCCCTTCAGTTCTGTCGTCGATGAGGTCTGTGAGCTGCATGATTTGCACGGTCTGTTCATCGTCGACGCCAGTGTTCTACCACAAAGCCTCACCGTCCCACCAAAGATGACCGTGGCGGCCATCGCCAGTTACGTCGCCGATCACATCGAAATCAACCATCGCAGCTATTTCTGGAGCTGAGCGCAGCATCATAGATGCATGCCCTGGATCGGCGCGATGAGGAGCATGCTCGCCAGGGAAAACAGACTCAGCGGAATGCCGATACGGGCGTGGGCGCGGGCGCTGACGGTCACGCCCTGAGCGCGTGCCGCCTCAGCGACGATGAGATTGGCGATGCTGCCCATGAGCAGAAAATTGCCACTGAAGGTGCTGGCCAGAGCGAGGATGGCACCCGCGTGTCCGGCGTGCGGAAGCAGGAGCATCACCGCCGGCACATTCGAGAAGGTGCTCGAGAGGAGGACGCACAAGGTCGTAAGTCCGGGGAGGGAGTGGCTGTTGAGGCCGAAGTGGGCGAGATGTTCGAGCAGGTCATCGCTTAAGCCGCTGTCCTGCAAAGCGCGGTTGACGATGAACAGACCGATGAACAAGACCAGCAGGTTCCAGTCCACCAGCGCCAGCATGCGACGAGAATGTAGATGGCGACTGGTCAGCAGCAGGCCGGCCCCGATCAGCGCCCAGCGATCGCGCGAACCCGTCCCGAGCAGCATGCACAGCATCAGCGCACCGACCACGGCCAACCCCTTGAGGCTTTGCCAGGACAGACGCGGTATCGCGACGTTCGGGGCGGGTGGAAGGGCAGCGACGGGCTGGCAACCGGAGCGGAGCAGGAACCAGAGAAAGACGAGAGAGAGCAGCACCGAAGGCAGAGCCATGGCGGAATAAGCCGCAAAAGACAGATGCAGGGTCTGTCCGATCAGCATGTTCTGTGGGTTGCCGATCAGGGTCGCGGCTGAGCCGAGGTTGGCGGCGCAGGCCAGCGCCCAGATGAAAGGCAGGGGCGGCAGCTGGCGGCGACGACAAAGCTCGATCAAAGGCGCGGTCAGGGCCAGACACACGACGTCATTGCTGAAAATGGCGGCGAGCAGCGCCACCAGGGCAATGAGCAGGGCGAGTAGGCCGGGGGCCGACAGGGGCAGGCTTTCGAGTCTTTGGATGAGGCTCTCGTAAAAGCCACCCAGACGCATTTGTGCTGAGATGACCATGAAGGAAAAGAGCAGGATCAGGGTCGACGCGTCGATGGCATGCACGGCGGCGGTGACGCTGATGCTGTTGCTGGCGATCAGCGCGATGGCGCCGAGCAGGGCGATGCCGGTGCGATCGAGCTGCAGAAAGGGTAGTCCACCGAGGATCATGCCGAGGTAGACCAGAAAAAACAGGATGGGAGCTGAGAGCGTCATCATCATGCGCTTCAGAGAAGCTGCAGGCCGAAGGGGCGCAAGATGCTGGCGAAGAGGAAAAAGCAGGACAAAATCAGCAGGATGAAAGAAAGAAGAGCGAGCCAGAAACCGAAACTCTGATAGAGCCACGGAAAGAGCAGGAAAGGCGGAAGGGTCGGTAGCACATACCAGAAGGTATACCATGCGTGCAGCGTGATGCGCTGCGGCGGTTGCCGCTCCAGATGTAGCCAGATCAGCACCATGACGGTCACCAGGGGCAAGGAAGCGACCAGCGCTCCGATGCGATCGCTGCGCTTGGCCAGTTCCGAGGCCAGGACGACGACGGCGGCCGTCGACAGATATTTGGCAGCCAGGTAGGGCCAGGACATCGGTATGCTCCGTAGCGGGGATGAGGATGACTTTACCGTGAAAACACCAGCCGCTACCAGCAGCATTGCGACAACTCGTGCCGATAGGGGACGGCCATCGATCGATGGGGCACGCGCCTTCTGCGCCTCGACTCAACAGGGATCGTTCATGAGCGAAGGATTAGAAAGCAAACCCAAGGACGACCCCATACTGAACGCCGATGCCATTGGCCTGCTGATCGGCGATGTTTCCGCTAAAGTTGAAGATCCCAATTTCAGGAGTGATGGAAACATTGGCCTTGAGCTTGATCTTCACCCCTACGCCAGGGCCTAAGGCACGAAAGTGATTGGCGCTTGCGCCGCCGCTCGCAGAGGGTATTTGGGTGTCGACGTAGCGAAGGTCTGAGAATGCGGTATACCCCGATGCAATTCGGTGACTGACGATCACATCGACGCCGGGACTCCAAGCACTTCTAGATTGTCCTTGAATGTCCAGATAGGCATACCCTACACCTGCCAAGACCGCGATTTGCCAAGGATTGTCTCGATTGGTCAGGCGATGTTTGACGTCGATTGACGCACCGAGCGAGGGCCCAACACTCGCGTAAGGCAGCGCTACGGTTGTCAGTCGATATCCAATATCCCAACGGTCAGCGAGCCCGGTGCGGATTCCGGCATGCGCCAGGAAGGGGGTGAAGCTATCGCGGCGCGGGTCGCCAACAGAGGACCATTGGCCGCCGGTGCCGGCCATGGCCGAATACGATCCAGGTGCAACGGTGTCGGCTGGGGAGAAGCCCAGGAGGTAGTGTACTGACTTATGTGCAAATTCTTGGACTGCGAAAGCGGTCATGGTATGAGGGAGATCGTCAATACCAACCCTGTGTCCCATAGGAGGACCATACCATGACCGCAAAAAAGCATGGCACCA
>JAJZBU010000017.1 GCA_021851865.1 Pseudomonadota bacterium | reverse complement strand
GGAAGTCGAAGGGCTGACGGGGGCTGCTCATGGGGAGCGCAAGCCTGGAGAACGCCAGGTCCAGCGCAACGGCTACCGCGGCAGAGATTGGGAGACGCGAGCTGGTACCGTGGAGCTGCGCATCCCCAAGCTGCGCAAGGGCAGCTATTTCCCGGGCTTCCTCGAGCCACGGTGCATGACGGAGAAGGCGCTCACGGCGGTCATCCAGGAAGCCTATGTGCAGGGCATCTCGACGCGATCCGTCGACGACCTGGTCCAGGCCATGGGGATGACAGGTATCTCTAAAAGCCAAGTGTCGAGGCTCTGCGAGGAGATCGACGGCAAGGTTCAATCTTTCCTGGACCGCCCCCTTGAAGGCGATTGGCCCTACATCTGGCTGGATGCCACCTATGTCAAGGTTCGTCAGGACGGCCGCATCGTCTCGGTGGCGGTGATCATCGCGGTGGGAGTCAATACCGATGGACGCCGGGAAATCCTGGGCATGACCGTGGATGCCTCGGAGGCGGAAACCTTCTGGATGGAGTTTCTGCGCTCTTTGGCACGCCGGGGGCTGCGCGGCGTGAAGCTGGTGATTTCGGATGCCCACGAGGGCCTCAAGGGAGCGGTCAGCAAGATCCTGAACGCTTCCTGGCAACGCTGCCGGGTGCACTTCATGCGCAACGTTCTGGCTCACGCCGGCAAGCAGGGGCGGCGCGTCGTCTCAGCCTTCATTGCCACGGCCTTTGCGCAAGAAGATGCGCAGCTGGCGAAAGGCCAGTGGCGCCAGGTGGCTGATCAGATTCGGGGCAAAGTACCGAAACTGGCAGCCCTGATGGACGAGGCGGAGACGGACGTGCTGGCCTACCTGAACTTCCCGGCTGCGCACCGCCCCAAACTGCACTCCACGAACCCCATTGAGCGGCTGAACGGTGAAATCAAACGCCGCACCGACGTGGTGGGGATCTTCCCCAATGAAGCCGCCATCATCCGCCTGGTCGGGGCGATACTCCTGGAGCAAAACGACGAGTGGGCCGTGCAACGGGCGCGCTATATGACGCTGGAAACCATGGCTCCTTTGAGCGATGATGCGATGGTCACGTTGCCCACCATGGCAGCCTGATCGAGCAGCAAACCATGCCTACCCGAGGCAAGAGTGACCGGCGCTGTTACACCACGCCCGGGGACATGATCGAGGGGACCGGCGCGGCGTGTCACAAGAAATTTGTCTGTTTTATGCGCTGATGGCCGAAAGTGTGGCGGGGCATGCTTTTCGACGCCCCACAACACGCCCGCTGCACGGCTACCGTCCTCGTTCGTCGTTACCGTTGATCCATCCGCTGCCGCCGGCGCCAGCGCGGACGCAGGCGGGAGGCGACGCTCACCAGCCAAAACAAAGGCGCCGGATCACCCTGCATCGTGATCACCCCCTCCTGCACGCCGCGCATGAAAGCCTCCTGGCCGCCGCGCGCCAGGACCTGGAAAGCCAGACGCGCACTGCTGAAACACAAGGTCAGCGTCGGCTCGGCATGATGACCGTAGACGCCTTTCACTTGTTGCTGGGCGGCAGCGAAATAGTAGGCGTAATTCTTGCCCGCCGTGATCTGCAGGACGAAGCGTCGCTGCAACAGACTTTCCTGAAACTCCTGGTCGTAGCGCGCTGCGGCTTCCATGCGCCGCGCCATATACCAGAGCAGGGCATGCAGGCGCAGGACGTCGACCCAGGCGCGTGAACGCGGTGACTCACTCATGCTCCGACTCCACTGGCAACAAATTCGGCAACTGCTTTTGCAAGGCGGCCTTGTCGGCGGCTTGTCCCGCCGCCTGGCCGAGGAGGACAAAGCCGCGCAACTGGCCGCTGCTGTCATGGAAGAGTAGGCGCAGATCCTGGCCCTGTCCGGCGACGCTCCACTCGCCGACGCTGTCGGCGGCCACCGGCGCGACGACGACGGGGCACACGCTCGTCTTGACCTGCACCGGCATCGCTGGATAGTGCACCGGCGTCGACATGGCGCTGAGCGTCTGCGCCAGGGCGCGCGCCTGTGCCATCAGCGGCAGAACATAGGGGAGAAGGAGACCTTCGACCTCGGCGCAATCGCCGAGCGCGTAGACGTGCGCAGCGGAAGTGCGCAGATAGCGGTCGACGCGAATGCCGCGCGCGCAGGACAGACCAGCCGCCTGCGCCAGGGCAATGCGCGGCCGCAGGCCGATGGCCGAAACCACCACTTCGGTATCGAGATGGCTGCCGTCACGAAACTCGACCCGCAGACCTTGATCCAGGTGATGTACCGCCACCGCCCATCCTTCGGCGTGTAGATGCAGGCGCACGCCGGCATCGGTCAGCGCCTGCGCCAGGGCGCTGGCGGCAGCGGCAGGTAATAGGGCGGGCAGGAGACGTCCGGCCGGCTCCACCAGATCGACGCTGAACCCTCCTTGCAGCAGATCGTTGGCGAACTCGCAGCCAATCAATCCGCCCCCGAGGATGAGGACCTTGCGTCGTCCCTGCAGGGCGGCGCGCAAGCGCGCGTAGTCCTCGAGATCATTGACCGAGAGCACGGATGCGGCGCCGTTGCCGGCGAGGGGCGGCCGGAAGGGGTCAGCGCCGAGGGCGAGGACGAGGTGGTCATAAGCGAGACGCTGTCCGTCCGCCAGCTCGATCTGCCGCGCCGCCGTGTCGATATGGCGCAGTTCGGCGGTCAGGATCTCGGCGGCGAGCTGCCCGGCCATGGCCTCGCGCCGCGCCATGACCAGATCCTCGGCGCCCTTGCCCTTGGCAAAGGCGGTCGACAGCAGGGGCTTGCTATAGCTGTGTCCGGCGTCCCGACTGATCATGATGAGCCGATCCTGCGGGGCGCGTTTACGCCATTCGCGCGCCAGATTGTAGCCGGCGAGGCCGGTTCCCACGATGATCAGGGTCTGCATGGGAGCATCGTCTTCGCGCTTCACGCCAGCTCGACCATGTCGAAGTCTTCTTTGCTGACGCCGCAGTCCGGACAGACCCAGTCGTCGGGGACGTCCTGCCAGGGCGTACCCGCCGCGATGCCATCCCAGGGCATGCCCTGGGCTTCGTCGTAGATGAACCCACAGACGGAAC
Source organism: Pseudomonadota bacterium (assembly GCA_021851865.1). GTDB lineage: Bacteria > Pseudomonadota > Gammaproteobacteria > Pseudomonadales > Moraxellaceae > JAJZHK01. The sequence goes on along the minus strand of JAJZBU010000017.1, from coordinate 49,523 downwards.
ACTGCCATTTTTTCATCGTCATTCACTCCATCTCTCTGTCATACCCGCGATAAGCTAAAAGCCCGACCGCTAAATTGCAATCACCGCCGGGCTCGCACTGGCGGCCTCAGGCCTCATTGACATTCTGTAGCCGTTCCTGATAAGTGCGAGCGTGCCGCTGTTCGACTTTCGCCAGAGCGGCGAAGCGTTTTTCAGCCTTAGCCAGGGTCGCGGCGAAGGCGGCGGCATGCTCGCGCGACTCGTCGATCTGCGCCGAAAATTCCGCCTGCGCCGCATGACTGTGCTCGGCGGCCGCCTGGTCACGAAAACCCGGGTACATGGTGGTGTACTCGTAAGTCTCGCCAGCGATGGCCAGCTCGAGCATGCGCGCCGGCGTCAGCGTCGCGGCAGGATACAGCAGATCCAGGTGTCCGAAAGCGTGATGGATCTCCTGCGCGGCTGTCGCCGCGAAGGTCTCGGCGGTCACGACATCACCAGCGGCGCGCGCGAGGCGGGCAAAATAACGGTATTTCATATAAGCCGTGGCTTCGCCGGCCAGGGCTGCTTCGATATTATGTAAGGTTGTGCTGGGCTCGTTCATCATCATCTCCTGCCTCTCTGGCCGTGGCTGGCCGACGGGTGTAGATTAGCCGCCATCGCCGATCTGCGACCAATTGGAATTTTTCTCATGCTCCATAGCTGCAGGCTATCGCGCGCAGCGCTGGTGTCGATGCGAGGCGGCGGCCAGCCCCAGCGTCCGCCATCATCCCATCGCCCTGACGCCGTTCTCAGCGCCTGGCTGCTGTCGCGCGCATCGCTGACCGCCGCCCTGACCCGCCTCGCCGCCGGCGATCTGCACGTTGAACTACAGCGTCAGTATCGTCGCCCCCTGCGACCTGCGGAGCGGCGCCTGCTGCCCCAGGCCGGGCGGCGCGCCGTCCTGGTGCGGCAGGTGCGGCTGATCGGTTGCGGCCAGGACTGGGTAGAGGCGACCTCACTGCTGCCGCTGCCCGCCCTGCACGGCTGGGCACGCCACCTCGCCCACATCGGAACGCGTCCCCTCGGCGCCCTGCTCTTCCGCCTGCGCCATCTGCAGCGCAGCGAACCGAGCGTCGTCCGCACCGTGACGGGGTGCTGGCACCGCCACTCCCTCTTTCGCCAGGGACGCGGCTGCCCTATCCTCGTCGGGGAGACCTTTTTACCGGCGCTGCTGCACCGGTTGGAGCAAGAAACACCATGATGCCGACGATGTCCGTGCTGCGCCGCCGTGTCGATCCCTACGTCCGCCTGATGCGTCTCGATCGTCCGATCGGCAGCTGGCTGCTGTACTGGCCCACCCTGATCGCCATCTATCTCGCCGCCGCCGGACAGCCCGGCTGGCGGGTGCTGATCGGTTTCGCTCTCGGCACCGTGTTCATGCGTTCGGCTGGTTGCGTCGTCAATGACATGGCCGATCGCGACTTTGATGGCCAGGTCCGGCGCACCGCCGCCCGTCCTCTGGCCACCGGTGAGCTGCAGCGGCGGCAGGCGCTGCCCCTGTTGCTGCTGTTACTGCTCGCCAGTGCCGCCCTGCTGCTGCTCTGGGATCGCCACACCTTCTATTGGTCTTTGCCGGCCCTCGCCCTGGCCATGCTCTACCCGCTGATGAAGCGCTGGACCTATCTGCCGCAGGTGATCCTCGGCGCCGCTTTCAGCTGGTCCATCCCTCTCGCCTTCGTCGCCCAGGGACAATCGCCCGGCCGCAGCGCCTGGCTGCTCTACGCCGCCGCCCTGGCCTGGGTGGTCGCCTACGACACGCAATACGCCATGGTCGACCGTGACGACGATGTCCGCATCGGCGTGCGCTCCACCGCCATCCTTTTCGCTGAACTCGATCTCACCATGATCGCCCTTTTACAGGCCCTGTTTCTCGGCGGACTCTTTCTTCTCGGGCGCAGCCAAGCCTGGCGCTGGCCCTTCGATCTCGCCCTGGTCGCCGCCGCGCTGCGCTTTGCCTGGCAAGGCTGGAGCTGTCGCGGGCGCCAGCCCGAGGCCTGCTTCGCCGCCTTTCTCGACAACCATCGTGTCGGCGCGCTGCTGTTCGTCGGCATCTTTGTCAGCTATCTGCTGCCGCTGAGCCACTGAGATGCGCTGACACGGCGGCGAAAGTAATAGAAATGTCATAATATACCTTTGTAATAGCCGCACCTTTGGATCACGCCGGCACGAGAGCGATGAAAGCAGAACGTATCTTGATCGTGGATGATGAAGCCGCCATACGCGAAATGATCGCCATTGCCCTCGACATGGCCGGCTTTGAGGTGCTCGAAGCGGAGGATGCGCAGCAGGCGCACCACCTCATCGTCGATGAGCGACCGAGTCTGGTGCTGCTCGACTGGATGCTGCCCGGCATCTCCGGTCTCGAGCTCGCCCGCCGCCTCAAACGCGACGAGTCGACGCAGGAGATTCCGGTGATCATCCTCACCGCCAAGGGCGAAGAAGACAACAAGATCCAGGGTCTTGAATCAGGCGCCGACGACTACATCACCAAGCCCTTCTCGACGCGCGAGCTGCTCTCGCGGATCAAGGCCGTCCTGCGCCGTAGCAGTCATCGCGCCGCCGAACGCACCATCGACGTGCAGGGCCTGCGCCTGGATCCGGTCAGTCACCGCATCACCGCGCATGACAAAGCCGTCGAAATGGGACCGACCGAGTATCGCCTGCTCGAGTTTTTCATGAGCCATCAGGAACGCGCCTATACGCGCAGTCAGATGCTCGATCAGGTCTGGGGTGGCAACGTCTATGTCGAAGACCGCACCATCGACGTCCATATCCGGCGGCTGCGCAAGGCGCTCGAGCCCTTCGGTTTCGACGGCTTCATCCAGACCGTGCGCGGCACCGGCTACCGCTTCTCGAGCAAGGTCGACGGCAAGACCGAGGCCTCGTGAGCGGCCGCCTGATCGCGTCATCGGCACTGCGCCACGAGCTCATACGCTTCGTTGTCGGCCTGCTCGCCGCCGCCTTGCTCGGCTGGCACTGGCATCTGTCCTGGTGTTTCATGCTCATCGTCGCCAGCCTCAACTGGCTGCGTCACGTCTACGCCCTGTCGAAGCTGCGCCTCCTGATGCAGGCACGTGCGCTGCATCAGGAGACGGCGCCGGCGACCTATCTCGGCGCCCTCTGGGAAGAAGTGCTGACCTTGATCATCAAGTCCTGGAAAGCCGAGGAACGCGCCCGGCATCGTCTGGAGAACGTCATCGAACGCGCGCGCACCTCGATCGCCGCCCTCGAGGAGGCCGTGGTCCTCATCGATGGTCGCGGCAACCTCGAGTGGTGGAACCCCTCAGCCGAACGCATTCTCGGCCTCAAAGCCAGCGACCGCAATCAGCAGGTGACCAATTTTCTGCGTGATCCGCGCTTTGTCGACTATTTCAAGGCCGGTCACTACAGCGAGCCCCTGCACCTGCCTTCGCACATCGACCATCGCCGCCATCTGCAGTACGAGATCACCCGCTTCGGCAGCAATGACCGATTGCTCATCTGTTGGGACGTCACCGTGCTGCACAAGCTCGAGGCCATGCGCAAGGATTTTGTCGCCAATGTCTCGCACGAGCTACGCACCCCTTTAACCGTGCTCGCCGGCTATATCGAAGCCTTGCAGGATCAGGGCGACGAGCTACCTCTGCGCTGGTCGCGGGCGCTGGCGCAGATGCAGGCGCAGACGCAACGCATGTCCTACATCGTCAACGATCTGCTTACCCTGGCACGTCTGGAGACGACACGTACGCGCGCCCTGCCTGGCACCGTCGACGTGCCGGCGATGTTGCACGACATGCGCCAGGATGCGCTGGCTTACGGGGCCGACAAGCATCAGAGCATCGCTCTCGACATGGATGAGCAACTGCTCATCCATGGTGTCGAAGAAGACCTGCGTAGCGCCTTTATGAACCTGCTCACCAATGCGGTGAAATACTCGCCCGACGACGGTCATATTGTTCTGCGCTGGTATCAGGACGATGCCGGGCTCTGGTTCGTCGTGCAGGACAATGGCATCGGCATCGATCCGCGCCACCACACGCGGCTAACCGAGCGCTTCTACCGTGTCGATCCGGGACGCAGCAAGGCCTCCGGCGGTACCGGCCTCGGTCTGGCCATCGTCAAACACGTGCTGCTCAACCACCACGCCAGCCTGCACCTGAAATCGGCGCTCGGCCAAGGTTGCCAGTTCAGCGTGCTGTTTCCGGCGCAGGCGGCGCGACGGCGATGATGTCGTGCAGGGCGGCGAGCAGGGCATCGTTCTCCGCTGCCTGACCGACGCTGATGCGCAGCCAGTCCTCGCTGCGCCCACCGGCGAAGTGACGCACGAAGATGCGCCGCTCGCGCAAGGCGGCGAGCAGGCGACGAGCGCCCACGGCGTGCCGGACAAAGAGAAAGTTGGCCGCCGATGGCAGCACCTCGAAGGCGAGCGCGGTGAGCGCCGTCGCCAGCCGCTCGCGCTCGGCGATGACCCGGCCGCAACACTCGTTGAACCAGGCCGTGTCGCTGAGCGCCGCCTGCGCCGCTACCTGTGCCCAACGATCGAGAGGGTAGGAGTTGAAGGAGTTCTTCACCCGCTCGAGCGCTTCGATCAGGTGCGGTTGCGCGAGCGCAAAACCGACGCGCGCTCCGGCCAGGGACCAGGACTTGGAAAAAGTCTGCACCACCACCAGCTGCTCGAACTCGGGAATCAGGCTGGCCGCCGACTCGCCACCAAAGTCGATATAGGCCTCATCGATGACCACGACCTCCTGCGGATGCTCGACGAGCAGCTGGCGCAGGGCGCTGAGCGGCAAGAGCCGTCCGGTCGGCGCGTTCGGATTGGGCAGGATGATGGCGCCGGCGTCACGCCGATAATCCTCAATCGCCAGGCTCAGATCGGCGTGCAGCGGCACCTCTTCATAGGCGACGCCATAGAGCCGTGCGTACGTCGGATAGAAGCTGTAGGTGAGGTCGGGCATGAACAGGGGGCGCTCGTGCTGGAGCAGGGCGTGAAAGATGTGCGCGAGCACCTCGTCCGAACCATTGCCGACGAAGACGTGCGCCGGCGTCAGGGCAAAACGCTGCGCCAGAGCGGCACGCAAGGCGCTCGCTTGCGGATCGGGATAGCGCCGCAGATCATCGGGATCGAGGGCGCGCAAGGCCGCCGTCACCCGCGGTGAAGGGCCGTAGGGGTTTTCATTGGTGTTGAGCTTGATCATGCCTTCGACCCGTGGCTGCTCACCCGGGGTATAAGGCTGCAAGCGGGCGACGATCGGGCTCCAGAAGCGGCTCATCACGTTCTCCTCCTCAGACAGCCGACGATGATAGCGCAACGCCCCCATCAGCGGCGAGATGGCACGCTGCTCGAGAATCGGAAGGCGGTCTACACCGCCGCCCGTAAGCGCCACCCGGAACGATGGTCGGGTGACATCAGGGACTGGTCACTGGAGGATGTGGTGTGGCTGAATCCGGAGCGGACGGACGCCATAGCAAAAGCTGAGGAATTGAAAGCAGCGTAACGAGTCACGCGACAACTCTCTTAACCGTCATGGAGGCAGGCCGACGCCCCCGAGCATGAAAAACACAACATCGACACGAAACTGTTCGTATTTTCATGTCAATTACGAGACGTGCATATATTATTGTTCCGACTTTTCGTGATTTTCACGGTAAAAAATACCGGCGAAAAACAGCAAAAAAGACCCGTGTACAATGAATACAGACCTCCTGCCACGGGTTTTCCCTGCCTTTCAGCAGGCTCTGGGCGGACTTCGCCCTAGACCATCGACAATCGCCAACCGAAGATCGTCGCCATCCGTGTCAGGCTGCGCAAGCCCGTGCCGACAGCCTGGACAGCTCCTGCGCGCCATGCGATACTTGTATCGCAATCAAATCACCGGAGACTGTCATGCCCATCTCGATCCGACTTCCCGAAGACGTTGAAACCAGACTAAGCAATTTAGCTGCGTTGACCGGGCGCAGCAAGACCTTTTACGCAATCGAGGCCATTTGCGAGCACATAGACGACCTAGAAGACCTCTACCTTGCTAAACGCGAACTTGATGCCGTGCGAGCCGGAAAGTCGCAAACCATACCTCTCGAAGAGGCGATGAATCGTTATGGCATGGAAGGTTGAACTTTCGTCGTTGGCTCAGAAAAACCTCGCACAGTTAGATCAACAGATTGCCCGGCGCATCCTGTCTTTCCTGCACGAGCGCGTTGCCCCCTTGGATGACCCGCGAAGCATTGGGGAGGCACTCAAGGGTTCGCGTCTTGGTGAATTCTGGAAGTACCGCGTAGGTAACTATCGCGTAGTTGCCCACATAGAGGACGGGGCGCTACGAATCCTGATTGTCAGGATTGGCAACCGCCGTGATGTTTACCGTTGACATCCTCTCCGCTCTAACCCAAGCTTAACACCTTCAAAATAACTTCCATATAAATCATGCAATTAGCGCGTACTGATGTTTTGGGCCTTGCATTTGCTCGTCATCGCCGCGTCAGCTGATCAGTTTCTTGCTGCCTCCCGGGGCCGGATCGATCGCCAGCGCATCATAAATTGCTTTCGCAGCACCTGCACGCACTGATAAGCCAGACCAGGTTGGCCTCAGTTGCGATTCCCGCATCCATGACGACCAAAGCGCCGGCAGGCGCGTCCAGTCCCGTCAGCATCTCCGCCAGCGTGATCCCCTCAGTGACGTTGCCGGCAAAAGTCCGCGAGCGCCGCACAAAGTCGCTGCCGTCGAGAACCAGACCCAGGGTCACGAGCGTGACCATCGCTGCGCTCACTCAGCCAACGCCGGCGATGGACGAATTCATCGCGGAAGTAGCCGATGTGTGCGATCGGCCCGCCGAAGGAGGTCAGGCCCAGACGCAGAAACACGAGAAAAATGCCGCCCAGGCTGTCCCGGCCAGCACCATCTACCGTGACGCTGGTCTTGCTCGGTGTCGTCATGGACGAACGCCAGCTTGCATCGTGCCCGGGCACCGTCTATTTGGCGCTCGCCTGCAGGGCCTTTTCGATGAGATCGTAGCTAGTGTGCCGCACATCGGCGCCTTTGACGAGAAAGATCAGCTGCTCAGAGAGGTTGCGCGCGTGATCACCGATGCGCTCGAGCGAGCGCAACACCCACATGATGTTGAGCACGCGCGAGATCGAGCGCGGGTCTTCCATCATATAGGTCATCAGGGCGCGCGTCGCCGACTTGTACTCGAGATCGATGCTGCCATCGGCGCGCATCACCGAGAAAGCCTGATCGACGTCGAGGCGGGCGAAGGAATCGAGCGCCTCATGCACCATATGGCGCACGTCCTGACCGATGTGCCGGGTCTCGACATAGCCGCGCGGTGCCTCGCCCTCTTCGCTGAGGGCCAGGGCATAGCGCGCGATCTTGTAGGATTCATCGCCGATGCGTTCAAGATCGATGATCGCCTTGCCGATGGCCAGGATCATGCGCAAGTCGGAAGCCGCCGGCTGGCGCCGGGCGAGAATGCGCATGCACTCGTCGTCGATGCGGCTCTCCATGGCGTTGATCGATTTCTCGTACTCCTGCACCTGCAGCGCCAGATTCGAGTCGCCATTGATGAGCGCATCGAGAGCGTCACCGAGCTGTTTTTCGACCTGCCCACCCATGGCCAGAAACTGGCTGCGGATGTCGTCTAGTTCAGAGTTGTACTGCTGTGAAATGTGGTGCGAATAATCGTCTTTACTGACCATGGCGGGCTCCTGTCAACGGGCTTCAGCCATAACGGCCGGTGATATAGTCTTCGGTCTGCTTGAAGCGTGGATTGGTGAACAGGGTATCCGTATCACCGAACTCGATCATCTTGCCAAGGTACATAAAAGCAGTGTAGTCCGAAACACGCGCCGCCTGCTGCATATTGTGGGTGACGATGGCGATGGTGAACTGCGTCTTGAGCTCGTGGATGAGCTCCTCGATCTTCAAGGTGGAAATCGGGTCCAGGGCCGAGGCCGGCTCATCCAGCAAGAGCACTTCCGGCTCGATGGCGATGGCGCGGGCGATGACCAGGCGCTGCTGCTGACCGCCCGACAGGCCCAGCGCGGAATCGTGCAGACGATCGACCACTTCATCCCAGAGCGCGGCACCACGCAGACTCTTCTCGACGATTTCATCGAGCACGTGGCGCTTGTTCATGCCCTGCAGGCGCAGGCCATAGGCGACATTCTCGTAGATGCTCTTGGGGAAGGGATTGGGCTTTTGAAAGACCATACCGACGCGACGACGCAAGCGCGTCACATCGACGCTCTTGTCAAAGATGTTGGTACCATCGAGCAGGATCTCGCCCGCCGTACGGCAGTGCGGCACGAGATCGTTCATGCGATTGAACGAACGCAGTAGCGTCGACTTGCCGCACCCGGATGGGCCGATGAAAGCGGTGACCTTGCACTGTGGAATGGTCAGATTGACGTCATAGAGCGCCTGCTTTTCACCATAGAACAGATCGAGATGACGAACTTCGAGAACCACGTCCTCCGGATCGATGGCGTGCGCCAGAGGCTTTTTCGACAGACCCTCGATCTCGGCCAGCTGCGGCGACGCCGCGGCGCTGACGGCAGTTTGTTCATTGACAGGCATGGTTTCTTCCAATTCGAGGCGCATGATCACTCAATTTCGGGCCCTAAGAGCCCAGCTTGATACAACCCGGGTCCCCTCCATGGGCGTGCTACCCCGCCATCCCGGGCCCGCAAGGATCGAGTAGGCACATCGACGAGCAGGATGCTACGGCGGCAGCGTGACCATTTTATTACAAATTCGGACCTTGTGCAGAGCCGGCGACACAGAACCTCGCTGCAGCCCGGCATTTTCGCGCTAGAATGGCCGTTTTAAGGAGAATCCGCATGCACGTGGTCTCGACTCGTCCGCAGGGCGAACTCAGCCTGCAGACCATCGCCATGCCCGGTGACGCCAATGCCAATGGCGACATCTTTGGCGGCTGGGTGGTGTCACAGATGGACCTCTCGGCCGGTGTCTGCGCGCGCAAACGCGCACGTGGCCGCGTCGCCACGGTCGCCATCGACGGCATGGTCTTCCACAAACCGATGAAGGTCGGCGACATCATCGGCTGCTACACCCGCATCCTGCACGCAGGGCGCACCTCCTTGCGCATCGAAGTCGAGGTCTGGCGTACGGATGAGTTCGCCAATGAGCAGGAAATGCTCACCGCCGGGCTGTTTACCTTCGTCGCCATCGACGATCATGGCAAGAAACGCCCCCTGCCGGCGCTCGCCTGATCACCGCCATCACCTAAGGAAGCCCGCATGGACACCTCCACCGACCGTCAACCCCGTGGCGAGATCAGCCTGCAGACCATCGCCATGCCCGCCGACACCAACTGGAACGGCGACATCTTCGGCGGCTGGCTGTTGGCGCAGATGGACCTCGCCGGCGCCGTCCTGGCGCGCCAGCGGGCGCAGGGACGGGTGGCCACGGTCGCCATCGATGGCATGAGCTTTCTGCAGCCGGTGACCGTCGGCACGGTGATCAGCTGCTATACCGAGATCGTCCACTGCGGTCACACCTCCCTGCAGATCGCCATCGAAGTCTGGGAAAGCGTGCGTCTGCAAGGCGGCGCGCGTTTGCTCACTGAGGGTCGCTATACCTACGTCGCCATCGATGAGCAGGGGCGCAAGCGCGCCCTGCCGGCGGACGCTACGAATGCTTGACGCCTTTCGTAGCCTCGGCGAGCGCAACTTTCGCCTCTACTTCCTCGGTCAGATCATCTCTCTGATCGGCACCTGGGTGCAGCAAGTGGCGATCTCCTGGCTCACTTACACCGTCACCGGCTCGCCTTTTCTCCTCGGCTTGATCGGCTTTGCCGGGCAGATCCCGCTGCTCCTGCTGGCCCCCCTAGGCGGCAGCCTGGCCGACCGTTTTCGCCGCCGCGACATTCTCCTGATCACACAATGGGTGGAGATGGGCGTCGCCGCCGCGCTCGCCCTCATCGCCCTCTACGGTCATTTCTCCGCCACCACCCTCGTCACCAGCGCCCTCATCCTCGGCATCGCCAGCGCCATCGAGATGCCGACACGACAGGCCTTCCTGCCCGAACTCCTGCAGGATCGTCGCCTCATGGGCAACGCCATCGCCCTCAATTCGACTGTTTTCAATGCCGCCCGTCTGGTCGGACCGGCGCTGGCAGCGGCTCTACTCTCCTTGACCGGCGACGCCGCCTGCTTCATCGTCAACGCCCTGTCCTTCGTCGCCGCCATCTACACCCTGATGCGCCTGCACCTGCAACCGGCACCGACGGCGCACCCGACGCCGGCCGGTGGCACCCTGAGCTGGCTGCGCCAATCGGCACCGGCGCGCTGGCTCCTGCTCACCGCCGCTCTCACCAGCCTGTGTCTGTCGCCCTTCATGACCCTGATGCCGGTCTATGCTCGTGACGTCTTTCATGGTGGGCCAGCCACCCTCGGTCTGCTCATGGGCGCCTCCGGCTGTGGCGCGCTGATCAGCGCCCTGATGTTGGCGTCGCGACGGCGGCCACACGGCCTCGAAAGCATCCTGCTGCTCGCTCTCGGTGTCATCGCGGTGATCGCCGCCGCCTTTGCCGGCAATCGTCATCTCGACGTGGCGATCGTCCTTTCTCTGCTCTCGGGAGCTTCCTTCATCACCGTCGTCACTTCCTGCAACATCCTTCTGCAGTCCATCGTGCCGGACACCTTGCGCGGCCGCATCATGGCCCTCTACAGCATGTCTTTTCTCGGCATGATGCCCCTCGGCAGCCTGCTCAGCGGCAGCCTGGCGCATCGCTACGGCAGTCCCGTCGCCTTCTTCGCGGCGGCCGTCCCGGCCCTGCTGCTGGCTCTTCTGCTACTCAGCCAGGGGCAGGGCCTGCGTCGACAGCTGCATCAGGCGCTCGGCCATCCTCATGGCTGAGCCGGGAGCAGGTTGAGAAGGGCAGGGGATCGCTCCTCCTTCAGCTGATAAGTGAGTGCCTGTCCTTCCTCGTGGTAGCGCACCGCCAGGCTTAGATTGACCAGGATGGCCTGCGCCTGGTCATGGCTGACGGTATAGCTGTTACCGTCGAAGCTCGCCGGTAGCTCGACGCGTTGCACCTGGCCGGGCAGGAGATCGCCGACCTGGGCGAGCGTGGCGGCGTCGACGCTGGCCGCCGTATGATCCTCAGCGACTTGCAGGGTCTCCATCTCGAGGGGAGCGGCGCCGATGTTCTTGAGCAGCACGGAACGACCCTGCCAGCTCACCTGCAAGTGCCCGTCTTGCGCCTGGAAGCCCTGCGGCAGGACATGAAAGAACTGCCGTGCCTTGAGGACGACGCAATAGCAGGGCAAGTTGCTGACCTGTCCGGCCTGCAGCATCAGACTGCCGCCGGGAATGGTCGGCAACAGGTACTGCCATCCCGCCAGGGGGGTCTCGAAGGCGTCGCTATCGATTTCGATGATGCCGCTGTTCTGATCGGCGCGCGCCGCCTCGGCATTGACCACCTGGGTCTGCGCCCGATCCTGCTGGTCGATCTCGCTCGGCGCCTGCGCCGCCGTCGCCTCGGCGCGCTGCAGATGCTGGCGGAAGTCGTCGACCGTCGCCGCCGGAAACAAGGTCGGCCAGCTCAGATCGAGTTGCAAGGGTGGATGTTGCAAGGGAAGCACACGCTTGATCGTCAGATGCTGAGCCAGCAACCCTTCGTCCGGGGCCGGCCAGCCGCTCTGATTGTCGAAATGCAGTGGCAGCACCTGTGGCAGGAGGGCGCGCAGGCGCTGCTCGCGCGCTGAGTCGATCTGCTGCAGGCGCTGGCGCAGAACGGCGAGGCGATCCTGGGCCTGGGTATTCATCAGTTGTCGGGTGTGCAGATAGTGGTCATAGCGCACTTGCAGTCCACCCCAGTCGGTGCGCAGGTGATCGGCGGCGCTGGCGCTGGCGACGGCTTTTTCATAGGCGTGTTCGCGCGGTCCGAAATCGCCATAGAGCGGCAGAACCCAGGCCCAGTAGCGGGCGTCATCGTTGGCGAGTACGAACAGCGGCCCGGCGATCGTGCCGGGCACGACCACCAGCAGACCGACGGTGTACATGCCGAGCATGGTCAGAGGTTCGACACGAAAGCCCTGCAACGGTCCACGCAAGGGATCCAGGCTGGAACGCTGACGCGTCGCCGCCAAACCCAGAATGCCGCGCACCGCCGGCTTGGTCTGCGCCGGCAGGACCGCTTGCATCGGTCCGAGCTGGATGCCGGCGGCCATCGGTTGATCGCTCAGTTGCTCAAAGCGCCATCCCGCCGTCGTCTCACGCAACTGCGCATAGACCGGATGCTCGCCGCGCACCCCAGGCACCGCCATGCGTTGACTCAATCGCTGCGGTTGCAGGCCGGAACAGGCCGCGAGCAACAACACCAGGAGCCCGCTCCCGACATATCGCATCCGACGCATCTTCTGCTTCCCCCTCTCGATATCGGCATCTTACGCCTTCCAGAACAAGCCGTCTGCACAGTTTCGGCAGACCTGCGACTGCTTGATTTTTGTAACTCCAAGGGCGCAGACGTCGCGGCGCTGCCTGTCGGCCATTTATTTTTTTGCGTATTTTCGCTAGCATTCTGGCCCCATAGTACCTTCTTTTTTAGCGACATGGACCCTCTGATGAACACGAAGCTCTCGCCTATGACGCCCGACCATGTACGTCACCGCCGCCTGATTGCATGGGTTGAAGAAGTGACCGCCCTCACCCAACCCGATGCCGTCGTCTGGTGTGATGGATCCGAAGAGGAGGCGCAGGGCCTATTGGCAGAGATGGTCGCGCGTGGCACGCTCATCCGTCTCAACCCGGCCAAGCGCCCCAATTCCTTTCTTGCCCGCTCCGATGCCTCTGACGTCGCGCGCGTCGAAGACCGCACCTACGTCTGCACCCGCTTGAAGGAAGACGCCGGCCCCAACAACAACTGGGAAGATCCGGAGCGCATGCATGAGACTCTGCGCGGCCTCTTCCGCGGCTGCATGCGCGGGCGCACCCTCTACGTCATTCCCTTCTCGATGGGCCCCATCGGCAGTCCCATCGCCCATATCGGCGTCGAGATCTCCGACTCCCCCTACGTCGTCGTCAACATGCGCATCATGACGCGCATGGGCCGCGCCGTTCTCGACGCTCTCGGCGATGATGGTGATTTCGTCCCCTGTCTGCACAGCGTCGGGGCCCCCCTCGAGCCCGGCCAGCAGGATTCCGTCTGGCCGTGCAACAAGACCAAGTACATCTGTCACTTCCCGGAAACACGCGAGATCTGGTCCTTCGGTTCCGGCTACGGCGGCAACGCCCTGCTCGGCAAGAAGTGCTTCGCTCTGCGCATCGCCTCGACCATGGCGCGTGATGAAGGCTGGCTGGCCGAACACATGCTCATCCTCGGCGTCGAGTCCCCCGCCGGCGAGAAGTCCTACGTCGCCGCCGCCTTTCCCTCGGCCTGTGGCAAGACCAATTTCGCCATGCTCATCCCGCCGGCGTCGATGACGGGCTGGAAGATCACGACCGTCGGCGACGACATCGCCTGGATCAAACCCGGCGCCGACGGCCGCCTCTACGCTATCAATCCGGAGGCCGGCTTCTTCGGCGTCGCCCCCGGCACCTCGGAAAAGACCAACTTCAACGCCATGGCCACCCTCAAGGCCAACATCATCTTTACCAACGTCGCTCTCACCGACGACGGCGATGTCTGGTGGGAAGGGATGAGCAAGACACCGCCTGAGCATCTCATCGACTGGCAGGGTCAGGACTGGACGCCGCAGATCGCCGCCAGCACCGGACGCAAGGCGGCGCATCCCAACTCACGCTTCACCGCGCCGGCGCGGCAGTGCCCGTCGATCGATGCCGCCTGGGAAGACCCCGCCGGCGTACCGATCGCGGCCTTCATCTTTGGTGGTCGCCGTTCGACCACGGTGCCGCTGGTGTTCGAGGCCTTCAACTGGAATTATGGCGTCTACATGGCCGCCACCCTCGGCTCCGAGACCACCGCCGCCGCCGAGGGCAAGCAGGGCGTCGTACGCCGTGATCCTTTCGCCATGCTGCCTTTTTGTGGCTATCACATGGGCGACTACTTCAATCACTGGATCCAGATCGGGCACAGCATCGAGCACGCCCCACGCATCTTCACCGTCAACTGGTTCCGTCAGGACGAGCAGGGCCGCTTCATGTGGCCGGGCTTCGGCGAGAACATGCGCGTCCTGCAGTGGATCATCGGTCGTTGCCGTGGCCAGGCAGCAGCACGCCAGACGCCGCTCGGCTGGATGCCGCGGCATGAAGACCTCGACTGGACGGGGCTCGACTCGGTCGACCGCGCGCAGTTCGAGGAACTCTGCCGCGTCGACATCGACGCCTGGCGCGAGGAACTGAAGCTGCACGCAAACTGGTTCGACCACCTCAGCGCGCGTCTGCCACGTCAGTTCCTGCTCAAGCGCGAACTCTTCGAGCTCGGCATGATCGACTAAGGCGTGAGCGGGGCGAGGGACCTGACCTGATCGATACCGGTGTCGGCGACGGTGGTGTCGACATAGCCAATCAGGTTGGGGTTATGCGCCACCAGCTGCAAAATCTGCGACTCAGAGTCGACCTCGCGCGGTGGCGTCGCCCGTCCGGTAAAGACCAGGCGGCTCCAGTAAGCGCGTAGCTGGCTGTCATCTTTGCCGAGCACCTTGCTGGCGAAGTCCTCGTAAGCGCTCGACCCCGGATGCATCTGCACCGGGATGGCGGGCTTGCCATCGGGGAAGTACTTCGACTTGCCGAGGAAGATGTTCTTGATCTGTTCCTCCGTCAAAGGCGAGGCATTGCTCTTGTTGACCACGACAAGAAGATCAGCCCGAACCTGGAGAGACAGGGACAGTGCCATCAGAAGAGCGAACACGGCGCTCATATATCGACCTTGATTCATATCGTCTCCTCCCTAAAACACCATATCCCAACCGGCGGTGAACAACTTGCTGTTGCCGAGAAAGGGCCAGTGCGAATGATCGATGGTGTCGTCATACTGCATCTTGAGGTCCATCCCCGGCCGAAAATCCCAGCGCAGCGTCGCCGTGCGCGTGAAGTGGATCTCTTCATACTGGGGATCGGTCAGGAAATCCTCATGGAATGAGGAATACGTGAGCATCGGTAGAAAAGCACCGATGTGGTAGCCGACGGCGATCAGCCCAGTGTGATAATAATCCTGGTTGCTGGGACGCATGAATTCATTGAACTCAGAACGTAAAACGAAATGCCCGGGATCCAGGTTGACAGAAACGCCACGGAACTTCTGGTGATTGCCATAATCGATGTAAGGCCCATAGCCCGCCTGCGTGCGCGTCACCTGATTTTGCATATAGACCGCGCGCACCTCCCACCAGTCCTTGCTGATGTCGACATAGCTGCCGAGCATGTTGTACCAGTTCTCACGGATGGCGACGCCGGAGCCGTAGTTGTTCATCGGCGGATCATAATAGAGCAGCGACAGCTCTTCATTGTTGTTGTCGCGCTCGGAGCCGGTCCACAGGTTCCAGGTCACCGAAACGTCGGCGATGGTGTTGTTGTAGAGCAGATTGAGGCCATTGTAGTGATCGATCTGCCAGCCATAGAGGTCACCGGGTGGGCGCATCCAGGGATAGTCATAGCCAATATCGACGTAATCGGAATACATGAAGATGGGCAGGCGCTTGCGCCCCGCCTGCAAGGTCCAGCTCGGCGTCAGGTTGTAGCCGGCGTAGAGCCAGTCCGGCGTGAGATCGCCATACTGGTGCGGCGACAGACGCGCCGTCGCCTCGCCGACAAAATTGATGCCATTATCGAGCTGCACGTTCTCCTGCAGACCGGCGCGCGACTCCGGGCGCACGCTGAACGTGTGGTCATAAATACCGACATTCGGCCAGTTGCCGATGGCGCAGGGGCAATGACCATGATCGATGCCAGGATCGACACTCGGCGTCGGCACCAGTCCCGGCGCTCCGCCCGGGTCGCCGGGCGAGCCCGAGGTCACCATCCCGCCGATCAACGAAGCGAAGCCCGTCGTCGTCCAGGTGGCGGAACGCGCCAGCAGTGTCAGCGTCAGACCCACCATCAATAGCAGAACCCGCATCCAGATCATATCCATTGCTCCCGACATCGATCTGAAGATAGGTTTAGTGCATATCTTAAAAAAATGTTCATGGGCCGTGGCCGTTCGTCGGATCGTTGGTCGCCGGCTCGACCGGTGCGCTGACGTCAAACGTTGGTGGCAGCGCGCCGCCGATGCGCACGATGGCGCGACAGGATGAGGGCGAGAACGAGATAGGTGACACAGCCACAGGCGATGATGCAGGCGCCCGTACTGAGATTGAAGGCGAATGCCAGGGCCAGACCGGCGAGGCAGAAGAACAGACACCACAGACTCGCCGCCAGCATCATGCTGCGCAGGCCACGCGCGTGCAGTTCGGCCACCGCCGGCGGCAGACTGAGCAGGGCGATGACCAGAATCAAGCCGACGACCTGGATCAGCATGACGATGGTCTCAGCCACCAGGATGAGCAGCATGAGCTGCAGAGCGAGCACCGGCAGTTGGCGGCTGCGCGCAAAATCCTCATCGAAGGAGACGACGAGCAGGCTGCGATAAAAGCCGCTGACCAGGACGATGATGAGCAAATCCGCGAGGAACATCAGCAGCAGGTCGTGACGGGAGACGGTCAGCAGACTGCCGAACAGATAGCTCATCAGGTCCTGGGCATATCCCGGGGTGAGGTTGATCAGGATGATGCCTAGCGCCATACCCGCCGCCCAGAGCACACCGATCAAGGTGTCGATACGCTCGCGCCGCCGCGCCGCCAGGGTCCCCAAGAGCACGGCGAGCAAGGCGGTGAACACCGCCGTCACCGGCAATACTGGCCACCCGGCATAGAGGGCTAAGCCGACTCCGCCATAGGCGCCGTGCGCCATACCGCCGCTCATGAAAGACAGGCGATTGACCATGATCAGGGTGCCGATGAGGCCGCAGACGAGACTGACGAGGAGGCAGGCCAGCAAAGCGTGCTGCATGAAAGGTTGTGCGAGCAAGGCCATCATGGCGTCACCTCGGGCCAGTGCAGGCAGCCTTCATCATGCAGGCCATACATGAGACGGATCATGTCGGGGGTCAGGGTGCGCCCCTGCTCATGGATCAGGTAGCGGTTGACCGCCGCCATGCTGTCGACGGCATGGGCGCTGAGACCGAGATCGTGACTGACCATGACGATGGTCGGGCGCGGTTGGAGAGCCATCAAGGTCTCGACGATGCACTGCCGCCCATAGGGATCGACATTGGCCAGCGGTTCGTCGAGCAGGAGCAGCTCCGGTTCGCTGACCAGGGCGCGCGCCAGCAGCACTCTTTGCTGTTGACCGCCGGACAATTCATCGAGGCGGGCGTCGGCACTCTCAAGCATACCGGCCTTCTGCAGCGCTTCATGGATGGCGGGACGCGCCCGGCGCTGCTCGCGGCGCAAACCGCTCAAACCCATGCGCACGACGTCCTCGACCGACACCGGAAAACCGGTGGCCGTCCTGCTGTGCTGTGGCACATAGCCGATGCGCCTTTGCACCTGACGCGGCGCCTGTCCGAAGATGCGGATCTCGCCCTGCTGCGCCTGCAACAGCCCGAGCATCAAGCGCAGCAGAGTGGTCTTGCCACCGCCATTGGGGCCGATGATGGCGAGAAAGGCGCCGGCCTCGACGCTGAGCTCGATATTTTCCAGCACCAGCGACTGCTCATAGGCATAGCTGAGGGCGCGTATCTCGATCAAGGCCATTCAGCGCGGCTCCGGCGCGCGCATGGAGGCCGCCAGGGTCTCACCCAGGCTCTGCATCGTCGCCGCCCAATCGGCGTTCAAAGGATCGAAGACGATCACCTGCGCATGCAGCTGTCGCGCCAGGATACTGGCTTGGCGGCCGGAGAACTGGCGCTCGACGAAGATGCGCGAGATGTGCGCGGCGCGGGCGCGGGCGAGCAGCTCCGACAACCCTTCCGGCCCCGGTTCATGGCCATGGTCTTCGATGGCCAACTGCGTCAAGGCATAGTCATGGGCAAAATAGCCGAGCGCCGGATGCTCGACCAAAAAGACGCGCCGCGCCGGTGGAATGCCAGCAAAATCAGCGCGTAGCCGCGCATCCAGGACCTGCAGACGTTGCCGCAGAGCGACGGCACGCGCCCGAAAATAAGCCGCATCGGCGGCATCGGCGGCGATCAGGGCGGGTGCTGCCTGATCGGCGAAGGACTGCATCCAGGCGACCGACATCCAGACGTGCGGATCCTGGCCACGCTGCAGTCGGGTCAATGGCACCACGCGCATCGTGCCCTGTGCCAGACGCGGCAGGACCTGGCGCTCAAAAGGCAAGGCAAGCGAGAAGTAGAGACTGGACAAGGTCAGCACCTGCATCTGCTGTGGCGGCGGATCGAACAGTTCGGGCTCATCCCCGGGACGCAGCAAGGTCGCCACGACGACATGCTCTCCCCCGAGCTGCTGCAGCATCCAGGCGAGGGGCGGACTGCTGACGGCGACGTGCAGGACTGCCGCCTGGGCATCAGCGAAGAACAGACTGAGCAGCAGGATGCAGCAGCGTCGCATCGTCGTTGGCCTGAACAAAGGGGGACACCATGGTATTACAGCTCGGCTGGATTGTCGCCTACCGTATTGACGACGATGCAGTTGCGGCCCTGTTGCTTGGCCTGCAGGAGGGCGGCATCGGCGCGCTCGATCAGATCTCCCACCGACATGCCGGGACGATAATGGGCGATGCCGGCGCTGAAGCTCGCCTGCAACAGGGTATCGTTCTTGCCGTGCAGCTGTCCGGCGAAACGCTCACGCAACTGCTCGAGCACCGCGCGCGCCGTCGCCGCATCGGCACCGGGCAGGGCGATGAGAAACTCCTCGCCACCGAAGCGGGCGATGAGATCGGTGCTGCGCAATTTGCCGCGCAAAAGCCAGGCCAGGGCCATGATGACGCGATCACCGACGGGATGGCCATAGCTGTCGTTGATGGCTTTGAAATGGTCGATGTCGAGCATGGCAACCGCCAGGGGTTGCTGGCGTGCCGCCTCCATCAACAGCTCCAGTCGCTGCAAGGCAACGCTATGCCGCAAGAGACCGGTCAGACCATCGATCTGGGTGTGGCGCTGCGCCGTACGATAGCGTTCGACACTGGTCTTGATGACCGCCGCCAGCATGATGGGATTGAAGGGCTTGCTGAGAAACTGATCGCCACCGAGGCGCAGTGCCTCGATCTGGCGGGCGATGTTTTGTTCCCCCGACAGATAGACGATGGGCAGAGCGCGCCAGCGCTTCTGCTGCCGGATGACGCGCGTCGCCTCGATGCCGTCGAGTTTGGGCATCTGCATGTCCATGAGCACGAGATCGGGCTGATAACTGTCGAGACGGTCGAGAACCTCGGCCGGATCGCGCACCGCCTCGGACTCGATACCATGCTCGCGCAAGGTGCGCTGGATGATGGTCGAGGCGACCCGGGAGTCCTCGACGACCATGACGCGATAAGCCGCCGCTTCGTGTACTTCGGTCAGTTCAAGAAGAAGTCGCAGGATCTGCTCGCTGCCTTCGTCCTGCTGCAGCAGAAGGTCGACGCCGGCGCGCAGCAGCGCCACCTGTCGCTCCATGTTGCGCGACGGCGTGCGCAAGATGAGCTGTGTGTACGGGCAGTGCTGCCGCACCGTCCGCACCCAGGCGAGCAGAGGCGCGTCCGGCATCGACTCGTTGGGAAACAGCAAGGCGGCGACATGACCGCGTTGGCTGGTCGCCATACCATCGAGCGACGCCTCCTCGACCTCGAAACCGATCTGGCGCACGGTATCGAGAAGCGGCAGGATGTCGGCCGTCGGCGCGGCATCAGCCATAAAGACGGCGATGCGGCGCGGCGCCGCCCAGGCCATGTCCTCTTGCTGCTGGCGCTGCTCGCGCGGTCGCGGTATGAACAGCTGGATGGCCGCGCGCAGGGTGTCGAGCTGGCGGGAAAAGGCCTGCTTCTGGGTGGCCGACAAAGGCGGTGCGCCCCCTTCCATGTAACCTAGGGCGAGTGCCTCGATGCCTTCACAGATGCGCGCCACACGCAACAGATTGAGGCGCGTCAACTCCTCGCCGAGTCCATGCAAAGAGAGAACGATGTCGGCGAGAACCCCCGCCTCCGGATGGCGCGTATAAGCCTGCCAGCGTTCTTCCAACCGCGTCATCTGGGTGAGCATCATTTCTCTGCCATGCCTTGCACGATCGATTTTGAGTTAGGCCCATTCAGTTCTGGGACTGATTGCCGGCGGCCAGCATATTCTTCATGATGGCGCGTGCCGGCGAACGGCGCAAGACAAAGCTGGTATGAACGCCGCTGACCCCTTCGATGCGCGTCAGATGATGCAGCAGGATGTCTTGATAATCCTCCATGTCGCGGGCCAGCACCTTAAGCTGATAGTCCGCCTGTTGACCGGTGATGAGCAGGCATTCGATCACCTGCGGCAGTTCGGCGACGGCCGCCTCGAAACCTGCAAAACGCTCCGGCGTATGCCGGTCCATGGCGATGTGCACCAGGGCGAGCAGGCCTAGACCGAGTCGCTCGGGGGCGACGACGGCGCGATAGCCGCTGATGATGCCGGCCTCTTCCAAAGCGCGCACCCGGCGCAGACAGGGCGCCGCCGAGAGGCCGATACGCGCCGCCAGGTCCTGATTGCTGATGCGGCCGTCGTTCTGCAGGATGTCAAGGATGTGCAGGTCATAGCGGTCAATTTTCATGAATTTCACATCTTTGTGTTTTTAAGCAATTTTATTGCTCAATACTACGAATCAATCGCCGTATTCGCAATCTTTCATCGCGGCCTTGCTCTAGCATGAGAACTCCCCTAGCGAGTCGAGGCGATCATGAGCAAGATGAACAGTGCCCGCTACCGCGCCCTGCCGCGCCCATCCCTGGCACAACGCCGCTGGCCGGACGCCACCCTCAAAACGGCACCACGCTGGTTGAGCAGTGATCTGCGCGATGGTAATCAGGCGCTGTTCGAGCCGATGTCGAACGCGCACAAACTGCAGCTGTTCGAACGCCTGTGCGCCATCGGTTTGAAAGAGATCGAGGTCGGCTTCCCTGCAGCGGCGGCAGGAGAATTCGCCTTCGTGCGCCAACTGATCGAGGAAGAGCGCATTCCGGCCGATGTGCGCATCGCCGTCCTGACGCCGGCGCGCGCTGATCTCATCGCCGAGACACTACAGTCGCTGCAAGGCGCGGCGTGCGTCACCGTCCATCTCTACCACGCCATCGCCGATGATTTTCGCGAACAGGTCTTCGCCATCGACCGCGCGACCTTGATCGAGCGCGTCGTCGCCAGTGTCGCGATGATACGCGCGCACGCCGAGCGCCATCCACAAACCTCGTGGTGTCTGCAGTTCAGCCCGGAACATTTCAGCAGCAGCGATCCCGCCTATGCCGTGCAGGTGTGCGACGCCGTCAGTCTGGCCTGGCTCGGTGACGACGAGCGTCCGCTCATCCTCAATCTGCCGGCGACGGTCGAGTGCTGCATGCCACACGTCTACGCCGATCTCATCGAGTACATGCACCGCCATCTGGCACGGCGTCAGCGCCTCGTCCTCAGCGTCCACCCCCACAACGATCGCGGCTGTGCCGTGGCCGCGGCGGAGTTGGCTCTGCTCGCCGGAGCGGAGCGCGTCGAGGGCTGTCTTTTCGGTCACGGCGAGCGCACGGGCAATGTCGATCTCGTCACTCTGGCGCTCAACCTGCACAGCCAAGGCATCGCCCCCAAGCTCGACTTCGGCGCCCTCGACAGCCTAGTGCATCTGGTGCAGACCTGTACCGGTTTGCCGGTGCATCCACGTCATCCTTATGCCGGTGATCTCGTCTACACGGCATTTTCCGGTTCGCACCAAGACGCTATCCGCAAGGGACTGCAACAGCAACAGCCGGACACGCTCTGGCGTGTACCCTATCTGCCCATCGATCCAAGTGACGTCGGACGCGACTACCATGGCCTCGTGCGCATCAACAGCCAATCGGGCAAAGGTGGCATCGCCTACCTTCTCGAGCAGCGCGGCGTGCGCCTGAGCCGGCGCCATCTCATCGACTTCAGCACCCGGGTCAAGGTCATGAGCGACCGTGTCGCTGGCGAAATCAGCAGCGAGCAACTCTGGCAGTTTTTTTTGAATTGCTATGGAACGCCGACGCAGCCCTGGCAATTGCAGGATTTCGAACTCAGCGCCGATGGCCTGGGCATCGACTTGCAGATGTGCCACGTCGGACAAGCGCTGCGTCTACGCGGTCGCGGCTGTGGTGCGCTCGACGCCGCTGTGCGCGCCCTGCCACGGCCTCTCGAGATCCTCGCCTACAGCGAGTTCAGCCTGGAAAGCGGTAGCTCGGCGCGCGCCCTGGCGGTGATCGAAGGACACGGCGAAGGCGCGCCGGTCTTCGCCATCGGCATCGGAGAGAACCGCGTTCTGGCCTCGCTGCTCGCCCTGTGCAGTGCGCTCAACCAGAGCGAGCCGGCTCACCAGCCCGGATAACCAAAGCCACCGAAGCCGCCGAACCCACCGTAACCGCCTTCGTAACGGATGCGGATACGGCGCGCTGGCAGCTGTGGCGGCACGACATTGCCTTTTGACGACATGCACTGTTCATAGGCGATGTTGTAGCGCGCCTGATCGCTCATCGCCGTATCCCGAGCGCGGCCAGCGCCGGCTAGGCCGCCCATCGCCAGGCCCACTGCGGCACCAGCGCCAGCGCTTTGATGGTCACCGCCGACGGCACTGCCGACGAGGGCACCGAGAGCGCTACCGAGCACCGCCGAACCGAGCACCTGCCGCTGGCCTTGCGACGCCGCGTCAGGAGCAAAGGACTGCGTCGCGTAATTGCGGCAGAACAGGTCCTCTTGCTGAAACAGATCGAGCGGCTTGCCCGCTGGCGGCATCACCGCCACCGTCGGTCCGGTCGGCAGGGTCTGGCACGCCGCCAGGACCAAGCTCAGCAGTCCGGGCAGGGCGAGGCGCCATCTTTGGCCTTCTTGCATATCGCCTCCTTCTCACTCTCATCGCGCGCAAACCCTCTCAGAGCTGGTCAGGACTGATCAAGGCTAGCGGCCGGCATCGGGCGGCACGGCGGGGACCGTCTGCCAACCGCTCGGACAGGTCGGAATATAGGGGTAGTAGCCCTCGGGACGCCGACAGTGATACCAGACCTGAGCTGATGCCGGTGGTGGCGGTGGCGACACCGGCTGAACGAAGGTGACCGATGGCTGCACCGGCTCATCGACGATATAAGCCGGCGGCAGCATCGGATCGGGATAGGGGTAAATCGGCGTATTGTACATCATCCAGCTCGGACCGACGATCCACCACCAGCCGAACCGGCCGTCATGGTCGCCATGAAACCAGTTGCCGCTACGCCACATGCCGTCGCCATAACCATAGCCACGCGTCCAGCCGCCATGCCACATGCCATCGCCATAGCCATAACCATAGCCACGCGACCAGCCGCCCCAGCGCCCCCAGTGGCCACGATGCCCCCAGTGGCCACCACGATGACCGCCGTGTTCCGCGTAGGCGGCCAGACTGAGGAGAACGAGCAGAGCGACGACACCCCTGCGCAGGATCTGCCTACCGCCACTTTGTTGCATCATGATCCCCTCGCCGTCCATCCGCGTGTGTACTAATCAACGTCGCTGCACCGTCTCGGTTGACGTGGCGGCACATCCTCTGGCGCCTCTGTCGCGGGTGGATCCGCAACAGTCTCCTGTTCTGCCGATCGGCATTGGTCATTCGCCACAAATCAGCTAACTTCATGGGGGGATTAGCGATGTTCTGATCGAGCCCTCCTGCCTCTTGAGATCGCGCACATGCACCACGACATGCCTTTCCTTTTTCTCGCTGCTGATCGCGATCTACCTGGCATGGTGCTGCATTACGATGCCCGTCTGGTGCTGCTGTCCTGGCTGGTGGCCTGCGTCGCCGCCATCCTGGCGCTGCAACAGACCGATATGGCGACGCGGATACAGCGCCGATCCTTGCGTCTTGGCATGGTGCTCTCGGGTGCCATCGTCCTCGGCATCGGCATCTGGAGCATGCATTTCATCGGCATGCTGGCCGTGCGCTTGTGCACCGCGGTGCACTATGACGGTGTGCTCACGGCAATCTCCCTGCTTCCCGGTCTGACCGCCGCCTATCTCGCTCTGACACTCCTGGTGCAAGAAGAGCCGCGCGGGCGCCGCTTGCTGCTGGCGGCTGTCGCCATCGGCAGTGGTATCGGCGCCATGCACTACCTCGGCATGGCGGCGATGCGCATGCCGACCGAGCTGCGCTATGACCCGATCTGGTTCATTCTCTCCCTGCTCGTCGCCGTCGCCCTCGCCCTTCTGGCGCTGTGGGTGCGGTTCGAATCGGTGCGGCGTTTTGGTCTATCGCGGCGCACCGGTCTCTTCTGGGGGGGCATCATTCTCGGCAGCGCCATCTCCGGCATGCACTATACCGCCATGCGCGCTGCTCTTTTCATCGGCGGTGTCGGCAACAGCGCTGGGCAGCATGACGATCGCGTCGACCTCGCCCTCGTCATCGGCCTGACCGCCCTCGGCATCGCCCTTTTCGTCTTCGCCCTGAACATGCTCATCCAGTACATCCTGAGCACGCAGGCCCTGGCGCACAGTCGGCGACGCATGCAAGCGATGAACGATGCCGCCGTCGATACCGTCCTGGCGGTCAGCGACACCGGCCTGATCGAAAGCGCCAACGCCGCCATCACGCGTCTGCTCGGCTGGCAACAGTCGGAGGTGATCGGCAAGAGCCTGACCCTGCTCCTGCCGCAAGGACTGGAGCATCTGAGCACCTTCATGATGACCCAGGACGGCCGCTCCGAACAGCAGGTGCTCGAGACCTGTGGTCTGCACCGCGATGGCCATAGATTGCCCTTGCGTTTGGCGATCGGCAGCGTCTGGCTCGATGGTTTCAGGTTCTTTGCTCTGCACTTGGCCGATCTGAGCGAGCGCAAGGCTTTCGAGCAGGCCTTGCTGCAACGCGACAGTCGCATCGCCACGCTGTTACGCAACAGCCCTGGCGTCATCTTCCGCCTACAACGGGACGAAGCGAGCGGACGTCTGCGCTATGACTTCGTCAGCAAGGCCATCACCCGTCTTTGCGGCTTGTCTGCCGAAGCCCTGCAGGAGCAGGCCGAACGCTACGAGGCTCTGGTTGCGCGCAGCGACCACCTGCGTCTGCTGCGCCGTCGCCAGGGAGAGGATGGTCAGACCAGCTATAGCCTCGAATACCGCCTCCAGCTCGATTCACAGCGCATCGTCTGGGTCAGTGAAACCGGCGATCTGTCTCGCGACAGTGCGGGGCGGGTGAGCAGTATCGAAGGGGTCCTGCTCGACATCACCGAAGCCAAGGCGCGTACCGCTGAATTCGAAAGCGTCTACGCCGCCATACAGCGCGGCACGATGCTGCTCGAACTCGACATCGACGGCCACATCATCGCTGCCAACGACAGCTGCCTGCAGTTGTTCGGCTATCAGCGCGATGAGCTCATCGGACAACACCACGCCCTGCTCTGCTTTCCTGAGGATGTTCTACAGACCGCCTACGTCCAACACTGGCAGGCGCTGCGTACGGGTCAGTTTCTGCGCGGTGAATACCGGCGGCGGGCGCGTGACGGCCATGAAATCTGGATGCAGGCGAGTTATACGCCGGTGCTCGACACCGAAGGGCGGCCCCAGCGCGTGATCAAACTGATCACCGATCTGAGCGAACGCTATCGCATGGAAAGTGAACTGCGACTGGCCAAAGAAAAGGCCGAACAAGCCGCTGCCGTCAAGGCGACCTTCCTCGCCAACATGAGCCATGAGATCCGCACCCCGCTCAACGCCGTGATCGGTTTCACCGAAGTGCTTCAGGAAACCCCCCTGAGCCGGTCGCAGCATGATTATCTGCAGACCATCATGCGCTCATCGCGCACCCTGTTGCAGCTGTTGAACGACATCCTCGATTCGGCCAAGCTGGAAAGCGGTGCCATGGAGCTGGAGCAGACGGCTTTCTCCCTGCGCCAGATGGCGAGCGATCTCGTCGCTACCTTCTCCCTCATCGCCATGAATAAAAACATCACCGTCGAGCTGAATTATGCGCAGGATTGTCCGGAATGTTTTTTGGGCGACGCCCTACGCCTCAACCAAATCCTCAGCAACCTGCTGAGCAATGCCGTCAAGTTCACCGCCCACGGCCAGGTCAAACTCATCATCCAGAGCGTCGATGGCGAGCTGCTGTGCGCGGTGAGCGATACCGGCATCGGCATCGCCGCCGACAGACTGGAACTGATCTTCGAGCAGTTTGCCCAAGCCGACGCCTCGATGACCCGCCGCTTTGGCGGCACCGGACTCGGTACGGCCATCGCCAAGAAACTGACCGAACTCATGCATGGCGAGATCACCGTCAGCAGTACCCTCGGCCAGGGCTCCTGCTTCCAGGTGCGTCTTCCGCTCCCCGCCTGCCCTTGTCTGGACACCGCGGAGGCGGCGACAACACAGCAGCTGGCGCGACTGCCAGCGCTGCACATCCTGGTGGCCGACGATGTGCCGCAGAACCGCCAGCTCATGCAGATCCAGTTGTGTCGTCTGGGACATAGGGTGACCCTGGTGGAAGACGGTGAACAAGCGATCGCGGCGTGTGCGCGGCAGCATTTTGATCTCGTGCTCATGGACGTCCACATGCCGGTCTGCGATGGCCTCACCGCCACTCGCAAGATTCATCGGACGAACCAGGCCGAGGGGCGCCAGCCCTTGCCGATCATCGCCTTGACCGCCAGCGTGCAGGCCTCGGAACGGCAGCTGGCGGTGGACGCCGGCATGGCCGGCTTTGCCTTGAAACCCGTCGATATGGCAGCACTGATCGCGGAGATCGAACGCGTTCTCGGTCATGACAGCGGCTATACAGCAGCCCGCGGCAACACCTCGGACTGGGCTCGCGCCAGACAGGCCTGGGGCAACGTCGAGTTGCACCACGCTGCCATCGCTCGGTTGCTCGACGACATGCAGGCCTTCCTCGGCAACACGCCGGCGACGCCGCCGGACGCTGCCGACCTCGCCCACCGCTGGCGCGGCGCCGCCCTCAACCTCGGCCTCGTGCCCCTCGCCGAAATCTGCGCCAACATCGAAAGCAGTCCCCGCAGCGACTCCCTCTGGCAGAACCTGCGACAACAGGTCGCGGAACTTCAGGTCCGCTTCTATCCCCTGGCGCCGCCGACGCTGGCCGTGGCGGCGCCAGGGGTCTACGATGCGGCGAGCGGTGAGCGTTTAGCCAGCCATCTGCGGGCGGGCGAGATCGACGAGACACTCCTTGATCAGGTCTGTGCCGGTCTTGATGCAGCGCGGGCGGCGCGGCTGCGCACCCACATCCTACATTTTGATTTTGACGAGGCTCTCGACCTGCTGGCCGACGCCGCCACTCACCTAGCGCAGCGGCAGGAGTGATCGCATGACCTACACACAACACGCCACCTCGACACGTCCCAGCCTGCTGCTGGTCGATGACGAAGCGACCAATCTGCAGGTCCTGAAAACCATACTGGAGAACGAATACCGCCTGTTTTTTGCCCGCGATGGTGTGCGCGCCCTCCAATTAGCGCGACAGCATCATCCTGACCTGATCCTGCTCGACGTCATGATGCCCAATTTGAGTGGCTTCGAGGTCTGCCGCAGGCTCAAACAGGATGCATCCTTGGCGGAGATACCGGTCATTTTCACCACCGCCCTCGCGGATACACTGAACGAAGCTGAGGGCCTCGAAGCGGGGGCCGTCGACTACATCACCAAGCCCGTCCATGCCGCCGTCGTGCGTGCACGCGTGCGCAACCATCTCGCCCTGGCGCAGACCGTCATCCTGCGTCAGACACGTCTACAGACGATCGAAATCCTCGGCCGCGCCGCTGAGTACAAAGACAACGAGACCGGACTGCATGTGATCCGCATGAGCCGCTACTCGCAGCTGATCGCACGCGCCGCCGGCTGGTCCGAGGCAGAGAGCGAGGATCTGCTGCACTCGTCGCCCATGCACGACGTCGGCAAGATCGGCATCCCCGACGCCATTTTGCGCAAACCCGGTCCGCTCGACGCCGCCGAGTGGGAGATCATGCGGCAACATCCGCACATGGGGGCACAAATCATCGGCGAGCACACTTCATCGATGTTGCAGATGGCCCGCGTGGTGGCGCTTTATCATCATGAAAAGTGGGATGGTAGTGGCTACCCGCAGGGACGGCAGGGGCAAGACATTCCCGAAGCGGCGCGCATCGTCGCCATCGCTGACGTCTTCGACGCTTTGACCAGTGTTCGCCCTTACAAACCAGCTTGGCCGCTGGCGCGCGCCATCGACCTGTTGCACCAGGAGTCGGGGCGTCATTTCGAGCCGCGCCTGGTCGAGATCTTCCTCACGCTCATGCCCGCGGCCACCGCGATCATGCAGCGCTGGCAAGAGCGGCCTGCCGCAGCGGCTGGTGACGACGTCAACGTCGACGCTGCGACGACGTTAAGAGGGGGCCCATGAGGGTCATGTCGCAAGGAGAATGTTGATGAAAGCAAGGTCGTATCTCGCCTTACCCCTGTTGCTCGCCAGCCTTACCGCCCTGGCGGCCCCCGGCGCCGATGCTCCCTTCGCCTGTCGTGCGCGAATGATGCACGCCAATCCAGCGATGCTGCACAAACACCTCGAACACGAAGCCGCCGTCCTCGAGATCCGGCCATCGCAAGAAGCGCTCTGGGATGCCTATGCCGACGCCAGCGCAGCGATGCTGCTGGCCATGCCGCATCATCCACAGCTTGCGGCCGACGCGCCCATACCGGCGCAGCCAGCGCTGACCGGCGCGCAGCACCTGCAACGCATGGCCGATCATCTGCACCTCATGGCGGACAAGGCCGCCACCCTGGCGCAGGCGGCGGATCATCTCGAAGCCGCTTTGCAACCCGAACAAAGACGCGTCTTCGATCGCATGATCGCGATGCACGGTCATTGCTGGCGTCATATGCACCCGCCCATGGCCATGCCGCCCATGCACTGATCGTCTGCGCCTCAACCGCCATCTTGGGCCGCTAGGCGAGTCTGTAGATCGGCCGGTAGTTGTGCGCGCAAGGCGCTGATCTGCTGCTGTTTGAGGTCGGCGCTGAGGCCCTGCATCTGCTCGATCTGTTGGCGCGCCAGATCATAGCGCGCCAGGATCTGCTGTTGGTCGTCAGGGGTATCGCCGCTGTTGCTCTCGCCCCCGAGATACTGCTGCCGCAGAGCTTGGCGATGTTGCAGAGCGAGCAGAGCGCCTAGCCTGAAGTTGGCGTTGCTGCCGGTGTCGCTGTTGTCGCCCTCAGGCCGCTGGCGCCGCCAGGCGGCGATAGCGCGGCGATAGGCCAGTTCTTGCGTGAGCATAGCCTCCGCCGTCGGCCAGCGCGCCGCCGGCCACAGTTGCCGGATGCGCGCGCGCATCGCTGCCACCTCACCGACACTCGGCGCATCCGCTCTACCCGTCAGCCAAGACTCGATGCACGCACGCATGGCGGTCTCTGATCCGTCCTGCGCTGGCCGCGCGCTCAGCGCAGGACCAGGACGGGCAGCCAGCGATGGGCGCGGGGCGGGCGACTCAGCCTCTGGCGACCGCCAGGAGGCATAGAGAACCACCGCACACGCCAGCGTCACCGCCGCGGCTGACAGGTATAGCGATCGTCTCACGGCAGGACCGCGGCCGGCACCACCGGCAGGATGAGATTGGAGGGATGCTGCGCGTCGCTGTAAAGGGTCGTGACGTTACCCTGGGCGCTCGCCTGCATCGGCGTCGTCCACAGGCCCTCGACCTGATTGCTCGAACTGATGGCGATGCGCAGGCGATGCCAGGGTTGTAACAGGACCGCGGCCGGGAAGATCTCCACAGGCACCATGACCGGCTGCTGTGCCGCCAGCGGCTGCTCGCTGCTGAAGGTGAACGGATGCCAGGGCTGAATCATGACGCCATCGATGTAGCGCGAACGGCTGCTATCGACTGCGCGATAGCTGGCCGCCTGCAAGCCGGTGGAGATCGGCGTCGCCACACCGAGGGGATCGACGTCATCGAGGCGCACGCTCAGCGCGGCCTGGCTGGTGCTGGCCGAGATCCAGATGTCGGCTTCGATCGGACCATTGATGTAGAGCGGCTGACTCAAGGGTGCGGTGCTGTAGACGACGGCATTCTGCGTCGATTCGACGGTGTTGTTCTCACTGAAGCAAGGCAGCAGCAGGAAGCCGGCGATACCCAGCGACCACTGCACTTCGCTGCTCGAACAGTCGCTGCCATCCTTGGTCGTCACCTGAGCGCTGAGATCCTGACCCTGATTGCTGGTCGACACGCTGATCGTGGCCGGCTGCGGCTCGTTGAGGCTGTGCGTCGCTTCACCGCTCGCCGGCGTCTGTCCGCTGAGGCTGCCATCGCCGTGCAGATAGAAACGTTGCGCCTGTGCCTGCGGATTTGGCCAATCGCTGCTGGTGGCGTAGCGTTCGATGCCGAACAGGCCATATCCCTGCACGTACTGGGTGACGTTTGGCATCTGCGCGGCGCCGGTGTTCATGCCCTTGAGATACTGATCGAACCACTGCAGGAGCAGGGACTCAGCGTCGGGAGCGCCGGTGTTGAAGATGTTGTTGTGGTTGCTCAAGGAATCGAGGATGGCTTGCACATGCGCCCCCGGCAGGATGAGCAGCTTGGTCGTAACATGATTTTTCAGCTGTTCGTAGAGCAGGGGCTCGTCGCGCTGAAAGAGGTCATTGCTGCCGCCGACGATGAAGGTCGGCACCTGAATCTTGTCGGCATTTTCCAGCGCCGAGCGGCCGGCCCAGAAATCGCCATCGTCGGTGGCGTAGCCGGTGACCCCGCCGAGTGCCTTCTGGATCGTCGGAATATACCAGTCCTGGATCGCCTGCACATGCTGCTGATTGTCAGCGGCGATGAGCGGGGCGTACTGCGGATAATTGCTCTCAGCGGCGCCATTGGCAACGCTCAGGTTCTGGGTCAGGGTCATCCATGTGCTGATGAAATTGGCGTTGAGCAGGCCCCCTGGCGCCACCGTTGCGCGATAGGGATCGCCCATCGGCACTTCCGCGAACACCGCCTTGACCGCTGGATTCTGCTGCTCGGCGGTCAACAGGCTGGTGATGCCGAGATAGGAAGTTCCGGCGAGGCCAAGATGGCCGTCGAACCAGGGCTGCTGCGTCACCCAGTTCACCGTGTCGCCATAGGCCGCCTGCTCGGCCGGGCCGATCAACTGCGTCACGCCGGAGGACATGCCGCTACCGAGGACGTCGACGGCGACGCTGACATAGCCGCGTTCGATCATGAACTTGTCTTCGCCACCGATGATTAAGGTGGTGCTGCTCGGTGCGATACCACCGATCAGTTCACCGAGATCGATGCGATACGCCGTCTGCGTCAGAATCGCCGGAAAGCGCCCGGCGATGGGCTGTCCCATGGCGTCGGCCGGCACCGAGACGAGCACCGCCAGATGATCGCCCGAACTCGTCGTGATGAACTGCAGGGGCAGGGTCACCGCATTGGGATAATCGGCTGGGCGCGTATAATTATGCCATTGCGCACCGCTGTTGCTGGTGATCGCCGGGTTGGCCGTGCTCGGGCTGTTGCGTGTTCCGAGGGTGGTGGTGTCGCTGGCGAAACTGGCGGCGGCCATAGTGCTGGCGACGACCAGACAGGCCACGGACAGCCAGCGTCCTTGTTGGCTCGACATGGTGAGACTCCTTGAAAAGAGAATACCGGCGTCGTGGAATCTTCTGCCCACGTACTTGCCGTGCCGCCGAATATGATAGTCTGTCAGACAGAAGCCAACCCCCGTTTCAGACCCGAGCGGCCCCATTTTCGGACATCTCCAGGTACGGGCGACTGGCCATGGTCTTTCCCGGAGGCACAAGGATGATGTCCCAAGCTCAGTTGTCGACGCCGGCCGGCGTCATTCATGCATCCATGGTCGAAATCTTTCTGCGCCTTTGCGCCGATGCCGGCATCGAGCGCGACCATCTGCTCAGCACGGCGCGCTTGCGTGAAAAGGATCTCGCACCCGACTCGGCCTGGGTGCATCGCGATCTGTTCGAGCGCCTGTTCCTGGCCAGCCTGACACACTGGCAGGATCCCCTCCTCGGGCTGCATCTCGGACAAGGTCTACCGCTGATGGAGATCGGCCTACTCGGCTTTCTCGGCATGAGCAGTCCGAGCATCCTCGATCTGTTCACCACCTTGCAGAACTACGGTCGACTTGTCTCCGACATTCCGCAGAGCTATTTGCGGCATGAACCGGGCCGGGTGCTCTGGGGCATCGACTTCAGCTACCAGAACGACGATCTGCTGCGCCACAGCAGAGAGTGGATGCTGGTCGCCTGCGCCCGGCTCATCCACCGCCTCGATCCACATGCCCTGCTCGCGGTGCACCTGCATCACGCCGCTTATCCGCAGACGCAGGCGCCGCACCCCGACTACGCCCGTTGCTTTCTCTGCCCGGTGCGCTTCGAGCAGCCCGAGTCGGCTCTCGTGCTCGATCCCGTGCGCTTCAAGCGTCCCGCGCATCTCGAACATATCCGGGTCTTTCAGGCGCTCAGCCAGGAGGCCCGCACCCAGCTCGAACAGAGCCCGAGCGCGGAGGCGATGGACTTCATACTGCAGTTGCGCCCCCTGATCGAGCGTGCGCTCGATCAGGGCCTGTGCACACAGGCTCGGCTGTGCACTGAACTGGGTATCAGCGAACGTCAGCTGCACCGCCGCCTGCAACAGCACGGCGAGAGCTATCAGAGCCTGCTCGACCGCATCCGCCTGGAGCGCTTGCAGCGCCTGATGCGCCCCGAGAGCAGCCTGTACGAGCTTGCCGAGCAGCTCGGCTTCAGCAGTCAAAAGTCGCTGTCACGCTGGTATCTCGCGCGCACCGGCCACACCCTGGGTCGCTATCGCCGCGAGCGCCTCTCTCAAGCGCCGGACAACGCTTCTTCCGCATAGCGAGCGAGACTGGCACGCAGATCGGCGGCGATTTCGGCGCGTAGTGACGCCGGTGCGAGAACGCAAAGAGAAGGGCCTTGCGATAGCAACCACCACTTCAGCTGCCACGTCAGGGGCAGATGCGCCGACACTTCATAGCCCGCCGCCGCCGCGTTCATCTGCATGTCGACGGCCATAGGACTCTCGCGCAAGATGGCGGCGAGTTCGGCATCGACCCATAGACGCAGTTCGATGTCCTCCGCCGACCCAAAATGCATCTTGCCGGCGGCGATGAAAGCGTCAACGCTGAACCCCGCCGGCCGCCTCAGCTTTTCGTCGAGAACCTCCGCCTTGCGACAGCGATGCAGGGCATAGATGCGAACGTCTTCGTAGTCAAAAGCACAGGCGACCAAGTAGAGCACGGGGCCACGCTGGACCAGTGCCAGTGGATGCAGACGCAGACTCGAAATGCGCTCCTGGCCAAGACGCTGGTAGTCGACGTCGACTTGGCGCTCGTGCATGACCGCGTCCTGGATCTTCTCCAGCACCTCGTCGTCGACCTCGGGCGCCATGGTCGTCATGGCCGGATGCACGACGCGCACCTTGTCACTCCAGCGCGCCGCGACATTGTCACCCTCGATCTGCGCCAGGACGTTCGTGGCGTGCTTGATCTGCGGTTCCAGCACCTGCCGGACCGACGCCGGCAGCAAGGGCTGCAGGTAGGCCTCGACCATCTTCATGGTCATGGCGCTGGATACCGACATACCCGGAATATTGAAATCGGCATCCGTCCGCCAGCGCCATCCATAGGGCGCCGACCGATCATTGCAGTCGAGGGGGAAGCAGCAACTCAGATGTACCAGATCGCGCTGTACCGTGCGCACATCGACGACGTAACCGCTTTCCTCGAGTTTACGGTGCAGTTCGCTGACGGCGATGCCCGAGCCGCGTC
The DNA here is from genome assembly GCA_021851865.1 of Pseudomonadota bacterium. Classification (GTDB taxonomy): domain Bacteria; phylum Pseudomonadota; class Gammaproteobacteria; order Pseudomonadales; family Moraxellaceae; genus JAJZHK01. The sequence goes on along the minus strand of JAJZBU010000017.1, from coordinate 15,647 downwards.
GCGGCAGCATCGAGAGCATGCTCCATTGCCGCAACAAGGTCTCCCCACTGGCTTTTTTTGGCATAGCCCCTCTCTTGAACACGTCATCGCCTGTCGCCGCAACGGCTCACAAGCCAAGGAGATGATAACTGGTACCGAAGAACCACAGGGTGGTCAACGAAGAAAACGCGAGGATGGCTCGACGCAGCACCTGCTGTGGCAGGCGTCGCGCCAAGGTCGGCCCGACCCAGCCGCCGATGATGGCAAAAACGATCATCGGCGCCGCCACCTTCCAGTCGACGTGATGGGTGACGATGAAGACGATGCTGGCCATGAGGTTGATCATGGCGGAGAACAGGGTCTTCAGGCCATTCAAAACGTGCAGGTCCTCAACACCAAAAAGGCTGAAAATGGCGAGCAGGAGTATGCCAAGACCACCGCCAAAATAACCGCCGTAGAGGCTGACGAAGAACTGCGCCCAGAGGATATGACGCGGCTGGATGTGTACGTGCCGTTGCAAGACGACGATGATGCGTTTGCCGCCCATGAAGATGAGCGTAGCGATGAGCAGCAGCCAGGGGATGAGGTGATTGAACAGGGTCTCTGTCGTCGACAGCAGCAAGGCGGCGCCGAGCACGCCGCCGAGAAAGCTGACCAGCAGCAAAGGCAGGATGCCAGGAATCCTGGTTTCCTGGCGGATGTCTTTTCTGTACGCCCAGGCGCTCGACAGGGAGCCTGGCAGCAAAGCGACGGTGCTGCTGGCATTGGCCATGATCGGCAAAACGCCTATCCACAAAAGCGCCGGAAAGGTGAAAAAACTACCACCACCGGCCACCGAATTGATCAGGCCACCAAGAAATGCAGCAAGCATCGGTAACACTAAAGATAAATGGCTCATGCGGTATCGTTCAAAGGGGCGGGTGTTTCATTTCAATGGCGCGTTTTTCATAACATTTATGCATCATCGTCGCGTCTTCATCGCCATGTCCATCGCGTAAAGCCGATTCAAAGACATCGCGCGCCACACGGTGCAAAGGACAGGGGAGTTCGCGCGCCTCGAATTGTTCGATGGCATAGGACAAATCCTTGACCATCTGACGGATCTTGACCCGCACGGCGTAGTCGCCCTGCAGCATGAAGCGCGCTTCGCGCAGACCGCGTGCCGAAAACGGCGCCGTCGCCGCCATGATATTCATGCGCTTGTCGATGTCCATATCACCAGCGCGCAGTAGTGCGACGATCTCGGCCATGGCGATGTACTCGATGCCGAGTTTGCCGTTGATGATCAGCTTTTCCGACATACCGTCGAGCGCGTCACCGGCGTGATGAATCTTGCTGCCCATCGCCTGCACCACCGGAGCGATGACCGTCATCACGTCACTGGCCGCTCCGACGATGAAAATCAAGGTCTTATTCTCAGCCTCAGGCAAAGATCCGGACATCGGCGCCGAAACAAAATCGATCTGGCGCTGACGGCACTGATCGGCCATGCGCTGGATATGCCGCGTCGACAGCGTCGCACACTCCATGGCGATGCTCGACGACGCCATGGCGTCGAGGGCACCGTTCGCCTCGTCCAGCCAGACGCTCTCCGCCGCCGCGTCATCCCAGACCATGGAGATGACCAGTTCGCTCGCCGCTGCCGCCGCGCGCGGCGTCGGTGCATAGCGGGCGCCACTGGCACACAGGGGCCAGCAAGCCTTGGCATCCACGTCCCATACGGTCAATTCATAACCCGCTTGCAATAACGATTGCGCCATGCGTCGCCCCATACTACCCATACCTAAAAGAGATATTTTGTGTATTTTTCGTTGCGACTGCAGAAGCCCGTCGATCGACATCATGACATGTTTCCTCTTGACTCAATAAGCTCCGTATAACGCCGCGCATCATTGTGACAATTTGATGAATGTTGCTGAAATTTATGCTGCGCGACGTCTCGGAAGATCGGTTCCTGGAACTCGATACATCGCTGCCTACGATAGGACTTTTCGGGAAAATGTCATGTGAGAGAAATTACATAGTCGCTCGCCCAGAGCGCCTTTTCTGGCGTCCCCCGCTCCTGGTGGGATGCGGCCGCGACCGCCGCCCACCCTGGACGATTCAGGTGGACGCGGGCACGGCGGAGCGTTCGATGCGCAGCTGCGTATCGAGCCACGTACAACCGACGAAGTCGGGGTTGTTGCCATGGACGACGTGGAAGATGATGCCGCCATCACGCCACTCGTAGTTGGTATCGAGATGCGAATCGAAACGCGATAGCGAGAAAGCGATGGAGTAGTGACCCTTGCCGAGATTCATCGGAAAGCTGAACTCGTAGACAACCTCGTCGCTGGCGGCGAGATTCTCGAGCGCCTGATCGAGACGGTGGGTGTTGATGCCATAGATCGCCTGCCCGAGACGGTCCTTGATCATGAAGCCGAGGATGAGGCGCGGTACGTCCTGCCTGACGTCGACGGTGACACGCAGGCGCACCGGCTCGCCGACCTTCAACACCTCGGACGCCTGTCCCTGAGCATTGAGCAGGACGACGCTGCGGATGCTGGCCTCGCCACTGCCGGAGATCGTCTGCACCTGCCCGGAGGCGCCCACTTCCTGGCGGATGAGGTGCTGCTCGCGCTCGGCGAGCAGGGCATTGTAGAAGTCCATGACCTCCTCCGGCCGCCCGGCGCGCAGAACGCAGCCACCATCGAGCAGGAGGACACGATCACAGAGCGCCTGGATAGCGTTGCGATCATGCGAGACGATGAGCAGGGTGCTGCCCTGCTCGCGAAACTCGCGGATACGCTTGAAGCTCTTGTGCTGAAAATAGGCATCACCGACCGACAGGGCCTCATCGACGATGAGGATGGCGGGCCGGCGCGCCGTCGCGACGCTGAAGGCGAGGCGCATCTGCATGCCGCTGGAATAGACGCGTAGGGGTTGATCGATGTACTCGCCGATCTCGGCGAACGCTTCGATGGCCGGCATCAGTTCGCTGATCTCGGCACGCGACAGGCCGCGCAGCTGGCCGGCCATGTAGACGTTCTGGCGGCCGGTGAAGTCCTGATGAAAGCCCATGCCGAGCTCGAGCAGAGCGGCGACGTCGCCGTCGACATGGATACGCCCCTCGCTCGGCAAGGTGGTCCCGGCGATCATCTTGAGCAAGGTGCTCTTGCCGGCGCCGTTGACGCCGACCAGACCCACCGTCTCACCCGGCTGGATCACCAGATCGGCGTGACGCAGCACCCAGTGTGGCGTATGCCGCGGCTTGGCGAAAGGCAGCAGCCACTCGAGTAGACGTGCGAAGTGGCTGTCATAGTGTTTGTAGGCCTTGCCCACGTTCTCGACGACGACGCTTCCCATCACAGTTCATCCACGATTTCGCCAGCCTTACTGCGGAATAGCCGCAAGGCGAGCAGAGCAAAGACCAGCGCCAGCAGGCCAGGATAGAGCAGATCACCCCAGACTGGCGCACGATCGAAGAGATAGATGTTCTGCATGCTCTGGATCAGAGCGGTCATCGGATTGTAGGCCACCCAGGCCTTGACCCGGACGGAAAGGATGCTCATCGGATAGACGACGGGCGTGAACCAGAACCAGAACTGCAGCACAATGTTGAGCAATTGGCCGACATCACGAAAAAATACGTGCAGAACGCCGAGCAAGATGCCGAGACCGCAGGCCATGACGATGACCAGGAGGACCAGCAGGGGGGTGTACAGGATCGCCTTGCCTGGCAAAGAGTGAGTGACCAGAAGAAAGAGCAAAAACAGCAGGAAGATGATGGCGAAATTGACCAGGGCGTTGAGGGTGACGATGATCGGCAGGCATATCTTGGGAAAATTGAGCTTCTTGATCAGATTGGCGTGGGCGAGAAAGACCGTCTGACAGCGGGTGACGATCTCCACGAACAGACCCCAGAGCACGACGCCGGCGCACAGATAGATGCCGTAGGCGAAGCTGCGCTCGACACCGGGCAAGCGGCTCTTCATGATCTGCGAGAAGATGACCGTATAAATCAGGATGTTCGACAAGGGGCCGAGCACCGTCCACAGCGCTCCGAGCAGGGAGTTGCGATACTTTTCCTGGAACTCGCGCTGGACGCTGCCGAGGATGAAGCCGCGATAGTTCCAGAGGGCCTTGAGCTGCTGATTCATGGGGTCGTGTTTCCTTCGGAAAGAGGGGCGAGCAGAATCTGACTCAGTCGTTCGGCGCTCGCCGCCCAGGTCAACCAGGGCATGCCCCGCGATGGGCGTTGCCGGCCGGCGGCGTGATCGCGCAGCCAGTCAGCGAGAACATCGGCGAGCGCCGCTGCTGTCGTCGCCGTAAAGTAACTGGCATGCTCACCGGCGACTTCACGAAAGACCGGCAGGTCACGGGCGATGATCGGCAACTCGTGCTGCGCCGCCTCGATCAGCGGCAGACCGAAGCCTTCGCCATGGGAGGCGAAAATCAACGCCGAGCTGTGGCGGTAGAGCTGCTGCAGCAGATCATCGTCGGCGCCCTCCAGCCAATGCAGATAGTGGCCGCGCTGCGCATGCTGGCGCAGGCTGGCGAGGGTCGTCGGCAGATCGCGCCGGAGCGGGTCAGGCAGGTGCTGCCAGCCCTCACGCCCGACGATGATCAGGTTGCAGACGATACCACGACGCCACAGTTCGCTGCACGCCTGCAGCACCAGGTCGTGTCCTTTACGCGGTTCGATCGTGCCGACCATGAGAAAACTTGGCCGGGCGGCGAGCTGCGCCAGCACCGCCGCCGCTTCGATGGGCCACTTCTGACCTTTGAAAGTAGCGAGAAAATCGGCGCCAAGGTGTGACCATTCGATACGAAAATCGCTTCTCGTGATCCCCTGTTGCGCACGCCAATCGGCGAGATCCTCGGCCACCGTGCGACTGATGCAGACAGCGCCGTCGAAAGCCTGGGTGACCGCCAGCCAGGCGGCAAAATCCGTATCGGCACCGGGCGGAAAGACCTGCGGCTGGCGTAGCGGCAAGAGGTCGTACAGCATGGTGTAGAGGCGCACGCCACACCGCCGGTAGAAGGCGAAGAGGCCTTGCTGATCCGCCGCCACCAGCGTCTGTCCGGCGAGGTCGAGGGTCAGCAAAATATCGCCGGCATCCGGCTCGACGATGGCGTCCTCGAGCCACTGTGGCGGGCAGGCGAGCAGTTCCAGGGTATACCGACGCGCGTAACGGTAGCACCAAGTCTCGTCGCAGCGGTCGAGATAGACGGGTTCGACACGCAATGCCGTCTGCGGCCGCTGCAGCAGGGCCAGCAGCAAGGCGCGCGCCACCCGTTCGATGCCGGTCTGCAGCTGGTTGCGACAGGTGGCGCTGATGTCGAGCAGAAGACGGCGGGCGGGCGCCGGCAGAGGTAGATCCTGCGCCAGATGCCGGGCCAGTGCATGTTCGCCGACCGGCGGCCCGGGCAACGCCGCGAGAGCCTCGATCAGCGCCGTCTCGCCACCGGCGCCCTGCTCCCAGTCGCTTTCGATGACCTGACGATATCGCTCGGCACAGATCGCCGGCGCCAGATGCTGATGCGCCCAATGTCCTGCCCGCGCCGCCAACTCACTGCGCCGCTGATCTTCGGCATGCAGGGTTTGCAGGGCATGGATCAGGTCGTCGTCGCTGAAATCCTGCGGCAGCGACCAGACCACCTCCGCCGGCAGTTCGGCCATGGAACCGTGCGCATTGACGATGGTGGCCCGACCGTGATTGAGAGCATCGAGGGCGCTCGCCGAGGTTTCACCGTGCGATTGTGTGCGCAGTTGCACGACCATGTCGGCCGCCGCCAGGTAGCGTTCATAATCCGGCGCGTCGACATAGCCGGTGATGCTGACGCTTTGCGGACACAGGCGGGCGATGTCGGCCAGCAGCTGCCGGCCATAATCGCCACCATGGTTGACACCGACGAAGATCAGCTTGCACCCACCCTGCCCGGCCAGGGTGCTGGCGGCCCAGGCGGCGAGGAGGCGGTGGTTGAGTTTTCTCGGATCGAGAAAGCCGAAGGAGCAGACCACGAAGTCATCGACGGCGAGTCCGAGCTGACGCCGGCCATCGGCGCGCGTCAGAGCGCTCGCGGGACGACGCAGGAGCGGCAACACCTGCCAGGGGCGCTGGCGCAGACCGGGATAGTGCTGCTGCGCCAGATGACGCGCATGCTGCGAGTGCACGATGATCGCCGTCGCCGCCTGCAGGACTTGCAGGCTGACCGGATAAGCGCGCTGCAGCTCCGTCTCATCGACAGTGTGGGCGAGCTGACGCAAGGCGGCGTAACCATGCCCTTCGTACAGCGCCGCCGCCCAGCAGCCGGGCTCGCCACCGTGGCGATCGAGCCAGGCGATCAGACCACTGAGGTAGACGTCATGCATGACCAGCACGCCGGGGCGCTGTGCCAGCAAGGCCAGCATATGGCGATGAAAGGGGGAATTGCCCATGTGGTAGAGCACGCGCATGTCCGCCGGTGCGCTCTTGAGCAGCCAGTCCGGCGTATGCACGCCGGCGACCTGTAGATCGGCGGGCAACGCCAAGTCCGTCTGCGCGACGACCAGGTGCAGCTCGTAGTGCGCCGCCAAAGCCGGCAGCAGCACGCTGCTATAGTCGGCGATGCCGGTGCGCTCCGGGGGTAAGGGCGAGACGAAGGCAAGCCGGGGCTTGCCGCTCAGCACCGGGCGTGGTCGGGTGGCGCGCTCAGCCAAAGCCTGGCTGAAGGCGGCGAGGGCGAGACGCGCACAGTGATCCCAGGAGAAGCGCTGCGCCTGCTCGCGTCCATGCCGGCACAGCTCTTGGCGCCAATCGGCATCGCTGAGCACACGTTCGATCTTGGCGGCGATGGCCGCGATCGAGAAGGGATCGAACAGGGCGTCCTGCCGCCCGACCACTTCCGGCAGGCTGGAGGTGTTGGCGGCGAGCACAGCGGCGCCACAGGACATGGCTTCCAGAGCGGGCAGTCCGAAGCCTTCGTGCCAGGAAGGAAAGACGAACAGGGTGCAGGCGCGGTAGAGATCGACCAGGGTGGCATCGTCAACATAGCCGGTCAAACACCATTGTTCGTCGCTCCATCCGAGGCTCTGTGCCTGCTCGCGCAGGAGGTCCACCTCCCCCGTCGACAGTCGCCCGGCCAGCACCAGCTGATGGCTTTGCCGCAAGGCCGTCGGCAGCAGATCGAAGGCGGCGAGCAGGCGCGGCAGATTCTTGCGCTCATCGGCGCCGCCTGTGTACAACAGAAAGGGCTTCTCGAAGGCCCAGCGCTGACGCAGGCGGGCGATGGCCTCGGCGGCGGAGCCGGGGGTGAAGCAGGCATCGGCGGCAGCGGCGACGTTGACGATGCGTGCCGTCGCCGGCAGATGCGCGCGCCCCTCCTGAGAACTGGCCTCGGAGATGGCCAGAAGCACGTCGGCGCGCTGCAGATGCGCCATCTTCTCGCGATAATGCTGCGCATAGGCCGGACGCGGCGCGAGGTAGTGCTCCTGATTCAGCCAGGGGATGAGATCATAGAGAGAGACGCTGATCAGGGCGTGCTGTCCGAGACGACCGATGCTGCTGACGGCGTCGTCGAGATAGCCCTCGAACAGGCTGCTGATGTGCACGACGTCGGGTCGCAGACGCGCGATGCAGGCCTCGCGCAGCAGTTCGGCGACGGCACGGCGGCCGGCGTTGTCGGCATCCTGGGCACAGACCGGCGCCGGTGCCGCAAAGACGACGATGTGCTCAGCCGGCAAAAGATCGGCAAAAGCGCGGCGCAGCTCGACGACGCTGTCGCTGAGGAGGCCATTGAGCAGAATATAGAGCTCATGTTCACCGCGCTGGCGGACGATGGCTTGCGCCAACGCCAGGGAGTAGCGGCCGATGCCGCGATAACGGCTGGCGCTCTGCGCGCCCTGTAAATCGAGGACGATGCGCATCAGTGATCTCCCCGCCGCTCCCGAGCCTGGCGCAGGGCAGCGAGAAAATGCCGCGCGCGCGGCGACAGGGCGCTGTCGACCTGCGTCGGCTGTGGTATGCGCAAAGGCGCTGGCGTCGTCGCGAGGACGTGGCGCGAACGCGCGGCGATCCGCCGCGACAGACTCGGCGACCAGGCGATCAGGCCCTGCAGGGAGCGCTTCACGCGAGGATGGCGCAACAGCCAGCGCAACAGCGCCGCCAGCAGCCTTGTCGTCGCTGGCCGCACCTGTGGCCGTCGTAGCGCGCGCGCCAGAACGCGCAGTGGCCGGGTCAGGCGCCAGGAACTGCTGGCGAGCAGAGCCTGTAGGGTGGCTTGCGCTTGCTGCCGGGCCTGCTCGCTCACCGCCAAGCCTTCCTGCAAGGATCGCACCTCCGCCTGCAAGGACTGCCGTTCTTCCTGCAAACGCTGCTCGCGCTGCTGACTGGCGGCGAACAGTTCGTTCTTGATGTGCTCGTGGCTGGCGTACAGGCTGATCATCCGCTCATTGAGCAGACGCATCTGCTGTTCTTCCTGCAAACGCTGCTCGCGCTGCTGACTGGCGGCGAACAGTTCGTTCTTGATGTGCTCGTGGCTGGCGTACAGGCTGATCATCCGCTCATTGAGCAGACGCATCTGCTGTTCTTGATCGCCGCTGTGACGACCGATGTGCGTGAGCAGCGCCGCGACGTTCTCGTCATCGCTGGCGGTGCGGGCAGGGGGAGGGAGCTGTGTCATGGGTCGGGGCGTCAACCATCGTTCGATCAATTGTTGGGCGCTATCGCGCCAGGTCTGCCAGGGCATTCCCGTCGAGGGCGTGTGCTGGCCACAGCGATAAGCCACCAGCCAGGAACGCACCGCCTCGGCCAACTGCGCCGCCGACTCACCGCGAAAGTAGCTGGCGTGCTCACCCGCGACCTCGCGAAACACCGGCAGATCCCGCAGGAGCAAGGGGAGTCCGCGCCGCGCCGCTTCGACCAAGGGTAAGCCAAATCCCTCGCCCAGGGAAGCCTGCACAAGACAGCTGCACGTGGCATAGAGCGCCTCGAGATAGCCGTCGCTGATCGCTTCCAGCCAGTGCAGCCGCTGATCGCGCTGCGCGTGGCGACGCAAGCTGGCGATGAGTTCTTCCTGCTGCCAACCGCCCTTGCCGACCAGGACCAGATGGACGTCCTCGCCGGTCCGCCAGAGCTGTTCAAAAGCGGCGATGACTTGGGCGATGCCCTTGCGTGGTTCGAGGGTGCCGACGAGCAGAAAGGATGGGCTTTGCCGCAGACGTCGTAGACGCTCATCAGCGTCAGCGGGCCTGCCGCTAGGCGCGCCCGCCTCCATCAGATCGGCACCGAGATGAAACCAGTCGACGTGCGCCAGACGCGGCGGGCGCAACTCCTGCGCCACCCACTGACGAAACTCGTTGGCGACACTCTGCGAGATGCAGAGCACCTCGTCCATCGTGGCGATCAGCTGCAGCCACAGGGCCTGCGCCATCGCCGTGCCGGCGGGAAAGGCGGCCGGCATCAGCACCGGCAGCAGATCATAGAGGACGAAGGCGACACGCACGCCAGCGGCGCGCAGGGCGAGCAGTTGCTCAGCCTGCTGGCAACTGAGCGCCGGGCTATAGTCGAGGCCGAGGAAGCGATCACCGGGCCGAGCGTTCAGCGGCGCATCGCTGGCCGCAGGCTGAGCCTTCACGTCATCGCTGCAACGGTAACCGTGCTCGCCGGGGCTGGCGTAGACAGCCTGGACGCGGTAGCCGGCAGGTGGTCGCGCGCGCAGTTCAGCGAGCAGATGTCTGACCACCCGCTGGATGCCGGTGCCGGCGTCCTGGCGGATCAGCTCGGAGACGTCGACGAAGAGCCGGGCCATCGGCACCGCACACACGATGGGTCCTGCGACCGCTAGCTCCGGCAGCAGGATCGGCAGCAGATCGCACCAGGGTATCGGATCCTGTCTGGCTGGCAGCGCGATGCCAGCGATGGGTGCGCCAGCGACGCTCGCCGCTGCGCTGCTGAGGCGATCCTCGAGGGTGTCATCCTGCGCCAGATAGAGACCGCACAGGGCATAGAGCTCCTGACGCTCGACGAAGCCGGTGATCACCCGATACGATCCCAGTGCTGCCAGACCGGCGTCGCGCCACAGCGCCGCCAGTCGATCCGCTTCGCCGGCGTGACCGTCGCCGAGCAGGACGCAGGGACGCCCAGCCAGTGGACCCGCCAAGAGTTCGCCGGCCGTGCTCAGCCGTGCGCGCCAGAGACTGTCCGGAGCTGCCGCAGGCGGCAGGGGCAAGAGCACGAAGTCGGTAGGCAGGGCGAAGTAGCCGGCGCTGAAGGGGCGCTGCGCCACCTCCGCCTCATGTTGTGCAGCGGGCAGCCAGGCGACGGCAGGCAGAACGCTGGCCTCGACCCCACCCTCGCTCCTGTCCTGCGCCGCCGCCAGTGCCGCCGCATCGACATGAAAACGGCGCTGCCGTCCCTCGCCATCCGTCCACAGCAGCGCCAGTTCATCGCCACCCAGGCACAGGCGAGCGGTAACGCCGAGACTCTGTCGCCATGCCTGATAGCATTCTTCGTCGCGGGCGAGGATGATCTTTTGGGTCGGCCGGTCGCCGAGCTCTGCGCGCAAGGCGAGCACCTGCGCCGGCGTGTAGCCATGCACGACCAGCCAGGTCTGTGCAGCCATCGGCGTCTGCCACAGCGCCGCCAGCAGAGCGCGTGCCCAGGCATCGCTGGCGACACCCGCACCGGCCGACCATTCGACGAGGAGGACGCCACCGGCGACGGCTTGCACGCTCACGCCTGCGGCCGACGCGCGAGAACGACCAGGGACTTGGGCAGCAGGCGGTCGAGGCGCTGCTTGAGCAGGCGTCCCGAGGCACTGGCCAGCACCTCACGCCAAAGCATCGCCCATTGCTGCATGCTGGCGGGAAAAGGCGGTGCGAGCTTGTCCAGGGCCGCTCCGCTCAGCGACCGACCGGCCTCACGCTCGGCGATCCAGAACAGGAGCAGGCCGATGACCCAATAAAAACCGGTGCCGTCGCTGCTGACGATCTCCAGACCGACGCTCGCGACACGCTGCAGAAAATCGGCTTCCTCGAAGATGTGCAGATGGTTGGGCGCCTGAAAGAAAGCCTCCGGGGCGATGCCCTGCTGCAGATGCTCGGCGCGCGCATGCGGGACGGTGAGCAGATAGAGGGCGCCTGGCCGCCCGACGCGAGCCAGCTCGGCCAACACCGCCTGCGGATCCTTGGTGTGTTCGAGCATCTCCATGGCGATGATGCGGTCAACGCTGGCATCGGCCAGAGCCAGCTGCGCACCGTCACAGAACAGCGGCAGACTGGCAGCAGCGATGGCGCTGATGCGCGCCTGAACGGAGAGCAGCTTGTCGATGTCGGCATCGGCGTAAATCACCTGACCGCCCTGGCGAGCACAGAACAGGCTGGCCCCCCCCTCACCGCAGCCGAGGTCGAGAACCCGATGCGCCGGACCGATATCAAAACCGGGCGCCAGGGCACCGCGGTGCTGATCATACCAGCCGCTCTCCACTGCATCGACCAGACCGCAGAAGAGAGGATCGTGGGTCGCCGCCGTGGCTACCGCCAGACGTCTGGCGCAGCGATGGATCCAGTCGCGAATCATAGCCATCGCCGCCACCCGAGCAAATAGCGGCGCCAATTCCACGCACGCGTACGCGTGTCCTGGGTAAAAACGGCATGACTGGCATGGCGCTGCGCGATGAAGGTGGCGAGGCGGGCATGTATCACCTGCTGTGAGCAGTGCTGCTGCAAGCGCGTCATCGCAGCCTTCGACATACGTTGATAGCGCGACCAGTCTTGATGAGCAAGCGCATAACTTTGTTGATAGGCGTCGAGCAGGGACTGCCAGTCGATGCGGTAACGGAAGGTTTTCTTGAGCGCGCGCGGATCATGCGGCCAGTGTGTCCATTCACGGCTCGATCGGACCACGAAAGCATTCTCTGGCCCCAAGTAGTCGGCCATGGCCGTGTGGTCGGGGGCAATCGCTGGCTTCCCCGCCGACATGAACTCCATGAGCGGCAGGCACTGACCTTCGCCGTGGGAGCTGTTGACCGTGTAGTGCGAGACCCTGACCAGTTCCTGGTAAGTGGCTGCGCTCAGAAAGCCGTGGATGAGAAGTACGCGACAACGAAAGGGAGCCAGCTTGCGTAGTTCAGCGAGGACCATGGTGAGGGAGAGCCCGGCATCGCGATAGCTGAGCTTGAGCAGGAGTGTCGCATCTTCGGTATCACGAAAAGCCCAGCAAAAGGCGGACAGCAGATCGTACCAATTTTTTCTGCCATCGTTGGGATTGAAGATCGCTGTGTAGACGACACCACTGACGTCGACGGGACGAGCTTCATGGCTCGTGTGCCTCGGCAACAGCTCGGCGACGAAGGCAGGTAGTGCAGCCTCGGTGAGCTGTGCAAGATCGAGCCTTTGGCTATCGATCACGGTGCCCGGCAGATTCAGCGTCACTCGATGCAGCTTCGGCTGCTGGGGCGGGAGGTGGCGTAGCTCTTCCATAGCATCCCATAAGGGGGCAGGCAAAGACAGCACCGGAAAGTCAGCGCGCAAGGCCTCTCGAACCGTTTGCGCCGCAAATTGCGAGTGGGTCACAGCATAGCCATGCTGGCCCAGCACATGCCGCCAGTCGTTCTTCGGTTCGTCATTCCAGGCTTCGCTGGGCAAGGTGCCATATTCCCAGGCGAAGACGCAGAGGGTGGGACAACGCAGGCCAGTTGCTGTCTTGTGCGGCGGCGTGAAAGAGAGGAACAGGCAGAACTCTCCCGTCCTACAGGCCTGGGCGTAGATAGCGTCGACCTCGCGATGCGGGTCAGCGATGTCGATCACCTCGCCAAGACCTGCCAGTACCGGCCGGAACATGTTCTTCACGAAGTAATAGCTGTAATCCGCCATGCCCAGCTGGTTTTCGATGGACTGATCGGAGGCGCCCGAGTGGATGAGAATTTTCATACCAAAGATAGACCCGGGTTCTTGGACAAGAGCTTGCTGTCCGTGCTGGTCGAGGCGTTCAGCGCCTGGGCCAGGAGCTGACGTAATTTTGCCTCGGTGGCCGGCAATGAGCAAAATTCACGCATCTTGTCAGTGCTGCACCGCGCCATGCTCTGGTAACGCTCCGGCTGCTGCTTGGCCACCTCGTAGCTTTGCCAGTAGGCATCGACGATGGATTGCCAGTTGACACGGTTTTGCAGGGTGCGGATCACGTTGCGCGGATCATGCGGCCAGATGGTCGGGGCTGCGCTCGAGTCAATGATGAAATTGCTGTCGTCGTCGACATAGTCGAGCATGGCCGTGTTGCGCGTCGCCAGGGCTGGCACGCCGCAGGACATGAATTCCATGAGCGGCAAACAGAGCCCTTCGCAGAGGGAGGCACTGACATAGTAAGTGCTGGCGTCGATCAGGGCGTCGAACTGAGTTTTGTCGAGATAACCATGCAGAGCGATGACCCGGCACTTGAACGGCTGGCACTGCTCCAGCAACAGGTGCAGCTTGCCCAGGAACGGCGTCAGCGACCGGTGGGTCATTTTCAGGATCAAGGTGGCATCGCTGCAGTCCCGGAAGGCGTAACAAAAAGCCGTCACCATATCGAGCCAGTTTTTTCTGTGATCGGTCGGATTGAGTACCGAGGTGTAGACGACACCCTCGAGGCTCAATGTGCACAGGGCGGTGGGCGTCGGTGTGTCGGCCGTGCACGGTTGCAAGTCCAGCTCATGGCTGCGCAGCGTGATGTGCCGTAGGCCCAGACCCATGGTGCGCGGATCGACGGCATCGCGGACGGGGCGCAGACTCAGGTCATGAAATTTGATGAGGCAGGTCTTTGCGCTCACTTGGAAGGCGAGGGTGTAAACCTGGAAGGCCCCCTGCAAAGTCAAGGAATGCAGCTGATCGCCGACCTGCACGCTGATGGTACGCCCAACATTGGGTCCGTAGGCGGCAGCCTCGATCTCCAGGGTCAGATTTCCTGTGATGGCGACGGGCAGCAAGATCCAGGGATCCGGCAGCCGTGACCATGTGCCCCAGGGTTCATTGTCATAGAAGCCCCCAAGGTAGGCCGCATGTTCGTCATCGACGCTGTAGGACATCCGCAGTGTTTGATGGTCCCAGTCAGGAAAGTTGAATTGCGCATCCGGGTTCAGCAAACGAAATTCATGCTCACCAAAAATATAGTTATGACTATCGATGACTTGCACGGAAACGGAGAGTTCCCGTCGCTCTTTGCAAGCCCCAGCCCCGCCGCGCCGACGCTGCTGCTCGAATGAGTCCCATACCGGTACCGGGATCGCCTTGACCGCATAGTCGGGACCCATAGCCTGACGGACCAGTTCTTCCGTGTGCGTCGATAATGGGATGGCGCCCGCTTGGGCAGCGAAGACCTGCTGCCAGCTCCGGCCGGTTTCACCCTCCCAGGTTTCATCGGGCAGATTGGTGAACTCCCAGGCAAAGACGGTCAGGGTCGGGCAACGCTCTGGCGTGTAGCTGTAATGCGGCGGCGTGAAGGAAAGAAACACACAGGTTTCACCCTGCGCCGTCCAGGCATCGAACTGCGCATCAGCGTCTTCGGGGTGCTCGAGAATGACCACCCGGCCCAGTCGCTCTAACAGGGGAATGAACTTGTCGAGAACAAAAAAATAGCTGTACTGGGGCAAGCCGAGCTGTGTCACCAGGGCAGCCTGGTTGATCTGAGAATGGACAAAAAAAATCATCGCAGACTTCAATGGTTTCGGCGTTGTCACACCGCTTTACACCGCACTTCGCCGATGACGTACGGTGTGATGGGGCCCGCTCCTTGGAGCACGCCCCTAGTATAACGTAAGGCCACTGTCACCGCCCGCTCCGGCTGAGTGTGCCCGTGAGGAGCGTGTTGGGTGTCCCTGTCATACCTTGACACCTGCGGCAAGTGTGCGACGTGCCCGACGGCGACCCAGGCCGCTCGCGACAAAGCGGAAATTTACCGCGGCTGATGCCAACGCAAATCGGCTGTTCTGCTATGATCGCCAGGCTGCAGGAGGAAGCTGCTTGGCGGGCCTGACCGGGCGGAGAAGCGAGGCTTAAGGATCCATGTGGAAAATTTTTCGCCAACGTTGCGGTCTAGCCGCCCAAAGCGCTGTGGTGGAGCCGGTGGTACAAGTTGATCCGGCAACGGCCGACGCACAGCGTCTGGATCGTTTCTCCGACCGTGTTCACGCTCGTGAGGCACATCTCAACGGCTGGTTCGATGAGGAACACGGTGAATTGATCGCCGGATTTCCGGTGCTTGCTTCCGATACCCTGGTGGATGTCGGGTGCAACGATGGCTATTTCACGATGTTCTGCGCCAACCGCGGCGCCGAGATCATCGCCGTGGACGTTGACCAGGAGGCTCTCGATCGCCTGAGTCGAGCACTCGCACAAAGTGCGGCCAGGGCATACCGCTGTGTGCTCTCTGACGCCCATCCGCTACCTCTACCCGCTGGTCTGGCCGACAAAGTGGTCTGTACCGAAGTCCTCGAGCATGTGGACGACCCTGGTCAGTTGCTCGCTGAGTTTTGCACCGGGTCGGCAAGGATGACGCCTTATACCTGCTCAGTGTTCCGGGAGCGCTCTCGGAGGCCATCCAGAAAGTATAGTGGTCCCCGAATTTGAGACAAGAGTTTAAGCTGTCGTCCACAAGAGGGTGATAGACAGATGAGCGAGAGCAAAAAGCGCAAGAGCTACAGCGCCGAGTTCAAGGCGAAAGTGGCGCTGGAAG
>JAJZBU010000016.1 GCA_021851865.1 Pseudomonadota bacterium | reverse complement strand
TGGACAAATACGGTCGGCAGCAAGACGCTGTCGCCGACAGTGGGGCAGCGCCATTCCGCTGCGCATGAAGTCGTGAAGACAGCTTAAACTCGGTGAAAAACTGTCTTGACTGACGGGTCCACTTTAGTCGCCGCAGCATGAATGCTGGGGTCGATCCGCAACATCAGTTTGCCGGAGGCCGGCTTTTCTGGCTGTTGTTTGAGTTTCGCGCAAGCGTCGATGTAGTCATCGATCGCCTCATGAAATGCCGCCTCGAACTCAGCCACAGACTTCCCGTGAAAGCCGATGATGTCGGCGATGTCCAGCACACGCCCAACCAGGATCTTGTCGTCCGGGTCATAGGTCATGCTGGCGGCGTAGCCCTTGTAAGTCATCACGTTGTTCATGGAGTCACTCCAATCTTTTCCAGGTACTCCCGCGCCAGTCTGACGCGATATTTCAAGGCTTCTTTCTGCGGGTGAGGCCGGTGGAAGTAGGCACGCAGCCCGTCTTTCTCGAATGTCACTGACGATCCGCTTCCCTCGATGACACGGCACCCTGCCGCGACAAGCAACGCCTCGATGCGATCCCACTCCAGATTGCCGTTGACCGGGCTAGCGAAGATCGACTCAAGCGTCTTTTTATGCTTGCTGTTCATGTCGCAATGATATCACAAGCGATAGCTCATAAAGCGAACGTGCTATCAAACACTTTGCCGCCGCTCGGCATATCCGTGTGTCCACGCCACACCGGAGATCGCAGTGCTTTCACCCGCATTACCGTGAAAACACCACGGACCTCAGAGCAATACCGCCCGTGGACTCCTGATCAGTCCATAGGCCTGCGTCTTGTCATGGCGCCTGATGCGATCAGGCTTGTTGAGGCGCCAGATAGCCGTACTTGCCCAGCATCTTGAGCCAGCGTGGGGCATTGCGTTCGACCATGAGCTCTTCGTCATTGACGCTGGCATCGCGGTAGGGCTGGTTCTTGCTCAACATGGCATCGATGATGCGCAACATCTTATGCGCCAAGGCCACCACCGATTTCTTGTAGCCTTTGCGCGCGCTCAGCGATTCGAATTTGGCTTTCAGACTGCAGCGCGTCCGTGCCGCCGCCTGCGCCCTTTCGCAGAGCAATCGTTTCAGCCACAAATTGCCCTGACGGATGCGACCGCTCTTGCGTTTTCCGGCACTCTCGTTGTTGCCCGGGCAGATGCCGGCCCAAGAGGCCAGTCGCTCCGCCGAACCCAAACAGCGCATGTCGCCGCCTATTTCTGCCAGCAGCAAGGCCGCTCCTGGCGCATCGATACCCGGCAAGGTCTGCAACAGTTGCAGACCTTGCCTGCCAGGGCCTCAGTTGCTCGGCCAGTTCCGCATCCAGTGTTGCGACTTGGGCTTCCAGCATCTCGATATGCTGCAGGATGGGCGGTGGCCACCCGCCGCGCCGACTCACCGATCAAACATCCCTGACGCCATCAAGCCCCCTGCTCACATCCATGTCAGGGGGAATCGAGCTTCCCCCCCCGGCCATGCGTAGCCGGGGGGGATAGCCTGTCAGTTGGCCGCACCTTGCTGAAGCAATTGCTGCCCATTCGCCGTGATCACGATCTTGGCGCGCGCCTGCAGAGCGTTGACCAAATCAGCTTCATTCTGCGCCGACATCGCCTTGTCCATCATGCTCGTCACCTGGACAGGATCGAGATGGCTGGCACTGGCGGGATGATCATGCACAGCGCGTAAGACGACGAGCGCACTCGCCGCAGCCAGAGGGACAGCCTGCACGCTCGGCTTAGCCGCCGGACGCGGGGTCCAGAAGATGGCGCGCAACAGTTCCGGATCGGGCAGAGCCGTCGTACGGGTGATCGCATCCTGGTGCACCCAATGCACGCCGAGGGCCTGGATCTGGGCGGTGATGTCCTGTCCAGCCTGCACCTCTTTCGCCCACGCTGCCACCTGCGTCTTGGCAGCGGCGGCTTCGGCCTGGGCCAGCAAGGTGGCATGGATGGCATCCGTCACCTGCGCCAAAGTGCGCTGGTAAGCCGGCTGATGCTGCGCCAAATGCACCCAGACGACATCGTCCTTGTTCAGCTCGATAGCCGCCGAGTTTTTGCCATCTTTGAGGATGTCATCGGAGAAAGCCGTGGCGCGCACTTTCGCATCACTGGCGATCCCCGTGCCCTGGCCGCTGCTGAACAGCGCCGTGGCCTGCACCGGTAAATGGTATTTGGCTGCCGGATCCTTGAGATCGGCCGCCTCATACATATCGTCATTGATCGTATTGACCTGCTCAGCGAATTTCTGTGCCGCCTTCTGTTCCCGCACCTGTTGCCGCAACTGATCAGCGATGCTGGCCAAAGGCGGTACTTTCGGCTCTTCGATGGCGATGAGCTTGATCAGATGGTAGCCAAAACGCGTCTTCACCGGCGCCGAGACCTGGCCGGGCTTGAGCGAGAAGAGGACCTGATCGAACTCGGGCACGAACTCACCGCGCGGCACCGTGCCGAGATCACCGCCGCTGGCCACCGAGCCCTCATCCTGGGAATACTCGCGCGCCAGTTTCTCAAAGTTCGCGCCAGCAGCCAGCTGAGCTGCGATCGCCTGAATCTTGGCGAGAGCCTGTGCCGGCGTCGTCTTGTCGTCGACCTTGATCAGGATGTGCTCGGCATGCCGCATTTCTTTGCCCGACTGGGCCTTGGTGAAGTCGGCATAGGCTTTCTGCAGGTCATCATCGCTGACCTGAACCTGCGCAAGAAAGTCGCTCTTGCGCAGTTCAACATAGGACAGCGACACCTGTTCAGGCGCGATGAAGTCTTTCAGATGCTGCTGATAATAATCCTGAATCTGCGGTGCGCTGATCGTCACCCGCGTCGCCAGGGCCTGATTCGGCAGGATGAGATAGTCGGCGTCACGCGACTGACCATCGAGAGCCAGCAGACGATTCACTTCTTCAGGCGTCACAAAACCTGCCGCCATCCCCGATTCCAGTTGTGACAGGGTGCCACCAATCTGGATGTCATGCAGCAAACCTTGCTCGGTATAACCACGCTGCTGCAAAAACTGCTTGAAGATCGCAGCGTCGAAATGGCCATCTTTCTGGAAGACGGGCTGACTGCCGAGCATCTGCCAAGCGAGCGACTGCGGGAAATCGAGCCCCATGGCGCGCGCGCCCTGCACTTCAAACTGACGATGCGTCAGGGCATCCATCACCTGCTGGCGCAATTTCTTGCTGTCGAGCTGCGATGGGTCGGCGTCAGGCCCCATCTTCTCCAGCATCGCCTGGCGCTGCTGCTGAAAGATCTGCTCGAATTCATGGCGGTCGATTTTCTCACCATTGACCGTAGCAATCGTGTTGTCGTGCCCAGCGCTGGTGAAATAGCTTTCGATGCCAAAAAACATGAAAGGCACCATCAACAAGGCCAGCAAGGTGTAGCCGAGCCAACCGCGGATCATCTCACGAAACTTTTCCATAGACCTGTCCATGCCGATTCAAAAAAAAGCGCACCCGGTCGGTGCGCTTCTTGTCGCGATGCGGGCCACCGTTGGACCCGCCTTGCCGATCTTGTCGCCCGATCAGGCGTTGAGCGCGTCTTTGAGACCTTTGCCCGGCTTGAACGAAGGCGCCTTGCTGGCAGCGATCTCGATCTCCTTGCCCGAACGCGGATCACGTCCGGTGCGCGCCGCGCGTTCCTTCACCTGAAAGGAGCCGAAACCCACGAGGGTCACCGCGTCACCGTTTTTCAGAGCTCCGGTCACCGCGCCAATCAACCCATCGAGGGCACGCCCTGCATCCGCCTTGGATAGTTCGGCACTTGCTGCAATTGCATCGATCAGTTCAGACTTGTTCACATCTATCCCCTTAGCTGGATATCGGCTTGTTATATTCTGTGGACTCTCGGCACGAGTAAACGTGGCGAGGGCGAAGCTGCATTTTATACTCGCCATGCCGCGAAGCTGTCAAGCCAACAGCCTGAACGACGTAGCATGACGCAGGATTTCAGTGCGTTTTGAGACGTTCGTCATCCTCGTTCTCGACCACAGCCGCTGGTGTTTCGACCTCCAAGGCCTCTTCAACCAAAGGCTGCAGGGGCCGCACCAGAGCGTGAGACAGCACCTGATCAATCCACTTGACCGGATGGATCAGCAGATCTTGCTTGATATTGTCCGGCACTTCCTTGAGGTCGCGCATGTTTTCTTCCGGAATGAGCACTTCTTTGATCCCGGCCCGGTGCGCTGCCAACAATTTTTCCTTGAGTCCGCCGATGGGCAGGACCTGACCACGCAAGGTGATCTCGCCGGTCATGGCGATGTCGGCTCGCACGGCGATGCCGGTCAGTACCGAGACGATGGCGGTGCAGATGGCGATGCCAGCGCTAGGACCATCCTTGGGGGTGGCTCCCTCGGGGATATGGACGTGCAGATCACGACTGTCATGCAGAGTC
The DNA here is from genome assembly GCA_021851865.1 of Pseudomonadota bacterium. Lineage (GTDB taxonomy): Bacteria > Pseudomonadota > Gammaproteobacteria > Pseudomonadales > Moraxellaceae > JAJZHK01. The sequence continues at coordinate 48,669 of JAJZBU010000016.1, read as the reverse complement.
AACGGGATACCCAGGAGACGTGAACGCGCCCGCACCACGGTGCTGGCTGCCGAAATCGATTCCTGCATGACGTCACCGAGAGAACCGGTCTTGAGCACGCGCCCCTTGCCGGGCGTTGCCACCGCCTCGATGGTCAGGGTATCACCGCCGACCGCCGTCCAGGCCAGTCCCGTCACCAGCCCGACCTGATCCTCCTCCTCCGCCCGGCCGAAACTGTGCCGGCGCACACCGAGATAATCTTCCAACTGATCGACGCCGACACACAGGCTGCCTTGCTGCGGCGACAGGGCCGCCGACTTGACCACCTTGCGGCAAATCTTGGCGATCTCACGCTCGAGCGCGCGCACACCGGCTTCGCGGCTGTAATAGCGGATCATCGCCCGCAGGGCTTCGTCATCGACGCTGAGCTCGCCTGCGCGCAAGCCATTTTTCTGCAACTGTTTGGGCAGAAGATAGCGGCGCGCGATATGGATCTTCTCGTCTTCGGTATATCCCGGAATACGGATGACCTCCATGCGATCAAGCAGGGGGCCGGGAATATTCATCGAGTTGGCGGTACAGATGAACATGACCTCGGACAGATCGTAGTCGACCTCGAGATAATGGTCATTGAACGCCTTGTTCTGCTCAGGATCGAGGACCTCGAGCAAAGCCGACGCCGGGTCCCCACGCATGTCGACGCCCATCTTGTCGACCTCATCGAGCAGGAACAGCGGATTACGCACCCCGACCTTGCTCAGGCGCTGAATCAGACGCCCCGGCATGGATCCGATATAGGTGCGGCGGTGACCACGGATCTCCGCCTCGTCACGCACCCCGCCAAGCGCCATGCGCACGAACTCACGGTGCGTGGCGCGAGCGATCGATTGTCCAAGAGAGGTTTTGCCGACCCCCGGCGGACCGACCAGACACAAGATGGGCCCCTGCATGCGCTTGACCCGGCTCTGCACCGCAAGATATTCGAGAATGCGTTCCTTCACCTCATCCAGTCCGTAGTGATCGCGATCGAGCAGCTCACGCGCCGCCTTGAGATCGATGCGCACACGACTACGTTTCTTCCATGGCACCTGCAGCATCCAATCGATATAGCTGCGCACCACCGTCGCCTCAGCCGACATCGGCGACATCATGCGCAGCTTGCGCATCTCGGCGTCGACTTTTTTACGCGCCTCGACCGGCATACCCGCCGCTTCGATCCGCGACTGCACATCGGCCAGCTCATTGTGCCCCTCATCGAGCTCCCCCAGTTCTTTCTGGATGGCTTTCATCTGCTCATTGAGGTAGTACTCGCGCTGACTCTTCTCCATCTGTTTTTTGACGCGACCACGGATGCGCTTCTCTACCTTGAGCAACTCCATCTCGGCTTCCATGATGCCAAGGAGATGTTCGATGCGCGCATCGAGGGCGATCTGCTCAAGCAGCGACTGCTTTTCTTCCAGCTTGAGCGATAAATGCGCGGCGATGGTGTCGGCGACACGACTGGGATCTTCGATGGAAGCGACCGAGCTCTGCACTTCCGGAGCGATTTTCTTCGACAGCTTGACGTAACTGCCAAATTGCTCGAGCAAGGTCGCCGCCAGGGCCTCCGGCTCACCTTCGGGCAGCGCCGGCATCTCCTGCCGCTCCACCTGCGCCAAGGCATAGCCCTGTGCCTGCTGCAGATCAAGAAGGCTCGCGCGCATACCGCCTTCGACGAGCACCTTGACCGTGCCATCCGGCAACTTCAACAGCTGCAGGATGGTCGAAATCGTACCGACCTCGTAGAGTCCCTCCCGCTCGGGATCTTCATCCGAAGCGTCACGCTGCGCCACCAGAAAAACCTGTTTGTTGGCAGCCATCGCCGCTTCAAGAGCATGGATGGACCGCTCCCGACCGACGAACAGGGGCATGACCATATGCGGATAGATGACCACGTCCCGCAAAGGCAGAAGTGGCAGCTCCAATTGTATCGACATGGATTCGCTCCTCGCGCCGACCGGATATGGAAACGGTGGCTTCATGGACATAGCAATGAGGGGCACGGGCCCGATTTACAAGAGCCTCCCGCCGAAAATGCCCCCTCCATCCTGAGAAGGGGGCTCGTCATCACTCCGGCAGGGCGCGCGGCGATTCCTGCGGACCGTAAAGGAGCAGAGGTGCCGATTCGCCGAGAATGGTGGCTTCATCGACCACCACCTTCTCGACGCCGGTGAGCGAAGGGATGTCATACATGGTGCCGAGCAGGGTCGCCTCCATGATCGAGCGCAGACCACGCGCTCCGGTCTTGCGCTCCATGGCACGCTTGGCGACAGCACGCAAAGCCTCCTCACGGAACTCAAGATCGACGCCCTCCATCTCGAACAGCTTGGTGTACTGTTTGGTCAAGGCATTGCGCGGCTCGATCAGGATCTGCATCAAGGCCTCCTCGCTCAGCTCGCCGAGGGTGGCGATGACCGGCAAACGACCGATGAACTCAGGGATCAGCCCAAACTTGATCAGATCCTCCGGCTCGACGCCACGCAGGGTCTCACCGACGTCACCTGCCTCATCGCGGCTACTGACCTGGGCGCCAAAGCCGATACCCCCCTTCTCATGACGGCTACGGATGACCTTCTCCAGACCAGCAAAGGCGCCACCACAGACGAAGAGGATGTTCGAGGTATCGACCTGGAGGAATTCCTGCTGCGGATGCTTGCGTCCACCCTGCGGCGGCACCGAGGCAACCGTCCCTTCGATGAGCTTGAGCAGAGCCTGCTGCACCCCTTCCCCGGAAACGTCGCGGGTGATCGAAGGGTTGTCACTCTTGCGCGAGATCTTGTCGATCTCATCGATGTAAACGATGCCCTGCTGCGCCTTCTCGACGTCATAGTCGCACTTTTGCAGCAGCTTCTGGATGATATTTTCGACATCCTCGCCGACATAGCCCGCCTCGGTCAAAGTCGTCGCGTCGGCGATGGTGAAAGGCACGTTGAGCATGCGCGCCAGGGTCTCGGCGAGCAGGGTCTTGCCCGAACCTGTCGGCCCGATGAGCAGAATATTGCTCTTCGACAGTTCGACGTCGGGACTGTGTCCTCGCGCCTGCGCCTTCTTCATGCCGGCGCGCAAGCGCTTGTAGTGGTTGTACACAGCCACCGCCAAAACCTTCTTCGCCTGATCCTGGCCGATGACATAGTCATCGAGGGTATGCTTGATCTCGTGCGGCGTCGGCAGAGCCTCGCCACCTTTCTCCGCGCCGTCATCTTGAACCTGCTCGCGGATGATGTCATTGCACAAATCGACGCACTCATCGCAGATATAGACCATAGGCCCTGCGATCAGCTTGCGCACCTCGTGCTGACTCTTGTTGCAAAAAGAACAGTACAAGGGTTTGCCGTCGTCCCTGCTCTTACGATCATCGCTCATCAAAGCCTACCTACTCAATGGAATCGACAGTGCCTAGCCGCAGCGGGGGCGGACACCCCGCCACGCCTTGAATCATACCTCTCTTTTGTCCAGTATACGATCCACCAGCCCATAGTCCAGTGCCTCTTGCGCACTGAGAAAATTGTCGCGATCCGTATCACGCTCGATGCGCTCCAGCGGCTGCTGGCAATTTTGCGCCATGATCTGGTTCAAAGTGTCGCGTATCTTGAGAATTTCCTTGGCATGGATGGCGATATCCGAGGCCTGCCCCTGAAAACCGCCGAGCGGCTGATGAATCATGACGCGTGAATTAGGCAGGGCAAAACGCTTGCCATGCGCGCCGGAGCTGAGCAAAAAAGCCCCCATGCTGGCGCATTGTCCGACGCAGAGTGTCGACACATCCGGCTTGATGAACTGCATGGTGTCATAAATCGCCATACCCGCCGTCACCGACCCTCCCGGTGAGTTGATGTACAGGTGGATGTCCTTGTCAGGGTTCTCCGACTCCAGGAAGAGCAACTGCGCCACGACCAGATTGGCCATATAGTCCTCGATCGGACCAGTGATGAAGACCACCCGCTCACGCAACAGACGCGAGTAGATGTCGAAAGCGCGCTCACCGCGGGCCGACTGCTCCACCACCATAGGAACCAGATTGTTCTGCACCGAGTGATCCATTTACCATCTCCTTGGGTCGGCCCGACTTGGCCCCGATAGATTAATGGGGGATCGCCGGGCGATTTTAAAGAGCGATCGCCAAGATTTCACCCCCGATCGTGCCAGATGAAAAGAGGCCGTCAAGCGGCCTCTTTGCACAGACAGCACGGCGATTTCAGGCGCGCGCGCTCTGCAGCACGTCACGGTAGCTCGACGCCTGATCGGCGACGACGACCTGAGTCAACAGCCAGTCGACCACCTGGTCCTCGAGGACGACCGCTTCGATCTGGGCACGTTGTTCGCGATCCTTCAGGTACCAGTCGATGACCTGTTGCGGATCTTCATACGCTGCCGCGATATCGGCGAGCATGGCCCGCAACTTGTCTTCGTCAACCTGGATGCCCTGGGCGCGCACGATCTCGGAAACGAGCAGGCCGAGGCTCACCGAACGCTGAGCCGTCTCTTTGAACAGTTCATCGGGCAACATGTCCGGCTTGACGTCACGCATACCGAAACGCTGCGCCATGGCTGCACGCTGACGCTGCACTTCCTGAGCGACGAGAGCCTGCGGCACGACAAAGTCGTGCGCCTGCACCAGAGCCTCAAAAACCGCCTTCTTCACCGCCTGACGCAGACCGGCTTTCAGCTCGCGCTCCATATTGGCACGCACTTCGGCGCGGAAGGTCGCCACATCCCCCTGCTCGGAGAACTGACGAACGAAAGCATCATTCATCTCCGGCAGCTGACGCTCTTCGACCTTGTGCACATGAATCTGAAACTCTGCCGCCCGACCGCGCAGGGCCTCAGCTTGATAGTCTTCAGGGAACTGCACTGCGATACGGCGATCTTCACCGGCCTTGACGCCGATGAGGGCCTCTTCGAAACCCGGGATCATGCTCTTGCTGCCGAGCACGAGCGCATGTCCCTGCGCTTTGCCCCCCTCAAAGGCGGCACCGTCGACAAAACCTTCGAAGTCGATCTGGAGCCTGTCCTCATTGGCGGCGGCACGCTCGACTTCATGCCAGGTGGCGCGCTGCGTACGCAGGGTCTCGATCATCTCATCGACGTCGGCATCGCTGATCTCGGCCTGCAGGCGGACGACGGCGAGCGACGACAGATCGACCAGACTGATCTGCGGATAGACCTCGAAGAGGGCGGTGAAATTGAGATCACCCCCCTGCACATGTTCGACTTCGTCGACATTCGGGTAGCCTGCCAGATTGAGCTGCTCTTGCGCGATCGCCTCAAAGAGGACGTCACGGATCAGCTCACTGACAGCTTCTTGCATGACCGACGGGCCATAGCGCTTCTGTACCAGGGACAGTGGCACCTTGCCCGGGCGAAACCCATCGATGCGCACCGTTTGCGCAGCCTTGTTCAGACGCACCTGATACTCACCTTGCACGCGGGCGGCATCGACCACCACCTTCATCTTGCGTTCCAGGGGAGAAATCGTCTCGACAGAAACCTGCATAAACCTCATCCTCAAAAAATCACGCGGCCCCAATCAGGGGCCACGCGGGTGAGTCCTCATCCCGGCAGCTCAGCTGCCGTGGTCTCAGACCAGTTTTTCCAGTTCCGGCACGACCTCAAAAAGATCACCGACCAGCCCATAATCCGCCACCTGAAAGATCGGCGCTTCTGGATCCTTGTTGATCGCCACGATCACCTTGGAGTCCTTCATCCCCGCCAAATGCTGGATGGCACCGGAGATGCCGACGGCGATGTAGAGCTGCGGCGCCACCACCTTGCCGGTCTGCCCCACCTGCATGTCATTCGGCACGAAACCAGCGTCGACCGCGGCACGCGAAGCCCCGACGGCAGCGCCGAGCTTGTCGGCGAGCCGGTAGAGCAGGCTGAAGTTCTCACCATTGCCCATGCCACGCCCGCCGGAGACGATGATTTTCGCCGCCGTCAATTCCGGACGATCCGACTTGGCCAGCTCTTCGCCGACGAACCGCGACAGCCCCGACTCATGCACCTCGTTCAGTGGCTGAATCTCGGCGGAGCCGCCGAGAGCGGCTGCGTCGAAGGCCGTGGTGCGCACGGTGATGACCTTGATGGCATCGCTCGACTGCACCGTCGCGATGGCGTTGCCGGCGTAGATCGGACGCTCGAAGGTGTCGGGGCTGATCACCGCCGAGATTTCCGAGATCTGATTCACTCCGAGCAGAGCCGCCACACGCGGCATGAAATTCTTGCCGGTGGTAGTGGCGGCGACCAGGATGTGGCTGTAGCTGCGACCGAGGGCGGCGACCAGGAGGCCGAGGTTCTCTGCCGACTGATGCGCGTAGGCCTGAGCGTCCGCCAACAGCACCTTGCTCACACCGGCGATCGCTGCCGCTTTCTGCGCCACCGCCTGGCAGGCGGCTCCCGCCACCAGCACATGGATGTCGCCGCCGATGGCCAAAGCCGCCTGCACGGTATTGAGGGTCGCTCCCTTGAGGGAAGCATTGTCATGTTCTGCAACAACCAGGATCGTCATGTCTTTACATCTCCACGTGCAAAAGGTTCAGGGCATCAGCCGAGAACCTTGGCCTCATTCTTGAGCTTTTCGACCAGCTCCGCGACCGTCTTGACCTTGATGCCGGCCTGACGCTCCTTGGGCGCCGCCACCTTCAGCGTCTTGATGCTCGGCGTGACGTCGACGCCATAGTCGCCGGCCGTCGTGACGGTGAGTGGCTTCTTCTTCGCCTTCATGATATTGGGCAAGGAAGCGTAGCGCGGTTCGTTCAGGCGCAGGTCGGTGGTGACCACGGCCGGCAGATTGACTTCGATGGTCTGCAGACCGCCGTCGATTTCGCGCGTCACCTGCGCCTTGCCGTCGGCAACGACGAGCTTGGATGCGAAGGTCGCCTGGGCGTAGCCGGCGAGAGCCGCCAGCATTTGACCGGTCTGGTTGTTGTCACCATCGATGGCCTGCTTGCCCATGATGATGAGGCCAGGCTGAACCTGGTCGCAAACGGCCTTGAGCAGCCGCGCCACCGCCAGCGGCTGCACTTCTTCATCGCTCTTGATCAAAATGGCGCTGTCGGCACCGAGAGCCATGGCACCACGCAGTTGTTCCTGCGCCGCCTCAGGGCCGACGGTGACCGCGATGATCTCCGTGATCACGCCCTGTTCCTTCAGGCGCACCGCCTCTTCGACGGCGATTTCACAGAAGGGATTCATGGCCATTTTGACATTGGCCAGTTCGACACCCGTTTGGTCCGCTTTCACACGAACTTTGACGTTGTAGTCCACAACGCGCTTGACTGCCACAAGAGCCTTCATGAAAACCTCGGCTACGTTGGTGAAGGGAGATTCAAAGCCGTGCTTGCAGCCGACTTGAAGGGCTCACTATCTTGCAGTTTCCGCGGTTTCAGGTCAAGACCGCGACGACAAGATTCGCGCGGCGAGAGAGCCAATTCACGCCCTACCCGGGGAGATGCGGACAGACCCTGCTCTAGAACCAGTCGAGCCCCCGTCGCCCCTGCCGGCTATGACCACTCAAGCGACGGCTGAACTCTTCCAGCCCCTGGCCGACGAGATGCGAAGGCGCATCCCCCATCATGGTGAGCAAACCGCTGTCGCCGTGGATTTCCCAATTACCGATCAGATGACCGGTGCGGGCATCGTAGAGGGAGATCACCGCCGCCGCGCTATCGACGCCGCCCGCCCCCGGCCAGAAATGCCCCAGCAAGGGTGCCGAACGATCGACCCAGCCCTCCATCCGCGGCTGCATGACATAGTCGAGGCCGCGTTGCTGCGCCGCCTGCAGAGCCACTGTCAGATCCATGCTCTGATCGATAAAGATCGTCCCTGGAAACCAGGTGCGGACATGCGCATAGACTTGCATGGCAAAATGCTGGTTGATCGTCTGGGCGTCATGGCGGCGATGCTCCAGCAACCAAGGGTCGGCGGCGACGACCGTGATCAAGACTCCAGCACGATTGTCGAGGACGAAGTTCTCCCGTCCACTCAGCGTCTCATCCGGCAGAAAATGCCAGGAACGCAGCCCTTCCATCATGAGAGCCTGCTGATCCGACGGCGCTACGCAGGCCGTCAGCAACCCACAGAGGAGGAGGAGCAGCAGCCGACACCGAAAACGATCAATCATCCTCATGGCGATGTGCATCGTTACGTCCCCGCCGATTGGCCATACGCACCCCGATATCGAGCAGAAACTCGATGAACTCATCCGGGCGACCGATATACCGCGTATAAAAATCCGACTTGATCAGGGAGCAGGCGCCATGCACCAGAGCCCAAGCGGCACCGATGTGGTACTCGACGGGAACATTGATGAGTTTGCCCTGCTCGATGCGCCGCGCGACGAAGGCGCTGAGAAAATCGCGATTGGACATGCGCACGGCATGCAGTTTATCCACCATTTCCGGTAGCGGATTTTCGGCGGCCAACTTGCCTTCGAGGCGATCAAAGAGAAGATAACGATCCGGATCCTGGACACGAAAACGCAGGAATTCGCGAAAAATAGCCTCATGATCGAGACTGCCCTCCAATCCGGCGAACACCTGCGCCAAAGCTTCCTCATAGCGCAGCATGAGGCGGAGGTAGATCTCATTTTTGGTCTCAAAATGCTTGTAGATCGTACCTTTGCCGACACCGACCGCCTCGGCGATCATCTCCACCGTGACGCGATCCTCACCTTGTTCAATAAAGAGTCGCTCGGCGCAGTCGAGTATGTTCTTCTCGCGTTGCCTGAACTCCTGAACTTTCAGGGTCACTTTGGCAAGACTGCTCAGACGCTCTTTCATACCGACCCTTCATTTCCCTACCGGCGGGCACCCGCCCACCTACTCTAGCACATGCCCATGGCCTCGACCTCATCGCACCTGGCAGCGAGAGACTTGCATCTTGCGCAGGATCATCTTTACTGAGAGATGAGGCGGGTGCAGGTGTCACGCATCGGCATACGCCTCCCGTTTTATACGGTCTTAACCCGCCCTCCCCCCCAGGTGGCGGGTTTTTTTTGCGCTTTTTCAGTGACCGCCGCCGGCGCCAGCGCTGAAAGGCGGCTTGGCCAGCCAGACCAGGACGATCAGGCTGAGGAAGATCCAACTCGCCGTATGAAAGATTTCCGCCGTCGCGATCATGAAAGATTGCTGATCGAGCATATTGAAGCTGGCCGCCCAGACGCCCTGGTGCGGCACACCGAGATGACCGAGGGTGTGCGTGTAGTGCCGCACTGCGCCACGCTGCGCGTCCATCCACTCACTCAGACGCAGGCGATGCTGACGCGCCCGGTCATCCCAGATCATGACCACCAGCGCCGTGCCAAAACTTCCCGACAGGGTACGAAAGAAGTTCGACAAGCCCGCTGCCGCCGCCAATCTCTGCATCGGCAAACCCGAGATGATGATGCTGTTGATCGGAATGAAGAAGCACGCCACACCGATGCCCTGCAATAGACGTGGTAGAAACATCAGGGCGAAAGGTGTTTGCAGATTGAAGGTCGACAACCAGTGCATGGTCAGCGCGAAGACGATAAAAGCCATGCTCGCCACCCAACGCAGGTCGATGCGCGCGAGGTAGCGACCGACCAGGGGCGAGAGAATGAGGGCAAAGATGCCGACCGGCGCCGTGGCGACACCCGCCCAAGCCGCCGTATACCCCATCACCGTCTGCAACCAAAGGGGAAACATGACATTCATGGCAAAAAAAGTCATGAAGCCGAGCGACAAGGCGACGACACCGGCGGAAAAATTACGCCGCGCCAGCAGGCTCAGATCGACGATGGGATGCTCTTCGGTCAACTCCCAGACGATGAAAAAGCTCAGTGAAACGACGGCGACCACCGCCAGCGTCATGATCACGTGTGAATTGAACCAGTCAAGATCATTGCCATTGTCGAGCATCAGTTGCAAGGAGCCGACCCCAAGGATGAGCAGACCGAGGCCGACATAATCGACCGGCAGCTTCATGGTGGCAGTCTCGCGTCCCCGCAGCATGCGCGCGCTCACCCAGCCCGCCAGAAAACCGATCGGCACATTGATGTAAAAGATCCACGGCCAAGTTAGGTTATCGGTGATGTAACCACCGAGCAGAGGTCCGGCGATCGGCGCCACCACCACCGTCATCGACCAGAGGGCCAAGGCGATACCGCGCCGTGCCGGTGGATAGATGGACAACAGGAGGGTCTGCGACAGGGGCACCATGGGGCCCGAGACCAAGCCCTGGAGAAAGCGGAACAGCACCAGTTGCGGCAGACTTTGTGCCAGACCACACAAGGCGGAAGCAAGGCTGAAGAGAAAGACCGAAACGACAAAGACTCTGACTTCACCAAAACGTCGCGCGATCCAGCCGGTCAGCGGCACAGCGATCGCCGCCGCCAGACCGTAAGATGAGATGACCCAGGTGCCCTGACTGGCGCCGACGGCGAGGTTGCCGGCGATCGTCGGCACAGCGACGTTGGCGATGGCGGTGTCGAGGACTTCCATGAAGGTCGCCACCGACACGGCGACGGTCAGCAACAGCAGCGGCCACCCCGTCGGATAAGCCCTGGTATCGACCGCTGTGTCGGTCATGAGTGGAACCCGCGCACGACCGTCTGTAGCCAGAGATCCGCGGCTTGACGCGCGCGCTGCCATTGCGCGGTATAGAGCGCGGTGTCGGAACGCTGACCAGGCGCCGGCTGCCCAAGTAGTACGCTGCCCTGCCGATCGTGGGTATCGATGTCGACATCCGCCGACAGGCCGATACGCAGGGGATAGCGCTGCAGATAAGCCGCATCGATGGCGATGCGCACCGGCACGCGCTGAACCACCTTGATCCAGTTGCCGACGGCATTTTGCGGCGGCAGGAGCGAAAAAGCGCTACCCGATCCGGCGGTGATACCGATCACCCGACCAGGAAAATCGATCCCACTTCCATATTGATCGAAGTGCACGCTGACTTTCTGACCGATGCGCACATGACGCAGCTGTCCCTCTTTGAGATTGGCGTCGACCCAGACGTTCTGCAGGGGGATCACCGCCATCAGATCATCCTCCGGCGCCACCTGCTGACCCAACTGCACATGCCGCTCCGCCACCATGCCGCTGATCGGACTCAAGACCTGCGCGCGCAGCAGATTCAGCTCCGCCGCCAAAACATCGGTATACGCCTGCTTCACGCGCGCCTGATGGCGTGGATCACACCCACCGGCACGCGCTATCGTCGCCTGCTGCTGCTGCTGCGCCAAGCGATAGGACTGCTCCGCCTGCTCCGCTGCCAGACGCGCATGTACCAGATCTTCCGGCGCCAGGGCCTGCCCGCCAGCGAGTGGCTGGCGCCGCAGCAGATCGCCCTGCGCCTGTTCGCGATGACTGCGACTGAGGGCCAGGGATGCCGTCGCCGCGTCGATATCGACGCACTGCGCCTGCAACTGACTGATCACATCGACACCCGCCGCTTCAGCGTGCTGCAGACGCACGCGCGCATCGATGTCATCGAGACGGAGGATGGACTGTCCAGCCTGCACCATCTCACCGTCATCGACGGCGATGGCGGTCACCGTTCCCGGCCGCTGCACATGGATGTAAACGCGATCGCCATTGACATAGGCATCATCGGTGCTTTCGTGATACTGACCGATCAAGAACTCATAAGCCGCCACACTCAGACCCAAAAGCAAGAAGAACAACAGCAGGGCGAGCATGAGCGGGCGACGTCGACGTGCGTCGACAGGGGTGGCGTTATCGGTCATGCGACTTCCTCTGGGTTGCTTTGCCGGCACAGCACGGCGACTCCGTTACGGCAAAGCCGCCACCGAGAGCCTCGACCATCGCCACTTGGGCGAGCAATTGCTCTTGCAACCAATGCTCATCGCTTTCGATCAAATCGGATTGTTCCAGTTGATTGATGAGCACGGCGCGCGCATCGCTCAGGCCAGCTGCCTGGCGCTGCCTCAAGCGCTCCCCATGCCGCTGCGCTTGCGCCAGCCGGAGGGCGAGCTGGGCGCGCTGTTGCGCTGCCGCCGCCGCTTGCACCTGAGCCGTCTCAACCTCGCGGATGGCGCGCAGGAGAACCTCACGATAACTGGCATCAGCGCTCACCAGGGCCGCTTTGGCCTGATCGAGATGGGCGCGCAGGCGTCCGGCATCGAAGATCGGTAGGTGTATCGCCGGCGCCACGCCCATCGTCATGCTGCTCTGATCGATCCAGCGCGACAGTAGCAGCGAGGACCAGCCGGCAAAAGCGGTCAGATTGACATCGGGGTAAAAGGCAGCGCGGGCCACTTTGGCACGCTCGGCAGCCGCCTCGACACGTGCCCGGGCGGCGGCGAGATCACTGCGCCGGGCGAGGAGATCAAGTCCAAGATGCGACGGCACCGTCTGCAGCAAGGTCGGCAGGGGGCGCGGCGACACCTGCAACTGCGTCAGCGGCAAATCGACCCACTGCTGCAGATCGATGGTGAGTTGATCACGCTGCGCCTGCGCATCTTGCAAATCTTGGGTGAGATGCAGGAGATCCTGCCGTACCGGGCTGAGCGTATCGGCAGCACGGAGGCCGGCCGCAACACGCTGTTCCTGCAGATCACGCAAAGCCAACTGCAGTTTTTGCCGCTTCTGCAACAGGTCGATGCGCTGCTGCAACACCTGCAGCGACAGATAGGTCGACACCACGCGCGCCGCGATCCAGTCCGCCTGCCCCTGCAACTCGTAAGTGCGCGCGCGCACCTCGCCGAGAGCGGCATTGAGCGCGTGACGCTGCTGTCCCCAGAAATCGAAGTCGTAATGAAAGTTGGCCGCCAGTTCACCATCATCGTAGAACTGACCGCCGAACGGTGGCGGAATATAGCTGTTGGCGCTGAAGCGCTCGCGCGTCACACTCGAATCGAGCGCCACCGAGGCGCCACGATTGGCCTTGGCGAGCTGGCTACCGGCGCTGGCCTCATCGAGACGCGCCGCCGCCACGAGCATGGCCGGTGCATGTTTTTGCGCACGCACGATCCAAGCTTGCAGACGCGCATCATGCAAAGCGGCCCACCAGTGCGCCGACGGCCAGTCGCCTTTACCCTGTGACAGCCACGCCGTCGACGTCGCATCGACCGCCGGCGTTTTGATCCGTCCCGGTGAACCGGCGCAGGCCGTGAGGAAAATGGCGCTCCCGAGAACGAGCCATCGCCATGTCGTCACGTCCGTCCCTCTCTCTGCGCTTCAAGCACAGCGACCAATTTGAGCAATGAGCGCTCCAATTGATCAAGCTCCGATTCGGAAAAAGCTCCGTAGATCTGTGCAATATGCGCCCGCAAACGCGGCATGACCGTCTGCAACAAGGCTTCGCCGGCCGCCGTCAAAGACAGGTCGACGCGCCGCCGGTCCGCGCTGTTGGTGATCCGTTGCGCCCAGCCGCGCTCGACCAGTTCATCGGTCAGCCGCGTCATGTTCGAACGCGTCTCGGCCATCCCGAGACACAACTCGGAAGGATTGGCAGTGCTGTCCGGGTGACTGTAGAGCATCACCATGATGAGGTAATTTTTGTAACACAGTCCGTGCGGACGCAAGACCTCACTCAGCACTTCACCGAGCAAAGTGGCACAATGCTTGATCAGGACATTGACGCTGACCCGCCCAAGACTCTCTCCTGTCGCGCGCTGGTGGGCCCGCGATGCGAGGTCATGCATTTCAGCAAAATCACGAGATCTTGAATTATTCATTCATGAATCATTGCATGCGACACACAGAACTGTCAAGTGAACGCTGACGTTGCGCTCCAGTCCTGATAGACTGCGCCGGCATCCTGCGGAGATTGGCGTGATTCTCGGCTTCGATATTGTCTACATCGATGATGATCTTCTGATCATCGACAAACCTGCCGGTTTATTGAGTGTCCCGGGACGATTGCCGGAAAACTTCGATAGCGTCGTGTTGCGCCTGCAACACAGCGTCGACGCGCAGATCCGCACCGTCCACCGGCTCGATCAGGATACCTCCGGCCTCATGGTCTACGCCCGCCACGCCGACGCGCACCGGGAACTGAGCCGGCAGTTTCACGACCGTGAAGTCGACAAGATCTATCAAGCCATCGTGCACGGCCATCTGCAAGGAGAGCACGGTGAGGTGCGCCTGCCCCTGCGCTACGACCCCGACAACAAGCCGCGCCATATCGTCGACCCGATCCTCGGCAAGGCCGCCCTCACTTTGTGGCGCGTCTGCGCTCGTGAGGCGGCGTGGACGCGCGTCGACCTGGTGCCCTATACCGGCCGATCACATCAGCTGCGCGTGCATATGCAGAGCTTAGGGCACGCCATCCGCGGCGACCGCCTCTATGCTCCGCAAAGCGCCGACGAACCCAGGCTCTGCCTGCATGCCCGTCATCTCGCCCTGACCCATCCAGGCGACGGACGTCGCCTACACTGGAACAGTCCGCCACCTTTCTGACGTATCGACCCCATGAATGACGCGCAACTCGGACAACGCTGGATCAGCGAAAATGAAACAGAACTCGGCCTCGGCATCGTCGTCGCCAGCGATCTGCGCACCATCACCCTCCTTTTCCCCGGCGGCGAGGAGACCCGCGTCTATGCGCGCAAATCAGCGTCCCTGGCGCGGCTGACCAAACAGGCTGGCGACACCGTCACCGACGATCAGGGACGCAGCCTGCTCGTCACCGACTGCAAGGAGCAGCACGGCATCCTCATCTATACCGTACAGGATGAAGCCGGTGACAGCAGTCTGTTGCCAGAAACCCGACTCGGCCACAGCATCGACCTGCACCTGCCGCAGGAACGCCTGCTGGCCGGGCAGATCGATGGCCTGGAACTCTATCGTCTGCGCCACGAATGGCTGGAGATGCGCAGCACCGAGCAAGGCTCCGTGACACGCGGCCTCCTCGGCGCCCGTATCGACCTGATCGCGCACCAGCTCGATGTCGCGCATGAAGTCAGCCAGCGCCAAGCTCCTCGCGTCCTGCTCGCTGACGAGGTCGGCCTCGGCAAGACCATCGAGGCCGGCCTCATCTTGCATCGCCAGTGGCACTATGGCTGGGTCCGGCGCTGTCTCATCGTCGTGCCGGCGAATCTGCAGCACCAGTGGTTGGTCGAACTGCTGCGCCGATTCAATCTCAGCGTCAGCCTCTTCGACGCCGCTCGCATCGCGGCGGAAGCGGAAGACGGCGGCAACCCCTTCCAGGCACAACAACTCATCCTCATCGCGCAGGAAACCTTGCTCGCCGATCCCAACTACGTCGATCTCGCCCTCCAGGCCGGCTTCGACATGTTGATCGTCGATGAGGCTCATCATCTCGACTGGACCCCTGCGCACGCCTCCGCCGCTTATACGGCGATCGCGCGTCTGGCCGAGTGCTGCCCTGGCGTCCTCCTGCTCACCGCGACACCGGAACAACTGGGCTTCTCCGGGCACTTTGCACGCCTGCACATGCTCGACCCCCAGCGTTTTCCCAGCCTCGCGGCACTTCGCGCCGAAGAGGCTGAACACGTGCGTACCGCCACCTGGGCCAGCGCCCTGGACGAAGCTGCGCCACTGCCGCCCGCGATTCACCAGGCGCTGCAAGATGCCCTCCCCGACCTCGATCTGCGCGCGACGGATCCGACGCCTGAAATACGGCAGAAGGCTCTCGATAGCCTCATCGACCGCCACGGCACCGGACGCCTGCTCTTTCGCAATACGCGCAAAGCGATCGGCGGATTTCCGCGCCGACAACTGCACATCCACGCCTTGGCGGCCGAGGGCTGCTACCTCGACCTGCAACAAGACTGGCCGCGCGAACGGTTGCGCGAAGATGCGCGCCTGCTCTTCCTCGTCACCCTCCTACGCGAGTTGCGACGCGAAAAAACTCTGCTCATCTGTCGCGAACAGGAAGTGGCGCGCCGACTCGAGGAGCATCTACGTCTGCACGAGGGGCTGCGCACCTCGATGTTCCACGAGGGCATGAGTCTGCTCGAGCGCGACCGCGCCGCCGCCTATTTCGCCGATCTGGAGTCAGGCGCGCAGGTATTGATCTGCTCTGAAATCGGTAGTGAAGGCCGCAATTTTCAGTTCGCCGCCCACCTTATTCTCTTCGATCTTCCCGAAGACGCCGATCTGCTCGAACAGCGTATCGGACGCCTCGACCGTATCGGACAACGACAGACGATCCAGATTCACGTCATGAGTACGCCACAAGCGGCGACCGAACGCCAGATTCAGTGGTATCACGAAGGGCTCGATGCCTTCGAACGCAGCTGCAAAGTCGGACAGGTCGTGCAGTCTGCCTTCGCCGAACGCCGGCGCACCGACATCACCGCCGACACCGAAACTTGGCAAGCTTTGATCAGCGCCGTGCGGACGCATCGCATCGGCCTCGAAGCCGAACTCGAAGCCGGACGCGACCGCCTGCTCGAACTCAGCTCCTATCGGCCACAACGCGTCGCGACACTGCTCGCCGCCCTGCACGAGCAAGACAGCGACGCCCGCTGCAAGGACTGGTGTCAGCGTCTGTTCGACGCTCTCCATATCCAGTGCGATGAGCTGGATCATGAGCATCTTTTCATGCTACGCCCCGACCCACAGCAGCGCATCAGCAGTTTGCCCGGTCTGGATG
Source organism: Pseudomonadota bacterium (assembly GCA_021851865.1). GTDB lineage: Bacteria > Pseudomonadota > Gammaproteobacteria > Pseudomonadales > Moraxellaceae > JAJZHK01. The sequence goes on along the minus strand of JAJZBU010000016.1, from coordinate 32,106 downwards.
AAGATGGGCTGAGCGTGACCTGGGATCGCGCCACCGCCCTGGCGCGCGAAGACGTCGCTTATCTCAGCTGGGAACATCCGCTGGTGCAGGCCTGCAGCGACCTGTTCAGCGTCGGCGACCTCGGCAACACCCACGTCGCCCGCCTCACCAATCGCCGCATTCCAGCAGGAACGCTGTTGCTCGAGGCTTTGTTCCAGCCGCAGGTGGTCAGTCCGCAGAATCTCGCCTTGCAGGACTGGCTGCCACAGTCACTCATCCGCGTGTTGATCGATGAACAGGGCCAGAATCTGGCGACACAGGTTCCTGCCCAGGCCCTGCAACGTCAACTGCAAGGCATGGACAAACATGCGGCGCGACGCCTGCTGCATGAGCGCATGCCGACCCTGCGCGGCCTGCTGCAACACGCCGAAGCGCACGCGGAACGCCATCTGCAACAGAGCCTGCCGGTCTGGCGCGAGCAATATCAGGAAAAAGGCGAGCACGCCATCGCCCGTCTGATCGACCTGCAAAAACGCAACCCGAGCGTGCGCCAGGATGAGATCGACGCCTTGCGGGCGCTGGCTGATCGCGCCGCCGGCCTGCTCGCGCAGACACGGCTGCGACTGACCGGGCTATGCCTGATCGTGGCCACTGGTGCCTGAACAAAAAGGCAGAAACTGCTGCCAAAAGTCCTCGTAAGCGGCGCAAAGATCCTGGATTTGCTGCAAAAAGGTGATTTCATCAGGGGCTGGCGAAAAGAAAAACCAAGCCTCGATGAAGTGCTGCGCCAGGGCACTGCTCTCGCGCGCCAAGCCCTGCAACGTGTCAAAAAACCGTAGACCTGGCACCGGCAGGTTCTCGTCCTGACGCCGCTCCACGGCGCGCCGCAGGCGCTGCGTCACGTCATGACTGAGCGCATTCTCGAGCAAGTAGATGGTCGCCAGAGCCACGGGCAAGTCGGCACTCAGATAGTCTTTCTCGACACAATGACACAGACGCCGCGTCGCCACACTGGCGAGAGCCGCTTCCGGCTGCAAGGCCCCCAACTCCGGCAGCAGACTCTGGCAGGATTCCCACCAGCCGTGTACCTGCCGCGAGGTCTCCAGCAGCCATTGTGCCGGATTCGGCTGGGCACTCGGCTCATGCCAGTGCGCCTGCCCGGTGCCGTCGTATTGCACTTGGCGGCGCACGGTCAACGCTGGCTTCTCAGCCAGATCCGACCAAATGCTGTCACCGAGCAATTCGATCATCAACTGCTGTCGCGCCAACATCATCTGCCCGAGGAGCAAGGCCCATTGCGGCAGAAACAGCGGCAGCAAAAGCCCCGTACCCTGCTCTGCGTCGATGGCATCGAGAACGGGATTGTCGAGCAAATAGGTGCGCTGCAGCAGACGATCGTTGAGCAGGCCCTGAAAGGCAAGAAAGCGGTTGACACGCTGCGCGTGCCGCGGATCACGCGCCTGCACGCCGAGCCGGGGAACGCTGATCCAGGTCACTGCATGCGCCGCCTGCTCCGTTTTCAACTCTGTCATGGCTACCGTGATCTCATCCTACCTCCTTTGACGATAGTCGCGCACACGACAAAATCAACCCGACGGGCGATCACGGCGACAGCTCATCGCCATCGACGAGTCCAAGAGAAAAGAAATGTCCGGCACTCCAGACGCCATAATGACAGCGCTCGCCGACACGTTCACCGGGTTCGGCGGCATCGACCAGTTGATAGAAAGGATTGCGCATCAGACGTGCGTGCAAGCGCGCTCGCACGTGCACATAGGGCATGGGCTCGCCGCTACCGGCCTTCTCTTCGACCCAGAGCGCATGTTGCGGACCGAGCTCGATACAATCCCCGGTGAGCGTATAGAGCAGCCAGAGCGGTTGCTGCGCCGAATCGCGGGAAGATTCAGCGCGAATCACCTGCAGAGGCGCGTCCTCGACCTGGATGCGCATCTTCTCCACCGGCGTCACCAGATAGTAGTCGCCATCCTCATCCCGCCGCAGAACACTGGCCAGCAAACGCACCAGCGCCGGGCGTTCGATCACACTCCCCAGATAGCTCCAGCGTCCATCACGATGCACGCGGATATCGATGTCACCACAAAAGGGCGGCTCCCAAAGATGCACCGGTGGCAGACCCTGCGGGTTTTTGCCATCCTGTTCTGCCAGTATGCGGGTCAGTTCCGCGATGTCGCGCAGGCTCATCACCACCTCTTCCGCATTTGGCTTGCTCATGCAGTCCCTTTATACTACGCACGACCCGAACTCGTCACCGATGCGCCTTGTGCGCATCCCAGCCAAGGAGTACCTCGTGGAAAGAGAATCGATGGAATTCGACGTCGTCATCGTCGGTGGTGGGCCCGCCGGCCTCTCGGCGGCCATACGTCTGCGCCAGTTGGCCATCGAGAGTGGCCGCGATGTCTCGGTCTGTGTCGTCGAAAAAGGCTCGGAATTCGGGGCTCACATCCTCTCAGGCGCCGTCTTTGAGACCAGCGCGCTGAATGAATTGTTCCCGGACTGGAAGGAAAGAAAGGCGCCCCTCGAGACTCCCGTCAGCGCCGATGAAGTGGTCTTCCTCACCAGCGCCAAGAGCGCCGTACATCCGCCGCACTGGGCTATCCCCAAGCCTTTTCACAACCATGGCAACTACATCATCAGCCTCGGTAACTTGGTGCGCTGGCTGGCGGAGCAGGCGGAAGCCCTGGAAGTCAATCTCTTTCCCGGCTTTGCCGCCAGCGAGATTCTCTATGACGCGGACGGTGCCGTGAAAGGCATTCTCACCGGCGATATGGGCGTCGCACGCGACGGCCAGCACAAACACTCCTTCACGCCAGGTTATGAACTGCATGCCCGCTATACCTTGTTCGCCGAAGGTTGTCGCGGACATCTCGGCAAGCAGCTGATCCGCCGTTTCAATCTCGACAAGGACAGCGATCCGCAGCACTATGGCCTCGGCATCAAGGAGTTGTGGGACATCGATCCGAGCAAGCATCGCCCCGGGCTGGTGATCCACGGCACCGGCTGGCCGCTGAATGAGTCGGGCAGCACCGGTGGCTTCTTTCTCTACCATAGCGCCGGCCATCAGGTGGCGCTCGGTCAGATCATCGATCTCGCCTACCACAACCCTCACGTTTCACCCTTTGAAGAGATGCAGCGCTGGAAACAGCACCCGCACATCCGACACTTTCTCGAAGGTGGCAAGCGCGTCGCCTACGGCGCCCGTGCCCTGGTCAAAGGCGGCCTCAACTCGCTGCCGAAGACCGGCTTTCCCGGCGGCTGCCTGATCGGTGATGAAGCTGGATTCCTCAACTATGCCAAGATCAAAGGCAGCCACACCGCCATGAAGTCCGGCATGCTTTGCGCGGAAGCGGTGTTCAAAGCCCTGGCCGCACCGACCCTCAGCCGCGACATCGACTACTCTGCCGAGTTCAAGGCTTCCTGGTTGTATGATGAACTCTACCGCTCGCGCAATTTCGGTCCCGCCATGCACCGTATGGGCACCTTCATGGGCGCGGCGTTCAACTTTATCGATCAAAACATCTTCGCCGGCAAGATTCCTTTGACCCTGCATGACAATACGCCCGACCACGCCTGCCTCGACCTTGCGGCGCAGTCACAGCCTATCCTCTATCCCAAGCCCGACGGCAAGATCAGTTTCGACAGGCTGTCTTCGGTGTTCATCTCCAACACCAATCATGAGGAGGATCAGCCCTGTCATCTGACCCTGCGCGACGCCATGATTCCCGTCAAAAAGAATCTGCCGTTGTACGATGAGCCGGCACAACGCTACTGCCCGGCCGGCGTCTATGAAGTGTTGAGCCATGACGATGGCAGCCACCACTTCCAGATCAATGCGCAAAACTGCGTTCACTGCAAGACCTGTGACATCAAAGATCCCGCCCAGAATATCAACTGGGTGACGCCGGAAGGCGGTGGTGGCCCTAACTATCCCAACATGTGATCGTTGCGGTACGCCAGGTGCGGGAGTGATTCTGCACCTGGCGTCTTCAGTACCAGCTTCCACGACGGGAAACTCGCCATGGCCTTCTATCAGCGCTACGTCTTTCCCTGGATACTCGACAAGGTGATGCAGCACCCACGCCTGATGCAGTTGCGCCATGAACTGCTCGCTGGCGTGCAAGGGGAGGTTCTGGAGATAGGTTTTGGCACCGGCCTCAACACCCTGGCCTACCCGCACCAGGGGCTGCGCCTGCACGCTCTCGACGTCAATCCCGGCGTCGCGCGCCGCGCGCGCCAGCGCTTACGAAAGTTTCCTCTCCGTGTCGAACACGCCACGCTCGATGGCCAGTCCCTGCCCTTCGCCGATGAAAGCTTCGATGTCGTCGTATCGACCTGGACGTTGTGCAGCATTCCCGACGTCGCTCGCGCCCTCGCCGAGATTCATCGGGTACTGCGCCGCGACGGCACGTTTCTCTACGTCGAGCACGGGTTACACGGCGATGCGGCGATCGCTCGCTGGCAACACCGGCTCACCCCTGTGCAGAAACGCCTCGGCGATGGCTGCCACCTCGACCGCGACATCGATGCCCTGCTGCGCGCAGCAGGGTTCGACACCAGCGACAGCCGGCGCTTCAGCGCCGACGGTCTACCGGCTCTTTTCGGCTACATGTATCAAGGACGGGCACGACGCCAAGACAGCCCTCAAAGAGGCTGAATCCCTGCCAGCAACCATGTCCGTCCTGGCCCGGGGTTGCGCACGAAATTCCACAACTCGTCGAGGCTCTCAGGATGAGACCCCGCCTCCATCACCGTCCCGCGATAACGCACGCTGACCACACCTTCACTTTGATCGACCACTTCTGCCTGTAGTTCGAGAATCTGCACCGCCGCTCCACCCATATTGGGCAGCAGATCCTGCGCCAGGGCGGGCGTGCACGCCGCGCGCAAAGACACCTCATCGCCACGCGTATTGATGTCCTGCAGTTCGCGGAAGATCTTTTGCGGATCTTCACTCCAGCCACCATCCAGTGCGCCACTGCCGGCCATACCGGTATAGCCCTGCTGCTGTTGCGCCCAGGTGGCGCGCGCCGAAACCGTCGGCGTCTGTCGCCGCATCAACCACCACGCCAAAGCGAACAGAATGACGAGGAGCAGGACGATCGAACCCATGCCGCCACCGCCGCCCATCATGCCATAACCGCCATAACCGCCGTGCCCACCCAGGAGATAGCCGAGCACGCCACCCGCCGCCGCCGCACCGGCGACGCTGCCCCAGCCCGGGCGGTAAGACGACGGCGTTGAGTTCACCGGCGCCATCGGCGTCGCTGATGAGCCATAACGCAGACGCTGGGCGACGTCGTTGCGCTGCATGCCGACAGCACCACCACCGCCGAGACGGCTCGAGCCGCTATAGGAAGAGCTGTAGCCCATCCCCGAGGAGTATCCCCCCGACATGCGATGCGATGACCCCAGGCGCGCCTGCGCTGGAGAACTGATGATCAGACTGGCCAGCAACGCCATGACCACCGTGTAAGCTCGATACTTTGACATCGCTACATCCCTCTTGCCGGCCCCTTGCCAGGCGATGCCTGCAACAATGGGGGCGAGCTTCAGGATTTGCAAGTTCGCCGCGCCACCATACGCTCGCCGATGCGCTGTAGCTGCGTCGCCGGCAGTTCGGCGAACAAAGGCAGGGCCCAGTCTTCCTCATCCTGGGCATGACGAGCATAAGCCTCGGCAAAACGCTTCACGACGTCGGCATCGAGGCGCTGAGCCTGCAAATCAGCGTCGATCTGGCGCCACAGCAGCTCGAGGAGCGAGTGCTCCTCTAAAAAATGCTGTGCCGCAACCGTGCCTTGTCCTGACAAAGCGAGTAGGGCAGGAAAAAGATCTTCCGCTTCATCCTGGTGGTGCAGTGGTGCCGCCTGATTGAAGTAACGCCGGATCGACTGCGCCGCCTGGCGCGCCTCTTCGTCATAGCCATGCGTCTGCAGGTGCCCCTCCAGACGCAGCAACAGCGCTGAGAAACGGCGCACTTGTGCATGGCAGGCCAGCCACAAGGTCCGCGCATCATCGCCCTCACCTTCCGTCGGCACCATCTTCATCTCCTCTGACACGACATCTTCACCAGAACGTCGCCATGCCGTTATGGCCTCGGCACTAGTCTCATGCGACTCCTCCACCACTGCGCAAGGATAGCATCATGCCTACCAATCAAGTCGTCATTTCAGGTCATGTCGGCAACACGCCGGAACCCCGTGTCACCGCCCGCAACGGCATTCCGAGCACGCGCCTGGCCATCGGTCAGAACGAAGTGTTCTGGGTCGAGGGCGAACGTCAGGAACGCACTCACTGGTTCTATGTCATCTGCTACGGCCGCCTCGCCGAGGTGATGGTCGAATATCTCGAAAAAGGCGCCGGCGTCGTCGTCACCGGCCGCCTCCATACCCGTCCATGGCGCGACCAGGAGCACGAACGGGAATCGATGGTCACCGAGATCATCGCCAGCCATATCGAGATCACCCGCTGGCCGCGCGATCGCCAGCGTGAGACGCCGGAGAATCTGGCCAATCTTGCGCATGACGAGCCGGCGGCGACGGAACATGAAGCCCGCGACGAGTCCGCCGTACCGTTCTGAGCCCCGGCACAGCCACCAGAAACGCTGACATTCTCCCCGCCCTCAGTCTATGACTGCCGCTTGCGCGGATAAGGGCGGGAATTCCTACAGATAGACGCCCATGTCCAAGCGCGAGGATGTTGGTGGCGGCATTGATGTCGCGGTCGTGGGGTGTCCCCATTGGCAGCTGATTTGATCCAGATTTCGTGCCGCAAACCCGGCTAGAGCCGAGAGTAGTCACAAAAAACCTGCTACTCTGGTGGCTGTGCGTGTATCAAGGGCAGAAGGACTTCACGATGAGAGGGTATGGGGCGAGGCGCTGGAGTCTGTGCTTGCTCTTCCTGATAGCGACACAGGCCATCGCTGCCATCGAACTGACCTCGGCAGAGCCGCGACGGTCCATCGTCGCCGCTGGCGAGACTCTCACCGATGACGCCGACCGGATCGATCTCGCCTCCGCCATCGTGGCGCCCGGCTGGCAAGCCAGCGCTCACCACAGCCTTCTCCTCGGCCCCGGCCATGGCGATCTCTGGTTTCATGTCCGTCTGCACAATACCGACCAGCATTCGCTGGCGCGCGTGCTCGAAATCGACAGCGCGATGGGACAGCACGTCAGCATCGCTCTCCTCGATGATCAAGGCCGATGGATCACCGGACTGCTCAGCGGCGGGCGCCCCTTTGCCGCGCGCGCCATTCCTTTTCGACATCCCACCCTGGCCTTCTCCCTGCTCCCGGATCGTCATGCCGACCTCTATCTCCACGTGCATAGCGACACCGGTCTGCCGCAGAGTGTGCCCCTGGTTCTATGGTCACCCGCCGGATTCAATCACCATCTGCATAGCGACGATATTCAATACGGCCTCTATTTCGGCATCCTGACCGCGCTCATCCTCTACAACCTCTTCCTGTTCATCTCCCTGACCGAAGCGGTATTCGCCTGGTATGCCGTCTATGCCACGGCCTTGATGTTCTGGGACCTCATCCGCTGCGGCTACGCCAGCGAATATTTGTGGCCCACGCATCCGACCTGGAACATCGCCGTCACCGGGGTCCTGGTGCCGGTGGCGCTCTTCGCCTTCATCCGCTTCAGCCTCCACTATCTCGACATTCCCGCCCGCCAAAAAGATGCGCTGCGCTGGAGTTTCTGGCTGAGCCTGCTCTGCCTGCTCGATGTCCTGCCCTTCATCGCCGGCGATGCTTGGCTCAGTGACCAGATCGTTCTGCCCCTGCTCGTGCTGGTCGCCGTGTTTTTTGGCCTCCTCGCTCTGCGCGCCTATCATGCGCGCCAGCGCCACGCGCTCTACTACTTCGTCGCCAGCGCCTTGTTGTTGAGCGGCCTGCTGTGGCGACAAGCCACCCTGATGGGATGGAACGAGCACATCCGTTGGGCGCACATCGCCCTGCAATGGGATTTCGTCAGCGCCATGTTGATCTTCGCCCTCGGCCTCGCCTGGCGTCTGCGTCAACAGGACGAGCAGGGCCTACCCGACGAACTGATGAATGCCACACAGATCGGTGCGCACTTGGAGGCGCAGGTGCGCGAACGCACGCAAGAGCTGGAGAAGTCGCGTCAGATGCTGCTCAGCCTGGCGATCACCGATGAACTGACCGGCGCTTACAATCGCCGCCATTTCAATGAAGTCCTGCGCCTCGAGTGCCAGCGGCGCCGGCGCTCACCGCAGAGCATCACGCTCTGCCTCGTCGATGTCGATCATTTCAAGAGCTACAACGACCGCTATGGTCACCCCGCCGGCGATGCCGCTCTCGTCGCCCTGGCGCAAGCGCTGCGTTCGCGCCTGCGCCGCGCCGGTGACCGACTCTTTCGACTCGGCGGCGAAGAGTTCGCTCTTCTGCTCGAGATCGACAACGGCAGCAAGGCGCGTGACTTCGCCGAATCCCTGCGCGCTTCGATCAAGGCGATGCAATACCCGCATGCCGACAGTCCGGATGGTTTTCTCAGCGCCAGCTTTGGCATCCTGCATCTTTCTGCCAGCGCCTCGACCATGGAATTCGAGGAACTGTACGCGGCCACGGACGCCCTCCTCTACCTCGCCAAAGCGCGTGGCCGTGATTGCGTCGAGACGCAGTGGCGCTGACTCAGTACTGCCGTAGCAAGCGTAGAAGTTGTTGCGCGCAGGCGTCGGCATCCTCGAGAGGAAACATATGCCCACCTGGCTGTTCGTGCTCCTGCAGACCGTGCCGGCGCGCCAGAGCGTGGGCATAGCTGGCGCGCGTCACCGGAGACGTCGTGCCGCGCACCAGACTCCCCGGCACACGCAGGCGGCGCAGATAGCAGTCGAGGTTGTAGGGCGTATGACGAAACAATTCGACTTCGATCGTCGGATCAAAGCGCAAATGCCAGGAGCCATCATCAGCCTCAGCCACGGCGCTGTCGACAAAAGCAGCGAAGCACTCGGCATCAAAGGCTGCGTATAGGGGCTTGCTGGCAAAATAGGCGCGCGCCTGTTCGCGGTCCGGCCAAACCCGTCGCCGATGTCGGCTGCGCCCTGCTGGGGTGAACTGGTCACGCCATTCCTGCCGCGGCAGCCAGGCCGCCATGGCATAGAGCAGGCCAGAGGAACGCATGATCAAAGGCGGATCGAGCATGGTCAAGGAGCGAAAGAGTTCGGGACGCCGCCAAGCGGCGATGAACCCGAGCACCGCTCCCATGGAGTGTCCGATCATGTGCACCGGCGGCTGCAGCGAGGTCTCGATCGTGTGCAGGATCTCATCCGCCTGCCGATACCAGGAGCCCGGCGGGAAAGCCGGGTCATGCGCGATTCGGTCGATCGCCTGCCAGGCATAGCCGGCCGCCTGCAGACGCTTGCCGAGCGGTGCATAACTACCGCCCGGAATACCATTGGCGTGCGCAAAGAACAGGCTCTCTGTCATAGCAGGGACTCAAGGTCATAGCCGCACTGCCGCGCCTCCTGCTCATGTGCCGGCGCGATGATGGCGACACGGCGGGCGCGCTCCTCGACCAGATAGCTCGCGTTGACACGCAGGACATCGTCGGGAGTGACCGCCAACAGCGCCTGACGCATGCGCTCGCGCCGCGGGTAATCGACACCAAAGCTCAGACGCAGGCTCGCCGTCAAGACTTCTCCGGCAGGTGATGCCGGTTTGTCGAGACGCGCCATCGCCGCCAGCAGAGCCTCTTCGATCTGCCGGGGAGTGACGCCATCGCGCTGGAGGTCCGTGCGCGCCCTGGCAAAATCGGTGTAGGTGGCCTCGAGGCGAGGATCGCGATAAGAGTAGAAATAGAAGACGCCGTCGTCGCCAGAAACGCTGGCTCCTCCGCCGTAGGCCCCGCCCTGTTCGCGCAAGAACCGGTGCAGATAGGCATTGCGCAGGATGCTCGCCAACAAGGACAAGGCGGCATAATCCGGGTGCAGGGTGTGCACGCTTGGGTAGGCCTCGACGCAGAACTGCACTTGCGTCGCCGCCAGCCAGACCTGTCGCCGCGGTGAGGCGCGCCGCGCCGGCGCATGCTCCTGCAGCGTCCAGGGGGAAGGTTGACGCCACGCCGAAAGCGACGCCAGCAGAGCTTCATCCGCCGTCGCCTCCCCCGCCCAGTGCAGCTGTCGTGGTTGCGACAGCATGGCGCGATGGATCTCCTGCAGATGGGCAGCGATCTCCTCGATGCTCGTCGGGTGATCACGCAAGCCTTCATAGAGTCGACGCAGGAAGAGCAGATAGTCCGGCGCCGAGCTTTCCGCTTGCCAGGCGGCCAGGGCTGAAAAATCACGACCCGCCTGCTGTTTCGCCAACACATGCCCAGCCGCGGCAGCATGGCTACGCGCCGACTCATGCGCTTGTTCGATACGCTCACGCAGACGCGCGTGTTCATCAAAACGCAGGCCCTCGAACTGCTCGAACATGATGTCGGTCAGGGCCGACTGATTGCGCGCCAGAGCGCGTCCGCGCAAGGCGAGAACACCGCGCAAGCTCTCCAGCCCGGCGATCTCGCCCGCCGCCATGATCGGTGCCACCGAAATGCCGCCGGTATAAGCGGCGATACGCGTTTGTTGCTGCAAATAGTCGCGCTCACCGGCGCCGAGATCGGGCAGTACATCGGTATAAAGCGCCAGCCATGGCAATTGCGCGGCGCTAAAATCAGGCATGGCGAGCAACAGTCTTTGATCGATGACGCCATTGCTCGCTGCCTGGCCGCTGAGCAACGACAAGCCCGACGCCAGCGTCCGCTCCTGGAGCGAAGGATCGGCACTTGGGTGGCTTGGAATGTCGGAGCGTCCGACGCGCGGCAAGACATCCGGATCGTCGACCTGCGCCTGCCTTTGCGCGAGGGCACTGGCGGCTTGTTCGAGGGCTGCCGCCGCCGGCGCATCGAGAGCGGCGGCATACTGGGCAAGAGCGGCTTGTTCGAGGGCTTGTGCGCGCTCCTCGTAATCCGCATCAGCGCGTAGCGTCAAACGCACACGATGCTGATTATCGAGCAGATGCCGGCGGATCAGGCCCGGCACGAAAGCAGGATCGGCGGCTCGCTGGCGCAGATCGTCGAGGGCAGCGCCGAGATCGAGGTGCGGCAGAACATCGGCATCCTGCAAGGCCGGCGACAGCAGATCAAGAAGCAGGGACAGTCCATAGGGAAAGTTATCGCCACCGATGATGCGCTCGCGCAGTTCGATCCGATGCAGGACGGCATCGATACTCTCGCGCGCAAAACCCTGCTCGGCGACATCGCTCAAAACCTGCAGGATCATCGCTTCGATCGCAGCGGCGTGTTCAGGTTCACTGCCTTCAAGGCCGGCGATGAAGACCATCTCGCGCGACTCCTGCTGCAACCCACACAGCTGCGATGGCATCAGGCCGAGCTCCGAACTCTCGAGGGCGTAGCGCAGCGGCGAAGCGGCGTGGGTGAGCAGCAGGCCAGACATCAACGACATGTCGAGACTGTGGGCGACATCGAAGCTATGACCGAGCAACCACCCGAGGATGGTGCAGGATTTGCGGCTGAGATCGCTCTCCTGCACCGGATAGGCCTCTTCAACGCGCAGCGACGCGACGTAACGCTGCTCATCGCGGCCGCGGACACGGTGCCCCGGCGCTTGATACGCCTGCAAGCAAGTCTGCAGGCGGTCCTGGATCTGCGTCACCGGCAAGCGACCGAAACTCATGAAGATGGCGTTACTCGGATGATAGTGCTCGGCGTGGAAACGCAAGAGATCGGCGTGCGTCAATTGCGGAATGCAGGCCGGATCGCCACCGCTGTTGTAATGGTAGGTGGTGCTCGGAAAGAGATGACGGTTCATCGCCTCATAAAAAAAGCTGGACGGTGAACTCATGGCGCCTTTCATCTCATTGAAGACGACGCCTTTGTAGACGAGTTGACGTTGCCCTGCCGCATCTTCTTCCCACTCGCGACGAATACCTTCTTGCGCGAAGTCGAGGGGATCGAGGCGGGGATGGAAAACGGCGTCCATGTAGACGTCAAAGAGGTTGAAGAAATCCTGATCATTCTGGGTGGCGAAGGGATAGGCCGTCCAGTCGCCGGCGGTGAAGGCGTTCATGAAGGTGTTGAGCGAACGCCTGATCATCATGAAGAAGGGGTCGCGCACCGGAAAGCGTTCGCTACCGCAGAGACTGGTGTGCTCAAGAACGTGCGCCACACCGCTGGAGTTCATCGGCATGGTGCGAAAGCCGACGAGGAAGACGTTTTCCTCATGCTCACAGGCGAGGTGAATGTGCCGCCCACCTGTCAGCGTATGCTCATACTCCTGAAACTCGATTCCCAGATGCGGCAAGCCATGCCGACGTAGCAGCGAAAACGCAGGATTCATCGTGACCTCGTGAGCGTACGGCCGCAGGACGCTGACCGAAGGCCAGGATTATGAAAGATTCATGAGCGGGCCGCTAGCACCAGCACCCGCACCCGCCCATGACGTGCACTCAGTGCATGCTGACCTTGATCGAGGTATTGCCCATGTTGACGTTGACCAGGGCGACATCGCCCATACTCGGTCCAGAGGCAGCAGAACCTTGCACCTGAATGTTCTGGAAGACGATGGAATCGATGTGCGAGGGCACAGCGATTTCGATATTGCCGTTGGCGTCGATCGGCAGAACCGCCGGCGGCGTCGCCGAGCCATTGTCGTAGACCGCGCCATTGATCGAGATGTTGGCCTGCAGGGGCAACACACTCTTCACAGCATTGATCGCCATACTGACGACATCGCTGTGGCCCTGCGGCGTCAAAGCCTGCGCCAGCTGACTGAGACTACCGCCTTGCACCAGCCCGACCTGGTTGTTCACCGCCGTCGCCTGCTGCGTCGTGACCGTGGAGACGGCGCTCCCGGTCGGCGTCGACACCTGACCCATCACCGAGGAAATCGCCTCAGCGACATTGATCCCGCCCTGGCCGCTGACCGACTCCAGGCCCGCATCATCGATCGCCTGCAGACTCTCGTTACGCATCTGCGACGCCACCGCCATTTCCGGTGCCGCCATCGCTACCATCGGCGTCAGCGGCGCTGCCACGGCAGCCGCCATGGTGATCGCCAAGCGATAGCGCTTCTGTCGCTTCAGGGCACGCTCGAGTTGGGAAGCCGTCAACCAGCCTTGCGCCTGCAGCACCTCGCCTAGCCGCTGGCCGGTCGTCGCCTGGGCAAGCAGGGCCTGATCCAGTTGTACGCGGGTGATCAGACCCTTGTCGATCAGCAATTCCCCCAGGCGTGAGCGCTGGATGGCTACCTCTTTCTTGAACATCGTCGATGCCCCTTCCCGGTCGGTGTACCTTAACTATGCGCCATGTGCCAGGATTTGCCAGCGACACTCATCCACTTTTCAGAAATATTGGTTATGAATAAAGCATCCCATAGGCCAAATAATCTCCTCTAATGCCAATCACGGCGATGCGTCGAGATTTCTGCGAACAACCGTTCTTTGGCGATGTTTTATTGACACACCGGTCAGCGCAGCCACCCCACGCACAGCGCAACGCGCTACGCAACGTGCTAGAGTAAAGTCTCTCGATCATCGCCCGAGCGCGAGGGAGGCATCACCATGCTGCTGAAAACACGGATCAGCCAGCTGCAGCGCGCCCTGCAAGAATCGACGAGCTATGCTCAATGGCAGGAAAGGGCCGAAGAACTCGACGCCATGACCGGTCTTGACCTGTGGCGACTGGAGATGGAATCGGAAGACTATGACTTTCGTCTGATCCGTGAACGTCTGCAGCAACTGCGCGCCTATCAACGCCAGCCTGATCTCTGCGATCTCGTGCGCGCCCTGCGCGAAGGCCTGCACCACGACCTCGGCAACATGGGCAATCCCATGCTCTATGGTCGCGCCCGTCACGGCACCAAGCACCTGATCGAAGACTATATCGATCAGGTCTGCGAATCTCTCGAATACGTCGCCCAGCACGAGATCGCCTGTCTGCCGATCGACCAAAAGATCAAATTCTTCCGTGAGACAGCGCAGAGTTTTGGGCAACCGGCGTTGATGCTGTCGGGGGGCGCCACCCTCGGCCTCTTCCATATCGGTGTCTGCAAGGCGCTCCAGGAACAGGACCTCCTGCCCGAGGTGATCTCGGGCTCAAGCGCCGGCTCGCTGATGGCGGCGATGATCGGCACGCATACCGATGAGGAGTTGCGCGCCCTGTACGATGGCGATGACTTCTTCATGCACGCCTGGAGCTGGCGTCGCTGGTACCGCGGCTTTTTCGGCGAGGGCTTCGCCGAGCAGGCACAGCTGGAACAATTCCTGCGTCGCAATATCGGCGAGTACTCCTTTGGAGAGGCCTATGCGCGCACCGGCCGTCACATCAACGTCACCGTTTCACCGGTCAACATGCTGCACAAGCCGCGCCTGATGAACGAGTTGACCTCGCCTTATCTCTTCGTCTGGAGCGCCGTCCTCGCCTCCTGTGCCGTCCCCCTGATTTTCCCACCGGTCACCCTGACGACACAGGACGGCGAGGGCCATGAGCTGCCCTACATGCCAGGCCAGCTCTGGGTCGACGGTTCGGTCAAATCCGACCTGCCGCGCACCCGCCTGACCCACCTCTACGACGTCAACTTCTTCATCGCTGTACAGGTCAATCCCCACGTCGTCCCCTTCATGCTCGACGACCGCGACCGCCTGGAACGCGATCGCCTGATGTCCTGGCCGGCCCGCATCCTGCGCGAGGAGCTCAAATTCCATGGCAGCGGCGTCCTCAATTTCTTGCGCCACCAGATGAAACACGAGGCGACGCGTCAACTCTTTGATCACGCCTACTCGATCATCTCGCAACGTTATAATGGCGACGTCACCATCGTCCCTCCCGGCTATCGCCTGCATCACTATCGACACATGCTGCGTGACCCCAATGCCCGGATCTGGCGTCAGTTCCGCCTGGAAGGCGAACGCGCGACTTGGCCGAAGATCGCCATGATCCGCAGTCATATTCGCATCGCCCGCACCCTCAAACGCTGCCTGCACGACCTTGAGAACAACCGGCAGCGCCGTCAGAACGACGTCATCGACCTGCACCGCGACCTCGGGCAGCATTGAGGGCGCAGAGCCCCCCCTATAGGCGCCCCAACCCGGCTCAGTTGGGGGCGCTCCCGGCCATAGCCTCAGCGGCAGACTTACTTTCCGGGCTCAAATTTCCGGGCTCGAAATACAGAGATGTTTTTTCAGAAAAGCCGTCTGCGCGCTGACCACCGTTTCAAACAAGGGCGGCACATATGGATCAAAATGCCCTCCCGGCAACTCGAGCACCTCGGCGTGCGGCGTCTTTCTAGCGGCGGCGCGCGCCGGCCGTGCCGGCGTCACCTGGTCATCCGTGGCGATGGTATAGAGGACGGGGGCCTGAATCTGTCGTACTGTGCGTATCGGCCGGTAGAGCGGCAGCTGCAAAACGATGCGCGCCGCCACTTCGTTCTCCCAGGTACATCCAGCGATGAGCCGCTGATAACCGGGTTCAGCATCCGGCGAAGTCAACGCCGCCAGGGAGCCCGGGCGACCGACCACCTTGATCCTGTGCGGGGCGCGACCGAGCAGCGCCTGCGCCATGTCGACAGCCCCCGCCAGACCCAGACGCAAGGCTTGCCAGGGCCGGCCGATCTGCTGCAGACCATCGACGAAGGGGACCTGGGCGATCACCGCCTTGAGGTCAGGGGTCCGCGCCGCCAGCTGCAGAACGTGCCCACCTGAGAACGAAGTGCCCCAGAGCGCGAGGCGCGAGGCGTCGAGATACGGCTGACCGCGCGCGAACGCCATGGCCGCCTGCCAATCCTGCAACTGTCGCTCGATGTCGAGCAAGTGGCGCGGCTGGCCGCCACTCTTGCCAAAATGCCGGTAATCCCAGATGAGAACCGCCATGCCGGCGCGACAAAAACGATCAGCATAAGCCGGCAGACGCGCCTCCTGGGTCCCGGCGAAACCATGCGCCATGAGCACGACCGCATGCGGCCCGGGCTGAGCCGGCAGATAGAGCGTCGCTGCACAGAGGTCTCCGTGCGAGGAAAATTGCGTGGTCTCGACAGCATAGGGCAGCATGGGTCCATCCTCTCAATGATATTGACGACGAGCGCTGCACAGCGGCCGATCTTGGCCAAGACACCAAACTGATGCTCCCTACCCACGAAGTCAATGACGATTCCTACCGGGGAATGCCGGCAGATCCGTCAGCCCAACGCCGGCGCCACGATGAGCGCTCAGAACAACTCGATGTTGGGGCGTGGACTGCCCGCATCCACGGCCGCCGCACCGGTCGCCGACTGATGCACGTGCCGCTGGCTGTCCATGGCATAGCCGGAGAACAGATCCTCCAGCTCTTGCGTCAACCGTCTCATCTTGATGGACTGCACCATGGCCTGCGGCAACTGCTCGCACATCTGCGCGGCACATCGATCCAAGGTGTCGAAAGCACCCATGACGTGCTCCACCTGCTGGCGGGTGATGTCCTGGAACTGCAACTCACTGAGCATGGCCAGAATCTGTGCGTCCACCGCCGCCGAGCCCTGATCGAGAACCTGGGTAAAATGGATCACATGCTTGGCCAGTTGATGAAAATTGTCCCCGGCCTGTTTGAGTTGCTCGGCGATACGGCCGAACTCGGTCAGCTGTTTTTTCCCCGAGTGAACGTTCATGCGTTCATTGAGCTCAGCCCGAATGGATTGACTGACCGCCTCGATGCCGTGGGTGATTTTGGAGGCCGCCAGTCCCGTCTGTTCAGCCAAAGCCCGCACCTCTTCCGCCACCACCGAGAAGCCGCGCCCGGCCTCACCCGCACGCGCCGCCTCGATGGCGGCATTGAGCGCCACGAGATTGATTTTTTTGGCCACATCCTGAATCAGCGCCGCCAGGGGGGTCAGCGAGGTCACCTGGCTGATGATCAGCTCAAACGTGTGATGCGCCTCATTGACCTCCTGAGCCCGGATCGTTTGATACGACTTGAGGCTCTCCAACGCCTGGATGTTCTCGAGAATCTGGTCATCCATCGAGTTCGACAGATCATGCGAATACAGTTTGGCGCGCGCCACTTCCTCGAGCACCTGTCGCATGGAACCTTGAATGATATTGATCCGCTCGACGATGGCCGTCGTCGCCTTCTCGGACGACTCGGTCACCTGGCCGAGGTGCGCGCGCAGCACACGATTGAAGGTGGGCACATCCTGCAGACCCTGCTCTATCTCGCCGAAATTGTGCAAAGCCTGAGCCTGCAGACGCGCCATCATCTGCAGGCTCTTGACGTGGCTGCCCTCCATCGCGTCGATCACGAACCGCTTGACCGCCATGTGATACAAAGAGGTCAGCAAGGCCATCAACACCGAGATGCCGATGACGACGTAAACATTGTCCCAGAAGTCCTCGACATGAAGGAAGAAACGTTTATGGACGTAGTGCACGCCTTCCAGGAACAGCATGATCAGCGTGAATTGAACGATCAGGAGCGCGGCGCTGACGTAGCGGCGCCGCGCCTGTTTGCTGAACTGCAGCAGGCCTGGCACCAGATCACTGTGCTGACGGACGCTAGCCATGAGCTCTCACCTCTGCTCGTCGCCGAGGGGCAGATCCCGTAAGGCCTGTCCCAAGCGCCTGTCACAGTCCAGAACGTGCTGCGACCACCAGTGCAACAGAAAGTCGGCCATCTCCCGGCGATGCTGCCAGGCCTGCGCATCCATGACCCGCATCCAATACTGTCGGTGCTCGCGTATATGGGGGGGGCGCCCCTGCCAGTCGGGTAAAAACTCCTCCATGAGGCTCTCTTCCATCACAAAGTGCCCAGCGGCGTATTGATTGAACTCATCCTTCCAGGCCGCGACGTCCCGGTTCTTGTCACTCCGTAGCACAACCACGCACTCATCGATCAGCCGAAACAGATGGCGATGATCCTCGTCCATGGCCCTGATGCCGGTGGCATACTCGTCGTTCCAGCTCAAAACAGAGGCAGCATGACTGAACATATCTACTCGATTCCTCTAAAAAAGTTCGATATTCGAAGAACGTCGATCCGACACATTTCGCTTCTGGCCCTCCTGCCAACGCCACTCCTGCTCCACCACATTCTCGCGTTCCGCCGCCCGCGCCGAGAGTCGCCGACAAAAAACGTCGCCACTCGGCAAGACGATCACCTTGCGTGACCACGGCCCCCCCAAGTCTTCCGCGATGAGGGGAATGCCCTCGCGCTGCAGCCAGCTTTGTGCAAATCGGGCATTGTTCTCACCGATCATGGTATGCAAGGAATGCACCACCGTTCCACCACCGAAGGCTTTCGCCTGCAGATGCTGCTTGCGGCAGCCATGCGCCATCATGGCGTTGACCAGCACCTCCATGGCGTAGTCCCCCGCCAGGACCGTATCGGGATCTTCCGGTAGGGTATGGGCATGATGCCGCTGCGGCAACATGAAGTGATTCATACCGCTCAGCTGTTGATGCGGATCATGCAGGCAGACCGCGACGCAGGAGCCGAGCACCGTCGCCAGGGGCCGTTCGCCCTCCACTGCCCAACCGCCAGGATGCAGCACCTTGGCCTGACGTTCGAGAATCTTGGCGTCCGGTATGTCTCTTTCTTCATTGCGCATGACTGAACCTCACCAGGGCGTCGCCGATCGCAGGTAACGGCAGGATGCGATCCACAGCGCCACGCTTGATCGCCTCCTGCGGCATACCGAAGACGACACAGGTGGAGGCATCCTCCGCCACCGTCTGCGCACCAGCTTCGTGCATGGCCAATAGGCCGCGCGCACCATCGTCGCCCATGCCCGTCATGATCACCCCCAGGGCATTGCGCCCTGCCGTCTGCGCCACCGAGCGAAACAAGACATCGACCGAAGGCTTGTGGCGATTGACGACGGGACCATCGCTGACCTCCACATAATAACGGGCGCCACTGCGCCTGAGTTGCATATGCCGACCACCGGGAGCTATCAACACCTGTCCAGTGATGACACGATCACCATGACTCGCCTCCTTGACCTGCACTTGGCACAGACTATTCAGTCGCTCGGCGAACATGGCGGTGAACTTCTCCGGCATATGCTGAACGACGACGATGCCACAGACCGAGCGCGGCAAAGGCACGAGTACCGCCTCCAGCGCCTGCGTTCCCCCGGTGGAGGTGCCAAGGGCGATCACCCTCTCTGTCGTCTCCGCCAGGGCCGATGCAGGTGCAACAGCCGCCTTGACACGATTTCCGACCAGTGCCGTCGGACGTAAGCGCCGCCCCTCGACCTGGGCGGCGGCTTTGATCGTCGCGATGAACTGTACTGACTCTTCCTCAAGAAAACTGTTCAAGCTCAAACGCGGCTTGGTGATGATGCTGACGGCTCCCGCCGCCATCGCCTCGACCGCCATCTGGGTCCCCTGCTCGGTCAATGACGAACATATCACTACCGGCGTCGGGCGCTCCCCCATGATTTTGCGCAAAAAAGTCAGGCCATCCATGCGCGGCATCTCGATGTCGAGAAGCAACACATCCGGCCACTCTTTGTTCATCGCTTCCATGGCAAACAGCGGATCGCTCACGGCGGCGATCAACTCGATCTCCTGGTCACGCGCGATCAGGGTGCGCGCGGCACGGCGTACCACCGCCGAATCATCCACCACCAACAGGCGTATCTTGCGCATTTTTAACACCGCACACGGGTATAGATTGTCGGACGCACCGTCTTCAGGCCGGAGACCAGTCCATTCAGGGACTCCGAATGTCCAACGATCAGATAACCCTCAGGCTTGAGCCGACCGAGCAGATGTTCGATCACCCGCTTCTTGGTCGGCATATCGAAATAGATCATCACATTGCGCAAGAAGATGACGTCCATCGCCGCCACCTGCGGCTGCGCTTGCAGGAGGTTCATGACCTGAAAGGAGGCATGGTCGCGCAGACGTCGATCGATCAGGAAAGTTCCCTGCTGCTGCCCCACGCCCTTCAGGCAATACTTTTTCTTGTAGGCATCCGGCAATCCCCTGACCCTGGCCTCGTCGTAATGCGCCATCTCCGCCTGCGCTACCATCGCCACCGAAACATCGCTCCCGAACACGCTCCAGGTGGACTCAAAACCGAGAACATCGGCCAAGACCATGGCCATGGTCCAGACTTCTTCTCCACTGCTGCAAGCGGCACTCCATAGCCGCGGTGCCCTAACATGGCCGGCGCGCAACCACTGCGCCAACCAATGGAAGTGCTGCTCCTCACGAAAAAAATAGGTCTCATGCGTGGTCAGCAGATCGATGAGCCGCTGTTTCTCCGCTTCATCATCACCGCGACTCACATAGCGATAATAAGCGGCAAAATCAGGCAAATTGAGCTGTCGTAGACGCCCGCTGAGGCGACCTACGACCAGCGGCTTCTTGACGTCGCTCAACACCACCCCGGCGCTTTGATAGATCAGGCGCTGAAACATCTGAAAATCATGGTCTGACAGTTCAGTCAGAGCGTCTTTCACGCCATCTTCTCCCGCACTTCGGTCTCCAGAGATTGCCCCTGCTCGCGGGCCGTGAGCAAGGTGGCGATCTCATCGATCGACAAGACCCGATCAATGTTGAGCAGGATGACGAAACCCCCATTGATCTTGCTCATGCCGTGAATGAAGTCAGCACGGATCTTGCTCCCAAAAGCAGGTGGCGGTTCGATATCGGCCGCCGGTACGTCGAGGACCTCCGACACCGAATCGACCACCATCCCCATGTCGTGTCGACCATCCTCGCTTTTGAGCTCGACGATGACGATGCAGCTGCGCTTGCCGATCTGCTGTCGCTCATGACCAAAACGGGCGCCCAGATCGATCACCGGCACGACGCTGCCGCGCAGATTGATGACGCCGCGAATGAAAGCTGGCATGAGCGGAATCTCGGTCACCTGCCCGTATTCGATGATCTCCTTGACGTGCAGGATACCGACCGCAAACATCTCGCCGTGCATCCAGAAAGTCAGAACCTGCACCGCCTCGTTTTTGGCGACTTCCTGGGAACTCAACACCTGACTCAGCGTACCCATGTCGAATCTCCCTCCTAATAGCGGACAAATTCGCCTTCATCCGGAGATGTCGTCGGTGTTGGGCGTGCCGCCGGACGCGCCGATTTGCTGTGCTGGGGCGCACGCGTGGCGGCGATGTGGCTATGGGCATCGGTCCTGAAGAAACTCACCAGTTGCTGCAGCTGACTCGACTGCGCCCCCAGCTCCTCCGCCGTCGCCGCCAGCTCTTCCGAAGCCGATGCATTCTGTTGCGTCGCCTTGTTCAGCTGCCCCATGGCGCCATTGATCTGCGCCACCCCGGTCGACTGCTCATCCGAGGATGCAGAGATCTCCTGAACCAGATCCGAGGTCTTCTTGATGGAGGGCACCATGGCACCGAGGAGAGATCCGGCTTTTTCCGCCAGAGCCACCGATGAACCCGCCAGATTACCGATCTCCTGCGCCGCCACCTGCGAACGCTCGGCCAGCTTGCGCACTTCGGCCGCGACCACCGCGAAACCCTTGCCATGTTCGCCGGCGCGCGCCGCCTCAATGGCTGCGTTCAAGGCGAGCAGATTGGTTTGATAGGCGATGTCATCGATGATGCCGATGCGGTCGGCGATCTGCTTCATGGCCGAGACCGTCTCCGAGACCGCCTTGCCTCCTTCCTGCGCCTCGCTGGCTGCCTGTGTCGCAATATTATTGGTCACCTTGGCATTGTCAGCATTTTGATTGATGGACGAGGTCATCTCCTCCATCGCCGCCGTCGTCTCCTCGACCGACGCCGCCTGTTCCGAGGAGGACTGCGACAGGGACTGGGCCGTGGCCGAGACTTGACCGGCGGCATTGCTCAGATCATCCGCCGCCACATTGATCTGCACCAGGGTCTCCGCCAGTTTCTCGACCGTGGTGTTGATGGCGGATTTCATGACATCAAAATCCCCCTGGTAGCTGCGAGTGATTCTTTGCGTCATGTCGCCCGAAGCCATCGCCTCCATCACCCTTCTGACATCATTGAAGGGGACGATGACCGAATCGAGCGTGGCATTGACGCCCTCGACGATCTTACGAAAATCACCACGATGCGCGGCGGCATCAGCGCGCGTCTCCAGCTGTCCAGCCAGCGCCGCCGCGCTCAAACGTTGCGCATCAACGATGAGCGCCTTGATATTGGCACGCACCTGCTCGATGGTGACATTGATGAAGGCCTTTTTGCCGGGGAATTTCTCCAGCTCAGCGTCCAGATTACCTTCACCGAACTCCCCGATGCAGGCCATCGCCTTCTTCTTCACCGCGATATGACCGAAGACCATGTTGTTGACACCTCGCGCCATGACGGCGAAGTCACCCTTGAAGTGCGACTCCTCGATCTTGACATCGATATCGCCGAGATCATGCTCGCGCGACATATGGTTCATCTCGCCGATGAAGCTCTTGATGTTGCTGCGCATGATCTCAATGTTGTCATTGATGAAGGCTTTCTTGCCGGGGAATTTCTCCAGCTCAGCGTCAAAATTGCCTTCACCGAACTCCTTGATGCAGGCCATCGCCTTCTTCTTCACCGCGATATGACCGAAGACCATGTTGTTGACACCACGCGCCATGACGGCGAAGTCACCCTTGAAGTGCGATTCCTCGATCTTGACATCGATATCGCCGAGATCATGCTCGCGCGACATGATGTTCATCTCGCTGACGAAGCTCTTGACGTTGCTGCGCAGGGTCTCGATGTTGTCATTGATGAAGGCTTTCTTGCCGGGGAATTTTTCCAGCGGCGCGTCAAAATTGCCTTCGCTGAACTCCTTGATGCAGGCCATCGCCTTTTTCTTCACCGCGATATGGCCGAAGACCATGTTGTTGATACCACGCACCATCGCCGCGAATTCATTATGAAAGAGCGCCTCATCCAGCTTGACGTCGATATCGCCCGCGTCATGCTCCCGCGACATCCGGTTCAATTCCCCGAGCAGATGCTGCAGAGCCTCCTGTAGCACGTGCATCGACGCCAGCACGCTGTTTGATGACGTGGCGTTGGACCGCGCCAGACTCAAGTCCCCTTCCGCCAGTTTACGCGCCATCTGACTCAGGATGACCGGCTCCGCGCCCAACTGCGCCAGGAGCATGCGCACTGTATTCCAACCCAGGAACAACAGGACCAGCGCCGCCAGGACGGTCAACACGATCATCGCGCTCATGACACTGGACTGCCGCGCCTGACCCTGCTCCACCTGGGTATTGGCCAGCTCATTGCTGTGCCGAATCAACTGCTGCATGTTCTCATCAGCCGATTCATAAGGCGCCGACGCAGCATTCAGCTTCTTGGTGATGTCCGTGATCATATCGCTGCGGCTGGCGACGGCGGAGCCATTGATCTGGTTGAGCAAACCGATGGTCGTCATCGCCGCCGCGTGATAAGCGGCCAGACTCGACTGCACCTGCGACCAGGCAGACTGCTCGGACTCCGACAAGGCACTCTGATAACGGGACGATGTCTCATCCAGATCTTTCCAAGCACTTTCGGCATTGTTCAGGGAGTCGTTGTCATCATGTCCCTGAATGACCTCAATATAGGCGGCCATGATGTTTCTACGGACTTCGATGAGATCGAAACGGAGATGGTTGAGCTTCTCCAGCTTCCCCATCTGCATCTTACCGACCTGACCAAAGACCTCCTGATCACTCTGAAAGCCATGCAGGGCCATGCCCGACAAGGCCAGCATGACGACCAGCGATACGGCGACCAACAGGTACAATTTATTGCGTAGACTCATCGTTTCCATCATAGACTCCGGCTCGATTCAAGCTGCAAAGAACACACATCACCTTGGCCTGCGCCACACCATTAACGCTGTGCCATCTCCGTCATCAACATCTTCGTCGCACCTTCTCGACCGACCACCAAACGGGCCAGTGCCTGCACATCAAGAATCAAAGCGACCTCTCCCGAACCTAAAATGGTCGAGCCACTGAGGCAGCGTTCATGGCGAAACAGGGCGCCAAGCGGCTTGATCACCGTCTGAAATTCGCCCAGCAAACGATCCACCACCAATCCAGCCCGGCCACTGTCATGCCGTATCACGACGACATTGCGGCGACGCGGTGCTTCTCCTGCGATCGCAAAGAGTTTGCGAATATCGATCAGCGGCAACACCTCTCCACGCAGATTCAAAAAAGCATCACCGCGTTGCGTTTGATTGAATTCGACGCACTCGACCACACAGTCGAGAGGAAGAACATAGGTGGCCTCACCCACCGCGGTGAGAAAGCCATCGATGATGGCCAGGGTCAGCGGCAATCGGATGGTGAATGTCGCGCCCTTGCCGAGGTGGCTGTCGACCTCCACCGTACCGCGCAGAGCCTGCACATTCTTGCGCACGACATCCATGCCGACGCCACGTCCGGAAATGTTGCTGACCTGGTCGGTTGTACTGAATCCGGGCTCAAAGATCAGGTTGATGATCTCCTTGTCATTGAGCACCTGACCGGCGTGGATCAGTCCCCGATCCAGTGCCTTGGCCTGAACCCGTGCGGTATCGATGCCACGGCCATCATCGGCCACCTCGATCACGATACTCCCTGAATCGTGGCGCGCCGACAGCCATACCTTGCCCATGGCCGACTTACCGCAGGCGACACGTTCACTCGCGGATTCGATGCCGTGATCAAGAGCGTTGCGGATCAGATGCATCAAGGGGTCAGCAATTTTCTCCACCACCGACCGATCGAGTTCGGTCTCACCACCGCTGACGACCAGATCGATCTCTTTGTTCAATTCTTTCGCCAGATCCCTGACCACGCGATAAAACCGGCGGAAGGTTTCACCGATCTGCACCATGTGCAATTGCAGCGCCGAATCGCGGATGTTTTCTACCAGGCGGCCGAGCAGGGACGTCGCTTCAACCAAGCCCCCTTGCCCCGACTGGCGCGCCAACAAGCTAGCTGAGGCACCGGCGATCACCAATTCTCCGACCAGATCGATGAGATGATCCAATTTGTCGGCCTTGACACGAATCAGGCGGGCGTCTGCATTGAGCTTGTCCTGAACTTGCCGCTGCTTGCTGACGGCCGCTTCGATCAGTTCCGGCTGCACCACCTGCTGTTGCACGAGGATCTCACCCAGAGGAGGCACTTCCGCCTCCGCCACCGACCACCCCTCCTGGCCGCGCAAACCCTCCGCCAACTCGTCCTGAGTGAGAACGCCGGTGCGTACCAGCATTTCACCAAGGCGCATGTTTTCATCCGGAAGAGCCTGCAGTTTGGCGACAAAGTCATCGAGATGCGCCGGCGGCGGCAGAATGCTCAACGAGCACTCGTCGCGACAGAACATGAACACCTTCTCGAGGGCGTCCTTGCCAACGTCGGTGCGCAGAACCATCGCGAAGCCGAGATAGCAGGACTCGACCTCAAAATCCACGGCGACGGGCAATTCATCGACCAGGGTCTGCATGAAAAGCACCGTCCCCAAGGACGCCAGGTGCCGTAAAAAAGCGAGCGGCTCCATCCCACTGCGCAACATATTGCGGCCAAAGCGCACCTGCACCAGCCAGCCCTCCGACACCGATTCTGGCAGCTGCACATGCGGTCGCCGCTCGGATCGGCTCAGTGAACCCGGCCCATCCGCCGTGGCGGGTGCCGGCAGTGACCGTAGCTCGGCCAAGCACTGCTCAAGCAGAGCCTGCTCCTGCTCATCGGCCTGCAGCTGTCCTCTGGCGACACGCTTCAACATGACGCCGAGGTGATCGCTGGCACGTAACAAGGCCGAGGTCAGTGCGCTTGAAATGGTGCATCGATGATTGCGCAAATCGTCCAACAAGGACTCGAGAACGTGCGTAAACTGCTCGATATCGGTGCACTGAACGACACCGGCGCCACCTTTGATGGTATGTGCCGCACGGAAGATGGAGTGCACGGTCTCTTCATCGTGATCTCCCGCCTCAAGCCGCAGCAAACCATCCTCGAGCACTTCGAGAAGTTCCATGGCTTCCTGGATAAATACCGTATAGATTTCGTCCATCGCTAATCTCCTTTGGCCGGAAGGACGAGTGGATCGCCAAAGAAGCCCGCCAAATTGAGAAATTCGAACACACCGACCACGGTATTGGAGTGCGCGATGATGCTCATCTCATGGCCCAACCGACGCGACTCCTGCTTGCATACCATGAGCAGCTGTATGCCGGCGGTGTCGAGGTCATCGACCTTGGACAAATCCATTTCGACGCGCCGGAATGTCTGTACGGCCGCCAGCAGGTCCTGTTGCAGGGTCGCCACTTCATAGATCGTGACCGCCCCTTGGACCTGCAGGCGCGTCGTCGCCTCACTGAGATTTTCCTGTTCTATGGTCATGTCGGCGTCTCGCTAGCGCAAAACCATGCCCAAGGTGGCGATCAGATCCTCGGCTGTCACCGGCTTCACCAACCACCCACTGGCTCCGGCAGCCTTGGCCTCGGCGCGCTTGCTCTGCTGCGATTCTGTGGTGAGAAATAAGATCGGCATGAACCTGTAAGCCGACAGCACGCGCACTTTTTTGATCAACTCGATGCCATTCATACCCGGCATATTGAGATCGGTGATGAGAAGGTCCGTCTTCTTGCCGGCTTCAAACAGGCGCAGTGCTTCCTCCGCACTGCGCGCCTGCTCCACCGCGTAACCCGACTTCATCAAGATATTCGAAACCGACAAAAGAATGGTGGCGGAGTCATCCACCAGCATGATGGTCTTCATAGCTTTCCTATCAACGAGCCCAGTCTGGCGATGACGCCGGCAGACAGATCGAATCCCCCACTCAGAAAAAGCCTAGCAAAGATCGGTGAATTTCCCTGTGCGCATGACAAAATTTTTGATCACGATACTCCTTGACAGAAGTCACTTCGCTCGATTCGTCGTAGCAAGACTCTAAAGCCCTGATTTATAACGCATCAGCTCAAATTAGCGATGCGCGACGAACCACGACTGACCATGACGTCAGCTGACCTCAGAGGTCGAGCTTGCGCTCGCTCATCCACTTGACGATCTCTGGATCCCGATGCGAGAAAAAGCAGCTCACGCCGGTCTCCAGCGTGGCGATGGCCGCCATATCCGCTGCATCGAGCACGAAGTCAAAAACATTCAGGTTCTCGGCCATGCGTTCGCGTTGCACGGACTTGGCCAGGACCACGATGCCGCGCTGCAGCACCCAGCGCAGAACGACCTGCGCCACGGATTTGCCGTGCTTGTTGGCGATGGCGACGAGGGTTTCATTTTGAAAAAGATGGTGGCGACCTTCGGCCAACGGCGCCCAGGCTTGCGCTTGCACGCCATTGTTGGCCATGAAGGCGGTGCTATCGACCTGCTGGTAAAACGGATTGACTTCCACCTGATTGACCGCCGGCTTCACCTCATTGAAGACGATGATGTCCATGAGGCGATCGGGCTGGAAATTGCTGACACCGATGGCGCGTAGCTTACCCGCACGGTAGGCCTCTTCCATGGCCCGCCAAGAGCCATGCACATCGGCAAAGGGCTGATGGATGAGATAGAGATCGAGATAGTCCAGTTGCAAGCGCCGCAGGGATTGGTCGATGGCTTGCCGTGTCTTCTCATAGCCGGTGTGTTGCACCCATAACTTGGTCGTGACGAACAGCTCCTGTCGCGCCATACCGCAGGCCCGGAGAGCTCGGCCGACAGCCACCTCATTGAGATAGGAAGCGGCGGTATCGATCAGACGATAACCGGCCTCGATGGCCTGGATGACGGCGCGCTCACACGCCGCGGCGTCGGCAATCTGGAAGACGCCATAGCCTAAGATGGGCATGGCGATACCGTTGTTCAAGCGTAGTTCCTGCATGATACCTGGTTCCTGTGGGGCGACAGGTGACGACCATAGTCCATGCATTGACATTTAAATAGCCCATAATTGAGCGATTCATTATCCTATAAAACATGATAGCTAGCGCGAACTAGCGCGAATTGACGAGAACAAGACATGGCCTTGCATGAGTTGCGCTCCATCACCACCTTCGTCCAGGCAGCCGAGCTTGGCAGCCTGCGCCGCGCCGCAGCGGCGCAGGGTCTCAGTCCTCAGGCCGCCAGTCAGGCGCTGGCGCAACTGGAACATCATCTCGGTGTGCGCCTGTTCCACCGCACCACCCGCAGCCTAGCGCTGACCCGGGAAGGGCAGCAATTTCTGGAAACCGTGCAACCTGCCCTGCTCGCACTGAACCACGCTCTACAGGCCGCACAACGATCGCGCGAGGACATCGCCGGACCCTTGCGCATCGTCGGACCGCACTCGAGCTTCCGGCCGATCCTTGCACCGTTGCTGGACGAGTTCTGCCGTCGCCATCCGGAGGTGCAGCCTGATGTACAGCTCGATGACCGCATTGGCAACTGGGTGGAAGAACGGGTGGACGTTGGTTTTCGTATCGGCACCGCCACCAAAGAAGGCGTCATCGCACGGCGGCTACTACCCCTGCAGATGATCATTTGCGCCGCACCGTCCTACTTGGCCGAGCATGGCACTCCCGACAGTCTGAGCGCGCTCAGTTCACATCGCTGCAGCGCCTTACGCAGCGCCACGACCGGCAGAATCCTGCCCTGGCACGTGCGGATCGGTGAGCATATCGTCGATCAGCCGGTGGTGCCGGCGTTTTGTAGCAATGACGAAGAGCTGGAATTGCAAGCCACTCTCGCCGGCCAGATCATCGCTCAAGTCTCAAGCATCAGCACCGCCGCCTACTTCCGCTCCGGCCAGCTGGTGCCGGTGTTGACCGAACACACCACCCATCACGCCAGTCTATGGGTCTATTACGGTAGCCGCGACGCACAACCGGCACGGGCGCGCGCCTTCATCGACATGGCGGTGGCCAAGCTGGGCGACAGCGGCCCCTATATCCTGAGCATGGCAGAGCTGGAGGCACTGGCCGGTTGAGCGCGATCAAGGAAGGGATGGTGGGTCGTGCAGGATTCGAACCTGCGACCAATTGGTTAAAAGCCAACTGCTCTACCGACTGAGCTAACGACCCCGGACAGGGCTTCTCCGATGACCGATCGACATCGATCATCGCAGCTTCACCTTGGGTCGAACCACGGTCCGACCGGGAGATTGGTCGGGGTGAGAGGATTTGAACCTCCGACCACCTGCACCCCATGCAGGTGCGCTACCAGGCTGCGCTACACCCCGAAAGAGGCGACCATTCTATACAATTCTTCGCGCCTGTCCAGCCTTATTCACGACAAGAGCAGAACGACCTGCTGCAACTCCGCGATCATGTCTTCGAGGACGACCTTGAGCATGCTGTCGGCTTCCAGACCCGGCAAACCGCGCAGTTCAACGACATTGGTGACGACAGTGGCGGCCGCACGCTCCGGCAAGACGTCGACCAACTGCAGACGCGCACCACCGATGGTATAGCCCTGATCATAGAGCAGGCTGCGGATCTGCCGAATGACCAGCACGTCGGAACGCTGGTAATAGCGCCGGTTTCCACGCCGCTTGACCGGACGCAACTGGGTAAATTCCTGCTCCCAATAACGCAGCACGTGCGGCTTCACGTCGCAAAGCTCACTCACCTCACCGATGGTGAAGTAGCGTTTGCTGGGAATCTCCGGAAGTATGGAGTTATTGCTGGGTTCTAGCATACAACTCCACTCGTTGTTTGAGCTTCTGGCCCGGCTTGAAAGTGACCACGCGCCGCGCCGTGATCGGGATCTCCTCTCCCGTCTTCGGATTGCGACCCGGCCGCTGCCGCTTGTCGCGCAAATCGAAATTGCCGAAGCCGGAGAGCTTGACCGGGACGTTGTCGCCAAGAGCCTGGGCCAGTTCCTCAAAGAACAACTCGACCATGTCCTTGGCCTCACGCTTGTTGAGCCCCAGTTCCTCAAACAGTCTTTCGGCCATATCGGCCTTGGTCAAAGCGCTCATCTCACTCCCTCAGGACGGCGGCATAGGATTCTTTGAGCGCCGATACGACAGCCTCGACATCCTTTTGCACTTCATCATCCTGCAATGTTCTTTCTTCATGCTGCCAGAGCAGGCTCAACCCCAGGCTTCTTTGTCCCGTGGGAACCCCCTGCCCCTGATACACGTCGAACCATTGTAGATCACGAAGACAAGGGCCTGCAGCTTTTTTTGCCGTTTCCAGGACCCGCGCGGCGGCCACATCAGCGGCGATCAGCAGGGCGATATCGCGCCTGACTTCAGGAAACCGTGACAGCGGCCGCGCCGCCGGCATTTTCGCCTGCAAGATGGCCGGCCAGGACAATTCGAACGCCAGCACCGGGCCGTTCAAGCCCATGGCCTGTTCGATGTCCGGGTGCAAGCGGCCATAGACGCCGATGAGCTGACCCGCACGGAGGACCTTCGCCGACTGACCGGGATGCAAGGCGGCATCGACGTGCACTTCATGTTGGACTGTATCAAAATCGCCCGCCAAGGCCAACAGGTGGTCGACGTGTGCTTTGACGTCATAAAAGTCGAGCGGCGCGCGCGACTGACACCAGCCCGGCGCATGCCGCGCCCCTGCCAGCACACCGGCCAGCCACTGCTCTTGCGACAAACCCGTGGCCGTCGGCCGGAAGCACAAACCCGTCTCAAACAGGCGGATCTGTGTCTGCTGTCGATGCTGATTGAACTGCAGAGCCTGCACCAGCCCCGGCAGTAGACGCGTGCGCATCACCGCCAGTTCGCTCGAGATCGGATTGCGCAGGCGCAGAGCCTGCACCTGCGGATCGAAGCTCTGCTGCAACTCCGGCGCGATGAAACTGTAGGTGATCGCTTCCTGATATCCAAGATCAAAGAGTGCGGCGTGCAGGCGCTCGCCCGGCAGTTCCTGCTCTGGCGCCCGCCCAAGATGTAAGGCGGCTTGTGGCGTGCTCACCGGCAGACGGTCGTAGCCATAGAGGCGGGCGACTTCTTCGATGAGGTCGACCTCCTCGTGCACATCAAACCGCCAACTCGGCGCCCGCACCTGCCAGCCATCCGCCGCGTCATCGACCTGCATGCCGAGTCTTTGCAAGCTGGCGACGACGGCATCGGCCGGCGGCATAAAACCAAGATAGCGTTGCAACTGATGTGCGCGCAGACGGATCGGGACATCAGCCACCACCGCTGCGACGCCGACATCCTGACAAGGGCCGGCCTGACCGCCACAGATGGCCAGGATCAGCTCGACCGCTCTTTGCATGGCGCGCACCGGCAGTTCACGATCAACGCCGCGCTCGAAACGATGCGAAGAGTCGGTATGCAGGCCATGCCGACGCGCCTTGCCCGCCAAAGCGACAGGATCGAAACTCGCCGCCTCGAGCAGAATGTGGCGGCTTTGCCGTGTCACTGCCGCCGCCTGCCCGCCCATGATACCCGCCAGGGCCTGCGCCTGCCGTGCATCGGCGATGACGATATCGTCAGCGTACAAATGGAGGGTGGAGGCGTCGAGCAGGGTGAGCGTCTCATCCGGCTGTGCCCCGCGCACCTCGATGCCGCCTTGCAGACACTCGCGATCGAAAGCGTGCATGGGCTGGCCGAGTTCGAGCAGGACGTAGTTGGTGATGTCGACCACCGCATGAATGCTGCGTACGCCGCAACGTTCCAGGCGCTGACGCATCCAGTCCGGCGTCACCGCGTCCGGATCGATCGCGCGCACCACCTGCGAGACATAACGCTGGCAGGCGGGGTGCTGGATCGACAACGGCACACGGTCGTCGCAGGTGACGGCCGACGCCGGTATCGCCACAGCCCGGTAAGTGCTGCGCGCGATCGCCGCCAACTCACGCGCCAAGCCGGCGATGCTCAAACAGTCGCCGCGATTAGGGGTGATGCCGAGTTCCAAGATGGCGTCGTCGAGTTGCAGATAGTCCTGCAGATCGACCCCCAAAGGCGCCGTGGACGGCAGTTCCATGAGGCCATCAACGGTCTCCTCGAGACCGAGTTCAGCCGCGCCGCAGAGCATGCCCTGGGAGAGGACGCCGCGCAGCTGACTTTCCTGAATCTCGCGGTTACCGACGCGCGCTCCCGGCAGGGCGAGAGGGCAACGCAGACCGACTCGGACATTGCTGGCACCACAGACCACCTGCCGCGACCGGCCATCACCGATATCGACCTCGGTGATGCGCAAACGATCGGCCTTGGGATGCGCTTGCACAGCGGTGACCTGGGCCACGACAACGCCTGAAA
>JAJZBU010000045.1 GCA_021851865.1 Pseudomonadota bacterium | reverse complement strand
CTATATGGCGCCAGGCATGGAGATCGACATCGCCCTGCGCAGTTTCGATATTCCCCACGTCTGGCCGGCGGCGGTGGAGAAGGAGGTGGCGCGCTGGCATGAGGAGATCGACGCGCGTGATGCGGCCGGTCGCGTCGACCTGCGCGATCTCGCCCTGGTCACCATCGACGGCGAAGATGCCAAGGACTTCGACGACGCCATCTATGTCAGCAAGCGGCGCTTCGGGGCTGGCTACCGCCTCGTCGTCGCCATCGCCGACGTGTCGCACTATGTGCGCCCGGGATCCGCTCTCGACGATGAAGCGCAGCGGCGCGGCACCTCGGTCTATTTTCCCGGCCATGTCGTGCCGATGTTGCCGGAGATCCTCTCCAATGGCCTATGCTCGCTGAAGCCGCAAGTCGATCGCCTGTGCATGGTCTGCGACATGAATATCTCGCGTGCCGGCCGCATCTCCGCCTACAAGTTCTATCCGGCGGTCATGCATTCGCGCGCCCGCCTCACCTATCGCCAGGTCGAGGCTCTGCTCACCGCCCCGGACAGTCCCGATGCGGCGCCCTTCCGCGAGCGCTGGAAAGGCCTCGTGCCGGCCCTGCGCACCGCCCATGAACTCTATGGTGTCCTGCGTGCGGCGCGCGAGCAGCGCGGCGCCCTCGACTTCGATGCGCCGGAAACGCGTATTCTCTTCTC
This sequence comes from Pseudomonadota bacterium, assembly GCA_021851865.1. Taxonomy (GTDB): domain Bacteria; phylum Pseudomonadota; class Gammaproteobacteria; order Pseudomonadales; family Moraxellaceae; genus JAJZHK01. The sequence continues at coordinate 13,747 of JAJZBU010000045.1, read as the reverse complement.
GGCGGACCGCAAGATCGAACGCATCCTGCCGGTGCAGCGCCACGATGCACACAAGCTGATCGAGGAGTGCATGCTGGCGGCCAACGTCTGTGCCGCCGCCTGGGCCTTGAAGCAGCGCCTGCCGGTGCTCTATCGCAATCACCAGGGGCCGCGCGATGAGAAGCTGACGCGCCTGCGCGCCTTTCTCGCGCCCTTAGGGCTGGCCTTGCCGGCGATCGAACATCCGCAGCCCAAGGATTTCCACGCTCTGCTCGAGAAGATTCAGGGGCGACCGGATCGTCAGGTCATCGAGACGATGTTGCTGCGTTCCTTGTCGCAGGCCTTCTATGGCCCTGAGAACCTCGGTCATTTTGGCCTGCACTATGGCGCCTACGCCCACTTCACCTCACCGATCCGGCGCTACCCCGACCTCCTCCTGCATCGCGCCCTGCGCGCCCACGCCGAGTCGGATACGGCGACTTTAACCGCCTTGTCGGCGCAACTGCCGGCGCTCGGCGAGCACTGCTCGATGACCGAACGCCGTGCCGATGAAGCGACCCGCGACGTCATGGCTTGGCTGAAGTGCGAGTATATGAGCGCGCACATCGGTGAGGACTACGCCGGCATCATCAGTGCCGTCACCGCTTTTGGCATCTTTGTCGAACTCAGCGACGTCTTCGTCGAAGGGTTGGTGCACATCAGTCATCTCGGCGCCGACTACTACGTCTATGACGCCCAGACGCAGAGCCTGCGCGGTCAGAGCAGCGGCCTCGGCTATGCTCTCGGTGATGCGGTGCAGGTGCGCGTCGCCGGTGTCGATCTCGATCAGCGCAAGATCGACTTTCAGTTGCTCAGCCAGGCGCGTGGTCGTCAGGCGCGCGCCGCTTCACGGCGGCGGACCTGAAGCATGGGGAATCGAATCGTTTTTGGCTGGCACACCCTGCAAGCGATGCTGGATCGCCATCCGCAGCAGGTGCTCGAACTCTTTGTGTTGACCGAGCGTCGCGATGAGCGCGCGCAAAAGCTTCTGGCGACGGCGTCGATTCTCGGTCTGGCCGTGCATCTGCGGCAGCGCGAGCAGATGGACAAGTTGTGCGAGAGCACCCAGCACCAGGGGGTGGCAGCGCGTGTGCGCGAGCTTCCGGTCGCCGACGAGCACGATCTCGGCGATCTTCTCGATGCCATCAGCGTGCCGCCTTTTCTCCTGCTGCTCGATGGCGTCACCGATCCGCACAATCTCGGCGCTTGCCTGCGCAGCGCTGACGCCGCCGGGGTCCACGCGGTGGTGGCGCCGCGCGACCGCGCTGCCGGTCTCAGCGCGGTGGCCCGGAAAGTGGCGGTGGGCGCTGCCGAGGTTCTGCCTTTTATACAGGTCACCAATCTGGCTCGCTGCATGAGCATGCTCGCCGAGCGTGGCGTCTTTCTCGTCGGTCTCGCCGCCGAGGCGGAGGCGGGTGATCTTTATGCCTGCGATCTGCGCGGTAGTCTTGGCCTGGTGCTCGGCGCCGAAGGCGACGGCCTGCGCCGGCTGACGCGCGAGCGCTGCGATCGCTTGGTGCGCATCCCCATGCACGGCCACGTCGAGAGCCTGAACGTCTCGGTCGCGGCCGGCGTCACCCTGTTCGAAGCCTTGCGTCAGCGCAGCGCCTGAATCCAGGCGCTGTTCGCTATTTGGTGTAGATCACCGTCGCCGTCGGCGCGGTATGAATCTGCATGCCGACCGAAGCGGTGGTGCCGGAAGACGAGGTGGGGACCGGCACCGAATAGATGTTCGAAGCGGGTTGCTCCTGCACCGAAGACTGGCCGTGATCCGCCGTGTTGACGTCGCTGAGGTTGGTCAGGACGTCGACATTCGAACGCAGTTTGTTCTCGCCGATAGCGATGTCGTTGCCCGCCGCCGGGGCGCTCAGGGCGCCACTGATGACAGTGTTGGCGAGGGTCGGCGCTGGCGCCGGCGTCAGATCAGGATCATTGTCCGGCGACACATCGTCATCGCCGTTGATCGGATGCTTGCGCGCCGCTTGCACGGCGCTGTCGATGCTCTCTTTCGAACGCTGGATCGGCGCGGCGGCGTCACCTGTCGCAAGTCCGTGCGTCGTCGCTGCGTGATGGTCGGCGGCCAGCTGTTTGGTCTTGCTGGTGTTGCTCGCCGTCTTCGGCAGCTTGGCGGCGTCTTGCTGTCGTTGCCAAGCGTTGAGGGCATCGAGGAACTGACTATAGCTAGCGTAGTTCTCGAGATGCGGGCGCGAGCTCGCTGGTGCAGGATCGGCCATGGTGGCTGCGCTCAAGGCGAGCAGGGCGCAAGACAATACGGTCGGTCGACAGAATATCCTTTTCGATTTTGCCATCATCCATCCTCCTTGTGACGGGCACCACGACGCTCCTCGGCCTAGAATCCCTGACGCCAAGCCGTGCAGCCACGCTTCTTGTTTACTCTTGTTGTTGAATCGTGTGTTATTTTTGAATCGTGTACAAATGTTAACCCGCCCGCCCAGCAAGCTCAAGAGAGTTGCCCGCTTTTCCGATGAGTTGCATCGCCACGCTTGTCATGGACATGGTTTTTTCGTACAATCACCGGCCCTTTGCTGGGCGGGACTCGGTCCCAACTCCTTGTCATTCTTGGCATCAGTCAAGAGATGACTGTTCAAACCGTGAGGAGCAATCTCAAGATGCGTCACTACGAAGTGGTATTTTTGGTGCACCCCGACCAGAGCGAGCAGGTTCCTGCCATGGTCGAGCGCTACACCACCCAGATCAAGGAAGCCGGTGGCAATGTTCACCGCCTCGAGGACTGGGGGCGCCGTCAGTTGGCTTATCCTATCAACAAGATTCACAAGGCGCACTACGTGCTTATGAATATCGAGTGCGATCAGGCGACTTTGCGTTCGCTCGAAGACGCCTTCCGTTACAACGATGCGGTCATCCGTAATCTTTTCATCCGTCGTGATGAGGCCATCACCGAAGAATCCCCCCTCGCCAAGAGCGCAGAAGAAAAGCGCAGCCGCAAGGGACGTGGTGAAGGTGATACGGAATCTGCGACCAGTGAAGAAACGGTCGAGTAAGGGCTGAACGGGAATTAAGGACGGGTGGAAGACAATCTTGTGCGCATCAGCGGCTCCTTGTGGGCACGCGATGAGGTACAGAGCAGTCCGACTGGCGTGCGACGTTGCGATGTGCGCATCGAGCATCGATCACGGCAGCGGGATGGAGAGGGGTGGAAGGCTGTACGTCTGAACGTACGTGTGCGGGTGGGTGAGGCTCTGATCGATCAGATTCAGTCCTTGGCCATCGGTGACGACGTGCAGATCCAGGGCTACCTGGGCCAGCAGAGCCACCAAGATCCGCAGCTGATTGTCTACGCTGTCGCAGTGAATCGAATGAATCAGGAGCAATAGTCATGGCGCGTTACTATCGTCGTCGCAAGTTTTGCCGCTTTACCGCCGAGAACACCAAGTATATCGATTACAAGGATCTCGAAACCCTCAAGCAGTACGTGACAGAAAACGGCAAGATCGTACCTAGCCGTATCACCGGTACCAAGGCTCGCTACCAGCGCCAGCTGTCGTTGGCGATCAAGCAGGCGCGTCTGCTCGCACTGCTGCCCTACACCGACAACCACAACTGAGATTCCTTAGGAATCATTTGCTGGAGCTAAGGTTCAAGATGGACGTCATCCTGCTGGAAAACATCAAGAAGCTGGGCGGTCTCGGTTCGCGTGTCAGTGTGCGCGCGGGTTATGGCCGTAATTTTCTCATCCCTCAAGGCAAGGCCATTCCGGCCACGGCCGCCAATGTCGAGGCCTTCGAAGTGCGGCGTGCCGAACTCGAACGCGTCGCCGCTGAGCTGCTCGCCGCCGCCCAGGCGCGCGCTGAGCGTCTGGCGAGCCTGGTGATCAACGTCGCCTCCAAGGCCGGCGACGAAGGCAAGCTCTTTGGCTCCGTCGGTACGCGTGACATCGCCGAAGCAGTGACGCGCGCTGGTGAGGCCGTGGAAAAGGCGGAAGTGCGCCTGCCCAACGGTCCTCTGCGTCTGGTCGGGGAATATGTCGTCGATGTGCAGTTGCACCATGATGTGATGGCTCAGGTTAAGATCAACGTCATTCCTGAGTGAGCGGATCACGGCTGCACCAGAGACACTGTTCCTTCGTTGGAGCAGTGTCTTTTTTTTGAGCACGAGGATGCCGCATGAACGAAACCAAGACGTCTCCGGTGCAGCCGCCGCATTCGATCGAAGCCGAGCAGGCGGTGCTCGGCGGTCTGCTGATCTATTCCGAGAGCTGGGAGCAGGTCTCGGAAATCCTCAATGAGCACGATTTCTATCGCAAGGATCACCGCTACATCTATCAGGCCATCACCGCGCTCAGCGCCGATGGTCTGGCTTGTGACGCGGTCACCGTCGCCGACTGGCTGCAACGCGTCGGCCATCTCGGCGAGGTCGGCGTCGCCTATCTCGGCGAGCTGGTCGCCAATCAGGCGTCGACCGCCAATCTCAGCGCCTACGCCGAGATCGTGCATGAGCGCTCGGTGCTGCGGCAGCTCGCCAAGGTGGCGCATGAGATCGCCGACAGCGCTTATCGCCCGGGGGGGCGTCACTCCGATGAACTGCTCGATGAGGCCGAGGCGCGCATCTTCGCCATCGCGGAACAGCATGAGCAGGGCAATGGCCCGCAACCGCTGGCGGCCCTGCTCAAGCAGACCATACGCCGCATCGATCATCTCTTTCATTCGGGGGAGTCGATCACCGGGGTGACCACCGGCTTCACCGACCTCGACGAATCGACCTCGGGCATGCAGCGCGGCGATCTGCTCATCGTCGCGGCGCGTCCGTCGATGGGCAAGACGACCTTCGCCATGAACCTGGTTGAGAATGTCCTGCTGCGCCAGGAGCTGCCGGTCCTCGTCTTTTCTATGGAAATGCCGGCCGAACAGATCGTCACCCGCATGCTGGCGTCGATCGGACGCATCGATCAGACGCGTTTGCGCAATGGCAAACTCTATGATGAGGACTGGTCGCGCCTGACCTCGGCGGTCAATCTGCTCAATGCCCGCAAGCTGCTCATCGACGACTCGCCGGCGCTGACGCCGACGGAAGTGCGTGCGCGCGCGCGCCGTGTCGCGCGTGAGAACGGTGGCCAGATCGGCGCCATCATGGTGGACTATCTGCAGCTCATGCGGGTGCCGGAGATGACCAACAATCGCGTCAATGAAATCTCCGAGATCTCGCGTTCGCTCAAGGCCCTGGCGAAAGAAATGAGCTGTCCCGTCATCGCTTTGTCACAGCTTTCACGCGGCGTCGAAAGCCGCCCCAACAAACGTCCGGTGATGTCGGATCTACGTGAATCAGGCGCCATCGAGCAGGACGCCGACGTCATCATGTGCATTTATCGTGACGAGGTGTATAACGAAGAGTCGCCGGACAAGGGCATGGCCGAGATCATCCTCGTGAAACAAAGAAACGGTCCCATCGGCACGGTGCGTCTCGCCTTCCGCGGCATCTACAGCCGCTTTGAAGACCTGGCGCCGGATTATCAACAGCTCGATCGCTACCAGGATTGACGTCGTGTCGGAAAGCCGGGTCACCATCGATGGCGCCGCCTTGCGCCATAATTTGCAGCGTGTCCGGCAATGTCGTCCGGCGGCGCCCATCCTCGCCATGGTCAAGGCGGAGGCTTATGGCCACGGTGCCGTCGCCGTCGCTGGCATCCTCGCCGCTGCCGGTGTCGACGCACTCGGCGTCGCCCACCTCGATGAGGCCCTGGCCCTGCGTGCCGCCGGCCTCCGCCTGCCGATCACTTTGCTCGAGGGTTTGGTCGGCCATGAAGCCCTCGACCAGGTGGCCGAGCAGCGCCTGCATCTGGTCGTGCATCAGGCGCAGCAGTTGCACGCTCTGTTGCAGTGGCCGGGGGCCTTGGCGCGGGTGTGGATCAAGGTCAATACCGGCATGAACCGTCTCGGGTTCCGGCCGCAGGAGGTGGCGGCCGTCGCCCAGGCTTTGCATCAGCGTGGCGGCATCGCCGAGATCGGCCTGCTCACCCATCTCGCCTGCGCCGATGAGGCGCAGGATCCGCAGACGGATCAGCAACTGCAAAGTTTTGCCGAGTGCCGGCGCGCCGTCGCGCTCGAGCACGCCTCCTTTGCCAACAGCGCCCTCATCCTGACCCGCCCTGGGCCAGGCCACGACTGGGTGCGCCCGGGCCTGATGCTCTATGGCGCCAGTCCCTTGGCCGAGCGCAGCGCGCAGGAACTCGATTTGCGGCCGGTGATGCGCCTGACTTCGCGCGTCATCGCCGTGCAGACCCTGCGCGCCGGTGACGCCGTCGGTTATGGCGCCACTTGGCGGGCAGCGCGCGACGGCCGTATCGCCATCGTCGGTATCGGCTATGGCGACGGCTATCCGCGCACGGCGACGGCGGCGCCGGTGGCCCTGCGTGGTCGCCGTTATCGGCTCGCCGGTCGTGTCTCCATGGACATGCTCGCCATCGACGTCGCTTGCGATGAGGTCGCCGTCGGTGACGAAGTCGAACTCTGGGGCGGGCAGATCGCCGTCGATACGGTGGCGGCCTGTGCCGGCACTTTGTCGTATGAATTGTTGTGCCGACTCACCCAGCGCGCCTTGCGCCATTACGAGTAAGCGGCCATGGCGAAAGGGCGCGCGGAATACACCTGCCAGCAATGCGGCGCCATCACCCGGCAATGGGCGGGGCAGTGCGCCGATTGCGGCGCCTGGAACAGTCTCAGCGAGGTGGCGGCGGTGGCGCCGGCGCGCCCAGGCGGACGACAGGGGGGCTATACGGGCCAGGTCGGCAGCGTGCAGACGCTGGCGGCGGTGCAGCTGCAGCAGGAGCAGCGTCACCGCACCTCGATCAGCGAGCTCGATCGGGTTCTCGGTGGCGGCCTCGTCGCCGGTTCGGTCGTCCTCATCGGTGGCGACCCTGGCATCGGCAAGTCGACCTTGCTGCTGCAGTGCATGACCGCGCTGGCGCAACACTGGCCGGCGCTCTACGTCACCGGTGAAGAGTCCCTGGCGCAAGTGGCGATGCGCGCTCACCGTCTCGAGCTACCCGTCGACGCCCTGCAGGTCATGGCCGAGGTGCGCGTCGAGGACATCCTGGCGACGGCGCGGCAATGCGCCCCCAAGGTCATGGTCATCGATTCCATTCAGACCCTCTATACCGAACAGATCAGCTCGGCCCCAGGCGGCGTGGCGCAGGTGCGCGAGAGCGCGGCGATGCTCACCCGTTTTGCTAAACAGACGGGCACCGCCTTGTTTCTGATCGGCCACGTCACCAAGGAAGGCGCTCTCGCCGGGCCGCGCGTGCTCGAGCACATGGTCGACGCCGTGCTCTATTTTGAAGGCGAGGCCGACTCCCGCTATCGCATGATCCGGGCGATCAAAAACCGCTTTGGTGCGGTCAATGAGCTCGGGGTCTTTGCCATGACCGACCGCGGTTTGCGCGAAATCTCCAACCCGTCGGCGATCTTTTTGTCGCGCTTCGATGCCCCCATTCCCGGCAGCCTGGTGATGGTGACGCGGGAAGGTTCGCGTCCTCTCCTGGTGGAAGTCCAGGCCCTCGTCGACCAGGCCTATGGCCCGCCGCGACGGGTCGCCGTCGGACTCGACGGCAACCGTCTCGGCATGCTTTTGGCGGTGCTGCATCGCCACGCTGGCATCGCCTCCGTCGGCCAGGACGTCTTCGTCAACGTCGTCGGTGGCGTCAAAGTCCTGGAGACGGGTTCTGATCTGGCGGTGCTCGTCGCCGTCGTCTCCTCTTTGCGCGGCCAGGCCCTGCCGCACGATCTCGTCGTCTTCGGTGAAGTTGGGCTGTCCGGCGAGATCCGCCCGGTGGCCAACGGGCAGGAACGTCTGCGTGAAGCGCGCAAGCACGGCTTTCGTACCGCCATCATCGCCCAGGCCAACGCCCCACGCCAGCCGATCGAAGGCTTGCAGGTGTTGGCGGTGCGCACCTTGGCCGAGGCGCTGGCGGCTTTGGCGGCGAGAATCTCTTGAGACCATCGCCAGCCGCGCATGGCGATGGCATACTCACCAGGGCAGCTCGGTAGGGAAAGGCTATGGCGGAAATTTTGCACGATCAAGCGATGCGCGAGCAGGCGCAGGTGCGTGACCTCATGCGTGGTGACGGACGCTTGGCCTTTCCGGAGCCGCTGGAGAGCGCCTTCGTCGCGCAGCATGATCGTGAGTCGCGTCTGCTCTTGCGCAGAGCCGCGATATGGCTGATGTTGTCCTCGACCCTGATCGGGGCGGTGCAGGGCTTTTTTATCTGGCGCCTGACGCCGGCGGTCAATCTAGTGCACGATCTCATCGTCTGGACCGTGGGTTTCTGGGTCATTCTCTCGGCGCTCGGCGCCGTCCTCCTCTGCGCCGTGCTCGAGGGCTGGGCGCGTTACTTTGTCCTGGTGCGGGCGGTGTCCAGCTTCGTCAGCGTTTTTGCCATCCTGCTCGCCTGCTGGTCCTTGCACGATCGCTATTTTGCCAATCTGGCCGGCTATATGGTGACCCTCATCGTTCTGGTCGTCTATGGCTTCAGCCGTCAGCGCGTCTGGCCGGCGTTTTTTCTGGTGCAAACGGCGGCCTTGGCGGCGCTCGGCGTCGGTCTGCTGTACGGTCGCCTGCCCTCCTGGCTCGAGATGGGGCAATCCTTCGTCATGGCCAGTGGCTTCGGTACCGTCCTCGGTGCCCTGCTCGAGTACCGTGATCGGCAGATCTTTCTGCAAGCACGCCTGCTCACCCTGGAAGCCGAGCAGATGGCGCGCATGGCCCAGCATCTCGACGGTCAGGCGCGCCGTGATCGTCTGACCGGCTTGCTCAATCAGCACTATTTCCGCGAACTGCTCGATCGGGAGTGGGAGCGGGCGCGGCGTGAGCAGGAGCCTTTGTCTCTGCTGATCATCGATGCGCGCAACTTTCGAAGGTTCAATGAACGTTACGGTTATGTCGCTGGCGATCGCTGTCTCGCCGCCTTGGCGCGTGTGTTCGATGGTGTCATGAAACGGCAGATCGATCTCGCCGCACGGCGGCAGGATGATGAGTTTCTGCTTCTGCTGCCGAATACGCCGGCGGCCGGGGCACGCAAGGTGCAAGAGCGTATCGAGGAAGGGGTCAGTGCCCTGACCATTTTGCATGAGGACGAGGCGGACACCCTGCTACACGTCGATATCGGGGTGGCGACGATGACCCCGCACATCCAGCAGGAACCCACCGATCTCATGGCTGCAGCGACAGAGTCGCTGCGCCTGGACAAGACCTCGACCGTCGACACCTCCATCGTCTGGTAGGGCGCGTCAGCGCGCCGGCATCCATCCCAGGGTCGCGGCGGTGTCGCCGTTGAGGACGCGATATTCCGCGCCGCAGTAACCTTGATAAGGCAGTTCCCGCAGCAGGGCGAAGAACGCCGACCAGTCGATCGTACCGCTCCCCGGCGCGCCGCGTCCGGGCTCGTCGGCGAACTGGATATGGCCGGTGTGCGCGCTATGGTGGCGCAAGACCGCCGTGATGTCTTCACCCATGCGGCGCAGATGATAGACGTCGAGCTGCATGGTCAGATTCGGTTCATCGACGGCGACGAGCAGGCGCTGCAGCCTCTCCAGGCTGTCGATGAAAAAGTGGGGCATGTCGAAGCTGTTGATCGCTTCGACACAGACGCCGACGCCGAGAGATTGCAGTTGCCGGCAGGCGAGCTTGACCTGACGGATGAGCAGGCGCTCCTGTTCCTCGGCAAACTCCGCTCCGAGACGGCGCCCGGCCAGGATGTTGACCTGTGGGACGTGCAGGTCTTCCGCCCAGAGGCAGGCGGTGTGCAAGGCGGCGGCGAAATCGTCGCTGCGCCCGGGCACGCAAGCTAGGCCCGGGCCACCCTGCATGAGATCGCCTGCCGGCAGATTGATCAGCACCAGCGGCAGCTGCTGATCCTGCAAAGCCTGTTTCAGGCCGACCCGGTCCCAGTCATAGGGAAATTGAATCTCGACCGCAGCGAAACCGGCGGCGGCGGCGGCTGCGATGCGCTCAAGGCAGGGCAGCTCCGGAAAGAGCATGGAGAGATTGGCCGACAGTTTCAACATGCGCGGTAAAGACCGATGATGCGGCTCAGATCGGCCTGCGCCCAGCCATGCGCCGCGGCGCGGACAAACAGCCCTTGCGCGCGTTGCGCCAGGCTCAGCTCGAGGCCGAGTTCCTGCGCCGTCTGCAGGGCATTGTCGAGGTCCTTGCCCAGGGTCGCCACTTTCCATTGCACCGGTTCGTGCTCCTGCGCTGCCATGCGCGGAGCGAGAATCTGAAACGGCAGGGAATCGGCGAAGCCACCGGCGAGGGCCGCCGGCAGGCGGCTGGCATCGACACCGGCGGCCTGCGCCAGGGCGACGGCTTCGGCGATGAGCAGGCTGTTGGCGGCGACGATGAGCTGATTGCAGAGTTTGCTCACCTGGCCGGCGCCGAGGGGGCCCATGGCGGTCAAGCGTTGCGCAAAGGCTGCCGCCAGCGGGCGGAAGCGTTCGATGTCGGCGTCTTCACCACCGGCCATGACGACCAGCGTGCCCGACTCCGCGCCGCGCACGCCGCCGCTGACCGGCGCGTCGACCCAGTGCGCTGCGGTCTGCGCGGCGAGGTGACGGGTCTGTGCCGGGCTGATGGAGGAGAGATCGACGATCAGCTGGCTGGCCTGCAAAGGCCCGAGACCGGTGGCGGCGAGCAATACCTCCGCCACGGCCTCGCCATCGCTCAGGCAGAGCAGGATGATCGGGCAGTGCTGCGCCAAGTGGCGCAGGCTGGTGGCAACTTCCGCGCCAGCGCCGGCGAGGTCACGCGTCTTGTCCGGGCTGCGATTCCACACCATGAGCGGGTGGCCGGCAGCGAGCAGGCGCAGGCCGATGGGACGCCCCATCAGGCCGAGGCCGACGAGGCCGATCATCGTTCGAGACGGACCAGGGGGGCTTCCTGGCACCCAGCTTCGACCCAGGCCTGCATCGCCGGCAGGGCGAGCATACGCGCCATGTAGGCGCGCAACTCGCTCGACAGAGTGGCGCTCAGGGCATAGCGATCGAGACGCAGCATGAGTGGCGCGTGGTAGGCGTCGATGATGCCGAGGCTACCCATCAGAAAAGGACCGCCGTGCTCGCGCAGCAGACCGCCGAGGGCGTGCTCGAGGGTGGCGATGTCGGCGCGCGCGTCGTCGCTGATCGGTGTCGCTGAGGGCGGGCGGGCGACGTTCATCGGACATTCCCGCCGCAAGGCGCTGTAGCCGCTGTGCATCATGGCGCAGAAGGAGCGCGCCTGCGCACGCCGCCGGCGATCCTGCGGCCAGCCATGCGTCAGCGCAAAGTTCTCGGCGAGATACTCGCAGATCGCCAGGGAGTCGAAGACCACGAGATCCTCATGGCGGAGGATGGGCACCTGCGCCGGGATCGTCAGGGCGCGCAAGGACTCCTTGTACAGGGGATCTTGCAAGTCGATGCGGCGCTCGACGAAGGCGAGTTCATTGAGCGTCAGCACCAGCCAGGCGCGCAAGGACCAGCTCGAGTAGCGTTTGTTACCGATGACGAGTTCGAGGGACATGGCGAAGATCCTCAGCAGATGCTGCGTGGGGCAAAGGGGCGATCGGGATGCTGGCGGTTGCGGGCGATGGCGATGCGATGATTGCGTCCGAGAATGAGTCGCAGCTGCCAGAGTCTTTCCTGCAGCAAGGTGCTCCAGGGGCCGCTGAACTGACTACGGTCGACCAGGCGTTTGCCGGCCGCCAGCGCGTCGGGTGAGCGTTGCGCCAGCTCAGCGAGCAAAGCCTGCACCGACGCTTGCGGATCGTCACTGACGTGGGTGACCAGACCGTGGTGACTCGCGGTTGTAGCGTCGATGACGCGGGCGGTGAGGATCCACTCCTTGGCGATGTCGGGTGCGAGACGGCCGCGCAGAGTGAGCAGGGCGCCCATGTCGGGGATCATTCCCCACTTGCCTTCCATGAGCGAGAGCTGGGTGTCGCGGTGCGCGATGCTGATGTCGGCGCCGAGGGCCAGCTGCAGTCCGGCGCCATAGCAGTGGCCGTGCAGGAGGGCGATCACCGGCATGGGCAAACGTCGCCAGATCAGGTTGACGCGCTGAAAAAGGCCGGCGTTAGGGCGCAGCAGTTGGGTGAGGGCGTAGAACTTGCGCGTCGGACTGGAAAAGATCGACATCAGGTCCATGCCGGCGCAGAACGAGGGGCCCTCGCCGTAGAGGACGACGGCGCGCAGATCGCGACGCCGGCGCAAAGTGCGCGCGGTGGCGATGAGCTCGTCGATCATCGCCAGGTTCATCGCATTGTGCTTGTCGGGGCGTTGGAGTGCCAGCCAAGCGACATCGTCACGAATATCCAGCTGCAGGGTGTGCATGCGCGGTCCTCGGCGGGGAGAGGCCACCATGGTAGCAGTCCCCACCGTGCAACCCAAGCCCTCAGCGCGGAATCAGCTGCCCATTCTCGACCATGACCGGCTGGCCCGGCGATAGTCCTGGCGGTTGCGGAAAACGAAACTGCCGCATGCTGCCGTCGGCCATACTGACTTCGACTTCATAGACGGTATGCGTGCGCGCCCGTTCCTCGACGGTATTGCCGGCGAGCATGCCGCCGAGAGCGCCAAGGACGGTGGCGACGGTCTTGCCCTGGCCGTTGCCGATCTGATGACCGAGGACGCCGCCAGCGATGGCGCCGCCGACGGCACCCATGCCACTGTCGCCGCCATTGATCTGGCGCGCGCGGATGCCGGCGATGACGCCGCAGTTCATGCATGGTGGCGGTGGCGGCGGCGGCGTCGCGGTATTCATTGCCAGATTGGTCGCCGGTGCACGCTGTTGTTCGCGCGGACGCGCGCTTTCTTGGCGGCGTGGGCGTTCCCGTTCCGGAGCCGGACTGCTGGCGGCCGTAGTCGGAGCCGGCGGCGTGGCAACAGGCGGCGCGACCTGGGCTGCTGGCGCGGCAGGAGCTCCGATCAAGCCGGCTTGTTTGGCGACGATGACGCCACTGGCGACAGTCACGCTGGCTAGCGCGATCGCCATCATCGGATGCATATTACCTCGTTGTCGGCGCATATCGAGACTCCTTCTCCTGTTGAGGTCGCGGTGGCGACTACTTTAGCAGACGGCGGCACGGTGCGCAGGTGCCGGATGTAGATCGGCGCGGAAAATCAAAACAGATTCACAAAAATCAGTGCCATCGGTCTTGCCGCGCAAACCGCACGTCGGCCTTCCCCATCAGCCCGCCCAATTCTCAACCTGCAAGCCATCCCCCGGTGTCAGGATAGTTGTCGCCCCGGCCGATTTGGCCGACGGGTAGACCGGGGGCGGAACGAGTGGATTCATGACACGGTATTCGCAAGAGCGTAAGGCGGCTGTTTTGAAGAAGTTGTTACCACCGGTGAGTCGCTCGGTGGCCGATGTAGCAAGAGAGGAAGGCATCACGGACACCAATCTGTATGACCGGCGCAAGCAAGCCCTGAACGGAGGTGCCGGCACCTATCTCCGCTTCCGATCGTCATCAGCATCCAGTAGACTTATCCACAGTCGGGCAGCAAAGCCTGGCTATCAACCCCCGGGTTAAAATTCAACGCGCGCCAACAGACTTGCACTCTTTGCCGCTGGCCTATCCGCCGACTGAACTGCTCAAGGTATAGTGGTCCCCGAATTTGAGACAAGAGTTTAAGCTGTCGTCCACGAGAGGGTGATAGACAGATGAGCGAGAGCAAAAAGCGCAAGAGCTACAGCGCCGAGTTCAAGGCGAAAGTGGCGCTGG
>JAJZBU010000015.1 GCA_021851865.1 Pseudomonadota bacterium | reverse complement strand
CGGTGAGATCATCGTGGGACAAAATAGCAATAAAAAGGCCGGTATCCGTCTGTTAGTGTGAAGGTTCCAACGCCACACACACCAGCAAGCGAGTACCAGCCTATGCATCGCATGGTAGCCGGGATCATTTCCCTGTCGCAACACCTCTCGGCAGTTCATTCCACTCCTGATCTCTATCGTCCGGCCTGCTGTCCATCCTGCGGCCTGGGCCGGGTCTGGCACCATGGCCACTATGTCCGCAAGTCCGACCGGTCTGCGGCACCGGAGCAGGCCAAGGACGAGGGCCCCAAGGTATCGCATACGGGAATCCGGCATAACATGAATATATAGAACATATTATACCGGGCGAACATCCGGGTGTCTAAGCCCGCCCCATCTCGTTGACCGGCCGGGGACCCGGCCAGCGTTGGGGCTCAGGTCTTCAGAAGGAAAAGCCGAGCTGTGCGACCGCTCCGACGGTATGGGCGCCATAGGTGGCGGCGATGTCGATGGGGCCGAGACCGACACCGGCGCTGACTTCATTACGCAGCGGACCATTGGCGAGATTGGTCCGATAGCCGGCGCGCAGCTGCAGCAGCCAGAGGTCGAGCTCACCACCGAGGCTGAAGAACTGGTCCGCCTGGCCCCAGGGCACCGGCGCTTGATTGCGCGTCAGATCGAGGTCGGCGGTGACGGTGGCGCGCGACCAGTGTGCTTCAGCACCGGCGCTGACCTGCGGGTTGATCTTGATGTCGACACGATTGCCGAGGCTGTCGGTGACGGTGGAGAAGGTCTCGGGGATCAGGTTCTTGACGACGACACCGACCTTGTAGGGGGTGCCTGGCAACACATAGGCGGCACCGAGGTCGGCGTTCACAGCGTTGTAGTCCTTGCTCGAATTTTGCATCGAGAAGGAGGTGTTGTTCTGCACCACCTTGTCGTAGTAGAAGGTTTTGACCATCAGCACCTTCGGCGTCACCCCAAAGGCGATGCCATCGGCCTGCATCGCCAGCCCTACGCCGACTTCACCGATGACCGCGCCGACGGCCTGCACGGAAGAGGCCACGGTGTTGTTCGGGTTGTTGAAGCAGCTGGCGACATTCTGTGACGTCGAGCTGGCGTTGAGCGAACTGGCGCAGCCGGAATTGATCAACTGGCTGTATTGCGGCGATGCCAGGGTCGCGACGAGGGCGTTTTTCTGCGCCAGGGTTTCGCTGCCGCTGTTCAGACGGTTGATGTCCGGCGCGATGCTGCCGAGCAGCGAGCTGTAGTTGTTCAAGGTGGTGGCGTCACCCGCCGCATAGTTGAACCGCGCCGCGATGTCAGCATAGGCATTGGTGAAGACGCCGACCGACAGCACCGGATTGTGGAAAGCCATCGAGAACGGCACCAGGCCGGCCTGCAAATCGATGGGCTGACCGCTGAGCCCGGCCAAACCACCATTGAGTCCCTGCAGATCCGTGCTCAGCGCCGCAGCCGAAGCGGAAGTGGGGGTGTTCTGAAAGTTATGGTAGTCGTTGACCGAGGTGTCATAGGCGCCGTTTTGCAGGTCTTTGACCTTGTTGCGCACGTCACCCTGGTCGGTGGCCTGGGCGCCGATGGCGGGCAGGATCAGGGCGAAATGATCGCCGTTGTCGGGGACGGCGAGCAGGGCCGGATTGAACAGGGCGGCCGCACCCAGGGACGCCGAACTGACGCCGGTGCCGCCCATGGCCATGCTGCGCGCGTCGAAATTGTCGGCCATCGCCGCGTTCGCCCCTACCCACAACAGGACGAGAGCCATTCCTCTTGACTGCTTGAACGGATGCATATGAACTTCCTTTGTGAAATATATTTCATATGCACCATGTTTAGTCCAAGCCTGGAAAAAAAGCCAGCACTCAATCAAAGAGCCGCGTTGCCACCTGCATCGACGCTGTCTCAAGTCGCCGGCAGCGCCTTTTTCGGCGCGCGCTTCCTTGCCGCGCGCGGCTTTGCGGCGGGCCTCGCTTCTTGCTCTGACACCCCTGTCTCTGACACCACCGCCGTGTGCGACACCGACCTAGGACCGCTCAACTCCATGCAGCCGTCCTCGATCGGGGCGTAGCGCAGGGTCATCAGGTCGAGTGCGTAGTTCTGGTAGACACGCCAAGGCGCTTTGCTGCCCTGGCGCGGAAAGCGCGCCAAGGCACGCTGCACATAGCCCGAGGCCATCTCCAGGAAGGGCCGCTCCTGCACCTTTGGGTCGTGGTTGCGCGGCGTCGCCACGCGCACCGCGAGCTGGTCCATGCGGCGCAGCAGGCGACAGACGTACTCGGCACTGAGATCGGCCTTGAGCGTCCAGGAAGCGTTGGTGTAGCCAAAGACCATGGCAAGATTAGGGATGTCGCGAAACATCACCCCCTTGTAGTTCATCGTGCGCGCCATGTCGACCGGGCGACCGTCGATGCTCAGACTGGTCCCGCCCATCATCTGCAGCTGCAAACCGGTGGCGGTGACGACGATGTCGGCTTCCAGCGTCTTGCCGGAAGCGAGACGAATGCCCTTGGCGGTGAAGCTGTCGATCTGATCGGTGACCACCGATGCCTGCCCGGAACGCAGCACCGCGAACAGATCGCCGTCGGGAACGGCGCAGAGGCGCTCATCCCAGGGCTTGTAGCGCGGCGAGAAGTGCTGCATGTCGAAATCGCGCCCGACGTGGTGGCGCACTTGCGCCAGCAGCAGACGGCGCACCAGGGTCGGCTGCGCCCGGCTGAGTTTATAGAAAGCCTGCTGCAAACCGACGTTGCGCGTCCGCGCCAGGCGATAGACCAGCTTCTCCGGCAACACCTTGCGCAAAGTATTGGACAGATGATCCTCACGCGGCACGCTGACGACATAGGTCGGCGAACGCTGCAGCATAGTGACGTGCGCCGCCTGCTCGGCCAGGGCCGGCACCAGGGTGACGGCGGTAGCGCCGCTGCCGATGATGACGATGTTCTTGCCGCGATAGTCGAGCTGCTCTGGCCAGTACTGCGGATGGATGAGCTGACCCTGGTAGTTTTGCACACCCGGAAACTCCGGGGTGTAACCGGCGGCATAGTCATAGTAACCGGTGCACATGAATAGAAAGTTACAGCGCATCTGCGACGTCTGTCCTTGTGCATCGCGCAAGGTCACCGTCCACATCTTGCGGCTCTCGCTCCAGTCGGCGTGCACCAGCTGGGTCTGATAGCGGATATGCCGATCGATGCCGTTCTCGATCGCCGTCGTCCGGATGTAGTCGCGGATCGATGGGCCATCGGCGATGGCGCGCGGCAGGGTCCAGGGCTTGAAGTTGTAGCCCAGGGTGTACATGTCGGAGTCCGAGCGTATGCCCGGATACCGGAAGAGATCCCAGGTCCCGCCCATGGCGGCGCGCGCCTCGATGATGGCGTAGCTCTTGTCGGGACAGTTCTGCTGCAGATGGCGGGCGGCGCCGATGCCGGAGAGGCCGGCGCCGATGATCAGCACATCCAGATCGTTTGTTTCCATCGATACATCACTCCACCTCGGATATCGCCCTCATCCTAGACCGCCCTGGAGAGCGGCGACGAGAGGCAGCGAGGCCAAGTTTCCATCATTTGAGGCCAGCACCCTACTCGAGGGCGATGCTCGGTCCAGCGGCGCCACGCCGCGCCGGCCGCAGGAGCAGCAACAGGGGCATGGCGAGCAGCGACAGGCCGAACATCAGCCAGAAGTCATCGATGTAGGCGATCATCAGCGCCTGATGCGTCACCTCGACGTTGAAGCGGGCGCGCAGCAGGGGGTCGCCCAGGCCCGCCAGGGTCGACGAGGCGTGCGCAGCGTAACGGCTGGCCACCCGCGTCAGCGAGGCGTGCACGATCTGGGTGTTGCGCACCATCAGCGCCTGCACCACCGAGATGCCGATGCTGCTGCCGATGTTGCGCACGAGGCTGAAGAAGGCGCTGCCTTCATTGCGCAGATCGGCGGCCAACGTGGCGAAGCTGAGCGTCACCAGGGGGACGTAGGCCAGCCCCGTTCCCAGCCCCTGCAGGAGGCCGGACCAGAAGACCGGCGCCGCTCCCATCGCCAGATCAAAGTGCGTCATCTGCCACAAAGAGGCCGCCGCACAGGCAAACCCACCGCCGATCAACCAGCGCGGGTCGAGATGGTCGACCAGACGCCCGGCGACGGCCATGGCGATCAGTGTGCCGAGACCGCGCGGCGCCGTCAGCAGGCCGGCGTTGTAGACCGGATAGGCGAGCAGATCCTGCAGCAGGGGCGGCAGCAGAGCGAGGGTGGCAAAGATGATGACGCCGACGAGAAAGATGAAGACGTTGCCGGTGACGAAGTTGCGATCACGGAACAGACGCAAGCGGATGAAAGGCTGCGCCGCCGTCAGGCTGTGCACGATAAAAAGATAAAAGGCCAGGGCCGCGACCCCCGCCTCGAAACGGATCTCGGTGGCGGAGAACCAGTCCTGGGTCGGCCCGCGGTCGAGACAGAGCTGCAGACTGGCGACGGCCAGGCTGAGCAGGGCAAAGCCGAGAAAGTCGAGACGGGCGTGGTAGCGGACGGCGCGTGGAAAAAAGACGAAGACGCCGATGAAGGCGAGGACGCCGAGCGGCACATTGATGTAGAAGACCCAGCGCCAGCTGTAATGATCGGTCAGCCAGCCGCCGAGGATAGGACCGAGCATGGGGCCGACGAGCACCCCCTGGCCCCAGATCGCCATCGCCCGACCGTGGCGTTCCGGCGGATTGATGTCGAGCAGCACCGCCTGCGACATCGGCACCAGGGCGGCGCCCGCCAGACCCTGAATGAAGCGAAACAGCACCATCTCGGTCAGTCCCTGGGCGAGCCCGCAGAGGGCGGAAGCGACGGTAAAACCGAAGACCGAGACGAGAAAGAGCGTCTTGCGCCCGAAACGCCCGGCCAGCCAGCCGGTCATCGGCGTCATGATCGCCGCCGCCACGATGTAGGAAGTGAGCACCCAGCTCACCTGATCCTGCGTCGCCGACAGCGCCCCTTGCATCTTCGGCATGGCGACGTTGGCGATGGTGTTGTCGAGCGACTGCAGGATCGAGGCCAGCATCACCGTCACAGTGATCATGCGTCGCTGCCTGGCGGACGACTCAGCGAGATGCGTCGACTCCATGCTCACCTCCGCTGAACAGATGCCGACGATAACCGGTATCGACGCTGACGTGGGCGCTGAGCCCGGCGCGCAGGAACAGTGCCTGCGTCGGCGCGAGCAAACGCAGACGCACCGGCACGCGCTGCACCACCTTGACCCAATTGCCGGTGGCGTTTTCCGGTGGCAGCAAGGAGAACTGCGAACCCGTCGCCGGCGCCAGACTGTCCACCACCGCCGCCCAGGTGTGTTCCGGATCGATGTCGAGATGCACCTCGGCGCGCTGCCCAACGCGCAGATGCGTCAGCTCGTCTTCTTTGAAATTGGCTTCGATCCAGCCCGCCTGCGGCGACATCAGAGCAAAGAGCGGCGTCGCCGCCTTGATGTAGTCACCCACCTGCAGGTGATCGACCTGGGCGACGACGCCGGCGACGGGAGCCAGGATGCGGGTATAGCTGAGATCAAGAGCAGCGCGATCAAGGGCCGCCTGTGCCGCACGCACGCGCGGATCGGCGGTGGCCGCCTCCTGCGCCTGCCCGCCGAGGGCGGCGAGCAGAGCCGCCGCCTGCTGTTGCGCCGCCTGCAAGGTCTGCGCCGCCTCATGCGCCTGACTGTCGGCACGATCGGAACTCTCCTGCGAGCCCATGCCGGCGTGGACCAGGGTCTGGCGGCGCATCGCCTCCTTCTGCAGATAGTCGCAGCGCTGCCGCTGCGCCGCTATCTGCGCCAACTGCGCACGGTAAGTAGCTTCATCGGCGTGCACCTGCTCGATGCTCTGCAACAGATGCGCGCGCGCCGCGGCCAGGGCGATACGATGGGCGCGATCATCGAGCTGAATGAGCAAATCGCCACGGCGCACCGCCTGGTTGTCATGCACGGCAATGGCGACGACGCGGCCATCGATGTTGCTGCTGATGTCGGCGTTGGGTACTTTGACGTAGGCGTCATCGGTGCTGACGATGCGACCGCTGCGCCACCACATGACGAGCACCAGCGCCGCCGCCACGAGCACCCCAAGCGCCAACAAAGGTCGCCGCCAGGGTGATGCGTTTTCAGGCCCTGTCATCATGCTTCTCCCGCCGGTTCGTCGTCTTTGAGCAAAGTGTGCAAGGTTGACCGCATGCGTTGCAGATAGCCCATGAAACGTTCTTTCTCAGCGTCGCTGAAATCGCACAAGGTCTCACCGCGCACGCGCTCGACCAAGCGCCACATACGCTCCATCTGCTCCTGCGCCGCCGGCAACAGATAGATTTGCCGCACGCGCCGATCCTGCTCGTGGCGACGCCGCTCCAGCAGGCCCTCCTGCTCCATGCGATCGAGGACACGCACCAGGGTCATCGGATCCATGTCGGTGCATTCGGCCAGCTGCGTTTGCGTCATGCCCTGCTCGTGTTCGAGGCGGGCGAGCACCTTGCATTGATCGAGGGTCAGACCGAGGGCTCCGAGATGGCGCTCAAAATAGCGCGAGGACAGACGTGAGACGTCCTTGAGCAGGATACCAAAACTGCGCAACTGCACGATGTCGCTCCTGATGATTTATCATATCATATGATATCATACAAGAAAGAACAAGATCCGTCCCCCATCCTTGCCCCCACGCGTTGAAATGGCTACGCTCGAGGCTTTCACCGACCTCATGAGGCCTCCGATGCCGCAGGATCCTGCCATGCCCGCTTCGCCTTGGTGGATCGGTAGCGCCGACAGTCGCCTCGGCGTCATCCTCGTCGCCGTTGCCGAGGCCAGCGATCTGCGCCTCCTCTGGCTCGGTGACTCCCTGTCGGCCCTACGCCAGGACCTGCAACGCCACTATCCGCGGCACGCCTTCTCCAGCGATGCCCAGCGCACCGCGCCCTGGCTCGCCGCCGCTTGCGCGCGCATCGACACGCCGGCACTCGCCACCGACGCCATACTCCTGCCACCTGGCACGCCCTTCCAGTGGCGCGTCTGGCGCGCGCTCCAGGACATCGCGCCGGGCAGCACGCGCAGCTATGGCGAGCTCGCAGCCAGCCTCGGCATGCCGACCGCGGCACGCGCGGTGGCAGGCGCCTGCGCCAGCAACCCGATCGCTCTCCTTATCCCCTGTCATCGCGTCATCCGCCGCGATCATCAGCTCGGCGGTTATCGCTGGGGCGAGGAACGCAAACGTCGCCTGCTGCAGTGGGAGGCTGCGGCCGCCCTCACGCTTCCGTCTGCAGCAGGCGCAGAGCCCGGAAATGGGCGATGACGCGCGTGCGCGCCTGCGCGTGGTCGAGCATGGGTGGCGGGTAATCGATACCGCGCGCGCGCAGCATCGCCGCATCGGGGGCGTGAATGGAGCGCGCGTCGAGGCTCGCCAGCTCCGGCACATAGCGGCGGATGAAATCGCCCTGCGGATCGAACCTGCGGCTCTGCAGAACGGGATTGAAGACCCGGAAATACGGCACGGCGTCGTTGCCGGTCGAAGCACACCATTGCCAGCCACCATTGTTGGCGGCGATGTCGGCGTCGAGCAGATGGCGCATGAAATGGCGCTCGCCCCAGCGCCAGTCGATGAACATATCCTTGGCCAGGAAGCTGGCGCAGATCATGCGCAGACGGTTGTGCATCCAGGCCTGCTCGCGCAACTGGCGCAAACCGGCGTCGACGATGGGAAACCCCGTCCGCCCCTCACACCAACGCGCGAAATCGACCGCGTCATGGCGCCAGGGCAATGCGTCGGTGGCGCGTAAAAAAGCCTGATGCCGGCAGACGCGCGGAAAAGCAGCGAGGATATGCCGGTAGAAATCGCGCCAGCACAGCTCGTTCAACCAGCTCGCCGCCCCCCGCCCGTCGACGCCGGCAGAGCGCTGCACCGCCTGCAGACACTGGCGCACGCTGAGGTTGCCAATGGCCAGATAGGGCGACAGGCGACTGCTGCCGTCGCTCTCGGGATGATCGCGCGATTCGGCGTAGCCGGACAGATCGGTGGCGATGAACTGTTCGAGACGGGCCAGCGCCGCCGCCTCCCCCGCCGGCCAGAATCGTACCCAGGCTTCCGCGCACGCCGGCGGCGCAGCGACGGCATCGAGGTCGAGAAAGCAGGCACGTCGCGGCGGCGGCGCGCCGCTCGCCGCCGGCACCGTGGCGAGCAGGGACAACCACGCCCGCTTGAACGGCGTGAACACGATGTAGGGACGGCCTTCGCGCGTCAGCACCCGCCCCGGCGGCACTAGGCAGACGTCGTCGAGCAGGTGCAGGTGACAAGCGTGGCCGGCGACCGCCGCCGCCACCGCCGCATCGCGCCGTTGTTCATCGATCTCGTGGGCGCGGTGGGCATAGAGATGAGTGATCGACCAGGCGACGACATGCCGCGCCATCCATGCCGGAATCTGCGTATCGTCCTCGACCTCAGCCACCACCAGGGCGATGTTCAGGCGCGCCAGATCGGCCTGCAGGCTGGGCAGGCAAGCCTGCTCAAATTCGATGCGCGCCGTCCCCAGGTCATGCAAGGCCCATTGCCGTGGCGTGCGCAGATAAACCGCCACCACCTCGCTCTCGGGATCGGCGCAAGCCGCCTGCAAGGCCGGATGATCGAGCGTGCGCAGGTCATGACGCAGCCAGACGAGACAGCGACGCATGGCGCCCTCCTTCAGGTCACTCCTGATCGCTGACGCTGGCGGCGAGACGCCAGGCGAGATCGAGACGCTCTTCGACTCCGAGCAGTCCCTGCAACCAGCGCTGCGGAATGCCCGCCAGCCCCACCTGGGCACCGACGAGAGCAGCGGTGAGCATGGCGCGCGCCTGATTTTGGCCACCGCCATTGACCGCGTGCAGCACCGCCGCCTCGAAATCGTCGGTGTAGCGCGCCGCCAGATAGTAGGCGGCCGGCAGCTGGTGATAGATGGCGCAAGGCATGCCGTAGACCAAAGACACCTTCCACGCCGGCTCGATGCGGATGTCAGCGTCGGCGACAGCGGCGGCGATGCACGACGGCGTCAGCAAGGCATCCGGCGAGGCGAAGCGCCCCGCCCGCGCCGGCTCGGCCCCCGCCGCCGGCGGTTGCAGACCGGTCGTGGTCACGGCATGAAAGGGCAGCTCGCCGGTGGCGACCTGCCGCATGAGTTTGCCCGAGAGTTCGCGATCGAAAGGCTCGCCGCGCACCAAGGCGGCGAGGACGGCAGCATAGGCGACCGTCATCGACACCACGATCTCATCGCTTTGGGTCAGGCGCGTGTTGTCGGTCACCGCCGCCGCCAGGCGTTGCGGATCTTCGGCGTAGCGCAAGGCGAGAGCCAAGGTGCGCTCGATGGCCTCGGTGGTATCGGCATGACTTGCGACCTGCCCCCAGGGCAGACCCTGCTCGACGCGACGATGCCAGACGTCGCGTATTGACTGACTGGTGTAGCCGCCCGGGCCCTGCATGGGCGTGCCATCGAGAGCCGACAGCAGCTCCGCATCGAGACGCCGGCAGAAGTCCTCTTCGTCATAGCCGCCACGCTCGACCAGCGAGCGCACCGTCAGCAGCAGGATATACCCAGCCTGCGAAGCGTGCCCCGCCGGCAGACCGGCGTGATAGCGCCCGGCAAGCGGCGCCATGTAGTCGCTGATCCACTCGCCATAGTCACGGCGCAGGGCGTCGAGGTCATAGTACCAGTGCGGGCCAAGCGCCAGGGCATCACCGATCCATGCTCCCATGAGCGCCGCCACCACGCGTTCACGTCGAGATAGTGCGGGCATCGTCGTCTCCTCATCGCGTCGGAAGCGGCAGCATAGCAGTTCCCGTTCAAGCGAAACACGCGATCAGCCGATCGAGGGCGACGTCGAGCTGAGCGCGCGCCGTCGCCATATTGAGGCGCATACAGCCGCGACCCGCGGCGCCAAAACTGCTGCCGGGATTGAGGCCGAGACCGGCGACATCGACCAGACGCCGCACCAGCTCCGCCTCGGACAGGCCCCAGGCCTGAAAATTCAGCCACAGCAGATACGTCGCCTGCGGCACGCTCACGCGCAAGCCGGGCAACTCCTGCTGCAGGCGCGCCAGCGCGTGCTGACGATGCCCGTGCAGGGTCTGCAGCAGCGCCTCCAGCCAGGGCTCGGCCTGACGATAGGCCGCCGTCCAGGCCACCTGCCCGAAGGGATGCTGGGTGCTCACCGGCAAGGCCGCGAAGACGGCCTGCAGGCGCGCCAGCAGATCGGCTTGCTCACAGATCAAGGCAGAGAGGCCCATGCCCGGAATGTTGAAGGTCTTGCTCGGCGCCCACGCCGCCACAACACGCTCGCGCGCCAGAGGCAAGGCTGGATAGTGCACTTCGCCGGGATAGAGGAGATCGGCATGGATCTCATCGGCGAAAACGATGACGTCATGGCGCGCACAGATGGCCAACAGTTCCTGCAGCTCGTCGCGCCGCCACACCCGGCCGACGGGATTGTGCGGCGAGCATAGCAACAGAAGACGCGCCTGCCGGGCACACTGCTCGAAATGATCGAGGTCGAAGCGATAAACGCTGTCGGCGCAGTGCAAGGGATTTTCCACAAGACGCCGCCCCTGCACCTGCACGGCCTGAAAAAACGGCGGATAGACCGGCGTCTGCACGATCACCCCCTCCCCCGCTTGGGTGAAAGCCGCCACCGCCGCGTAGAGGCTGGGCACGACACCGGGCGCGATGCAAGCGTGCGCCGGGTCGGGTCGCCAGCCGTGCCGCCGGCCGATCCAGTCGCACAAAGCCGGTAGCATGTCGGGGTCGCGCACGGTGTAGCCGTAGATCGGATGCTCGGCGCGGGCGATGAGCGCCTGGCGCACACAGTCCGGCGCCGCAAAATCCATGTCGGCGACCCACAGCGGCAGGACGTCGGCACGACCGAACATGGCCTGGCGCGCCTCGAGCTTGAGCGCGAGCGTACCGCGACGCTCGGGCAGATGCATGAAATCAGCCTGGCTCATCGGCGCTCCCACAAAGTCAGCTGCGCCAGGGAATGCTGGTATTTACGCGCCGTTTCGCGGATGACGAAAGGCACATCCTCGGGCTCCTGCAGAAGACGAAAATGCTCGTGCAGGATGGCCTGCAAGCCCTGCAGAGTCGTCCACCTCTCGCCATCGCGCTTGAAGCCGCCGATCCAGTGCGCGCGCCCGGTATATTCCTCGAGCCAAGTGTAGGGGCTGCACAGGGCGAGAACCCCGCCGCGACGCAGACGCTGGTGCACCTCGCGCAGAAAGAGTTCCGGCTGGTACAGGCGATCGATGAGGTTGGCCGCCAGGATCAGGTCGTAGTCGCCGTAGCGTGTCGCCAGATTGCAGGCATCGCCCTGATAGAAACTGACGCGCCCGGCCGTCGCCTGCAAGTCGAGGGTATCGAGCCGGATCTCGTGATAGCTCTGCAGATCACCCTCTTCCGGCAAGGCATAGCGCAGGTGGCCGGCCGCGATGAGCTGGACGGCAAGATCGATGAAGCGCACGGAAAAATCGATGCCGGTCACCGCCTCGAAATGCCGCGCCAACTCGAGACTAGCGCGGCCGGTGGCACAGCCGAGATCGAGGGCGCGCCGCCGCGGCCGCCCGGCGGTCGCTGCGAGCACGCGCTGACAAAGATGCGCGGGAAAGTTGGGCACCGCGAAATAGCTCTGCCCGTAGTGGAATTCGAGGTACTGCGCCACCAGCAGATCGCTCTCATAGTGCGACACCGGCTGTGGCGCCAGGGGGGCCGCCTCGACGTAACGGAAGCCGGCGTGTTGAAAGAAATGGCGCCGAAAGGCGTAGCGACTATGCAGACGCGCCTCATTGCCACAGGAAATCCAGCTGCCGCCTTTGATCAGATGATGGCGGCCGTCGAAAGTCGGGGTGCTGAAGTCATCGTAGAGGGGATGCACCTTGAAGCCGGGAAAGGGGGCGATGGCCGTCTCCGTCCACTGCCAGACATTGCCGACGACGTCGAAGAACTCGCCGTGCGCGAAGCGATCGACCGGACAGGAGGAGGCCTCGTGATCGAGATGCAGCTGCGCCGCTGCCGGCGCCTCGGTCAACTCGCCGCAGGCGCAGTGCTGCGCCAGGGCATGCCACTCCGCCTCGCTCGGCAGACGCAGACTGCGTCCCGTCGTCTGCGCCAGCCAGCGCACATAGGCGCGCGCTTCATGCGCATTGACCTCGACCGGCCAGTTCCACGGCATGTCGACCTCTGCGCTGAGCAAGCGCAAGCGCCAGCCGCCCTCGCTGGCACGCCAGAAGGTCGGGTGGCGGGCGTCGGCGTGCTGGCGCCAAGCCCAGCCCTCCTCATCCCACCAGTGCGCCTCGAGATAAGCTCCAGCCTCGACAAAGGCGAGAAACTCGCGCTGGCTGACCAATTGCCGCGTCGCCTTGAAAGCTGCGACCTCGACCTGATGCGGACCGTATTCATTGTCCCAGCCATACCATGGATCGCTCACCGCCCGTCCCAAGGTGAGGAACTGCGCCGGCACCGGCAGCAAGGGATTGGGCGGCGGTTCTCCGGCGGCGCGACAGGGCGCCCAGTCCGGGTGCGGCCGGACGTGCACGAGCTGGTGCTGCCGAATCAGCACCGAAGACGTCTCGAGATGGATGAATTCATGCTCGATGCCCATCAGGATGACCCAGATCGGATGCTGCATACCGAGCTCACCGCTCATGTCCATGCCGGCGATCACACCGTCGACGCATTGCCGCACTTGCCCGCGATAGCGCCGCAGATCTTCGACCTCCGGCCAGTCGTAGTGCGTCTCGTCGAGATCGTCCCAGCCCATCTCGTCGACACCGACGGCGCACAGGCGCTCGATCCTGGCGTCGATGCGCGCGTGGATGAGGCCGGCGAGGAGCAGCTTGTTGATGAAAAAGGTCGCCGTATGTCCAAAATAGAAGATCAATGGGTGGCGCAGCGGTATCGGCTTGATGCGGTAAGCCGCAGCATTGGCGAGCAGGGAGAAGAGCGCTTCGTAGCGATCAAAGCTGGCATGAAAATAGTGTCGGACCTGAGTCCGCAAGGCCTCACGATCGGCGATCGCCAGACAAGGGGTACGCGGCAAGAAGGGCACGACGGCTCCCACTCAACAAGGGCTGAACAGCCAGTCTAGCCGCTCAGCCGCCGGCAGGACAATGCCCCATCGTCACAGCTGCGCGCGCAACGCCGTCCAGGCGTCGCCGGCGAGCAGCCGCCCGGCGTCGGCAGCCAGACGCTGACCGCGCAGGGACGCCAGCGGCTGCGCCACGTAGCAACGCTGTAGCTCGGCGGGGCGCAGGACGTGCCCGTCCCAGATGAGCAGGTCGATGTCGACATGGCAGATCGCCGCCGTTTCCCGGCACCGCCCGCAGTCCGTCTCGATGGCGCGCAGCCCCTGCTGGAAGAGAGGACAAGTCAGTTCACTCTCCATCTCGATGACCAGGTTCAGGTAATCAGCCACCCCCTCACCCTCGCGCGCCTGGCCGCAGTAGACCGGCGAACACCCTTGCACCCGGCCGAGGCGCGGCAGCGCCTGCAGCGCAGCCAGGAGAGGCGCGGCGCCCTGATTGCCGCCGAGGGCGATCAGCGTCTGGCTCACAACGTCTGCCCGCGGCGCAGGACGATGCCGACCACGGTCGCGCCCGGCATGATGTTCGGCTTGCACAGCTCCAGCTCGAGAGCAGGCAGGGCAAAACGCTGCAATAATGCCGCGGCCAGTCCTTCAGCCAGGGTTTCGATGAGCACACAGGTCGACCCGGCGATGAAATCTTTGATGAAATCGATGACCGCCTGGTAGTCGAGGGTCTGCCGGATGTCGTCATTTTTTGCTACAGTGGCCGCGTCGCAGCCGAGCTTGATCTGTAGACGCAAGGTCTGCTGAATACGTCGTTCCCAGGCGTGAACCCCGATGCGGGCGCTCAGCTCGAGATCGCGTATGACGATGTAGTCCATGGTGCACCCCGGTCGAACGTGGGAGATGAGGATGCTCGGGTTGCTACCCTTCGCGGCGCTGATTATCGCGTATTTACTCGGCTCTGTGTGCATGGCCATCCCGGTTTGTGCGCTGTGCGGCCTGCCTGATCCGCGCCAGCAGGGCTCGCGCAACCCGGGCACGACCAACGTCCTGCGCCTCGGTGGACGCGGTCCGGCCGCCCTGACGCTCGCCGGCGATACCCTCAAGGGACTGCTGCCAGTGCTCGTTCTGCGCCACTTCGACGCCTCGCGCCTGGAACTCACCGCCGTCGGCCTCGCCGCCTTTCTCGGTCATCTCTACCCGATCTTCTTTCGTTTTCAAGGCGGCAAGGGCGTCGCCACCGCTTTCGGCGTCATCTTCGCCTTGTCACCCTGGCTGGGTCTGGCCACCGGCGTCACCTGGCTGCTCGTCTTCGCCCTCTGGCGCATCTCGTCCCTGGC
This sequence comes from Pseudomonadota bacterium, assembly GCA_021851865.1. GTDB lineage: Bacteria > Pseudomonadota > Gammaproteobacteria > Pseudomonadales > Moraxellaceae > JAJZHK01. Next base: position 47,888 of record JAJZBU010000015.1, on the reverse strand, counting down.
CGCCTTGTCGGCCTTCGTCCTGATGCCCGTCTATGCCCACTTTTTGAACGCCGGCTCCCTGCCCCTGCTGCTGCTGATCAGCCTGCTGCTGATCTGGCGGCATCGCAGCAACATCCAGGCGTTGCGCCGGGGGCAGGAACGGCATTTCCAGCGCCACGATGGAGCCTGAACCCTATGCAAAATTATGACGTCGTCATCCTCGGCTCCGGTCCCGCCGGCGAAGGTGCCGCGATGAAACTGGCCAAGGAAGGACGCCGCGTCGCCGTCGTCGAAGAACGGCCACAGGTCGGTGGCGCCTGCGCTCACGCCGGCACCATCCCCTCCAAGGCTCTGCGCCAGAGCGTCTGGCAGCTCATCCGCTACAGCCGCGACCCACTGCTGCACGACACCGGTGATCCCCGCCATTTCAGCTTCGCCCAGCTCCTGGCGCGGGCGCGCAAGGTCATCGATCAGCAGGTCGACCTGCGCACACGCTTCTACACGCGCAACGACGTCGAGCTCGTCTTCTCGCGCGGCACTTTTCTCGATGCCCATCACATCGAGGTGCGCAACCAGGAGGGGGGGCGCGATGTTCTCGCCTTTGAACACGCCATCATCGCCACCGGCGCCCGTCCCTATCATCCGCAGGACATCGATTTCACTCATGCGCGCGTCTTCGATTCCGACAACATCCTCAAACTCGACGTACCGGTGCGCAAGATCATCATCTACGGCGCCGGCGTCATCGGTTGCGAATACGCTTCCATCTTCGAGGGCATGGGCGTCAAGGTCGACCTGATCAACACGCAGACGACCCTGCTCTCCTTCCTCGACGACGAGATCTCCGACGCCCTCAGCCACTATCTGCGCGAACTCGGGGTGCTGGTACGCAACAATGAACACTACGCCGGCATCACCACAAGCGATGAAGGCGTCGTCCTCGATCTGAAATCAGGCAAAAAAATACGCGCCGACGCCATCCTCTGGTGCAACGGCCGTACCGGCAATACGCAGGATCTCGGCCTCGAAGCGCTCGGCATCGAGATCAATCAACGCGGTCAGATCCACATCAATGAGCGCTACCAGACCACCTTGCCGCATATCTACGCCGCCGGCGACGTCATCGGCTGGCCCGCCCTCGCCTCAGCCGCCTACGACCAGGGCCGCTGCGCCGCGGCGCACATCGTCGGCGCCACCGACGTGCCGCGCGTCTCGGAGGTGCCGACCGGCATCTACACCATCCCCGAGATCAGCTCACTCGGCCAGACCGAGGCGGAGCTGACGCGTGCGCAGATCCCCTACGAAGTCGGCCAGGCCTTCTTTCGCCACTTGGCGCGCGCACAGATCACCGGAGAGACCGTCGGTATGCTGAAGATCCTCTTCCATCGCGAGACGTTGGAGATCCTCGGCATCCACTGCTTTGGCGACGGCGCCTCGGAGATCGTTCACATCGGCCAGGCTGTGATGCACTGCGGCCAGAACAACCTGCAGTACTTCGCCAACACCACCTTCAACTACCCGACCATGGCCGAGGCCTATCGTGTCGCGGCGCTGAATGGCTTGAACCGTCTGTTCTGAGGTGATACTGCGCGGCGGGGGAAAGAGCAGCGCCAGCGCCGCTCGGTACATTGCCGTCAGTCGGCGAAAGGATGCCGCAGGATGATGGTCTCATCGCGATCGGGACCAGTCGAGATGATGTCGATCGGACAACCGACGACTTCCTCGATGCGACGGATGTAGCGCCGCGCCGCTTCCGGAAGGTCTTCGAGGCGACGCACGCCGACGGTCGACTGCGTCCAACCCGGCAGATCCTCGTAGATGGGGGTGACGTTTTCATAGGCGTCGGCGTCGCTCATCAGGCATTCGATCGAGCCCTTGTCGCGCACCTCATAGCCGGTGCAGACGCGCACCGTCTCCAGACCGTCGAGGACGTCGAGCTTGGTCAGGCACAGACCGGAGATCGAATTGAGCTGCACCGCCCGGCGCAGGACGACGGCGTCGAACCAGCCGCAACGGCGCGCCCGTCCCGTCGTCGAACCGAACTCGTGACCGACGCGGGCGAGATGCTCGCCCATGCTGTCGAACAGTTCGGTCGGGAAAGGACCGCTGCCGACCCGGGTGGTGTAGGCCTTGGTGATACCGAGGACATAGTCGAGATAGAGCGGCCCAAAGCCGGAACCGGTGCTGGTGCCGCCGGCCGTGGTGTTGGACGAGGTGACATAGGGGTAGGTGCCGTGATCGATGTCGAGCAAGGACCCCTGCGCCCCTTCAAACATGATGCGGGCGCCGCGCAAGCGCAGCTGATGCAATTCCTCGGCGACGTCGGCGATGAGCGGACGCAGCTCCTCACCCCAGGCGAGAGCCTGCTCCAGGGTCGCCTGAAAGTCGATGGGCGCCACCTGATAGTAGTTTTTCAGCTGAAAATTGTGGTAATCGAGAATCTCGCCCAAGCGGGCGGCGAACTTGTCGCGACGAAACAGATCGCCGAGACGCAAGCCGCGACGCGCCACCTTGTCCTCGTAGGCCGGGCCGATGCCGCGCCCGGTGGTGCCGATGGCGGCCTTGCCGCGAGCGACTTCACGCGCCTGATCGAGGGCGACGTGATAGGGCAGGATGAGCGGACAGGCGGCCGAGATGCGCAGGCGCTCACGCACCGGCACGCCTTGCGCTTGCAGTTTGCTCATCTCGTGCAACAAGGCGTCAGGAGCGAGGACCACACCATTGCCGATATAGCACTGCACCTGACTGCGCAGGATACCCGAGGGAATGAGATGCAGGACGGTCTTCTCGCCGCCGACGACGAGCGTGTGACCGGCATTGTGACCGCCCTGAAAACGCACCACGGCGGCGGCATTGTCGGTGAGCAGATCGACGATCTTGCCCTTGCCCTCATCACCCCACTGGGTGCCCAGAATGACGACGTTCTTACCCATAATCACGCTTGCCTTATCGCTTAATTCAGATCAGGAATGCCATGGCTGGACGACCCACCGTCCCGCCACTTTGTCGATACGACGATCGAGACCACGCATCTTTGCGTCGATCGGGGTTTCTTCGGGGAGCGCGCGCAAGACCCGCTCACCGCTACGCCGCAAATGGTCGATGAGGGCGAGGAGCTCGGCGTCTTCATCGCTCGGCGCCCAGATCAGGCCGGCGGCCAGCGCCGAGAAGGCGCTCAGAGAGAGCAGGTCGAGGCTGAAGCCGGTGGCGGGACGCGCGCGCCCAAAAGCCTGGCCGACGTCGTCATAGCGACCGCCTTTGGCAACCTCGACGTGGCCGCCTTCGACGTAAGCTGCGAAAATCAGACCGGTGTGATAACGATAGCCGCGCAACTCACTCAGATCGATATAGATCTGTACCGCCGGGAAATGACGCTCAATATGCGCGCAGGCGTGCTCGAGTTCATCCAGGGCCGGCTGCATCGCCGGCACGTCCACCGCCAGACGCCGGGCATGGGACAGGACGCTGCGATCGCCGGCGCCATCGACCAGAGCGAGCAGTAAATCACGCAACTGCGGCTCATCGACCAGGGCGGCAGCGATCTCCGGCTTGGCCTTGCGCTGCAGCATGGCGAACAGTTGCTCGCTGCGCTCACGCAGCAATGACTCGGACAGGAGAGCACGCAAGATGCCGGCGTGGCCGAGTTCGAGGACGACGCGCTGGCAGCCTGCCAACTGCAGGCTCTGCAGCGTCAGGCTGAGGATCTCGCGATCGGCAGCGCCGCCGGCATGCCCAAAGATCTCGCAGCCCATCTGCATCTGGCAGCGTCGATCGCCGAGAGCTCGCCGCCGTGCCTGCAGGACGATGCCGGCATAGCAGTAGCGCGCCACCCCCGTCAGCGGGCGGCCATGCGCGTCGATGCGCGCCACTTGCGGCGTCATGTCGGCGCGCAGACCGAGTTGATGACCGGAGGCCTGATCGACCAGGGTGAACGTGCTCAGGGCGAGATCCTGGCCGACACCGGTGAGCAAGGACGCACGAAACTCGAGCAGCGGCGGGATGACCAAGTCAAAACCATGCGCGGCGTACAGGTCGAGACAGCGCCGGCGCAAATGCTCGAGAGCGCGCGCCTGCTCTGGCAGGACATCCTCCACCCCATCCGGCAACAACCAACGCTCGAGATCTCGACCCACGCCCCTTTCACCCCCCTCGACAGCGTCCACGACGCGCGACAAAAGTCCTATGATAACACGAGCCCCCGGCCATCAGAACCCAACGACGTAGGCGGCATGTCGCCACAGCCAGGGCAGCCAGAGGCTGGTGATGAGTCCGTTGAGCATCATCGCCAAGGCGGCGTGCGCGCCCGTCCGCACCGACAGACGCAAAGCGACGGCGGTGCCGATGCCGTGCGCCGCCAAGCCCATGGCGACGCCACGCGACGCCTCGTCATAGCGCACCGACAAAAGCAAGGGCGCGGCAATGCCGCCGAAAACACCGCTGATGCCGACGATGACCGCCGCCAGCCCGACCGGCGCGCCGACCAGATGCGCCACCGGCAAACAGAAAGGAAGGCTGATGGCACGGGTGAGAAAAGCCTTGGCCACAGAATGCGGCAACTGCCACAGGCAGGCGAGAGCAAAAGCCGAACCCGAAGCCAGCAGGGAGCCGAGCAGCAGGGTCAGCAGCAGCGGCCGCCACTGCGCCAGGATCAAGGCGCGTTCACGAAACAATGGGATCGCCATACCCACGGTCAGAGGGCCGGCGACCCAGACCAAAGGCGCCGTCGCCTGGCGATACGCCTGGATGTCTTGGCCGCGCCAAGCCACCGCCGCCGCCAGGATGAGCACGCTGGTGAGCATGGGCTGCAAAATCAACCAGCCGAGGCGCTGTTGCAGGATGTCGGCGAAGAGATAGACGACGAGGGTCGCCAGCAACCACCAGCCGCCAAGACTCATCGTGGCCACCGCCGACTGAAGGCGCGAAAAGCGTGCGCGCCAAAATAGAGGGGGATCAGGGTCGCCAGCAGCAGGGTCACCAAAAAGGGGAAGGCCTGCGCCCGCACCTGCGGCCACACCGCCAGGACGCCCACCGTCGGTGGCAGCAGAAACAAGGTGAAGTGGCGCAACCAAGGCTGCAGGCCGCGCTCGATCCACAGCGGCACCCGCCCGAACAGGAGCAGGGTCGTCAGAAGCAGGAGCATGCCGACGACCGCGGCCGGCACCATGACGAGAAAGTGGCGATGTAAAAAATCGGCGCCGGCATAGTAGGCCCAGAGCAACACGGCCACAGCCAGGGACTCCAACACTTGCCGGCCATGCTCGCGCCACTTCACGAGAGGATCTCCGTCAGATTCAGGCCCGCCTGCTCGACCAGGTGGCGCAGGCTGTTCTCGGCCATCTCGATGTGCAGATGCGAACGACCTTCGGCGTCGATGCTCTCTTCACGCACCACCTGCTGCTCATAAAGTTGTGCCCGCAGACGTCCCTGCGCCGGCGCCAGCAAAAGCCGCCAGGCGCGGTGTCGACCGAGGCGATCGACGATGGCCTGGCGCAGGAGATCGAGCCCCTGGCCCTCGCGCGCGGCCAGCCACACGGCGCACGCCTGACCCTGCTCATCGACGTCGACGCGTGGCGTCCGCTCTGGCAACAGATCGATCTTGTTGTAGACGAGCAAGCGCGGCACGGCGTCGGCGCCGACCGCTTGCAGGACCTCCTCGACGGCGGCCATCTGGCGCTCGCGCTCACTGCTGGCGACGTCGACCACCTGCAGCAGGAGATCAGCATCGACCGTCTCCTCGAGGGTAGCGCGAAAGGCATCGACCAGATGATGCGGCAGGTCGCGCAAAAAACCCACCGTGTCGGCGAAGACGACCTCCCCCAACCCCTCCAGTCGCCAACGGCGCAGGGTCGGATCGAGGGTGGCGAAGAGCTGGTCGGCGGCGTAGACCGAGGCCGCACAGAGCTGATTGAACAAGGTCGACTTGCCGGCATTGGTGTATCCGACCAGAGCCACGACCGGCACCGACGCCTTGCGGCGCGCCTGGCGCCCGAGGGAACGCGTGCGTCGCACGTCTTCGAGGCGCAACTTGAGCTGGGCCACCCTCTGCCGCAGCAGGCGACGATCCGTCTCCAGCTGCGTCTCACCGGGACCGCGCAAGCCGATACCGCCTTTTTGTCGCTCGAGATGGGTCCAGCCTCGCACCAGGCGCGAGGACAGATGCTCAAGCTGCGCCAGCTCGACCTGGAGTTTGCCTTCATGCGTTCTGGCGCGTTGCGCGAAAATGTCGAGAATCAGGCCGGTTCGATCGAGGACACGGCAGGACAGCTCGCGCTCGAGATTACGTTCCTGCGCCGGTGTCAGGGTATGGTCAAAGAGCACGACCTCGGCGTCATGTTCCTCGACCAGGGCGCGAATTTCCTCGAGTTTGCCGCGCCCGACGTAAGTGCGCGCGTCTGGACGCGGGCGACGCGCCAGGACCAGTTGCAAAACCTGCACGCCAGCGGAGCGAGCGAGCTCGGCGAACTCATCCAGATCATCGCGGCTGGCCGCTTCCTGCAGCGACATATGCACGAGAAGCGCCCGCTCACCACCGACCGGGCGTTCGAAATACTCCAAAGACACCTCATGGGTCACACGACCCGAACATTCATCAATAGGGCTGGCGATCCGCCTCGTCTTCCTCGGTGAAATCACTGGCGCTGTAGTGCCCGGTCGTGCCCGTCGTCGTCGCGCCCGGCGATGTGCGCGGATTGCGCGCCGGAACGACGGTGCTGATGGCGTGTTTATAGACCATCTGACTGACCGTGTTCTTGAGCAGGACGACGTATTGATCGAAGGACTCGATCTGGCCTTGCAGCTTGATACCGTTGACGAGAAAGATCGATACGGGGATGCGCTCTTTGCGCAAGGCATTGAGAAAAGGATCCTGCAAGGTCTGACCCTTGGACATGACGAGCTACCTCCTAAACGGTCCAAATCGGACGAAAAGTCAACCAGCGCAAAAATCGCCTTCTACGGGGAAGGCGAGAGGTTTGTAACTTTGGCGCTTCAGTCACGATTTTGCAAGATCCAGCGCACAAGTTCATCGAGATGCAGACGAAAGGGATCGCGCCCTTCGATCCCATCGAAACTGCGCAACCAGGTCAGCTGCCGCTTGGCCAACTGCCGGGTGGCGAAAAGCGCGCGCTCTTCGAGCTCGCTCCTGTCGTAATCACCCTGCAGGTAGGCGAGAACCTGGCGGTAGCCGACGCTGCGCCAGGCGGGAAGATCCGGGTTCGCCGGCGTCAGCTCGCACAGGGCCTGCACCTCGGCGACCAAGCCCTGCGCCCACATCTGCTCGAGACGCTGGCCGATCCGAGCGTGCAGAACATCGCGGTCCTGCGGCCACAGGGCGAACTGGCGCAGACGAAAAGGCAGGGCCTGGTCACGTGTGCGCGCATGCCAGGCCGAGAGCGGTTCACCGGTGAGTTCGTAGACTTCGAGAGCGCGCTGGATGCGCTGGCTGTCGCTCGCCTGCAGGCGCGCCGCCGTCGCGGGGTCGACGCGCGCCAGCCGGGCGTGCAGAGCCGGCCAACCCTGCGCCGCCGCCGCCGCTTCGATGGCGGCGCGCAGGGCGCCATCAGCCTGCGGCAGTTCGGTCAAGCCGTCGCGCAGCACCTTGAAATAGAGCATGCTGCCGCCGACGAGCAGAGGTTGCCGGCCGCGCGCCAGAATGTCGGTGATGCAAGCCAGGGCGTCACGACGAAAGTCGGCGGCGCTGTAAGGGTCGCTCGGATCGCGCACATCGATGAGATGGTGCGGGGCCACAGCCAAGGTGGCGGCGTCAGGCTTGGCGGTGCCGATGTCCATGCCGCGATAGACCATGCCCGAGTCGACCGAGATGATCTCCATGGGCGCCCTTTGCACGAGCTCGACGGCGAGCGCCGTTTTGCCCGAGGCGGTCGGCCCCATCAGGGCCAGGACCGTCGGCAGCGATGTGCTAGCGGCCACGCAGGAACCACCGATCGAGATCGGCCAACGACAACTGCACCGAGGTCGGCCGGCCATGGTTGCACTGCGCGCTGCGTTCCGTCGCTTCCATCTCGCGCAGCAGGGCATTCATCTCGCTCAGGCTCAAGACCCGCCCGGCGCGCACGGCGGCGTGACAGGCCAAGGTCGACAATACTTCGTGCTGGCGATCCTGCAAGCGACTGCTCACCCCCTCGACGAGCAGATCGGCGAGCAGATCGCGCAGCAAGGACTCCGCCTCCTGCGCCGGCAACAACGCCGGCATGGCGCGCACCCAGACCTGTTCGGGACCGGCCTGTTCGATCTCGAGACCGAGCTCGGCGAGCTCCTCGGCGCTGCGCAACAGCCGCTCCACCTCGCGCGCGCTGAGGCTGACCGCCACCGGCAAGAGCAGTGGCTGACGCGCGATGCGCCCTTGCGCCCAGGCGGCTTTCAAGCCTTCATAGGTGATGCGCTCGTGGGCGGCGTGCATGTCGACCACGACCAGGCCGTGCCGGTTCTGCGCCAGGATGTAAATGCCATGCACCTGTCCAAGGGCGAAACCGAGCGGCCAGTCCTCGTCCGCCGCAAGCGGCGTCGCTTCGGCCACAGTGGTCGTCGTCGCGCCACTTGCCGTCACCGGCACCCCCAATGCGGCGCGCAGCGCCAGCTGCCCCTGCAGGGCCTGCTGCACCTGTGCCGATGAAGGTGTTGACGCGGCGACATGCGGCGGCAGGGTGGCCGCCGGCAAACGACTGACGGCGCCACCGACCGGTTGCGCCAAGGAGCGGTGCAGGCTGCGAAAAATGAAGTCATGCACCAGGCGTTGATCGCGAAACCGCACCTCGTGTTTGGTCGGATGCACATTGACGTCCACCGCCGCCGGATCGAGCTCGAGATAGAGCAGGTAGACCGGGTGGCGCGCCTGATAGAGCACGTCGGCGTAAGCCTTGCGCACGGCATGGGCGACGACACGATCGCGCACGATACGACCATTGACGTAAAAAAACTGCAGGTCCGCTTGCGCCCGGGCGTGCGTCGGCAACCCCATCCAGCCGTGCAGGCGCAGACCGGCGGCGGTCTCATCGATGCTCACCGCCGCCGTCGCAAAAGACTCGCCGAGAATCTGCCGCAAGCGCCGATCCGCCGTGCTCGTCGCGCTGACTGCCGGCAGATCGAGGATCTCCCGACCGTTGTGACGCAGACGCAGGCGGATGGAAAAACTGGCCAGCGCCAGCTTGCGCACGACGTCTTGGATATGGTCGAACTCGGTGCTCTCGCTGCGCAGAAACTTGCGTCGTGCCGGTGTATTGAAAAAGAGATCGCGCATCTCGACCGTCGTGCCTTCGGGATGGGCGGCAGGCTCGACGCGGGCGCTCATCTCGCGTCCCTCGCACAGGACGCGGTAAGCGAGGTCGCTGCCGACCGCCCGCGACACCAGTTGCAGGCGCGAGACGGAAGCGATGGCGGCCAGGGCCTCGCCACGAAACCCCAGGGTGGCGACGGCCTCGAGATCCTCCTCCGCATGAATCTTGCTGGTGGCGTGCCGTTGCACCGCCAGCGGCAGGTCGGCGTGCGCGATGCCTTCACCGTCGTCACGCACACGGATGAACTGGACACCACCACGCTCGATGTCGATGTCGATCTGGCGCGCGCCGGCGTCGATCGCGTTCTCGAGCAACTCCTTGAGCACCGAGGCCGGGCGCTCGACCACTTCGCCGGCGGCGATCTGGTTGGCGAGACGGGCGTCGAGCGCGCAGATCCGCGCCATCAGTTCACCTCGGCCGTGCGCGGGTGCGCAGACTGTTGCCGCTGCCAGGCGAAATAAGTGCCGGGCAGGGGATAATGACGGCAATAGCGTTCGACACCCTGCAAGATGGCGTGCGCCAGACGTTCCTGATACGCCGCGTCGATCAGATGCTGCTCTTCGTGCCGATTGGTGATGAATCCATTTTCAACCAGCAGGGAGACCATACCCGGCTCTTTGAGCACGGCAAAACCGGCCTGCTCGACGTGATGCGAGTGTAGCGGGCTGAAGCCCTTGAGCTCATCGAGGATGTCGCCACCTAGGTGCAGGCTGTGCTCGAGCGAGCCTTCGACGACCATGTCGGCGAGAACACCGGCGAGGACGTCGTCGTGCTCGGGAACCTTGATGCCGCCCACCTGATCAGCCTGGTTCTCGCGTTCCGCCAGGGCACGGGCAAAGCGTGAGGTCGCGGTGTTGGCGCCCTTGAGGGAGAGCGCGAAGACGGAAGCACCACTGGCGCCACGACTCGGCGAGGCGTCGGCGTGGATGGAGATGAAGATGTCGGCATGATAGTGGCGACGGGCGATCTCGCGCCGTTCCACCAGAGGGATGAAATAGTCGCCATCACGCGTCAGCACCGGCCGCAAGCCCTTGACCGCCGACATCTGTTTTTGCAGGGAACGGGCGATCGCCAGGGTCACCGTCTTCTCATAGACGGCACCCGGCCCGATGGCGCCGGTGTCCTGGCCACCGTGCCCGGCATCGATCGCCACGACCACATCGCGCCGCGCCGTCTCTGCCTCTGCCTCTGCCACCTGGGTTGGCGTTGGCGTTGGCGTTGGCGTTGGCGATAGCGATAGCGACGGAGATGGCGAAGTCGTCGCTGGCGTCGCTGGCGCAGCAGGCGGCTCATCATCATGCGCGATCAGATCGACGACCAGGCGATAGCCCGGATGCCGGGTCGCTGGTGGCAGAAGAAAGACCACGGGCGAGGCGGCGTCGTGCAGGTCGAGGCGCAGACGCAGGCCGTCGCCCGCCGTCTCGAAGGCGATGCTGCTCACCAGTCCATCCGGTTTCGGATTCAAAGGGTGCGCCGCCACTTGGTGCACATCCGGCAGATCGACCCACACCTGACCCGGCGTACTGTCCGGGCTCAATTGATAGTGCGGCGCCGCCGAGAGATCGAGCACATAGCGGGTGTGCGCGGCGCTCGACCAGCTGCGCACGCCGAGCAGATCCGTCTCGGCCTGCGCCAAGACGCTCAGACCCGACAGCAGCCAGCACAGCCAGCGTCTCTTCATGACGCCAGCTCCGCCGTCGGCCAGGCCAGTCTCTGCATCCAGGCCGCGCCCTGCCCGCCCTCAGCACGCACGGTTGCCAGTCGCTGATGGCCGTGCAATTGCAGGAACACTTCGACGTCCGCAGGCGGCAGCAAGGGTTGCGCCCGCTCCGGCCATTCGACGAGACACAGGGCCGCTTCCGCCAGATAATCGCGCCAGCCGATCAACTCCAACTCTTCCGGATCCTCGACCCGATACAGATCGAAATGGAACACCGGACCGATATCCAGCGCATAAGGTTCGACCAGATTGTAAGTCGGACTGCGCACCGAACCCTGGTGACCGAAAGCGTGCAGGAGATGGCGCACCAAGGTGGTCTTGCCCACCCCCAGCTCACCACTCAGATAGACCAGGAGGGGCGCGCGCCAGGCCTGCGCCATGGCGGCGGCGAGCACCTGGGTATCGTTCTCGCCGTTCAAGGTCCGGGGTCCGCGCTGCATGGGTTCAAATCCTCCTGCCAAGCCTCGATTATATCCGAGGCGAGCAGACCTCGCTCCCCTCGTTGCGCGGCGAGACGATCACCGCTACGCGCATGCATGTAGACCGCCGCCGCTGCCGCCGGCTGCGCCGCCAGACCTTGCGCACGCAGGGCGGCGAGCAGCCCGGCGAGCACATCACCCATGCCGGCGCTGGCCATCCCCGGATTGCCGGCCCGGCACAGCGCCGTCCCGGCGGCGCCGTGGATCAGACTGCCATTGCCCTTGAGCACCACCGTCGCCGCATAGCGTCGATGCAGTTCGGCGGCGGCGGCAAAACGATCCGCCTGCACCGTCGTGATGTCGACACCGAGCAAAGCCGCCGCTTCGCCGGGATGCGGCGTGATCACCGCCTGTGGCCAAGCGCAGGGCTGGGCGGCGAGCAGACGCAAGGCGTCAGCGTCGAGGACGCAGGGGCGACCGCTGGCGTAGACGGCGGCGTACAGGCGCTGCGCCCAATCGTCGCGAGCGAGGCCCGGCCCGAGGACACAGACGTCGGCGCGCTGCAACGCCGCCGCCAGCTCCGCATCCGTGCCGCCAGGCGGCGTCATGATCTCGGGCACCAGCATCGGCAGAGCCTGCACGGTGAGCGGACGCGAGATCAGACTGACGCGACCGGCGCCACCGCGCGCCGCCGCACGCGCGCAGAGCAGGGCCGCGCCTGACATGCCATGATTGCCGCCCAGCACCAGGACGTGCCCCTGATCGCCTTTGTGCGCATCGCGAGCGCGCAAAGGCAGAGCAGCGTTGGCCTCCTGCACAGCGGCGGTGATCGACGGATCGAGGTCGATGCCGAGGCCATCGACCCAGACCTGGCCGGCGTGCGCCGCCGCCGCACCGGTGTACAAACCGCGCTTGGCAGCGACAAAACTGAGGGTGCAGTCGGCTTGCACCGCGACGCTGCCGAGCAGACCACCACGATCGGCGTCGACGCCGGAGGGCAGATCGAGGGCCAGTACCGGGCGCGCGCAGGCGCGTATCGCCATAATCGCGGCCAAGGCCTCGGCTCGCGGCGCTCCGCGACTGCCACTGCCGAGGATGGCGTCGACCACGACATCGGCGGCGGCGAGGCCTTGCGCGCTGATCGCAGCGGCGCTCAGACCACGCGCCTGAGCCAAGGCGGCGACCTCGCCGGCAGATCCTGACCAGGCGCTGACTGTCGCCTGCAACTCGACTTCGCAGCCATGCAGATGGGCCCAGCGCGCCAGCACCCAGGCATCACCGGCATTGTTGCCGGCACCGAGGACGAGGGCGATGCGCCGCGCCTCGGGCCAGCGCTGTCGCAACAGGCGCCAGGCGGCGAGGCCGGCGCGCTCCATGAGCTCGCGTCCGGGCCAAGCGCCGGCGATGGCGGCGGCATCGAGGGCGCGCACTTGTTCGACACGAAAAAACCCACCACCTGGTAACTCTGTGCCCGACGCCGCCATGCCTTAGCCCCTCTCGCGCCCTCAGAAACTACCCGTCGGCCACAGCTGCGCCATGCGCAGACTGGGCTGATACTCGGGCAGGACGATGCGCCGTATAGCAAACTCCGGCAAACGGCAATCGCGCAAGTAGGCGCTGTTGAAAGGCTGCCCGCGACTGCTGAGAATGGCGCGCACCCGGGGCGGCGCCGTACCGCCACGCTGCGTCACCACGGCCATCTCACCATTGGCGAGTTCGACGATGACTCCTGGCGGATACGGCGTCAATTCCTGCGCCAGGGCGGACCAGGGCATACGCGCCACGCCTGCTTTGACCAATTCTTTCATCGCCGCGTCGGCCGCCAGACGCTGACGATAGGCGCGCTGTGTGATCATCGCGATATAGCGCTCGGCGAGAGCGAGGAGCAGTGCTTCCGGCGCGATCTGCGCTTCGACCAGGCCGAGCGGGTAACCCGAGCCATCGGCGTTTTCATGATGCTGGGCCACCGCCGCCAAACAGACTTCATCCTCGATGCCAGCACGGCGCAGAGCCTGCTGCGAAAGATTGGGATGCTTGCGCAGGACGGCGCGCTGTCCATCGTTGAGGGGATGCCGCGAACGGTTGAGTTTGTCCTGATGCGGCAGCAAGGCGAGATTGGCGGTGAGGGCTGCGCTCAACACGGAACGACGATGCGCCTCGTCCCAGCCGAGTCGCTCACTCATACGGTCGCAGAGGATGGTGTGGAACAGGGTCTGCTCGCGCGCCGAAGGCTCGATGGTATTGGTATGAACGGCGCCGAGGGCTGCGTCGGGATCCCGGTCGATGATGCGATGAATGCGCCGAACCAGCCGCTCAAGACGCTTCGCCGCCTCTTCGTGTACTTGCACGATATAAGACTGCACCGTCTCGACCTCGTCGAGTATCTCCGGCAGATCAGTGAAGATGTTGTTGTGGCGGTCATCGACGACGTTGTCATCGGTCGCCGCCCGCAGCGGCGCCTGCAGATGCCGTGCGTGATAGAGGCCGCGACGATAGAGCTTGTCCAATTGTTCACGCGACGCGACGACATGCCCTTGCTGCAGCAGCAAGACACCGTCGGCGTCATAGACATTGAACAACAAAGGCTTGCCCACCGTGATGGCCCCCGCACGCAGCGGCACATATTCATCCGTCAATCCACCCCTCCTCCGTCTTCTCGCGCTTAGGATCGAGTGTAGATCATCGCTAACAAAAGCGGCAGCAGCCGGCAGGGGAAACTATACTGCCGGCACGGTGTTCTTCCGAGGAAAGTCGGTGACTGCGCGTCCGCCCGTCTATGTGCATCCCAGCCAGCTGCAGGTCGGTGTCTATGTCTGTCTCGATCTCGGCTGGATGGACCATCCTTTCACCATGAGCCAGTTTCGTATCAAAAATGACGAACAGCTGGCTCAACTGCTACGCCTTGGCCTGGACAAGGTGCGCGTCGACCCCGAGCGCAGCACGCAGGCGCCGCGACCGCGTAGCGCCGCCGAGCCCGCCGCCGCGCCAACGCCAACTGCCGTCGCCGAGCCCTCCCCTGCGCTCATCGCCAAACGGCAGCGCATGGAACGCCTGAAAGCCCAGCGCGCCGCCCTCGCTCAGTGCGAAAAGCGTTATCTCGACGCCTCCCGCAGCATCAACTCGATCTCGCGCAACCTCATCGCCCTCCCGCAGGAGAGCCTCGCCGAGGCACAGGCGCTGACACAGCAGCTGGCGCAATCGCTGCTACGCGAGAGCGAAGTCGTCATCCATCTGATGAACGACAAGGTCATGGGCGAAGACGTCTACTACCACAGCCTCAATGTCGCGATGTTGGCGATGATCACCGGTCGCGCCATGCACTTGAGCGAAAGCGAGCTACAACAGCTTGGAATGGGCGGCATATTTCACGATCTGGGCAAAAGTCGTATCCCACACAAGGTGCTGATCAAAGCCGACAAGCCCAACAAGGCGGAGGCCGACTTCCTGCAGATGCACGTCGCCTACGGACTCGAGATCGGTGGCAAGGTGAATCTGCCACCCGCGGTCATGCTCATGATCGCCCAGCACCATGAGCACATGGACGGCTCCGGCTATCCGAAAGGCCTGCGCGCCGACGCCATCGACCGTCATAGCCGTCTCCTCGCCGCCGTCAACACCTATGACAATCTATGCAACCCGGTGCAGGCGATTCACGCGCTGACGCCGCATGAGGCGCTCTCCCTGATGTTCGCGCAACAGCGCCAGCGCTGGGACGGCGAAGTTCTGAGCACGCTCATCCATACCCTCGGCGTCTATCCTCCAGGCACCGTCGTGCGCCTCAACAACGACAGTCTCGGCATGGTCGTCTCGGTCAATCCGGACAAGCCAATCCGGCCGCAGGTGCTGATTTATGATGCCGGCACGCCGCGCGAGGAGGCCATCATCCTCGATCTCGCCGAAGACGAGGAGCTGTCGATCAGCAAGGCTCTGCGCCCGGCGCAACTCCCCACTGCGGTGTATGACTATCTGAGCCCGCGTACGCGCGTCACCTATTTCTTCGACGGCAAAGGCGCACGCGCCGGAAGTGGCGCATGAAACCCTACGACGAGCTGCTCTACAGCTGCTGTGAGGAAGCCATCCTCCTGGTGGATCCCAAGAGCCTTCAGATCGTCGCTCACACCCCCGCCTGTCGCGAGCTCCTCGGTCACGCTGAGCTGACCGGACGACCGATCACCGATCTCGAATGCGCCCTGTCCGACATCTTCTACTGGGAGGAAGTGCGCCACGGGCAGGTGCAAGGCCGTGATCCCTGCGAAGGGCTCTACCTCGACGCCCAGGGCAACACCCTGAGCGTACAAAAGCGCGTCGTTGCCCTGGCCTTCGCCGGCGAGGACCTCCTGGCCATCCATCTGCGCGCCGACGAGTACGAGAAACAGGCCAGCCTCGAACTGGAAAAATCGGCCGCCTTGCTGCAAGCCACCCTGGAATCGACCGCTGACGGCATCCTGGTCCTCGATCTCAATGGCAGCATCGTCCATTTCAACCGCCGCTTCGCCGACTTCTGGCAATTGAGCGAGCGCCATCTGCAAGGCCGCGAGAGCGGCATCTATCGGCAGATGATGCGCCGTTTTCGGCAAAAGAAAGCCGCGCGCCAGTTCATGACGATGGCACGCGAAGCGCGCGATCAGGAGAGTTTCATCCTGCTCGAGTTGAAGCCGCGGCAATGGCTGGAGTGCCGCATTCGTCCGCACCTCCTCGCTGACAGCCTGCTCGGGCATGTCTTCACCTTTACCGACATCACCGCGCGCATTCTCGCCGAAGAACAGTTGCAAACCGCGATCACGCAGGCGCAAGCCGCCAATCAAGCCAAGACCGATTTCCTCAACCACATGAGCCATGAGCTGCGCACACCGCTCAATGCCATCCTTGGTTTTGCTCAGATCCTGCAGAGCGAAGGCTGTGCACCGCAGGATCAACGCCTGGACCTGATCATCCAGGGCGGCTGGCATCTCTTGGGGTTGATCAATGAAGTGCTCGACCTGGCCAGCGTCGAGGCCGGCAAACTGACCCTGGCGCGCGAGTTCATCGACCCGCGCTCTTTGTTCGAGGAGTGCCTCGCCTTCGTTCGCGTGATGGCCGAGCAGCGCCAGGTCAGCCTGCATCCCGCCACTTCATCGACCGTTCCGATCATCTTCGCCGATCCCCGCCGCCTGCGTCAGGTCCTCCTCAATCTGCTTTCCAATGCCATCAAATACAACCACCGCGGCGGCAACGTCTGGCTCGATTGGCACACCGACACCCAAAACATCTTCATCGCCATTCGCGACGATGGCCCCGGCATCCAGGCGCAGGATCAAGAGCGGATCTTCGAAACCTTCAATCGCGTCGGCAATCGCCAGCACAAGGTCGAAGGCACCGGCATCGGCCTGAATTTCTCGCGCAGCCTCGCCCGTCTCATGGATGGCGACATCCTCCTCACCAGTACGCCCGGACAGGGATCAACCTTCAGCCTGCAACTGCCTCTGGCGGCGCGCGCTCCCTGCCACGACGCCCGCCCTCTGCAAATCCTCTACGTCGACGATGACGCCAGCAATCGCCTCATCATGCAGGGCATGGTGCGCAAGATGGCGGCGGGGCATCAACTGCACTTGGCGGACTCGGGGCAGCAAGCGCTCACCATCCTGGCGCAGACCCACATCGATCTGTTGATGACCGATCTCAATCTCGAAGACATGAGCGGCCTCGCCTTGATCGCCCAGATCGATGCGGCGCAGCGCCCGCCTTGCTTCATGATTTCGGCCAGCGACAACGACCATCTGCGCCAGCAAGCCCTGGATGCCGGCTTCCTGCACTATCTGAGCAAACCCCTGCGCCTTGAAACCCTAAGTACCGCCATCGCCCAGATCGCCTGCGGATAGGCGTCACCCTCGGCTTGAATTTCACCGCGAGCGCCTCCATATTGGCAACTCGCCCCTGAGGATCACAAGCCCATGCATCTCTCCCCAAACATGGCGAACTGGCTGCTCGACCAGGCACACAGCTTGCGCGGCATGCGGCGTGGCCTTGAAAAAGAATCCCTGCGCATCGACGCCACCGGGCAACTGGCGATGACACCTCATCCCCCAGGCCTGGGCGCCGCCCTGACCCATCCCCAGATCACCACCGACTACTCGGAGGCCCTGCTCGAGCTGATCACGCCGGCCTTGCCTTCGATCGATGCCGCATTGCAGCACCTCGACGACCTGCACACTTTCGTCTATCGCCATCTCGCCGATGAACAACTGTGGCCACACTCCATGCCCTGTCGGCTCGGTCAGGATGCCGACATTCCGCTGGCGCAGTATGGTCGGTCCAACAGCGGTCGCATGAAGACGCTCTACCGCAACGGTCTCGGCCTGCGTTATGGCCGCAAGATGCAGACCATCGCCGGCATCCACTACAACCTGTCTTTCCCCGACACCTTCTGGCAGTTGCGCGCCGAGCAGTTGGCCTGGCCTGGTGACCTGAGCTCTCTCAAATCGCGCGACTATTTCAGTCTCGTACGCAATTTTCAGCGCCACAGCTGGTTGCTGCTCTATCTCTATGGCGCCAGCCCTGCCGTCTGCGCCAGCTTTCTCGCAGGCAAGCAGCATCCTCTAATTGCCAATGCGTCGGGCCACACCCTGTACCTGCCGCACGCCACTTCCCTGCGCATGAGCGACATCGGTTACCAGAACCATGTCCAGGCCGGACTGAAGGTGTCTTACAACGATCTGCAACACTATGTGCATGATCTCGATCGCGCCATACGCACGCCGCATCCCGACTTCATGGCCCTCGGCGTCGTCTCGGCGACCGGGCAGCGCCAGCAGATCAGCGGCAACATCCTGCAAATTGAAAACGAGTACTACGGTCTGATCCGTCCAAAACGCAGCGTGCATCGCGGCGAACGCCCCGCCCTGGCCTTGCAGCGGCGCGGCGTCGAATACGTCGAACTGCGCTGCGTCGATCTCAATCCTTTCTCGCCGCGCGGCATCGACACCGTGGCGGCGCACTTTCTCGAAGTCTTCGCCCTGCACATGCTGCTCATGGAAAGCCCCTGCTTCCAGGCGCAGGAACATGCCATCCTGAGTGAAAACCAGCGTCGCGTCGTGCAGGAAGGACGTCGCCCCGGCCTGCGCCTGCTCGATGGACAGGGGGAATTCGACTTCCGTGAACGCGCCCTCGCCCTGTTCGAAGCGATGGCAGTGAGCGCCGCCGCCCTCGACCGCGCCTACGATGAACAGCGCTATGGTCAGGCCCTGCAGGCCTATCGCCTGCGCCTCCTCGAACCGGAACGCTGCCTCTCGGCTCGCATCCTCACGCAGTTGTTGCCCGAGCAAGGGTCCTTTTTTGAATTCGCCATGCAGGTGGCGAACGACACCCGCACCCACTATCTGCAGCAGCCTTTAGCGCCTACAACCCTGGCGTCCCTGCAGGATCTGGCAGCCAGTAGCCACGCCGAACAGGCGGCCCTCGAAGCCAGCGACAAGATCGATCTCACCGCCTATCTCGCCGCCTATTTCGAGCCGCCGCTCGCCTAAAGGCGGGGGCTGCGCGCCTCAGCTCTGCTGCAGGACAAAATTGGTGAAATAGATGTCACGAATGTGCGCTTTGTTTCCTTCTTCATGCTGCAAGATGGCATTCAATCCGTGCAGGGCCTTTTTGCGCAGATTTTCCCGTCCCGGCACTGAGCTCATGGTCGCCTCATCCTGAGCCGAAAGCAGGAGCAGAAGGTAGTTGCGCAAGGCATCCTTGTGATACTTGACGATATCAATCATATCCGGCGTATCGACGCGCAAGGCGACGTCGACCTTGACGTAATGACTGGCGGCCGTATCCGCGGTATCAAAATTGGTGATGAAGGACGGCCCGATGTCGACATAGGGCACCGTTCCTGACGAATCACCTTCCGCGTAGCCGAACATGCTGCCGGCGCCAAGAGCACACAGCATCAGCATACGCCGCATCCACCCCTGCCACACCATCATCCACTTCCCCCCATTTCACGGCCATACGGCGCAACTTGGCGCTTGACCTGCAGCACGCTTACCATGACATTAGCCACCTGTCTGTCGATCAAGGATACCATGATGTTTCCACCCAGCCAGCGTCAAGTCTTCGCTTTCATTTTACTCGTCAGCCTCGCCAGCATGGCTTGCGCCCTTTACCTGCAGTATGCCGTGCACCTGCAGCCTTGTCCGCTCTGCATTTTCCAGCGCGTCGCCATGATGAGCGCAGGCTTGATCGCGCTCATCGCCGTCCTGCATGACGGTGGCCGCCGCGTCTATGCCTTGCTTCTGGCCCTGGCGGCGCTGGCCGGAACGGGCGTCGCAGCACGGCATGTCTGGCTACAGCACCTGCCCGCCGATCAGGTGCCCGATTGTGGGCCCGGCCTCAACTATATGTTGCAGGTGTTTCCCCTGCACAAGGTCCTAAGCCTGGTGCTGCGCGGCTCGGGCGAATGCGCCAAGATCGACTGGACCTTCTTCGGCTTTAGTCTGCCGGAGCTCAGCGGCGCCACCTTCATCGCCATTTTTCTGCTCGCTCTTTGGCAAATGCTGCGCCGCTGATCATCGGAGTTTGCCGCCGCCGGCATTCGTGCTAGGTTAGAGGTGATATAGCGGCATCGCTACAGCCACAGGACAGGATTATGCTCAAGCTCGACTCCACCGACGAACGACAGGAACGCATCGATCAAGCTGTGGCCGTCTGGCTGCAGGAACGCCAGAAACTGCTCGTCCTCTTGTGCGACATCAAGCAGCCCGGCAATGCCGGCGTGCCCACCGGCACGCGCGTACAGTCCTTCTGCCAGCTCCTGATGGACTATGTGTCGGCGGGTCATTTTGAAATCTACGACACGCTCTTGCACCGCGCCGAAACACAGGGGCGACAGGCCACCGTGGAGCGCGCGCGCCAGCTCTATAGCCAATTGCAACCGAGCACCGATGCAGCATTACGCTTCAACGACCTGTTCGACAATGATGAGCACTGTGAAGATCTGCAGTCCCAGCTGGCCGGCGAACTCTCCGATCTCGGTCTGGCCCTCGCCGATCGTTTCACGCTTGAGGATCATCTGTTGAAACTCCTGCGCGAACCACACGCCATGGAGACCCTCTGATCCTTCGTGGACACGTCCGACATCAAGTCCGAACTGCGCCGGTACGCCCACGATCTGGGATTCGCCCGCCTCGGGGTCAGCCACCCCGATCTCGAAGAAGCGGGGGCGCGCCTAGCGCTGTGGTGGCAGCGCGGTCATGGCGCCGACATGGACTACATGGTCAAACATGGCAGCAAGCGCCATCGTCCTGACGAGCTCATCCCGGGGACGCTCAGCGTCATCAGCGTCAGTCTGCCTTACTGGCCGGAACAGGCCGATTCCATGGCCGCCCTCGGGGATCCGCAGCGCGCCTATATCGCGCGCTACGCTCTCGGCCGCGACTATCACAAACTGATGCGCAAACGCTTGGCCCGTCTCGCCACCCGCCTGGTCGAGTTGGCCGGGCCGGTCCAAACGCGGGTCTTCGTCGACTCAGCACCGGTGCTCGAGAAGCCCCTCGCCGTGCAGGCAGGATTGGGCTGGATGGGCAAGAACACCCTGATCCTCGATCGCCAGCTGGGATCCGCCTTCTTTCTCGGCGAGATCTATACCGACCTGCTCCTACCCGCCGACACGGCGGTCCCGTCCGCCTGTGGCTCGTGCCGCGCCTGCATCGATGTTTGTCCCACGCACGCCCTGCGCCAGCCTTATCGCCTCGATGCGCGTTTGTGCATCAGTTACTGGACGATCGAGAGTCGTGCCGACATTCCCGAGGCTCTGCGCCCGGCCATCGGCAATCGCATCTTCGGCTGCGATGACTGTCAGTTGATCTGTCCATGGAACCGCTACGCACGCACCACCGCGGAAAAAGACTTGCAGAGTCGTCACGGCCTGCACGCCGCTCGCCTAAGCGATTTGAGCTGCTATAGTGAAGAGGACTACCAGCGTATCAGTGAGGGCTCGGCCTTGGGGCGCATCGGCTACGAAGGCTTTTTGCGGAACGTCGCCGTGGGCCTCGGCAACGCACCTGCCGAAACATCGACATGGACCGCCATCCGCCGCCTCTGCCAGCATGACAGCGCCATGGTACGCCGACACGCACACTGGGCCCTGGCACAGCTCGAAACGAGGTCCTGCGGGCATGCTTAAGGGCCTTCTTTTCTTCTTATTCCTCATCCAGACCGACCTCGTCCAGGCGCTCGATATCGTCCAGCAGGACGATGAGTTGAGCCTAGGCCGACACCTCGACTACCTCGCTGACCCCGGCTCCCGCCTCGACTTGCCGCAGGCGCTGGCGCAGAGCGACTGGCAGCAGGGGCAGAGACAAGATCTCAACTTCGGCTATACCCGGAGCACCTACTGGTTTCGCCTGAACCTGCACAACGGCGACCAGCAGCCGCTGCAACGACTGCTCGAGATCGCCTATCCCGTCCTCAACCACGTCGACGTCTGGATTCTGAATCGCGCGCGGGTGGTCAGCGTCTATCATATGGGCGACGCTCTGCCCTTCGCCGCGCGCCCCTATCAGCACCGCAATTTCGTCATTCCGTTGCAGTTGCAAGCCGGACAATCTCTGCAGGTCGTCCTGCGCATCCACACCGCCAGCGCCATGCAGGTCCCCGTGACCCTGTGGTCAGAGGCCCGCTTTCACCAGCACGACCAGACCAATCTTCTCCTGCTCGGCATCTACTACGGCGTCGTCATCTGCATGCTGATCTACAATCTCTTCCTGTTTTTCAGCCTGCGTGAGCTCAGCGGTCTTTATTACGTCGTTTGGGTCGGCGGCATGCTGATGTTCATGATGAGTCTGAACGGCATCGCCTATCAGTACCTGTGGCCGCAAGCCAGCGCCTGGAACAACCGTGCCCTGGTCTTTTTTCTCTCCTTGTCGGTGTTGTTCGCCACCTTGTTCACCCGCGAATTCCTACAGATCGCCCGGGCGCGTCAGACCTGGATGTTGCGTCTGCTGCACCAGATGGCGCTCTTGTCCGGCCTAGCGACGCTCGGCGCCTTCGTTCTTCCTTATCGCTACGGCATCCACCTCAGTATCGGCGTCGCCGTCATCGCCATCTTTAGCAGCTTCGTCGCCGCCACTCTGCGCTGGCGCGACGGCTTCGCCACCGCCCGCTACTATGTCTTCGCTTGGTCTTTTGTCATGCTCGGCGGCGCCGTCATGGCGGCCAACAAGCTCGGCTTGATCGAGCGCAATCTCTTCACCGAGAATGCCACCCAGGTCGGGTCGGCGATGGAAGTGCTGCTGCTCTCCTTCGCCCTCGGCGAGCGCGTCAACGTCGAGCGCAAGCTGCGCGAGCAGGCACAAAGAGACGCCTTCGATGCGCAAAGAGTGGCCAACGCCCAACTCGAGCAGCAGGTCGAGTTGCGCACGCAAGCTTTGCAGGAGGCCAATCGCCGGCTGACCGAGATCAGCGTCACCGATCCTTTGACCGGCATCCCCAATCGTCGCCACTTCGATCAGCGCTATCTCGATGAAATCAAACGCGCGCAGCGCAGCGGCCAACATATCGGTTTGCTGGTCATCGACATCGATCACTTCAAACGGGTCAATGACCATTACGGCCATCAGAGCGGCGACGAGGCCCTACGCTTCATCGCGATGACCCTGCAAAAACATGTGCGCCGCGACATCGATCTCGTCGCCCGCTTCGGTGGCGAGGAGTTCTGCGTTCTCCTTCCCTGTGTCAAGGAGAACGGTCTGGCCATCGTCGCCGAGCATCTGCGTCGCGCCGTCGACGACGCCATCATCGAACTGGCCAGCCAGCCTCTGCACATCACCATCAGCCTCGGCGGCAGCACTTGCGTCCCGAACGGTTTGCAGGATGCCGAAGAACTGCTCGCCGCCGCCGATACCGCCGTCTACGCCGCCAAGCACGCTGGTCGCAACGCTTATCGCTTCCAGCCGATCAGGAGGGCAATCGAATGAAGTATTGCCGGTAGTAGCGCAGCTCGTCGATCGAATCACGGACGTCTTCGATCGCCAGGTGCGAGCTCTTTTTGTTCAGTCCCTTGACCAGCTCCGGATGCCAGCGCCTGGCCAGCTCTTTGATGCTGCTGACGTCGAGGTTGCGATAGTGAAAGTAAGCTTCGAGGCGCGGCATGTGGCGATAGAGAAAGCGCCGATCCTGACAGATCGAATTACCACACATCGGCGATTGTCGGGCATCGACGAAGCGCGAGATGAACTCGAGCATGGTGGCCTCGGCCTCGGCCTCACTCAAATTGCTGCGGCGCACGCGATCGATCAAGCCGGAGCCGCCGTGCTGGCGGGTGTTCCACTCGTCCATGGCATTGAGCACGATGTCTTTCTGGTGCACGGTGAGCACCGGCCCTTCGGCGAGAACGTTGAGGTGGGCGTCGGTGATGATCACCGCCATCTCGATGATCCGATCCTGGTCCGGGTTCAAGCCGGTCATCTCAAGATCGATCCAGACGAGATTATCGTCCTTGCCTGCTTGCATGCTGCGGCTCCTCGCCCTGTCGATATTGCAGCGCAGTGTAGCAGAGGCTACCCTGCAGGGCGACATTGGCACAGCCCGCGACCATGAGCACACGCAAACTCAACCGCCAGCAACGCTGGCGCATCGACAAGATCCAAGAAGAGCGCATCGCGCGTCTCGCGCGACGCGAGGCGCGTGCCCATTCTCTCCTCGAGGAAGGTGGTCTCGCCGGCGAACGGCCGGGCTTGGTGCTGGCGCATTACGGCACCCAGGTCCACGTCGAGAGCTTGCCCGACGACCCGCAGGGGCCGTGCCTGCAACGCTGCCATCGCCGTGCCAACCTGCCGGCGCTGGCGACCGGCGATCGGGTTCTCTGGCAACCGGCTGCGCTGGAAGACGGCATCGGCGTGGTTTCGGCGCTGCTGCCGCGGCGCAGCCTCCTCGAACGCCCTGACGGCCATGGCCACAGCAAACCCATCGCCGCCAACATCGATCAACTGCTCATCGTCATCGCGCCGCAACCGACGACACGTGATCTGTCCATCGATCGCTATCTCGTCGCCGCCCACGCCGCCGATCTGCAACCCTTGCTCGTGCTCAACAAACGCGACTTGGCAGAAGCCGCCGATCTCGCGCGTCTCGACCGCTATCGACATCTCGGCTATGACTGCCTGAGTCTGAGCGCGCGCAGCGGCGAACTCGATGAACTGCGCCAGATCCTGCCCGGCCGAGTCAGCGCCTTCGTCGGTCTGTCGGGGGTCGGCAAGTCCTCTCTGGTCAATGCCCTGCTGCCAGACATTCAGCAGGTCACGCGCGAGCTCTCCAGCCATAGCGGCCTCGGTCAACACACCACCACCACCGCGCGCCTCTTTCATCTGCCAGGTGGTGGCGACCTCATCGATTCACCCGGCATACGCGAGTTCGGGCTCGGCCTGCTGACCGGCGAACAGATCCTCGCCGGCTTCCCCGAGATCGCCTCCTGGCGCGGTCGCTGCCGCTTTCGCAACTGTCGCCATGAGCACGAGCCCGGTTGCGCCTTCGTCGCCGCCGTCGCCGCCGGAGAACTCAGCCAGGAACGCTTCGCCAGCCTGCGCAGCCTGCTCGCCGACGGCGACGCCGCCACAGACGATTGAAAAGAGAACGTGTATACTGTCCGCCTATGCGACGAGGGCCCCGTGCATGCAGCAGCTTCTTTCATTTTTTCTCGAGCATTGGTGGCTTTCGGGCCTGTTCATCCTTCTGGCTGGAGCTTACGTCATGCTCGAATCCCTACAAGCCTTGCCAGCGGTGAGCAACCAGGAACTGACGCACTTGGTCAACACCGAGGACGCTTTGCTCCTCGACATCCGCGGTACCGCCGATTTCCGTAAGGGCCATATCACCGGTTCGCGCAACCTGCCCTATGCCGATCTCAGTGAGCAGATGAGCACCCTGCACGCCTACAAGGACAAGCCCATCATCGTCATCTGCATGCGCGGCCAGACCGCCGTCGCCGCCGGCCAGCTTTTGCGCAAGGCCGGCTTCAGTCGTGTCCATAAATTAGCGCATGGCATCCACGGTTGGACGCAGGACCAGCTGCCTCTGATCGGTTGACTCGGGAGTCACGAAAATGCCTGAAGTTCTCGTCTACACCACCCGCATCTGCCCCTACTGCGTGCGTGCCAAGCAGTTGCTGACGCGCAAGGGCATCCCCTTCCGCGAGATCGACGTCAGCGAGGACGCGGCGGAGCGCCAGGCCCTGGTGCAGCGCACTGGCCAGCGCACCGTGCCGCAGATTTTTATCGCCGGTCGCAGCATCGGCGGTTGTGACGACCTCTATTCCCTCGAGCGCAGCGGCGAACTCGATCGCCTGCTCGCCGAATAACCCTGCCCACCCACCTGTACAAGGATCGCACCATGAGTGAGACACCGAGCACCGATCAGCAACAAGGTCAGTTTGCCATTCAGCGCGTCTACGTCAAGGATCTGTCTTTTGAAGTGCCGAATGCCCCAAAAGTCTTTCAGAGCAACTGGCAGCCGCAGATCAATGTCCAGTTGAGCACCGAAGCGACGGCCCTCGAGGGTTCCTTCTATGAAGTGGTGCTCGGCGTCACCGTCACCGCCAACCTCGACGACAACATCGCCTTCATCGCCGAGATCAAGCAGGCGGGCATCTTTCTCCTGGACAAGATCCCTGAGGACCATCTCGCGCAACTGCTCGGCGCTTACTGCCCCAACATCCTCTTCCCCTTTGCACGCGAGGCGATCGCGGACGTGGTAGCGCGCGGTTCCTTCCCGCAATTGCTGCTGGCGCCGGTCAACTTCGATCTCGTCTTTGCCGAGCGGCAGCGTCAACTCGCCGACTCCGCGCAAACCATGCAGTGAGAGGCTCTCAGACGGCGCCGGCAAAACCCTGCTGGCGCCAAGCCTCATAGACGACGACGGCGACGGCGTTCGACAAGTTCAGACTACGGCTACCAGGCCGCATCGGCCAGCGCAGACGGCGATCGATGCGCGGATGAGTGAGCACTTCGTCCGGCAAACCTCGCGTCTCCGGCCCAAACAGCAGCACATCATCAACACCGGCGAGCGCCTCTCCCCGCCAAACTTCACCCGAAGTGGTCAAGGCGGTGACCCGTCCCGTCAGCTCGGCTAGACAATGCTCGAGGTCCGGCCAGCGCCGGACGCGCGCCCACTCGTGATAGTCGAGACCGGCACGGCGCAGACGCGCGTCCTGCATGAGAAAGCCGAGCGGTTCGATGAGATGCAGGTCGGCGCCGGTATTGGCGCACAAGCGGATGATATTGCCGGTATTGCCAGGAATTTCCGGCTGAAAAAGCACGATATGCATGATCCCCTGATTATGCCATAAAAGCGCAGGTTTTCGCGCATCTATACCCGACTTACCTGCTATTCTAGGAACAAACATTCAAAACCAACGCGGTGAGCGAGATTGGGCTGGGGTTTCTGGCAAAAAAAACCTGTGGACAGCGTCGGCATCGTCCTCTCGACGCACGGTCTGAGCTGGGCACGCCTGTGTTTACAGCCGGCGCCCTGCCTTCTTCACTGCGGTGAGCAGTTGCTCAACGGTCAGGAACTTCCGGTCGTCCTCGCCGAACTGGCGAATCGCGGCGAATTCGATCACGCCGATCTGCACCTGATCCTCGCTCCCGGCCAGTATCAGCTGACCTTGACCGAAGCCCCCCAGGTCGCCGATGAGGAGCTCGCGGCGGCGCTCCGCTGGCGCGTGGCGGAACTTTTGAGTTATGACGCCAACGACGCGCGCCTCGACGCCTTCGCCTTGCCGGAGGACGCCTATCGCGGCCGCCAGCGCATGGCCTATATCGCCAGCTGCCCGCAAAACGCCATCGTCAGCCTCGAGCGCAGCTTCGCCAGCGCTCGCCTCGAGCTGCAAAGCATCAGCATCCCGGAGGTCGCCTGCCTCCATCTCGGACGACGTCTGCAGCCGCAGGACAACGGCCGCGCCCTGGTCATGCTCGGCAACAACGACTGCCAGATCGTCCTGATCCAAAATGCGCATCTCTATCTGACCCGTCAGGCGCCCCTGGGCTGGCAACGTCTGCACAACAGTCAGGACTTCGAAGCCCTGCTGCTCGAGATTCAGCGATCCCTCGACTACTACGACAGCCAGATCGGCAAGGGCATGGTGCGCGAGGTCCTGATCTCGGCGCATGAGCGCGCCGCCGAGTTGGCCGCCTACCTCGATCAGAATCTCACGCCGCAAGTGAGTCTGCTCGACCTCGGCAGCGTTCTCGAGCGCGCCGCCGAATATGCCGATCCCGAGCAAACCCTGGCCGTAGGCGCCGCGCTCAGGGGGCTGGCATGAATCTGCGCCAGGACATCGACCTCCTGCAACGCCCGCACCGCAGCTTCGCTGAGCAACTGCTCGACCTGCGCAAAGTGGCGGCGAGCGCGCTCGTGCTGGTCGTCCTGTGGACATTGAGCGGCTTCTATCTGAACTATACGATCGGCCGCCAACAATCACGCCTGCTGCAGGCGCAGGATGAACTGGCCATGCGCCAGAGCGAGCTGGCGCAATTGCAGGTGCAACTCGATCCAATCCGTTTGGCCGCCGCGCGCCAAGCGCGCCGTCAGACCCTGCAACAGTCCTTGTCGGCCTACCAGACACTCGCTCCCTATCGCGCCGGCTACACCCCGCGATTGCAGCAGCTCGCCAGCCTGCCCATGCCTGGCCTGTGGCTGACGCGCATACGACTCGATCACGGTAGTCGTGGTCCCATTCTGCTCGAGGGCAAAGTGATGGGCAGCGAATATCTGAGCCCCTACGTGCACGCTTTGCACCAGGCCGCCCTGATTCCGCAGGACCAACTGAACCAGCTGCAGATCCATCAGGATGAGAAAGCGCCGACCAGCAGTTTTCTGCTCAGCGACCAGAGGGGCACCCATCCATGACCCTGACTGAATCTTGGGCCGCTTATCAGGAGCGCATCGACGCTCTCTCCTTGCGCGAGCGTCTGCTGGTGCTGCTGACCCCGCTGATCCTCATCTTGGCCCTGGCCTTCAATCAACTGTCGACGCAGAGCCAGACCCTGCGCCGCATCGATCACCAGCTCAGCACCGGCCGTCAGCAGATCGGCGAGATCAATGCCCAGATACGCCTGCTTTCCCTGCAAGCGCAACGCCCACCTCCCGATGACCCGGAACTCGACGCGCTCAGCCGACAGCTGGTCGCCGCCGACGCTGAAAGCGCCGCCATCAACTCGCCCCTGCATCTGATCCATCAGGTCCTCGCCCGGCATCCTGGCGTGCGCGTGCAGATGCTGCGTGTCCTGCCGGCGGTGCGTCTGGCGAACAGCGGGCAACCGCCCCTCTACCGCCATGACATGCAGCTCGACCTCGTCGGCAACTATGGCGCCATCATCGCTGATCTCGCCGCCCTCGAACACGCCGGCCCCTGGTACTGGCAGAGCTTTGAAGACCGCATCACGCACTATCCTGACAACCAGGTGCGTCTCGACATCTTCATCCTCGATCGTCATGAGGGCCTGAACGATGCGCCATGAAGCTGCCTTCCCCCTGCTCGTCCTGTTGACCTGTCTGGCCGCGGTGGCGCAAGATCATGACCCGACCCGACCGCTGTACACGCCGCCAAGCCCACATATCGCAGGCACGGTTGGCGCGCATCCCGTCGCGCCACCGCCACCGCCACCTTTGCACCTCGATTATCTACTCTATGCACCACAACGCCGCCTCGCTCGCATCGATGGTGAACTGCTCACCGAGGGACAGCACATCGGCGTCTGGACGATCACCCACATCCTGCCCGATCGCGTCGTGCTCGAACACGGCGCCGAGCATCGCACCCTCCATCCCTATGCCGTAGCGTCGACGCCGGCGCCCGTACAGGACGACCCTCATGCTCGCTAGATTCTCGCCACGACGCCTTTACCTGCCCCTGCTCGCCGCCCTTTGCCTGGTGCCGGCCCTGGCGGCCGATCCCATCCATAGCGACGACGCTGAACATTTCGATGTCACCGTCGATCACATGCCGGCGCGCGACTTCTTTTTGTCGCTGATGGAAGGCACCCATGAAAACATCGTGCTCAGCCCCGACGTCAGCGGCGACATCACCTTGCGCCTGAACCACGTCGATCTGCAGCAGGCCCTCGACGCCCTCGCCGACGCCTACGGTTACCAGTATGTGCGCACCGACTACGGCTACCAGATCCTCGGGCGTGACCGCAACATCCGCCTCTATCATCTCGACTATCTCGACAGCCGCCGCTACGGCCAGTCACAGACCTTCGTCGCCGGACGCGGTGGCGCCATCTCCAACAACACCGCCGGTGGGCAGGGCAGCAGCACGAGCGGAAGCCCGGCGCCCGCCATGCCGCCCACCCTGCCCAACGCGTCAGCCGGCGGTAATGCGTCGCAATCGCAGATGCTCAGCCCCGACATCAACCCCGGTCTCAACGTCGACCGCCTGAGTTCGACGTCGACCATCATCAAGACCATCGATGACGTCAATTTCTGGGATGACATCCGGCGCACGCTCAACACCCTGATCGGCCACGCCGGCGAGGTGCAGATCATGCCGGAGTCGGGCCTGGTCATGGTCACCGCGCCGCCCGAGCTGCAGAAAGTAGTCGCCGACTATCTGCAAAAGACCGAAGACTCCATGAACAGCCAGGTCCTCATCGACGCCAAGATCGTCGAGGTGCAGCTCAACAGCGGCGCGCAGGAAGGCATCAACTGGCAACAGTTGTCGCAGATGGCCGGCAACAAGCTCAGCAACCTGTCGGTCGGCTCGCAATCCTCGGCCGGCGTGCCGAGTTCGCCGCTCAGCAACCCCGACCAGATCGGTGGCGTCTTCGGCATGGCCATGACCGGCGGCAACTTCACCGGCGTCCTCCAACTCCTCGAAACGCAAGGCGACGTCAACGTGCTCTCCAGTCCGCGCGTGGCGGCGATGAACAATCAGAAAGCCCTGATCAAGGTCGGCACCGACGAGTTCTTCGCCACCGCCTTGTCCTTCACCACCTTGATCACCGGCATCAACAATTCGGTCATCGTGCCGAATCTCGTGCTGGATCAGTTCTTCTCCGGGATCGCCCTCGACATCACGCCGCAGATTCACAATCAGGAGGTCGTTCTGCATGTGCGTCCGTCGGTGACGCAGGTGACGCAGCAAAACAAGAATTTCGATCTCGGCAACACCCTCGGCGGCACCTTCACCCTCCCTCTGGCGCTCAGTCAGATGCGCGAGGCCGACACCGTCGTGCGCGGCCGTAGCGGCCAGATCATCGTCATCGGCGGTCTGATGACGACCAATCACACGCGCATTCTGGCGACGACCCCCATCCTCGGCCACATCCCCATCCTCAAATATCTGTTTCAGCAGAAAAATGAGGTCGACAACAAGACCGAACTGGTCTTCCTGCTGCGTCCCGTCGTCGTCCCCGCCATGCGCGTCGATGACTTCCTGAACCATAGCGGCAAGCGTCTGCACCTAGGCCCGGAAGACTTCACCCTGCCCGGCGAGAAGGCGCCCCCCGGGGGCAAGACATGAGCTCACCCGTACCTAAGCTGCGCATCGGCGATCTGCTGCTGCAAAGCGGCCTGATCAGCGAGAGCCATCTGCAGCAGGCCCTCGCCGAGCAGAAGTCTTCGGGCAAGAAGCTCGGGCGGGTGCTCATCGACCTGCATCTGGTGCATGAAGACGATCTCCTCGGCCTGCTCGCACATCAGTTGCGCATCCCCTTCATCGACCTCAACACCTATCCTCTGCGGACTGAAGTGGCGCGACAATTGCCAGAAGCCCTGGCGCGACGCTTCCGTGCCCTGCTGCTCGGCGAGCAGGATGGTCGCCTGCTCATCGCCATGTCCGATCCTCTCGATCTGCACGCCGTCGATGAGCTACAGCGTCGCCTCAATCGCATCGTCAGCACCGCCGTGGTGCGCGAGCACCAGTTGCTCAACACCATCGACTCGATCTACAGCAAGCAGGAGGAGATCGCTTCGCTCGCCGGCGAGCTCGAGGAAGAGTTGCGCGAGTCCGACCTCGACGTCGCGACACTGGCCAACAGCGCCAGCGCCGCCGATGCGCCGGTGGCGCGTCTGCTACAGAGCTTGTTCGAAGACGCCGTGCGTAGCGGTGCCTCCGACATCCACATCGAGCCGGAAGAGTCGGTCACTCGCCTGCGCAAGCGCGTCGATGGTCTCTTGCAGGAACAGGTGATGAATGAGCGGCGCATCGCCGCCGCCGTCGTGCTCAAGCTGAAGATCCTTTCCGAGCTGGATATTTCGGAAAAACGTCTGCCCCAGGACGGCCGTTTCGGCATCAAGGTGCTCGGTAAAAACATCGACGTGCGCCTCTCGACCCTGCCGACGCCTTTTGGTGAATCGGTGGTGCTGCGCCTGCTCGATCACAGCGGCCATCTGCAGGACCTCGACAAAGTCGGTATGCCGGCGCCGATCCTGGAACGTCTGCGCCATGTCATCCACAAACCGCATGGCCTCATCCTGGTCACCGGCCCCACCGGCTCGGGCAAGACGACGACCCTCTACGCCGCCCTGGCCGAGCTCAATCTTCCCGACATCAAGATCATCACCGTCGAAGACCCCATCGAGTATCAGCTGCCGCGCGTCGTCCAGGTGCAGGTCAACAACAAGATCGAGCTCACCTTTGAAAAGGTTCTGCGCACCGCCTTGCGCCAGGATCCCGACATCATCATGGTCGGCGAGATGCGCGATCTTGAAACCGCCCAGATCGGTCTGCGTGCCGCCATCACCGGTCACCTCGTGTTCAGTACGCTGCACACCAACGACTCGATCAGCGCAGCGATGCGCTTCGTCGATATGGGCATCGAGCCTTATCTGGCGGCGGGCGCTCTGCGCGCCATCATGGCGCAGCGACTGGTGCGCCGTCTGTGCCCGCATTGCAAGGAAGCCGACGAGACAGCGGCAGAGACCCTCGCTCTGCTGCCGGACAAACTCGAACTCAAGTCGCAGGACACGAGCTTCTTCAAAGCGCGCGGCTGCCGTCAGTGCCAGATGATCGGCTACAAGGGGCGCATCGGCGTCTATGAATGGCTGGAGTTCGATGAAGCGATGATGCGCGCTCTGCGCGACAATGATCACAATGCCTTCACCCAGGCCGCGCGTGCCAGTCCGCGTTATCGTCCGCTGGCAGAAACGGCGTTCGAGCTGGCGACCGAGGGACTGACGTCGCTCGCTGAAGTCACGCATCTGATCGAAGCTGATTGAGGCGACCATGCCAGCATTCCGCTACCAAGGCCGCAACCGTCAGGGCCAGAAAGTCCAGGGCGAGGTGGAGGCGAGCAGCTCGGCAGCGGCAGCTGCCCTGTTGCAACAAAGACAGATCACGCCGGTGCACATCGTCGCCAGCACCGTCAGTGCCGCCATTGGCGAGGACATCCTCGCTAATCTCAAGCAGCGCTGGCGCCATACGCCCGTCGGCATCGACGAATTGATCATGTTCTGCCGTCAGATGAACGCCCTCACCCGCGCCGGTGTGCCGGTCATCCGCGCCCTCGCCACCCTGGCCGGCTCGAGTCGATCGGCGACGCTGCGCCAGCATCTCAGCGACGCCGTGCAGACCTTGCAGTCCGGGCAGAGCGTCACCCAGTCGCTCGGGCAGCATCCCGATACCTTCAATGCCTTGTTCGTCAACATGATCCGTGTCGGCGAAAACACCGGTCGTCTCGATGAAATCTTCATCGATCTGTCGCGACACCTCGAGCGCGAACGCGATACGCGCAAACGCCTGAAGCAGGCGACGCGCTATCCCAGCTTCGTGCTCGTGGCGCTGGCCATCGCACTGATCATCATCAACGTCTTCGTCATCCCTGCTTTTGCCGGCGTCTTCGCCAAGCTGCACGCCAGCCTGCCCCTGCCCACCCGCATCCTCATCGCCACCTCCCACTTTGTCATCCACGACGGCTGGCTGGTACTGCTGATCCTCGTCGCTTCCGCCGTCCTGCTGCACCGCCATATCCAGACGCCGCTCGGACGCTACCGCTGGGATCGTTTCAAACTGAAACTTCCCCTCGTCGGCGACATCTTCGAGCGCGTCATGCTGAGCCGCTTCACCCGCTCTTTTGCGATGATGGCGCGCGCCGGCGTCCCCATCATCACCTCCTTGCAGGTCATCGCCAAGGCCGTCGACAACGACTATATCGGCGCCGCCATCACCGGCATGGCCGAGCAGATCCAACGCGGCGACAGCATCAGCCGCACCGCCACCGCCACTGGCATGTTCTCTCCCCTCGTGCTGCAAATGCTCATGGTCGGTGAAGAATCGGGCACCCTCGAAGAGATGCTCAATGAAGTCGCTGATTTCTATGACGAAGAGGTCGACTATGACCTGAAAAGTCTGACCGACCGTATCGAACCCCTGCTCCTGCTCGGCGTCGGCGGCATCGTCCTGATCCTGGCCCTGGGGGTCTTCCTGCCCTTATGGAACCTCAGTTCGGTGATGTTGCATCACCGATGAAACCGCCCTCCATGAAGTCGCGCACCGACGCTGCCGATCGCCGGAAAGTGAAGCTCCGCGGCGGCGGCCCACTCGAGATCATCGTCGTCGTCATGATGATCGCCCTTTTGCTCACCTGGGCCATCCGGCCGATAAAAGGCGCTCTGCTGGCGATGCGCGGCGCACAATGGCAGCGACTGAGCGAGCAATTTTCTGCGGCGGTCTCTATACTACATGAGGAGCGCCTGATCGCTGGCCGGGAAACACCCCTGTCACCCGATCTCGCACGCTACCGCTTCAGCGCCGAAGGCTGGCCGCAGGCTTTGCAGACAGGATCCTTGGGCGGCTGCGCCGGTCTGTGGCAGACCCTCAGCGGCAGTGCGGATCCGCACTGGCAGGCGCGTGATCTGCCCGGCGGTCTCTGTGTCGTTGCGGAGAAGGACGAGCTCGGTAGCGAAAGGCGGTTTTTGATCTACGACACCCACCAGGGACGGGTCGAGATTCACGATGATGCACACTGATGCACGCTCAAGATTTACGCTAAAACAAGTCCCCAAGAGGAGTGTCACGATGCAAGCGACAAGACGGCAACAACAAGGCGGCTTCACCCTCATCGAACTGGTGATGGTGATCGTCATCATCGGCATCCTGGCGGCGGTGGCCCTGCCGCGCTTCGCCGATCTCAGCCAGCAGGCGCGCTACGCCTCCCTGCAGGGCGCACGCGGCGCGGTGAACTCGGCCATGGCCATCGCCCACGCCGACTGGCTGGCGAGTGGTCAGCCGGCAGGAAACATCATGCTGGAAGGACAGGCAGTCACCATGCTCAACGGCTATCCGACCGCTGATAATGCCGGCATCATGACGGCGGCGCAATTGAGCGCCACGGATTATACTATCACCGCCGCCGGTGTCATCTCGCCGGTCAATGCCCCTGCCACCTGCATCATCACCTATAACGCAGCAGCCCCAGGAGTGGCGGCGACGGTCACCGCACCACCGGCAAACTACCTCGCCTGCTGATGCCGGCGCCGATGCCGGCGGTGCGCGGCTTCACCCTGGTCGAGCTGATCGCGGTGATGCTCATCATCGGCATCACCGCGGCCCTCGTCGGGCCGCGTTTTTTTTCGCAGACCACCTTTCGTGACAGCGGTTTTGAAGAGTCTTTCTATAACCAGCTGCGCTATGCCCACGACGCCGCCGTGACCAGTGGCTGCCATGTGCAGATGCAGATCTCGGCGACCGGGTATCAGGCCATGAGCGACGCGCAATGTCCGGGCGGGCCTCTGCCGCCTGCGTTCACGCAGACCCTCATCGATCCGGAGACGGGCACGGCCCTGGCGGCGACGGCGCCGAGCGATCTGGTGTTGAGCGGCGGCCTCGGCAACCTCATCTTCGCCCCCGACGGCAGCATCCGTAGCGGCAGCTGGAACAGTGCGCCTTTCAATCAGCTCACCATCCAGGCGCAGGGCGGCGCGGTCAGCCGCAGCTACGTCCTCTACGGGCTGAGCGGGTACATCCAATGAAAGCACGCGGCTTCACCCTCATCGAGCTGGTGATCGCCCTCGTCGTCATCGGTCTTGCCGCCGGCGCACTCTATGGCGCTCTCGGCGCCCTCGTCGGGCACTCGGCCGATCCGATGATCGCTGAACAGGCGAACGCCATCGCCCGCGCCTATATGGAGGAGATCACCGCCAAGCCCTTCGTCGATCCGAGCCTGGCGGCGACGGCGCCGGCCTGTGCCGGACCGGTGGAGGTACGCGCGCAGATGAACAACATCTGCGACTACAACGGCCTCGATGACGTCGGTGCGCACGATCAGTATGGTCAGGCGATTCCGGCGCTGAGCGCCTACGAGATCAAGGTGAGCGTCACCCCCAACTACGCCTGGCAGGGCCTGCCACCGGCCGACGTCCTGCGCATCGACATCACCGTCATCGCTCAGGCGACCGGCCTGCAGACGATGACGACGGCCATCCGGACGAGGTACTGAACATGGGGCAGCGCGGCTTCACCCTCATCGAGCTGGTCATCTCCCTGGTCCTCATCAGCATTATCGCCGCCGTCATCCTGCCTTTATCGGCGTCGCCCTTCCAGGCCTGGGCGGCGACGCGCGAACGTACCCATCTGGTCATGCTCGCCGACAATACCCTCGATCTGATGCAGCGCGACATCCACGAAGCCCTGCCCAACAGCCTGCGCGTCAGCGCCAATGGCCAGGGCTTCGAACTGCTGCACGTCGCCACCGCCGGGCGCTATCGTGCCAGCGCCAGCAATCTGCCGAGCTCCGACACCCTCGACTTCACACAGCCGGACAGCAGCTTTCAGGTCGCCGGTCCGCAGGCGCCGGTGCCAGCGGGCAGCCGCCTGGTGATCTACCACACCGGGCAACCGGGCGCCGATGCTTACGCCGGCGATGCCGTCATCACCCCGCCCGGCACCAGTGTGAGCGTCAGCAGCGGCAGTCCCGAGAGCCTGATCACATTGTCATCGGCCTGGCAGTTTCCCTATCCTTCGCCGGCACAGCGCTACTACGTCGTCGACACGCCGATCAGCTATATCTGCAGCTCCGGACAACTCCTGCGCTACAGCGCCTACGCCATTCAGCCGGCCGTCGCCAGTCCACCGGCGGGCAGCACCTCAGCCCTGGTTAGTCCACAGATCAGCGCCTGTCAGTTCAGCTATCAGAGCGGTACCGCCACCCGTAGCGGCGTCATCACCCTGCAACTGACCCTGACCGGCAATGGCGAGAGCGTCAATCTTCTGGAGCAGGTCTATGTCCCGAACGGCATCTGAGCGCCGACAGCGCGGCATCGCCCTGGTTCTGGCCATCTTCATCATCGTCATCGTCGCCGGCGTGATCGCCCTGCTCAGCCAATGGCTCAGCCTGAGCAGCACCGCCAGTGGCCATCAGAGCTTGCAGCTGCGCGCCTTCAGCGCTGCGCAGAGCGGTCTCGATTGGGGCATCTATCGACTCGAACATGGCCAGTCGTGCAGCGCCGTCCTGCAACTGCAGGACGGCAGCCTGAACGGTTTTCAAGTCGACGTCAGTTGCCAATCCTACGGCCCGATCAGCGAAGACGGACAAACCCATACCTGGTATACCTTGACCGCCCTCGCCCATAGCGGCTCCCCCGGACAGGCAGACAGCGTCGCGCGCACCCTGGAGGCTGATCTATGGCTATGATCCTGCGTCTTCTCGGGCTCTATGTCTGCGCCATGATGGCCGTCGCCGCCCCTCCCGGCGGTGGTACCGGAGGCAGTACCGGTGACGGCCTCTATGGCAGCTATTACAACTACAACAACAATCCACAGTATCTCGCTTTCAGCGGCACACCGGTGCTGCAACGTATCGATCCGACGATCAACTTCAACTGGAGCACGGTTTCGCCGGCGACGAATGTCCAGCAGACCCAGTTCGCCGTCGCCTGGACCGGCGCCATCGAATTCCCGACCAGTGACTACTGGGCGATCAATACCGAAAGCGATGATGGCATTCGCGTCTACATCGACTTCAACGACCCGATCGGCTCCGGCCGCAGTGCCGTCTTCAACGGTAGTGATGAGCTCATCAACGACTGGACGCAGCACGCCCAAACCGCCGACTACTGGGGTTTTCAATACATCGCCCGCGGCCTCTATCCCATCCGCATCGAATACTTTCAAAACCTCGGCGCCGCCATCGCCCAACTGAATTGGATTTCCTACAAAGCCTATTTGCAAGGCGGCTACTGGCAAACCGTGCCGCAAGCTGACCTCTACTCCCTGCAAGGACCCAGCCTGCAGGGCATAACACAGCCCTGCGGCAGCAGCAACACCCTCGAATTGCTGTTCAGCGCCGCCATCGATCCCAGCAGCGCCACTCAGCTCACCAACTATCAGATCAACGGCGGCGCCAGCATCCTCAGCGCCAGCGTCGATCCCAACAATGCCAGCGGCGTCATCCTCACCACCACGACCCTCAGCGCCGGCACCAGCTACACGGTCACCGTCAATCAGCTGCTCGGCAGCAACGGCTATGCCGTCGCCGCCAACAGCGCGGCGACGCTGATTGAGCAGAGTGGGACACAGTATGCCCCCGGATTGCAGGGCACTTACTACGATCAGAACGGTGTGGCTTTCGCCTTTTTCACCGGCAACAGCGTGCAGAGGATCGACGCTCCGATCAACTTCAACTGGGGTTTTCAGAACTCCCCCATCACTGGCATTCCCGGCATCGACTTCTCGACGCGCTGGATCGGCTACGTCCAAGTCCCGCGCAATGACGACTACACCTTTTCGGTGACCAGCGACGACGGCAATCGCCTGTCCTTGAACGGTCAGAACATCATCAATGACTGGACATTGCAGTCGGCGACGACGGCGTCCTCGGGGCCGATAGCGCTCAAAGCCGGACAGTACTACCCCATTGATCTCGACTATTTCCAGCATCTCGGCTTCGCCAGTGTCGTACTCAGCTGGCAGTCACGGCATATCGCATCGCAGGTCATCCCGGCCAGCCAGCTCTTTTATTGCCAGGCCAGCCTGATCGCGGCGATCAGCATCAGCGCTTCGGCGCAGGCCAGCACCTGCAGCCCGCAGTCGGTCACCTTCACCATGCTCGACAGCAGTGGTGCCGCCATGACCGCTTACACCGGCAGTCTGCAGATCAGCACCAGCAGCGGCCATGGCAGCTGGAGTCTGGGGCCGGCGGCGCAGGGCAGCCTCAGCGCCAATGGCGATACCGGTGGAGCCATCTACACCTTTTCACCCGCCGATCAGGGCCAGGTCACCCTGTTGCTGAACGACGTCCATGCCGATGACTTGGTCATCAGCGCCAGCAGCAGCGGCGTGTCGGGACAAAGCAGCAGCGTCAGCTTCCGTGATGACGCCTTCGTCATCAGCAGCATCGATCCCATTGGCAATGACGTCGTCGCTGGACGTCCGCAACAGCTGCAAGCGCAAATGTGGACGCGCAATGGTAGCGGCGGCGCACAGTGCCAAGTGGCCACTGCCTACAACGGCAGCTACAACCTCAAGGCCTGGGTGCAGCGCGGTCCGCTCGATCCCGGTGGCAATGCGCCCAATATCGCCGGCGTCGCTTTGCCCAACAGTGAACCGGGCAGCAACAATATCAGCCTGAACTTCGTCGCCGGCAGCGCGCAATTCACCCTGGGCAGCGATGACGTCGGACAGGTGGCGCTGAATCTCGTCGATGATAGCAGCGGTTTCGCCGTCAACCTCACGGGAGGCAACAACGTCATCGGCGGCAGTGGTCCTCTCTGGGCCATCCGTCCTTTTGGATTCGCCATCGATTTCTCCGGTGATCGCTTGGCCAATGGTCTCACTGATGCGGCCTTGTCCTACGCCGACAATGCCAACGACAGCCCCTACTTCGTCAAAGCGGGCGACAATTTTTCGATGACCGTGCAGGCGGTGCTCTGGCAAAGCTCACAGGACACGAACAACGATGGCCAACCTGACCCCGGCAGCAATCTCATCGGCGACCCGGTCACCCCACACTTCAATGCCACGGTCAACTTGGCGCCGCTGCAGATCCTGCCCAACCCGGGCAATGTCGGCACTTTTTCCCCCACCAGCGTGAGCGGATTCAGCAATGGCACGGCCACGACCACGGCCAGCTACAGCGAGGTGGGCATCATCCAGCTCACTGCCAGCCTCAACAACTATCTCGGTGGCATCAATCTGGTGCAGGGTCAGGCGCCGGACGTCGGACGTTTCGTCCCCGATCATCTGGCGCTGTTGAGCGGCTCTGGCCAATTGACGCCGGCCTGCGCTAGCGGTTTTACCTATATGCAGCAGATGATGCAGGCAGGGTTCACCCTCGTCGCGCAGAATCTGGCTAACAACACCACCACCAACTACACGGGCAATTTCGCCAAATTGCAGCTGAACAGCCCCGCTAGCGTCGACCTCTTCCCGCGCGCCGTCGATCTCGGCACGACGATCACCCCCCTGAGCGCGCGTCTCAGCCTCGGCACTATGAATGGCAATACCTGGACAAATGGCCAGAGCAATGCCGTCAGCATGCCCCTCAGCCTCAATGCCGCGAGCAAGCCGGATGGCAGTTTTGATCACTTCAACGTCGGCTTAGCCTCGGTCGATAGCGATGGTATCGGCCTCAATGGTTTCAACCTCGCCAGTTCAGGCGGCACGACGCCGGATGCCGTCGCCCTCGGCAGCACGAGCGAGCGCTATGGTCGTCTGTGGATCAGCGACGCCAACGGCTCCGAGCTCCTCCCCCTCAATGTGCCGGTCAGCGCCCAGTACTACACCAGCGTCGGTGGTGGCAACAGCGACTTCGTTCTCAACACCCTCGACAACTGCACCAGTTTGCCGCTGAGCCCAAGCGGGAGCAATGCCAGCTATGGCGACTATCAGCTCATCGATCCGCAGGGAGGGCTGACCCTGCAAAGCACTCAGCCGAGCTATGTCACGCCTTACCAGGCCTTGCTGCTCGGTGGCCAGACCCAGGTGCAGCTGTCGGCGCCCGGGGTGACCGGTGCCATCCTCCTCAGCCTGCCGCAAGCGCCAGCTTGGTTGCAAATTTTCCCCTACAATGCCGGTCAGTCCGGTGTCACCGCGACGACGCCATCCGGCCTCGCTTCCTTTGGCATCTACAGCGGACGCGCTCCGGTCATCTACTGGCACCCGGTCTATCGATGAGGATCAGCGCCCTTGGGTCAACCGCAGCAGCACAGCGACGTTATGTCGGTCAGGGCACAGGTAAGGTGGTTATGCGATCATGCAGGAGTTTTTATTGACGACGCCCCTCGATGACGCGTCATTTTCTGGCGGCAACGAGCTCGATGTCTTTTTCAGCGGCGTCGAAAGGCGGGCTTTTCGCATGGCGCGCATGGCGACGCGCGTCGACGCCGAGGCCTTCGATATCGTTCAGGACGCCATGCTCGCCTTGGTGCGCAAGTACCGTGACCGCCCGGCGGCGCAATGGCCGGCTCTGTTCATGCGCATCCTGCAAAATCGTATCCTCGACTGGCATCGACGCCAGACGCGGCAGAGACGCCGCTTCTGGCAGGCCTTGCCAGGTGTCGACCGTGAAGATGACTTTGATCCGGTGGCGGACGCACCCGACCCGGTGCCGCGCGATCCAGCCCTGCTCATCGAACGCGCCCGCGACATGGAGAGGGTCGAGGCAGCCGTGCGTGCGCTGCCCTTGCGCCAACAACAGGCCTTCATGCTGCGCATCTGGGAAGGACTCGACGTCGCGCAGTGCGCCGTGGCCATGGAGTGCAGTGAAGGCAGCGTGAAGACGCATCTGTTCCGAGCGCTGCAAAGTATTCGAGGACATCTCGGAGATAGTCATGAATGACCCCGACGACATCATGTTAGATACCCTCAAACATACGCTTGACCGCCATGCGCAGGCCCTGCAGCCGGAACAGGTGCGGCGTCTGCAAGGCATACGCCGTCAGGTCTTGCAGGGCCGACAGCAGCGGCCCTGGCTGATGCTGCGCTGGGCGGGTGGCGGTCTGGCCGTGACCTGCATGACCTTGCTGCTAGCTTCTGGCTCCGGACAAACCTGGACGGCAGCATCGGCCCCTGCCGTTGCCCAGAAACAGGTCGATCCGCAGATGCTCGATGACATGAGCATGCTCATGGTCATCGGTGAGGATCATGAGCATGCCAGCTGATCGGCAACGCACCTTGGCAGCGCTGCTGCTCAGCGCTCTGGCGGTGACCGCGGTGGCGAGCCCACGCTGGCAGGATCTGTCACCGGCGGCACAACAGTTGCTGGCGCCGGTGCGCGATCAGTGGCCACAGATGCCGGAGGCGCGCAAACTGCGCTTGGTGCAGCGCGCCGACGCTTATGCGCGCATGCCGGCGCCACAGCAGGAGCGCCTGCGTGAGCGTTTTCGCTGGTTCCGCAGCCTGCCCCCGGAGAGGCGGCGGGCACTGCGCGCCGCTTGGCGGCGACTGCCGATCGAACAGAAGCAGGCGCTGCGGCAACGCTTCCGCCAAGCCGACCGCCAGCAACGGCAGATTCTGCGGCAACAGATGCTCGATCAGCTCGCCCCCGCCACCAACGCCCCCCAGCCCTGAAAAGACGCCGGGGGCGCTGCTGCGCCCCCGGCCATCGACCACAGACCCTCAGGCGAAGACGCGATTGATCATGGTATTGATGAGACCACCGCCGAGTATCAGATAGGCGAAGAGGATGCTGGCGAGAACCAGTGCATCCTTGCCAGCCATGCGCAATTTGCTCAACGTGCTGCCAAGCCCGAGCGCTGCCATGGCTGCCGCCAGCATGTAGGTGTCGAAGCCCTTGAGAAGCTCCACCAGCTTCTCTGGCAAGCCCAGATAGGGATGGATCAGGGCGATCGCGATGAAGGCGAGAGCAAAGCCCGGCACCAGAGCCGCCTGGCGCTCACCACCCGGATGCCGGCGACGACGCAGGGCACCGAGGACGAGCATGAACGGCGCCAGCAACATGACTCGGATCATCTTGACGATGACGGCATCGTTGGTCATCTGCTGGTTGCCCACCGTCTTGCCGATGGCTACCACCTGCGCCACCTCATGCACGGTCGATCCGGCGTAGATGCCAAAGTGGCCGGGATTGATCGTCCAGGCGTGGAAGATCAGCGGGTAGACGAGCATGGCCAGGCTACCGAAGAGCACCACGGTACCGACTGCGGCGGCGGTCTTGTGCTGCTCGGCTTTGAGCACCGATTCGGTGGCAACGACGGCGGCGGCGCCGCAGATGGCGCTGCCCGCTGCCGTCAGGATGGCCGTCTCCTCATCCATGCCGAGCAGACGCACGCCGATCCACCAGCCCAGGAGCAAGGTACTGACGACCATGAGAACGTCGATCACCAGCGCCGCCGGACCGACATGGATGACCTGGGCGAGACTGAGATTGAGGCCATAGAGGGCGACGCCCCAACGCAACAGCTGCTTTTGCGCCAGCATCACGCCGGCGTGCGTGTCGGCATGGGTCCTGCCCGGCAGGAGGTTGCCGAGGACGGCACCGAGGATGATGGCGACGGTGAGCGGCCCGAGGCCGAGATGTTGCACGAAGCCGAGACGTGCCAGGAGGTAAGCTGCCACCAGGATGAGATGCACCAGGACGAGCCCTGGCAGCCACTGCTTCAGCGTCTTCATCACAGCACCTCATGTCGTATTGGAATAAGCTTATGCTAAATTCTTCTTGCTCATAAGAAAAACGAGTAATACTTACTTGAATGATCAGTAATTCTGATTCGAAGATGCCGGTCTTGACGAAGGTCAAAAAGTCGCACGAAAGGCCGGAGCTACGCTTGCGTGGATACGGGATATAAACGATAATGAGAAATGTTCTTATTTGTTGGTGCCGCGACCATGCAGATCGAAGCTTCTGTCGACGCTATGAATTTGGCGCAGTTACCCGCCGGACAGAGCGCGCGCATCCTCGCACTCGACCTTGAAGAAGGCCTGTGTGCTCGCATGCATGCCCTGGGACTGACGCCTGGACAGTCGGTGCAAGTGATCCGCCGCGCCCGTTTCAATGGCCCACTACAGGTCCGCGCCGGCACCACCGACATCATTTTGCGCGTGGTCGATGCCGGCGCCATCATGGTGGAGGGTGACCTGAGGTGAAAAAACGCGTCGTCCTGCTCGGCATGCCCAACACCGGCAAATCCACCCTCTTTAATCGCCTCACCGGCTCCATGGCGAGAACCGGCAACTGGCCTGGTATTACCGTCGACCTGCTGACCGCACGTTTGATCGTCGGCGGCGACCTGATCGAACTCGTCGATCTACCCGGCATCTATGATCTGCGCGGTTATTCCGACGACGAGAAAGTGGTACAGCACTTTCTGCAGACCCAGGCCATCGACGCCATCCTCATCGTCGCCAATGCTGTGCAACTGCAGCGGCAGCTGGGGCTGATTTTGCAAGTCGCAGCCCTTGGCCGCCCCTGTCTATTGGCAATGAACATGCGCGATGAAGCGGATCAGCTTGCCATTCGCATCGACTGTGAAGGGCTGGCGCAGGAACTCGAGATGCCGGTCATCGCTCTCTCCGCCAAACGCGGTGAGGGCATGCGTCAGGTCGACCCTAGCCTGGCCGCCCTGCTCGCCGGCGACGTGCGTGATGCCCAGCCCCTCGGGCAGGTCTGGACACAGGTGCCGGATGAGGCACACCTGGCGCGGGCCCGGGAAAGAGCTTTGCGTCATATCCATGTGCCGGCGCAGGCGACGCCGCAGATGACCGACCGCATCGATCGCTGGCTCTTGCACCCGGTCTTCGGGCTACCGCTGTTCTTTCTCATCTTGTACGTCATCTTTCAGGGGGTCTATGCCCTGGGCTCGCCGATTCAGGATGCTCTCTCCGCCCTCTTCGATGGCATCAAGACCGGCTTTCTGACGCCTTGGCTGGGCTTTTTGCCGGATTTTCTGCGCGGACTGTTGCTCGATGGCCTCTGGGATGGTCTGTCGACCGTCGCCTCCTTCGTCCCGGTCATCGTCCTCTTCTTCCTGCTCATGGCCCTGCTCGAAGACACCGGCTATTTCTCGCGCGCCGCCTATCTCATGGACGCGCTGATGAGCCGTCTCGGTCTCGACGGCCGCGCTTTCGTCATGGTGCTGATGGGATTCGGCTGCAATGTGCCGGCGCTGATGGGAACGCGCGTCATGCGCAGCCGGCCTTTACGCCTCTTGACCATGCTGATCATCCCTCTCTCCTTGTGCTCAGCGCGTCTGCAGGTCTTTCTCTTTCTAACCTCGG
This sequence comes from Pseudomonadota bacterium, assembly GCA_021851865.1. GTDB lineage: Bacteria > Pseudomonadota > Gammaproteobacteria > Pseudomonadales > Moraxellaceae > JAJZHK01. The sequence goes on along the minus strand of JAJZBU010000015.1, from coordinate 3,344 downwards.
TGCTGTTCTCGCCGCATCAAGCGCCTCTGGTCCTGTTCAGCCTTTATCTCATCAGCATCTTGACCGCGATGCTGACGGCGTTCATCTTCAAACGCTGGCTACCCGCCACCGAGCCCTTCGTCCTTGAGCTGCCCCCCTACCGCTGGCCAACCCTGGGTATGATGTGGTTGCGGGGCTGGCATGAGGTGCTGCACTTCGTGCGCCGCGCCAGCAAGTTCATCACCGCTGGCGTCGTCATGATCTGGTTGTTGACACATCTGCCCTGGGGTGAGCCCGTGGCTTCGGCACACACGTTGGCGGGCCTGATCGGTCACTACGCCCATCCCGTCCTGGCGCCGCTCGGCATGGACGATCACCTCGCCGTGACGCTCATCTTCGGCTTCGTCGCCAAGGAGATCGTGCTCGGCGCCCTGGCGGTCATCTACGCCGCGCAGGGTCCAGCATTGGCGGAGCACCTTCGCCTGCAGATGGATGCCGTGCAAGCTTTCAGCTACATGTTGTTCACCCTGATCTATACGCCCTGCCTGTCGACCGTCGTCACCCTCTACAATGAGTCGCGCAGTCGTCTCTATACCTTGGTAGCGGTCGCTTGGCCTATCGCCTTGGCCTGGGTGTGCAGCTTCGCCTTCTATCAAGGCGCGCATCTGCTGGGATACTTCTGATGGCGGATGCGCTGGCGGCGCCTCTGCTGCGCTGGTTCGCCGAGCATGGTCGCCACGACCTGCCCTGGCAAACCCCGGCGACGCCCTATCGCGTCTGGGTCTCCGAGATCATGCTGCAGCAGACGCAGGTCAGCACCGTCATCCCTTATTTTGAGCGCTTCATGGCGGCTTTTCCGACACTCGCCGACCTGGCCATGGCGCCACTCGATGCCGTCCTCAGTCACTGGGCTGGCCTCGGCTACTACGCCCGCGCGCATCGCCTGCACGCCTGCGCCGACATCGTGCTGCGACAATACGGTGGTGAATTTCCCGCGACACTGGCGAAGCTGATAGCGTTACCCGGCATCGGGCGCTCCACTGCCGGAGCCATCCGCGCTCTCGGGCAAGGCGCCGATGGCGTCATTCTCGACGGCAATGTGCGGCGGGTGCTCGCCCGCTATCACGCACTGCCTCTCGATGCCCGCTCGAGTCCGGCCGAGAAGCTACTCTGGGGCTGGGCGCATGAGCACACGCCACACGATCGCGCCGGCGCTTATGCACAAGCCATCATGGATCTCGGCGCCACGCTCTGCAAACCGTATCAGCCTGAATGCCCGCGCTGCCCTCTCAAGGAGGATTGCCAGGCGTATCGCCGCGCCGATGTGACGGCCTACCCACGTAAACGAATCCGCCAGGAACGCGCCATCCGTCAGCGCCAAGCCCTGCTCATCCATGACGCACAAGGGCGCATCTGGCTGCAAAGACGCCCTAACCGCGGGCTATGGGCGGGACTTTTCAGCTGGCCGGAATGTGAAGCGGCTGAGCAGGATCTGCGCGCTTGGCTCGAACACCATGCGCTCGCACCGGCCACCCTGGAAAAAGCCGGCAGTCTGCAGCATGACTTCACCCACTATCGACTGCACCTGCAGCTGTGGACTCTGGCAGCGCCGACATTCGTCGCTGAAAAACCGGGCATCTGGTATGCTTACGGCGCCGAGAAACCGGCGCTGCCGGCGCCCGTCGAGCGCTATCTCGAAGAAAGCTGGAGTCCCACATGCCCGCTATGGTGATGTGCCGCAAGTACAAGACGATGATGGAAGGCCTCGCCGCCGCTCCTTTTCCAGGTGAGCGTGGCCAGCAGATCCTAGCCACCGTGTCGCGACAGGCCTGGCAGGAATGGCTGCGCCATCAGACCATGCTGATCAATGAGAATCATCTCAACCTCATGGCGCCGACGACCCAGATCTTTCTAGCAGAGCAGTTGACCAAGTTCCTCGACGACGCCGACTACGAGCGCCCGAAGGGCTACGTTCCACCCAAAGCTTGACGATCCGGGGCAGAACAGGTTTAATACGCCCCTCTTGCGGCCCGGTAGCTCAGTTGGTAGAGCAGCGGATTGAAAATCCGCGTGTCCCCAGTTCGATTCTGGGCTGGGCCACCATCCTTCAAAGGTCAGCCACTCTCCGCTGGCCTTTTTTGTTGCCCACTACCGCGCACCCGTAGGGGTTCCTGCGGATCTCTGCGGACTTCCAGACCTTACCACAGCACCTCATCTGAGGCTTATTCTTCTCTCTCTCGGCAGATATTCTCTCCAGCCCTGCCAACCTTCAAAACAGCGAAGTCAACAAAGCATTTTTTACGAGCCGTTCTAAAACAATCAGTTACGTGTTGACCAATCAATGCATTTGGATGGCAGCATCGCCTAGCCAGTGCTATTTCCACCCAGGGTGCTGGTGCAAACACAGGGACTCCAGAAGTGCCCTCTGTTCGTCCCATATCAGCGGCGTGGCCGAAGCCAGATCGAACAGCGTTACCTCTGCCGGCAAGGTCTCGTCGAGGATAGCCTCAACGATGTCGGGGGCCAGGGTGGTAAGGTTGACCATGCGGCTGACATAGGCGCGATCCATGCCTTCGCACTCTGCCACCTCGGTCAGTGACTTAGCTTTGCCTGACTCCAGCATGGCCAGCCAGCGGTGCCCCCGAGCCAGTGCTAACTGGATCGGAGTTGGTGCACTATTCCCTCGGGTGGGTTTGAAGACTTCACCATCGGGTAGTGTCACCGCCTTACGATTGCCGCGCCGCTTGATGCGTATGGGGGTCGTCAGCGTCAGGCGCCCGTCGCTGGCCTCCGTGATATCGGTCTTGCCTGTGGGCAGGATTTTTGTGCTGCTCATGCTGTCTCCTCCGCAGCTTTTTCCTGGATCTCACTCGGACGCAATTCCCGGATGACCTTCTCCAGCCCGTTGGCACGCAGTCGTACCTCGATGCTGTCAGGCGCGACCACTACCTTCTCCACCAGCAGTTTGACGATCCGCTGTTGCTCAGCAGGGAACAACTGATCCCAGATAGCATCGACACGCATCATGGCCACCGTGATCGTCGCCTCATCCAACCCTGGATCCATGGCAATGGCCTGGGGGATCATCTCGGCCAGAATCTTCGGGGAGCGCAGCAAGGATCGCAGCTGATCCAGTACGGCAGCTTCCAGTTCAGCGGCAGGCAGTCGAGGCAGACCCGAGGCGCCGGCGTGTTCCTTGTTGTCCCGTACCGGCAGGTAGTACCGGTAGAGCCGTCCATTCTTCTTGCGGGTAAACCAGGGAGTAAGGGCCCTGCCATCCGTGCCTTCGACCATACCCTTGAGCAGGAAGAGCGTTTGCGCCCGGGTGCCACTGGCACGCACGCGGCCGTTGGTGGAGAGAATAG